>NZ_CP077092.1:5307500-5907500 GCF_014268585.2 Pseudomonas iranensis
AACGACGCTGACTATAACGATTGGACGTCACCGCCAGTATCAGCAATCCGAGAAAGCCCAGCGCACCAACAATAATGTAAGGACGCTTGCGTAGCTCAACGCCCAACTGTGACCAATCGAACCCGAGGATAAACGCCATATAGCTGAACAGATGCAGCGTCACATAAGCAAAACACCAAAGCCCTAACTGCCGGCGCACTGCAATCCACCCCGCCCAGCCGCTCAGCTTTTGCAGGGGAGTCATGCTCAGGGTGATCAACAGCAACACCAGCGTGCCAAGCCCGAGACGATCAACCAGCACCTTGCCCGGATCAGGCCCGAGCAGATCGGCGAACGCTTGATAGAACCACAGCAATGGCCAGACCGCCGCAGCAATGAAAACGCCCACTCGCCAGAACGGATAACGCATCAGTAGTTCTTCCGCAGATCGAGCCCTGTATATAAAGAAGCGACTTCATCCGAGTAGCCGTTGAACATCTGGGTATCGCGCACATTCGGTTTGAACAGACTGTTCGGCAGGCGCCGCTCGCGGGCCTGGGTCCAGCGTGGATGGTCGACGGTAGGATTCACATTCGCGTAGAAGCCATATTCATCGGCAGCAATGCTTTGCCAGGTGGTCTTCGGCTGCTCACTGACCAGACTGATGCGCACAATGGACTTCACGCTTTTAAAGCCGTACTTCCATGGCACCACCAGACGCAATGGCGCGCCATTCTGGTTCGGCAGTTCACGGCCATACATGCCCACCGCCAGGATCGCCAAAGGATTCATCGCCTCATCGAGACGCAAACCTTCGACATACGGCCAGTCGATCAAGGCAAAACCGGAACGCTGGCCGGGCATACTCTTGGGATCCTGCAGGGTTTCGAAACGGATGTATTTGGCTTTGGAGGTCGGCTCGACCTGCTTGAGCAAGGCCGAGATGGGAAAGCCGATCCAGGGAATGACCATCGACCACGCCTCGACGCAGCGCAGACGATAGATACGTTCCTCCAGTTGATACGGCTTCATGAAGTCTTCCAGCGCATAACGCCCCGGCTTACCCACCTCCCCGTCAATCACCACGCTCCAGGGTTCGGTTTTCAGGTCGCCAGCGTTCCTCGCTGGATCCGCCTTACCGGTACCGAATTCATAAAAGTTGTTGTAGTTCGTCGCGTCTTTATAAGGCGTGATCGCCTCGTCCTTGACGTTGACCGCCCCCCATTGAGTAGAAGGAAGCTTTTCGGCAAACCAGGCCGGAGCCTTGCCGGATTCGACATCAGAGTAGCGAGGGGCATCAGCGGCACTGGCCCAGCGCGGCAGGCTGCTCACGGCAATACCGGCAGCAGTGGCGCCGAGCAATTGGCGACGGGAGAGATAAATGGCTTCAGGCGTGACATCCGACTCATGGCAGTCGGATGCTTTGGGGATCTTGATCAACATGACAACTCCGCAGCTTTGGAGGACAGGTGCACCCATAGACTGCGGAGTATGCGGGAAATTACATCACTCGGCGTTTTTGTGACGACGAAGACGCAACAGATATTGCACCGGACCGGACGCCGCATAGGCGAGGAACACCAGCAGCAGAATGCGCGGCGGATCACTGAACACGACAGCGAATACCAGCACCACCGCCAGGATCGCCACGAACGGCACGCGACCTTTGAGATCCAGCTCCTTGAAGCTGTTGTACTTGATGTTGCTGACCATCAGCATGCCGGCCGCCGCCACCATCAAGGCCACCAGGAACGACATCTTCGAACCCTGGATGCCGTAATCGCTGAACGCCCAGACAATACCGGCCACCACACCTGCCGCCGCCGGGCTGGCCAGACCGATGAAGTAGCGCTTGTCCGCCGTGCCGACCTGGGTGTTGAAACGCGCCAGACGCAACGCCGCACCCGCTACATATATGAAGGCGACCATCCAGCCGACCTTGCCCATATCACCCAGCGCCCAGCCAAAGGCCAGCAATGCCGGCGCGACGCCGAAGGCGACCATGTCCGACAGCGAGTCGTACTCGGCGCCGAAGGCACTTTGGGTATTGGTCATGCGTGCCACGCGACCATCGAGGCCATCGAGGACCATCGCGACGAAGATCGCGATCGCAGCGAAGGCGAAATACTTGCTCGCATTCACCGAGTCGCCGGCGCTCAACGCGGCCTGGGCGCTCATCGAGTTGATGATGGAATAGAAGCCTGCGAACAGGTTGGCAGTGGTGAACAGGTTCGGCAGCAGATAGATACCACGATGCCGGACTTTACGACCTTCAGCGTCGTGCCCTTCTTCGATGTGCTCATCGATGGGCAGCAGGCTTTCGGCGTCGGAAGCCTTGTTCGGCTCTTCGGGACGTTCGCTCATGGACATTACCTTGCAACGGTTTGGAAAAAATTCGACAGAGGCTTGAGGACGACAGTTCGGCCACAAACGATGCAGCTTTATACCAGAAGCACCGGCCCAAACGAAAAAACGCGGCCGAGGCCGCGTTTTTCGTACAAGGAACGACGACTCAGTTCTTGGCTTTGTCGACGATCTTGTTGGCACCGATCCACGGCATCATGGAGCGCAGTTGCTCGCCGATGATTTCGATGCCGTGAGCGGCGTTGTTACGACGCTTGGCGGTCATCGAAGGGTAGCCGGTTGCGCCTTCGCTGATGAACATTTTGGCGTATTCGCCGTCCTGAATACGTTTCAGGGCGTTGCGCATGGCCTGACGGGATTCGGCGTTGATCACTTCCGGGCCAGTCACGTACTCGCCGTATTCGGCGTTGTTGGAGATCGAGTAGTTCATGTTGGCGATACCGCCTTCGTACATGAGGTCAACGATCAGCTTCAGTTCGTGCAGGCACTCGAAGTAGGCCATTTCCGGCGCGTAGCCAGCTTCAACCAGAGTTTCGAAACCGGCTTTCACCAGTTCAACGGTACCGCCACACAGAACGGCTTGTTCGCCGAACAGGTCGGTTTCGGTCTCGTCCTTGAAGGTGGTTTCGATGATGCCGGTGCGACCGCCACCAACGCCAGCGGCGTAGGACAGCGCAACGTTCTTGGCGTTGCCCGAAGCGTCCTGGTAGATCGCGATCAGGTCAGGGATACCGCCGCCTTTGACGAACTCGGAACGCACGGTGTGGCCCGGGGCTTTCGGCGCGATCATGATCACGTCGAGGTCGGCACGCGGAACAACCTGGTTGTAGTGAATCGCGAAGCCGTGGGAGAAGGCCAGAGTGGCGCCTTTCTTGATGTTCGGCTCGATTTCGTTCTTGTACAGCGAGGACTGGAACTCGTCCGGGGTCAGGATCATGACCAGGTCGGCAGCGGCAACAGCGGAAGCAACGTCGGTCACTTTCAGGCCGTGAGCTTCGGCTTTGGCAACGGTGGCCGAACCTTTACGCAGACCGACGGTAACGTCGACACCGGAGTCTTTCAGGTTGCACGCTTGAGCGTGGCCCTGGGAGCCGTAACCGATGATGGCAACTTTCTTGCCCTGGATGATCGACAGGTCGCAGTCTTTATCGTAGAAAACTTTCATGAATTTCCCCTTATATCCGGCCATTCAGGCCATGCGCTAATTTGGTTTAGATGCTGAGTACTTTGTCGCCGCGAGCAATGCCGGTCACGCCGCTACGGACGGTCTCCAGAATCGATGCGGTGCCGATGGACTGAATGAAGCTGTCGAGCTTGTCGCTGGTACCGGTCAATTGAACGGTATACACGCTGGCGCTGACGTCGACGATCTGTCCACGGTAGATATCGGTGGTGCGTTTGATCTCGGCGCGCTGGGCGCCAGTGGCCTTGACCTTGACCAGCATCAGTTCACGCTCGATGTGAGCGCTTTCCGACAGGTCCACCAGCTTGACCACTTCGATCAGCTTGTTCAGGTTTTTGGTGATCTGCTCGATCACTTCATCGTGGCCCACAGTGGTCAGCGTCAGACGCGACAGGGTCGGGTCTTCGGTCGGGGCCACGGTCAGGCTTTCGATGTTGTAGTTGCGCTGCGAGAACAGGCCGACTACGCGAGACAGAGCGCCGGGTTCGTTTTCCAGAAGCAGGGAAATAATGTGCCGCATGATTAAGTACGCTCCGTCTTGCTCAGCCACATATCGCGCATGGAGCCGTCTTTGATCTGCATCGGGTAGACGTGCTCGCTGGTGTCGACTGCAACGTCGATGATCACCAGGCGATCCTTCATGGCGAAGGCTTCGGCCATCTTCGACTTCAAATCTTTCGATTCGGTGATGCGTACGCCAACGTGGCCGTAGGCTTCAGCCAGCTTGATGAAGTCGGGCAGCGATTCCATGTAGGAGTGCGAGTGACGGCTGCCGTAGCTCATGTCCTGCCACTGGCGAACCATGCCCAGCACACCGTTGTTGAGGATGACGATCTTCACCGGCAAGCCGTATTGCAGGCAGGTCGACAGCTCCTGGATGTTCATCTGGATACTGCCTTCGCCGGTGACGCAGGCAACGTCGTCGTCCGGGAAGCTCAGTTTGATGCCCATCGCGGCTGGCAGACCGAAGCCCATCGTGCCCAGACCACCGGAGTTGATCCAGCGGTTCGGCTTGTTGAACGTGTAGTACTGCGCGGCAAACATCTGGTGCTGACCAACGTCGGAGGTCACAAAGGCGTCGCCCTTGGTCACTTCGCAGAGGGTTTCGATCACGGTCTGCGGCTTGATCTGGCTGCCGTCGCCCTTTTCATAAGGGAACAGGCCGCGATCACCGCGCCATTCATCCACCTGCTTCCACCAGCTGGCTACGGACTCCTTGTTCGGGGTCTCGCCGATTTCCTTGAGAATCGCGACCATTTCGGTCAGGACGCTCTCGACCGGACCCACGATTGGCACGTCGGCCTTGATGGTCTTGGAAATCGACGCCGGGTCGATGTCGATATGGATGATCTTGGCGTTCGGGCAGAATTTCGCCGGGCCGTTGATCACCCGATCGTCGAAGCGTGCGCCCACTGCGAGGATCACGTCGGCATGGTGCATTGCCAGGTTCGCGGTGTAGCTGCCGTGCATGCCGAGCATGCCGATGAACTGACGGTCAGTGCCTGGGAAAGCGCCCAGACCCATCAACGTGTTGGTCACCGGCAGGTTGAGCATTTTCGCCAGTTCGGTCAGTTGCGCGGAGCCATTGCCGAGAATCACGCCGCCGCCGGAGTACAGCACCGGGCGCTTGGCCGCCAACAACATTTCGGCTGCTTTGCGGATCTGCCCGGAGTGACCGCGAACGGCCGGGCTGTAGGAGCGCAGCTTGGCTTTTTTCGGAAAAACGTATTCGAACTTTTCGGCCGGGTTGGTCATGTCTTTCGGGATGTCGACAACGACCGGGCCCGGACGACCGGATTGCGCCAGGTAGAAGGCCTTCTTCATGACTTCCGGGATTTCCGAAGCGTGCTTGATCATGAAGCTGTGCTTCACGATCGGCCGGGAGATACCGATCATGTCGGTTTCCTGGAACGCGTCGGTGCCGACCATGGTGCTTGGCACCTGACCGGAAATGATCACCATCGGAATCGAGTCCATATAGGCGGTGGCGATACCGGTGATGGCGTTTGTGGCGCCTGGACCGGAAGTCACCAATACCACGCCGGCTTTACCGGTGGCACGGGCGTAGCCGTCAGCCATATGGGTCGCCGCTTGTTCGTGACGAACCAGGATGTGGGTCACTTCCGGTTCTTTGAACAGGGCATCGTAAACATGCAGGAGAGCACCACCCGGGTACCCGTAGATATATTTGACGCCTTCGTCACGCAAAAAGCGGACGAGCATCTCACCGCCAGATAAAAGCTCCACGTTGTTCACCTCTAAAACGCCAGAATACCGTCCACAAAAAAGGGGCGGGTCTTAATAGGTTTACTTCTCGGCAGAGCATGAGCGACGGTGGTCGCCGACTACGTCAGCACTGACTGAGCAAGTATTGGGATCGTCCCAAGTGTTGCGGGCCTTTCCCACCCAGCGCGAGGTAACGCGTTGCGGGTGTAACAGGTCGGCGCGGATGTGCGCCTCATGATCTACCGAGTGGGTCTGCTTCTGGCAGTCCCTCTACAGCGGACTTTGGATTCTTCTGTTTCGCCCTCTGCAAGTCAAGTCGTCTGTGTGGTTAATTGTGGGTAAGCACATGAGAACGCAAGAAAAAACCTGAAAAGCGCTACTCTGTTAGCGTCAATTGCGCATTTTTGCCAAGGAATCAGCATGCGAACGCTCCTCCTCACTCTACTGATCGGCCTCAGCCCATGGTGCTCGGCCGCTCAAATCTACAAATGGGTCGATGCCCAAGGCGTCACGCATTTCGATGCGCAGCCTCCGCAGGGCCTACCGTCGACGACCGTACAGACACCCTCCTCGCCCGCGCCGAAAGCTGCGCCGATGCCGGGCGGCGGCGTCCTTGGCGATCAGAAAGCCATTGATGCCAAGGTGAAGAAACAGGTCGCCGAGCAGCAGGCGCAGCTCAAGGCCTTTTGCGAGCAGGCACGCACGAACCTGGCGCAACTGCAGAACAATCCGCGTTTGCGTGAGGAGGTCGAGGGGGATGTGCGCAGGCTCGACGATACACAGCGTCAGGAACGCATCGTCGAAGCGAAGAAGCAGATTAAGGAGAATTGTTCGTAATCGTTTCGAAGGATGTGTAGGAGCTGCCGAAGGCTGCGATCTTTTGACTTGCTGGAAGAGCAAGATCAAAAGATCGCAGCCTTCGGCAGCTCCTACAAAGCTCCTACACAACCGCGTTCAGCGAGATGCAGTGATCAGCAGGTCAAACTCTTTGAGCAGCACCTGCAACTGCCGATCCTTGCCACCGAGGTTGCGCTGGGCAAAGACCATTTCCGCCATTTCCTGAATGCCCGAGGCGTTCGGCAAGGGCAGATCCTGTTCGAGGATCATCTTCATGCGCGGCAGGAAGATCCATTGCAGCCATTGCTCGAAGTCCAGCGTGTCGACCGAAAACGGCTCGACACTGCTTAGCGCTTCGGCGGACGGCTCAACCTCATCCCACCAGCCCTGGGTGCGCAGCTCGCGTTCGATCAGCAATAGCTGATCGGCGATTTTCGGGAAACGCACGTCCATCACAGGGAAACCTTGGCCTTCTGACGGGCCAGCGCAGCACCGGCGGAATCGCCTTGTTTCTCACGGGACTGAGCGATGATTTCCCACAGGCTGGCTTGCAGATCCGGACGACCGTTGGCCATGGTCAGCGCACGACGGGCGAACTGTTCGGCTTGCGGCGCATCGCCCTGGGCCATGCGTACTTGCGCCAAACGGTAAAGCACTTGTGGCTCACGCGGGGCGACACGTTGCGCCCGCTCCAGGCTGGAAGAGGCACCGTTGAGGTCGCCACCGGCCTGTTGCTGTTGCGCGGTGGTCAGCAAGGCGAGTACCGGACCGTCCAGTTGCTCATCCGCCGACAGACCGCCGCCACTGCTGGCCGAAGGAATGCCACTTGGCGTCGACGGCATGCTGTAGCTGCCGGAGTTGATCGGCGCCGACTCAACCGCCGATGGGTTGTACGGCCCCGACGTGATACCGCCGGATGCAGGCCCCGGGACGATCGGCGAAGAGCTGATCGGTGTCGACACCGCCGCACCGCCGCCCGGCACCATCACCACTACGCCGGTATCGCCTTGCGGAATCGCCTGAGTCTGGCCCTGCACCGGGCGCTTGACCGTGGTCTGGCGGAAACCGCCATTGGCACCGATGCGTTCGCTGTTGGACACGGCCGTACCCGAATCCACTACCGGAATCGAACCACGCTGTACGGTGGAGCAGCCGCTGAGCAAAGCCACGGCGGTCACCGCTGGAATCAACCACTTGTTCACTTGAAACCCTCTTTGCTTAATTCATCCAGCCCTTGACCCAGTCCATCACCGATTCCGGCGAGGCAGGTGTTTCGCTTGCACACGCGGCGCCGGGTGGCGGCTCGCTGCCGCGAATATACGGCATCTGTACCGCGCCGGGGCAGTTGGCATCCGAACCCTGGCCGGTGCGCGAATCGACCCAGGCCTGCACGACGTTGTCCGGCTGCGGCATGTCCAGCGGCAGCGGATCGGCCTTGCGCATGAAACTGGTCCAGACCTGCAACGCACCGGTGGCCCCGGTGAACGGCGTCTTGCCGTTGTCATCGCGGCCGAGCCAGACCACCGCCAGCAGATCCTGACTGAAACCGGCGAACCAGCTGTCGCGCGAATCGTTACTGGTACCGGTCTTGCCCGCCAGTGTCAGGGTCTTGGGCAGCACGTTATAAACCGAACTGCCGGTACCTTCACGCATCACCCGCTGCATGGCGTTCTGGATCAGGTAAATCGAGGCCGGGTCGAAACGCTGTTCGATCTGGAACGGATAACGCTTGAGCGGCTCGCCCTCGGCGGTCAACACGCTGCGAATGCCGCGCATCGGCGTATTGAAACCACCGTTGGCCAACGTCTGGTACATGGTCGCCACTTCGATCGGCGTCATGCCGCCAGCACCGAGCAGCATCGACGGGAACGCCGGGAACTCACGAGTAACGCCCAGGCGACCCACGGTCTTGAGCACATTCGGCACACCGACTTCCAGGCCCAGACGCGAGGTCGACAGGTTGTAGGAATGCGCCAGGCCCTGATAGAGGAACACCGTACCGTGGGAGCGGCGATCGTAGTTCTGCGGTTTCCACACCTGACCGTTGGCGCCCTTGACCGACAGCGGATCGTCCGACAGCCAACTGGTCAGCGTGTACTGGCTCGGCTTCTCCAGTGCGGTCAGATACACCGCCGGTTTGATCAAAGAACCAATCGGGCGCACCGCATCCAGTGCACGGTTGAAGCCGGCATAACTGGCCTGACGGCTGCCGATCATCGCCTGGACTTCACCGGTTTCCGGGTTGGTCACGACCATCGCCGCTTCGACGTCATCAGAGCCCTTGCGCCCGGCCAGACGCTTGAAGGTGTCGTTGACCGAGGCTTCGGCTTTCATCTGCAGAATCGGGTCGAAACTGGTGAAGATGCGCAGGCCTTCTTCGGTCAAGTCTTCGTCGCGGTAGTCTTCGCGCAACTGACGTTTGACCAGATCGATAAAGCCCGGGAACGAGCTGTCGGCGAGCTTGCCGCGAGTCGTCACACCGAGCGGCATTTTCTTCGCCGCTTCGACCTGTTCCGAGGTCGCCACGCCTTGCTGCGCCAGCACGTCGAGGACCAGATTACGCCGCTCCAGCGCGCGCTCCGGGTTGCGACGCGGGTTGTAGTAGGACGGCCCCTTGACCATGCCGACCAGCAACGCCACTTGATGCAGTTTCAGCTCGGACAATGGCTGGCCGAAGAAGAACTGGCTGGCCAGACCGAAACCGTGCACCGCGCGCTGCCCGTCCTGGCCGACAAAGACTTCGTTGAGGTAGGCCTCAAGGATTTCCTTCTTGTCGTAATGCAGTTCGAGCAGCAACGCCATCATCGCTTCGGTGAGCTTGCGGGTCAGGCTGCGTTCGCTGGTCAGGTAGAAGTTCTTCACCAACTGCTGGGTCAGCGTACTGCCGCCCTGGGTCATCTTGCCGCCAGAGGTGTTGATCCACACCGCGCGGGCGATCGATTTCGGCGACACGCCCCAGTGACTATAGAAGTCGCGGTCTTCCACGGCGATCAGGGTTTCGAGCAGGTACGGCGGCACCTGATCAAGTTTGATCAGGATGCGGTCTTCGAGATTTTTCGGGTAAATGCCGCCGATCATCAGCGGCTCGAGGCGCACCACCGACAGCTTCGAGCCGTTGGTCGCGGAGAGTTCGGCGACGTAATCGCCGGAGAAGCGCACGCGCACCGGCTGCGGTTTTTCCAGGCCTTCATAGAACTGGAAGCCACGGGTGTTCAGGTCAACCGTATTGCCGCTGACGGCGGCGGCGCCGGGGCCATTGCTCACGGCTTCGCGGCGATAGCCGAGGGCATCGAGTTCGGTGAGGAAATCGTCCTTGCTGAGCTTCTGTCCGACGAACAGCTCGAGCGGGCGCGCGTACACCTTGGCCGGGATGGTCCAGCGCTTGCCGGAGAACTTCTCCTGCACCACGGCATCGAGATAAACGGCAAAGCCGGCCAGCACTACAAGGCCGACCAGGCTGAGTTTAATGGCCCAGCTCAACCATGGGCTGAGGCCCTTGGCTGGTGGTTTTTTCTTGGTACGGGGGGATCGGGATCGAGTCATGGCGGCGGATTATACGCACTTTATCGATCCTCAACAGGCACGCGCGGAGGTTTGCGTCAGGCGGGCAAGCAGCCATAATGGCCGCCTCGAATTCCCCCGTCTCTGAAGGATCGCCCGTGAGCCAGTCCCTGATCGCTGCCCTGCAAAACCCGGCCCTCTACCCGCATCCCGTCGAAGGGTTTCAGGTCATCGAAACCCACATTTCGTGGGTGATTCTCACCGGCCCCTTTGCCTATAAAGTGAAGAAGCCGGTGAATTTCGGCTTCCTCGACTTCACCAGCCTCGACGCACGTGCGCATTTCTGCGCTGAAGAGCTGCGCCTGAACCAGCGTCTGACCGCTGATTTGTATCTGGACGTGTTGCCGGTAACCGGCAGCGTCGAAGCACCACAACTGGGCGGCGAAGGCCCGGCTATCGAATACGTGCTGAAAATGCGCCAGTTCCCGCAGAGCGGCTTGCTCAGCACCCTGCAAGCCAATGGCGAGCTGACCACTCAGCACATCGATGCACTGGCCGAGCAGATCGCCCATTTCCATCTCAACGCCCCGAAAGTCCCGGCTGAACACGATGCTGGTACACCGGACAGCGTGATGGCGCCGGTCGCGCAAAACTTCGAGCAGATCCTGCCGTTCCTCAGCGACAAGAACGATTTGCTGCAACTTGAGGCATTGAAAGCCTGGGCCGAAAGCAGCTTCGAGCGCCTCAAGCCCCTGTTCGCCGAGCGCAAGGCGCAAGGTTTCACCCGTGAATGCCACGGCGACATTCACCTGGGCAACGCCACGGTCATCGACGGCAACGTGGTGATCTTCGACTGCATCGAGTTCAACGAGCCATTCCGTTTCACTGATGTCTGGGCCGACACCGGCTTTCTCGCCATGGACCTGGAAGACCGTGGTCTGAAGTCACTGGCACGTCGCCTCGTCAGCCAGTATCTGGAACTGACTGGCGACTATCAGGGCCTGGAAGTGCTGAACTTCTATAAAGCCTACCGCGCGCTGGTGCGGGCCAAGGTGGCATTGTTCAGCATGCCGGCCGACGCGACTGCGGTGCAGCGCGCCACCACCCTGCGCCAGTACCGCAACTACGCCAACCTGGCGGAAAGCTACAGCACCATTCCTTCGCGCTTCATGGCCATTACCCACGGTGTTTCCGCCGTCGGCAAGAGTCACGTGGCCATGCGTCTGGTCGAAGCGCTGGGCGCGATTCGCCTGCGTTCCGATGTCGAGCGCAAGCGCCTGTTCGGTGAGCAGACTGTTGCCAACGATGTGCAGGCCGGCATTTACAGCGCCGATGCCAGTACCGCGACCTACGCACGCCTGCATGAAATCGCCGAGGTGATCCTGCACGCCGGCTTCCCGGTAGTGATCGACGCGACTTACCTCAAGCGTGAGCAGCGCGACAACGCGGCGAAGATTGCCGAAGCTACTGGCACGCCGTTTTTGATCCTCGACTGCAACGCCCCGCAAGCGGTAATCGAGAGCTGGCTGGCGATGCGTCAGGCCGACCAGAAAGATCCGTCCGACGCCACCCTCGCCGTGATCGAAGCGCAACAGGCCAATCGCGAAGCGTTGACGCCGGAAGAAATCCTGCGCAGCAAACGCGTGCAGACCAATGAATCCGGCACGCTGGACACCGTAGTCGCGCAGATCCGTCAGCGTCTGCCGGGTCTGTAAAAAACTATTTCGGCCGTGAAGCCCTCGCTCGCTTCACGGCCGGCAAATAGTGGCACTATACTGGCGTCATAAAACCAACAGGTGATCTGACATGAGCCAGCCAAAACTGCTCGACACTCCGCTTTACGCCCTGCTGCACAAAGATGACGTCGCAGGCTTCAACAAGGAACGCCCACAAGATGGCCCGATCGACATGGTCGGCGGCGATTTCCGTGGCCTCGACCTGCGCGAGCTGAACGCCGACGGCGTGGATTTCCGCGATGCGTACTTCCGCTCCGCCGATCTGCGCGGCATCGACTTCCGCAAGGCTTCGCTCGAAGGCGCCAGCCTGGCCCATGCGCAGATTTCCGGGGCGTACTTTCCGCCGGAGCTGAGTGCTGACGAGATTCTGATGTCGATGAATTTCGGCACGCGGTTGCGCTATCGCACCCGCTGAAATCTGGAAATCTTCCTGACACCACGCCTTGCCTCTGTGGGAGCGAGCCTGCTCGCGAAGGCGTAGTGTCAGTTGATATCGATTGTGTCTGATACGCCCTCTTCGCGAGCAGGCTCGCTTGTACATTGCTAACCGCCTAACTCGCTTCCCTCTGCGTTCGCAGCCCCTTTACCGCCCTTTCTTAGAAGCTTTTGCGTCGAATCCGACCAAACAACCACGCTTTTCCTACTGATGGCTACACTGCTGAGAAGCTCGCCCACGCACCATTCGGCCGTCGCAAGGAGGCTTGATGAATGATGAACTGCAACACCTGAAAAATCTTGGCAAGACATCAGCGCAATGGCTGCATGCCGTGGGCATCCACAGCGCCTCGGACTTGCGTCGCCTCGGTGCAGTGGATGCCTACCGGGCCGTGCGTACTCGGGGGTTTCGCGCATCGAAGGTGTTGTTGTATGCGATCGAAGGCGCGTTGATGGACGTGCACTGGAACGATATCCCCGCCGAGCGCAAGGACGCCTTGAACAAACAGCTCGAAGCCATTTCCGCGCGCCACAAGAACTGAACAGGCGCTGACGCCATGTATTTACTGGGGGAACAATCGGCCCACGCCGACGCATTGATCAATCGCTTGCAGAGTCTTCCTGGGCAGTGGCTGCAGGATTTGTCGCCGTGCGCGCCGGTCATCGAGCTGGACGCTACGGACGATCTGTTTGCACAGGTGCCGAGCGATCAGTTGTTTCTGCTGAGCGAGGGCGTGGTACATGGCTGCATCGCGGGCCGTGCGCTGTTCTACTGGCAGGAAGGTGATCTGCTCGGCCTGCAACGTGGCGAGCAATGGAGCGACTGCCGCATTTGCAGCGACAGCGCTGTGCGCCTGGTGCCCTATGGGCGCGCTGAGGTTTTGCAGCATTTGTATGCCGACCCTGATCGAGCGGAGCAGTTGCTGAGCTATCTGCTCGGGCAAATGGCGCTGCTCGCCCACGCCGTGGCCGAGCTGAAACCTCGGGAGTTTCGCAGCACCAACGGCTTCAAACGCGTTGAGGCGGGCGCCGTGCTGATTCAACAGGGCGATGCAGCGGATCATGTCTTCGTGATTATCGACGGGCACGCCGAGGCATTTGTTGACGGGCACAAGGTCGGTGACGTGCCGAAGGACGAAATTTTCGGCGCCATGGCGTTGTTTACCGGCGAGCCGCGCAACGCCACGGTAGTCACGTCAGAGCCGAGCACGGTGATGTTGATTCCCGGTGATCAATTTTTGAGCATGACCCGCAGCAATCCGAAGATCGCCCATAGCCTGATTGAGGGCATGGCTCGACGCATCGGCCAGTTGAATCGCCAGATCACGCAGCTGACGACGCAGCGCACCTAGCGCAAAACCCTTTATTCACAGGGCCTGACCACTGCTCGCAAAACTAAATTACAGATTTGCAAAATCAGCGGTTGACGCGGTAATGAGAATCGCTATGATTATCACAACTGGTCGCGAGATCAGTCGATATTCTGAAAAGCCCTTGGTTCGGACTCTCAGATTATCTCCTCATCAGGCTAATCACGGTTATTTGACCCGGTTTTTTACCGGGTCTTTTTTTGCCTGTGGAAAAGTCATTTGGCGAACTGTTGTCGCATCTGCTCGCAGTAATCCGGCTTCGGCGTGGCCGGCGTGTACCAGACGTAATCGGCCATCGCCGCCGATACCGCAGCGCCCTGCTCGGCCAGCATCAATACGATCGGCGCCGTGCCAGCGCCGAGATCCGACAGATGCAGCGGCACGCCGACATCCTTGCGCGCATGCCATTCACCGGCCAGCAGAATCGAAGGCATCGGCGCCGCCAGCATGCGTTCGGCCATGCGTCGATCACGCTGTTGCTGAATTGCCAACATCGCCGGCATCTGTGATTCGGGCAGCAGGCCGCAGTGGGATTCACTGATTTGCCCAAGCAAAGTATTTTTAACCGAAAGCAAATTGCTGCGCGGACCGTTCAGAGTCGGTGCATTGCGGTAAAACGCGCGGATTTCGCTGTCATCGAGATTGGCCGCCAGCAGCGGATACGGCTGCGACAGGGCAAAGCGCACGATCGGCCCGTAAAGGTTCCAGTCCCAGCCCTCTTGCCAGGCCAATGCCGCGGGCAGGTCTGCCGGAACGGATTTCGACTGGCGTGCCGCATCGACTTTCGCTTGTTGAACCGGCGAGAGCATTTCCAGCAGCAGACTGCCTTGCGTTCGCTGCTCGCCGAGCTCCTGCAACAGCCACAATTGCGCAGCATGATGATCGGCGTTGTCGTGCTGCTCACCGATGATCAAACGCTCAGGCTCAGCCAGACGCGTCAGCAATTGCTGCGCCGTAAGTACCTCGCCGCTGCGCAGATCGCGGATATCAGCGCCCACCGGCGGAACCGCCACGTGCTGACACCCCGCGAGCAACACCAGCGCCAACAACCACAATCCACGCATGCGACACCTCGATGATTGATCAGCGGGCGATGATCAGCGGATGCCCACGCTCCGGGTGCGGCTGCACCAATACCTCCAGACCGAACACCGCTTTGAGCGTATCCGGACGCAGCACCTGCTGTGGAGTATCCAGCGCAACCGGGCGCCCCTCCTCCAGCAACAGCACACGATCACAATAGCGTGCCGCCAGATTCAGATCATGCAGGATCACCAGCACCGCCGCGCCACGATTGGCGAACTCGCGCACCGCCTGCAAGGTGGTGTGCTGATGCAGCGGATCGAGCATCGATGTCGGTTCGTCGAGCAATAAGCTTTGCCCGGCCTGGCCCGGCCAGAGTTGCGCCAGCACCCGCGCCAGATGCACGCGCTGACGCTCGCCACCGGACAACGCCAGATAGCTGCGCCCACTCAGGTGCCCGGCATCGGCGGCGGCCAGCGCTGCCGCGACGATTTCGTCATCACGTACGCGCCCGGTCTGGTACGGCAAACGGCCCATGCCGACGACCTCTTCCACGGCGAAGGCAAAGTCCAGCGTTGAAACCTGCGGCAACACCGCCAGTCGTTGTGCCCGCTGCGTTCCGCTCCAGTGGCTCAACGCCTGACCTTCGAGCGAGACATTGCCGTCACTGGCGGGCAACTCACCACACAATGCCCCAAGCAACGTGCTTTTGCCGGCGCCGTTCGGTCCCAGCACGCCAAGCACTTGACCGGGTTCGAGCCTGAGCGTGACTCCACTGAGTACAGCTTTGCGGCCACGGCGGACATGCAGATTGTGCGCAGACAGCATCAGGCACGCCCTCGCAGCAGCAGATAAAGAAAGAACGGCGCGCCGATAAACGCAGTAACAATGCCGATCGGCAACTCCGCCGGCGCCAGCGCCAGACGCGCCACCAGATCGGCGAGCAATAACAGGCTCGCACCGGCCAGCACCGAGGCTGGCAACAGAACTTTGTGATCCGGGCCGGCCAGCAGGCGCACCAGATGCGGCACCACCAGCCCGACAAAACCGATCAGGCCCGCCGCCGCCACCGCCGCGCCGACACCCAGCGCGGTGCAGAACACCAGTTCGCGCTTGAGCCGTTCGACATCGATGCCCAGATGACCGGCCTCGGATTCACCGAGCAACAAGGCATTCAATGCCTTGGCCCGACGCGGCAGCCACAGCGCCACGCCGATGGTGATGATCAGCAGTGGCCACAGCCGCGCGTAACTGGCGCCGTTGAGGCTGCCCAGGTTCCAGAAGGTCAGGGTGCGCAGCGTGGCGTCATCGGCCAGATAGGTGAACAGACCGACCGCCGAACTGGCCAGCGCCGTCAGCGCGATACCGGCCAGCAACATGGTCGCCACATGAGTCTGACCGTTGCGCCGGCCCAGCCGATAGACCAGCGCCGTCACCCCGAGTCCGCCAAGAAACGCACACACCGACAACAGATACGGCCCGAACCACTCCGGCAGGCCGTCAAAGAACGTGCCGCCGACAATCGCAATCGCCGCGCCGAGTGCCGCGCCACTGGACACCCCGACCAGTCCCGGGTCCGCCAGCGGATTACGAAACAGACCTTGCATCGCCACGCCGGACAGCGCCAGCACGCCGCCGACCGCCAAGCCGAGCAAGGTTCGCGGCAGGCGGATCTGGCCGAGAATCAGCTCAGCCTGCTCTAACCCTTGCGGCGCCAACGGCACGCCGATCAGACGCAGCGCCGCGCGCAAGGTATCGAACAGCGGCAGGCTCACCGGCCCCAATGCCAGCGACAGCCAGATCGTCAGCAGACACAGCAAGGTCAGGCCGATAAACAAGCCACGGGGTTTGACCAGTGTGGTCATTGGCCGCCCTTGGCCGGGTAGAAGCCATCAGTCAAGGTTTGCAAAGCAGCCGGCAACCGCGGCCCGAGACCGCCCACCAGCAGCGTCGGATCCAGCTCCATTACCCGCCCGCTCTTGGCAGCACGGCTGGAATTGAGGATCGGGTTTTCCTTTAACAATGCCGCTTTCGCGGTCTCGCCGGTCAGCGCACGGTCAGCGAACACCAGCACTTCGGGATCGAGGCTGGCGAGGGATTCGACAGAAAACGGTTTGTAGCCGCTATGCGTCGCAAGGTTGTGCCCGCCAGCCTGTTGCAGCAACCAATCGGCTGCGGTGTCCTTGCCGGCGATCAACGGCTTGCCGCCAGCGTGCCCGAGCAACAGCAACACGCCCGGAGCTTTCTGCGTGGTCTGCACTTGGGCAACGCGCGCTTTCTGCGCCTGGAGCTGCTGTTGATAACTCTGCAGCAGCTGCGCTGCCTGGCTTTGTGCGCCGAGCAACTGGCCCAGATGGGTGACATTCTTTTCCAGTGTCGGCAGATCAGGCTGGGCTGAAAACAACTCGACCTTGACCTGGGCCGCTTTGACTTGCGCCAGAACCGGCGGCGGGCCCATTTCTTCGGTACCGACCAGAATGTCCGGGCGCAGGCTCAAGATGCCTTCGGCCGACAGGCTGCGCTGATAACCGATACTCGGCAGCGCCTGCAACGATTCGGGATGTTGGCTGGTGGTGTCGACCCCGACCAGCTTCGACTCGCCGCCCAACGCGCTGACCCATTCCGACAGCGCACCGCCGGCGCTGACCCAGCGTTGCGGTAAATCCGCTGCGCTCGCCTGATGGCTGAGAAAAAGGCCGACGCACAGTACGGCAACGCGGGTTTTCAGGCGCATACGCAGCTTCCTTGAACAAGGTTTCCCGGGCATCGGCGCAGCGAGCCAAGTATCCTCGGCAACGGCCAGACTCCCTGTGGGAGAAGGTCGCCATTTGATAATTGTTTGCATTTGAACGTCAAGCTCGGACATATCCAGACACGAGCGGACATTTGAGGATAGCCATGAAGTTTCTCTGCGCCGGCAGTGAGCTGGCTGAAGGTGGCAGTCGCGGTTTCGTTATCGAAGGCAAAAAGCTTTTCGCCGTGCGTCGTGGCGGGCAGGTCTATGCCTATTTCAATCGCTGCCCGCATCGCGGCGTCGGGCTGGAATGGCAGCCCGACCAGTTTCTCGACCCAAGCAACAGCCTGATCCAGTGCGCCACCCATGGTGCACTGTTTTTGATCGAGGACGGCGAATGCGTCGCCGGACCCTGCGCCGGGCAGTCGCTCACGGCAATTGAATGCCGGGAAGATACACAAGGCGTGTGGGTCGACGTTTAACCGTTTAGCCGCACGTCGAGTCGGCGGTCGATGACCATTTCTTCGTGGTCAAGGCGCACACCGTAGGCCAACACCTCAACACCGCAGGCGACCGCTTCACGCAGCGCCTCGGCGTAAGCCCAATCGATTTCCTCGGCCGGGCGCACGGCATCGATGCCGGTGAGGTTCACGCAGTACAACTGCACCGCCCGAATGCCGTCGCGCGCCAGATGCGCCAGCTCGCGCAGATGTTTGGCGCCGCGCTGGGTCACCGCATCGGGAAACGCCGCCACCGCCGTGCCGTCGAAGCCGAGGGTGACGCTTTTGACTTCGACATACGCCGGGCCGCTGGGGTATTCGAGGCGGAAGTCGATGCGACTTTTTTCCTGTCCGTAGGCAACCTCACGCTTCAACGCGGTAAAGCCGTTCAACTCGGTGATCACGCCCGCCTGCAAGGCTTCTTCGACCAAGCCGTTGGCGCGCCCGGTGTTGACGCAAAACAGCCGGCCCTGCGGGGTTTCGCCAATTTCCCAAGTGCCGGGCAGTTTGCGTTTCGGGTCATTGGAGCGACTGAACCAGACCTGCCCGCCCTCGACCTGGCAATTGAGCATCGAACCGGTGTTGGGGCAGTGAATGGTCAGCAATTCGCCGCTAACGGTTTCGATATCGGCGAGAAAACGCTTATATCGGCGAATCAGCCGCGCTTCTTCCAGAGCAGGATAAAAGCGCATCAGCCTTGCCAGCTCTTCAAGCCGCGCGCAATGCGCTCAACCGCTTCCTGCAAACGTGCGAGGTTCTGTGTGTAAGCGAAACGCACGTGATGGCCGGCCTGATAACGACCGAAATCCAGTCCCGGTGTGAAGGCAACGTGCTCGGTTTCGAGGAAATGTCGGCAGAACGCGAAGGCATCACCGCCGAAACGGCTGATATCGGCGTACAGATAAAACGCGCCTTCCGGCTCAACGGCGATGTTGAAACCGAGTTCACGCAGCGCCGGCAGGAGGAAGTCGCGACGGCGCGCAAACTCGGCGCGGCGCTCTTCGAGAATCGCGATGGTGGCTGGCTCGAAACAGGCCAGCGCCGCGTACTGCGCCATGCTCGGCGCACTGATGTAGAGGTTCTGCGCGAGTTTTTCCAGCTCGCTGACCGCCGCGTCCGGCGCGACCAGCCAGCCCAGGCGCCAACCGGTCATGCCGAAATACTTGGAGAAACTGTTGAGGACAAAAGCGCTGTCATCAACTTCCAGCACACTGGCGGCATCAGTGCCGTAGGTCAGGCCGTGGTAGATCTCATCCACCACCAAGTGCCCGTGCCGTGCCTTGATCGCTGTGGATAATCCGCCCAGTTCATCGCGGGTCAGCAAAGTGCCCGTCGGGTTGGCCGGCGAAGCGACAAGGGCGCCGACACTGTCGTGATCCCAATGCCGCTCGACCAGATCCGGGGTCAGTTGGTAACGCACCTCCGGCCCGACCGGCACCAGTTGCGCCGCGCCTTCGACCAGCCGCAAGAAATGCCGATTGCACGGGTAGCCCGGGTCGGCGAGCAGCCAGTGTTTACCCGGATCGACCAACAGGGCACTGGCCAGCAACAGCGCGCCGGAGCCGCCCGGCGTGATCAGAATCCGCCGTGGGTCGATATTCAGGCCGTACCGCGATTGGTAGAAACCGGCGATCGCCTCGCGCAGTTCGGGAATGCCACGGGCGGCGGTGTAACGGGTCTTGCCGGCGCTCAACGCAGCTTGTCCGGCGCGGATGATCGGCTCGGCGGTGGTGAAGTCCGGCTCGCCGATTTCCAGATGGATCACGTCGTGGCCTTCGGCCTGCAATTCATTGGCCCGCGCCAGCAGCGCCATCACATGGAACGGTTCGATCGCACGACTGCGCGCACTGTAGGGGCCCATTGGAATGCCTTTGACGGAAAAAAGAGACGATTCTACCTGTCTGCCGGAACGAGCGAGAACCCGTGAAGGTCACAGCCTCAAGAACGCTGGACTGTAACGATCTGAACGTACGCTCCAGGATTGACTAAAATCAGTGATTGAACAGGTCTCCCTTCCCACAGACACGGCTTGTCAGACATCTGCAAGCGCCACCCGCCGGGGGCTCGACATCCGGGAGTAGCGCAGGCTGATTTGATCTGGTAAGTTCGCCCGCTTGCAGCCGCAGGGCCGGCAGGTGTCGGTGATGGAGCAATCCTGCGCAATGGATTACAAGAGTAGAGGCGGTCTATTTCATGTCCACCCAAGCAAAGCAACAGCAGAAAGACACGATCAGCGGCTTCGAACCTTATGTTTCGAAGGCGGGTGAAGAGTACATGGGCGCTCCAATGCGCGCGCACTTCACCAAGATCCTGAACAAGTGGAAACTGGACTTGATGCAGGAAGTCGACCGCACGGTTGATCACATGAAAGACGAAGCGGCCAATTTCCCTGACCCGGCCGACCGTGCCAGCCAGGAAGAAGAGTTCGCCCTCGAACTGCGCGCCCGCGACCGCGAGCGCAAGCTGATCAAGAAAATCGACAAGACGCTGCAACTGATCGAAGACGAAGAGTACGGCTGGTGCGAGTCCTGCGGCATCGAGATTGGCGTCAAGCGCCTCGAAGCCCGTCCGACAGCGGATCTGTGCATCGACTGCAAGACCCTGGCGGAAATCAAGGAAAAGCAGGTCGGCAAGTAATCTCGACCTGAACGAAAAACGGAGCGTGCGAACGCTCCGTTTTTGTTTCTGTGTTTTGCCCGCGGAACCTGCTTCTGCCTCTGTGGGAGCGAGCCTGCTCGCGAAAGCGTCCCTTCAGACAGCTCATTATTGACTGACACAGCGCTTTCGCGAGCAGGCTCGCTCCCACAGGGGTAACCTGCTTAAATTCTGAATAGCCTTTATCGCCTCCATGACTGCCAAATCCCCCGCCTACATCGGCCGCTTCGCCCCCACCCCCAGTGGCCACCTGCACTTCGGTTCGCTGGTCGCTGCGTTGGCGTCTTACCTCGACGCCCGCTCCGTCGGTGGGCGCTGGCTGGTGCGCATGGAAGATCTCGATCCGCCGCGCGAAGAGCCCGGTGCACAAGCGGCGATTCTCAAGGCGCTGGAAAGCTACGGTTTCGAATGGGACGGCGAAATGGTCCGCCAAAGCGATCGACACGCGGCTTATGCCGAAGTGCTCGATAGCTTGTTCAATCATGGCCTGGCCTACGCCTGCACCTGCTCGCGCAAACAACTGGAGCCCTATCACGGGATTTATCCGGGGTTTTGCCGCAATGCCGGACATGAACAGCACGACGCCGCGATCCGCCTGCGCGTGCCGGAGCTGGAATACCACTTCATTGATCGCGTGCAGGGCGAATACCGCCAGCACCTGGGCCGCGACGTAGGCGACTTCGTCATCCGTCGGCGCGATGGTCTCTACGCCTATCAACTCGCGGTGGTACTCGATGACGCCTGGCAAGGCATTACCGATATTGTGCGTGGCGCCGATCTGCTCGATTCGACGCCGCGTCAGCTGTACCTGCAAGAACTGCTCGGTCTGAAACAGCCGCGTTATCTGCACTTGCCGCTGATCACCCAGCCGGACGGCAACAAACTCGGCAAGTCCTACCGCTCGCCGCCGCTCGAAGCCGATCAGGCCACGCCGTTGCTGCTGCGGGCCTTGCGCGCGCTGGGGCAGAATCCCGGCACCGAACTGGCTCACGCTTCGCCGCGCGAACTGCTGGCCTGGGGCTGCGCGCACTGGGATGCCGAAAGGATCCCGCGCACACTGACCCTGCCCGAAGCGCAACTGCAATGACGACACTTGCAGTCGCGCGCCCATCCGTTACCATCGCCGCACGTTTTCGGGCACGCGCATAAAAAAGAGAGGCCGGGATGTACATCTATCGCTTGGTCCTGCTTCTGGTCGTCGGGATCTACCTGTTCTCCCCCGCCATCATGGATTGGTGGATCGACGCGACGGGCGCCTGGTATCGCCCTTATCTGCTCTGGCTGATCCTGATTGTCGTGACCTTCATCCTGCAGAGCCAAAAAGATGCCGATGAGCTTTAGCCTGACCCAGATGATCCTGATCAGCGCCGCGTACCTGGCGGCGTTGTTCGGCGTTGCCTGGGTCAGCGAACGGGGCATGATCCCGCGCGCGATCATTCGCCACCCGTTGACCTACACCCTGTCGCTGGGGGTTTACGCCAGTGCCTGGGCGTTCTACGGCACGGTGGGCCTGGCCTATCAGTACGGTTACGGCTTTCTGTCCAGTTATCTCGGCGTGTCCGGTGCATTCCTGCTGGCGCCGGTGCTGCTCTATCCGATCCTGAAGATCACCCGCACCTATCAACTGTCGTCGCTGGCCGATCTGTTTGCCTTCCGCTTTCGCAGTACCTGGGCCGGTGCGCTGACCACGATTTTCATGCTGATTGGCGTCTTGCCATTGCTTGCCTTGCAGATTCAGGCCGTGGCCGACTCGATCGGCATTCTCACCGGCGAACGTGTGCAGAGCCGCGTGGCGCTGGCGTTCTGTGCGCTGATCATTCTGTTCACGATTTTCTTCGGTTCCCGGCACATCGCCACGCGCGAGAAACATGAAGGGCTGGTGTTCGCGATTGCCTTCGAATCAATCATCAAACTGATCGCTCTCGGCGGCGTTGGCCTGTACGCGCTGTATGGTGTGTTCGACGGCCCGCAACAGCTCGAACTGTGGCTGCTGCAAAACCAGACCGCCCTCGCCGCCCTGCACACGCCGTTGCAGGAAGGTCCGTGGCGCACGCTGCTGCTGGTGTTCTTTGCCTCGGCGATCGTGATGCCGCACATGTATCACATGACCTTTACGGAAAACCTCAACCCGCGCTCGCTGGTCAGCGCCAGTTGGGGCCTGCCGTTGTTTCTGCTGTTGATGAGTCTTGCCGTACCGCTGATTCTCTGGGCCGGGCTGAAACTCGGCGCCACCACCGACCCGGAATATTTCACCCTCGGCATCGGCATTGCCGCCAACAGCAAACCGCTGGCTTTGCTCGCCTATGTCGGTGGCCTGTCCGCCGCCAGTGGCCTGATCATCGTCACCACCCTGGCCCTGTCGGGCATGGCGCTGAACCATCTGGTGCTGCCGCTTTATCAACCGCCGGCCGAAGGCAATATCTACCGCTGGCTGAAATGGACCCGTCGGGCGCTGATCGTGGCGATCATCATGGCCGGCTTCGGCTTCTACCTGATGCTCGGCGTCGAGCAGGATCTGGCCAACCTCGGCATCGTCGCGTTCGTGGCGACCCTGCAATTTCTGCCCGGGGTGTTGTCGGTGTTGTACTGGCCCACCGCCAACCGCCGCGGCTTCATTGCCGGTCTGCTGGCGGGGATCACGGTCTGGGTGGTGACCATGCTGCTGCCGCTGGTCGGCAATCTGCAGGGCTTCTATATCCCGCTGCTGAACATGATCTACGTGCTCGACGACACCAGTTGGCACATGGCGGCCATCGCCTCGCTGGCGGCCAACGTGCTGATGTTCACCCTGATCTCACTGTTCACCAACGCCAGCCCGGAAGAAGCCAGCGCCGCCGAAGCCTGTGCGGTGGATAACGTGCGGCGCCCGCAACGCCGCGAACTGCACGCCGCCTCGCCGCAGGAATTCGCCACGCAACTGGCCAAACCGCTCGGCGCCAAGGCTGCGCAGAAAGAAGTCGAGCAAGCGCTGCGCGACTTGTATCTGCCCTTCGATGAACGCCGGCCGTATGCCTTGCGCCGGTTGCGCGACCGCATTGAGGCCAACCTGTCCGGCCTGATGGGCCCGAGCGTTGCGCAGGATATGGTGGAAACCTTCCTGCCCTATAAGGCTGGCGGCGAAAACTACGTCACCGAAGACATTCACTTCATTGAAAGCCGTCTCGAGGATTACCACTCGCGCCTCACCGGCCTGGCCGCCGAGCTCGATGCCCTGCGCCGCTACCACCGCCAGACCTTGCAGGAACTGCCGATGGGCGTCTGCTCGCTGGCCAAGGATCAGGAGATCCTGATGTGGAACAAGGCGATGGAAGAGCTGACCGGCATCGCCGCACAGCGAGTGGTCGGTTCTCGCTTGAGCACCATCGCCAACCCGTGGAAAGAACTGCTGCAAGGCTTTATCAACCTGCCCGACGAGCATTTGCACAAACAGCATCTGGCCCTCGATGGTCAGACCCGCTGGCTGAATCTGCACAAAGCGGCAATCGACGAGCCGTTGGCCCCGGGTAACAGTGGCCTGGTGTTACTGGTCGAGGATCTGACCGAAACGCAGATGCTCGAAGATAAACTGGTGCATTCCGAACGGCTGGCCAGCATCGGTCGACTCGCAGCGGGTGTGGCCCACGAAATCGGCAACCCGATCACCGGCATCGCCTGCCTGGCGCAGAACCTGCGCGAAGAGCGCGAAGACGACGGCGAGCTGACGGAAATCAGTGGGCAGATTCTCGAGCAGACCAAACGCGTCTCGCGCATTGTCCAGTCGCTGATGAGCTTCGCCCATGCCGGCAGCCATCAGCACAACGACGAACCGGTGTGTCTGGCCGAAGTCGCGCAGGACGCCATTGGCCTGCTGGCGCTGAACCGGCGCAACTTCGAAGTGCAGTTCTACAACCTGTGTGATCCCGACCATTGGGTCGAAGGCGATCCGCAACGGCTTGCCCAGGTGCTGATCAATCTGCTCTCCAACGCCCGCGACGCCTCGCCGCCGCACAGTGCGGTACGGGTCAAGAGCGAAGCCGGCGAACACACGGTCGATCTGATCGTCGAAGACGAAGGCAGTGGCATTCCGTCGAGCATCATGGACCGATTGTTCGAACCTTTCTTCACCACCAAGGATCCTGGTGAAGGCACCGGTCTGGGCCTTGCACTGGTCTATTCCATCGTTGAAGAGCATTATGGACAAATCACCATCGACAGCCCGGCTGATGTACAAAGCCAACGCGGCACCCGTATCCGGGTGACCTTACCGCGTCATGTCGAAGCGACGTCCGCTGTGAACTGAGACCGTCGAGAGTATCGAATCAATGCCGCACATTTTGATCGTCGAAGACGAAACCATTATCCGCTCCGCCTTGCGCCGCCTGCTGGAACGCAACCAGTACCAGGTCAGCGAAGCCGGATCAGTGCAGGAAGCACAAGAACGCTTCACCATTCCTACGTTCGATCTGATCGTCAGCGACCTGCGCCTGCCGGGCGCTCCGGGCACCGAGCTGATCAAGCTCGGGCAAGGCACACCGGTGCTGATCATGACCAGTTACGCCAGCCTGCGCTCGGCGGTCGACTCGATGAAAATGGGCGCGGTCGATTACATCGCCAAGCCGTTCGACCACGATGAAATGCTCCAGGCGGTTGCGCGGATCCTGCGCGATCGCCAGTCGGCGCCGGCTGCCGGCGAAGCCACGGCGAGCAAGCCTGCCGCCGGCAATGGCAAAGCCGCTGTGGATAACAGCAATGGTGAAATTGGCATCATCGGCTCCTGCCCACCGATGCAGGACCTGTACAGCAAGATCCGCAAAGTCGCGCCAACCGATTCCAACGTGTTGATTCAGGGTGAGTCCGGTACCGGTAAAGAACTGGTGGCCCGTGCCCTGCACAATCTGTCGAAACGCGCCAAGGCGCCAATGATTTCGGTGAACTGTGCGGCGATTCCGGAAAGCCTGATCGAGTCCGAACTGTTCGGCCACGAGAAAGGCGCGTTCACCGGCGCCAGCGCCGGTCGCGCTGGTCTGGTCGAAGCGGCGGACGGCGGCACCTTGTTCCTCGATGAGATCGGCGAACTGCCCCTCGAAGCCCAGGCTCGCTTGCTGCGGGTTCTGCAGGAAGGCGAAATTCGCCGCGTAGGTTCGGTGCAGTCACAGAAAGTCGATGTGCGCCTGATCGCTGCAACTCACCGCGATCTGAAGAGCCTGGCGAAAATCGGTCAGTTCCGTGAAGACCTTTATTACCGTCTGCACGTGATTGCTCTGAAGCTGCCGCCGCTGCGCGAGCGTGGCGCCGACGTCAACGAAATCGCCAATGCCTTCCTCGCTCGCCAGAGCGCGCGGATCAATCGCACCGACCTGAAATTCGCCGCCGATGCCGAACAGGCGATCCGGCACTATTCCTGGCCGGGTAACGTGCGTGAGCTGGAAAACGCTGTCGAGCGCGCGGTGATTCTCAGCGAAAGCCCGGAGATCTCGGCCGACCTGCTGGGCATCGACATCGAGCTGAGCGATCTCGAAGACGACGAGTTCATCGGTCTGCCGCCGCAAACCGGCGGTAACGCCAGCAACAGCAGCCATGAGCCGACCGAGGATCTGTCGCTGGAGGATTACTTCCAGCACTTCGTCCTCGAGCATCAGGACCACATGACCGAGACCGAACTGGCACGCAAACTGGGCGTCAGCCGCAAATGCCTGTGGGAACGCCGCCAGCGTCTGGGCATTCCACGGCGCAAGACCGGAGTCGCCAGCGAGAGCTGAGCGTTACCCACCGCGTGCGCGGGTAACGCATGACAATGTGAAAAAACTGTTACCGCAGTCGATTCACGTAACAGAAGCCGGGGTTATCGGTAACGAAACCCCGGCTTTTTTTCGCCCCTGCAAAACGGTTATATCGACCTAACCCCTTGTTTTACTGGGCTTGGCAAAAGTTGGCACGCACCCTGCTATATGTTTGGTACAAGAACAATAACAAGCAATGCACAAGACAATAAAAATAAGACGAATCGACTCACGCACAATAAAAACAAGACGGCGAGAGGCGCAGCTAACTGATTCTTTTGGAGAGGCGTTGTATTTGGGGCTTGCCCCACGACCAGGCCGAGAACAACAAAAACTGTCCTAAGACAGAGCCTGTACTGGTTGGATCGACAGATCACTGCAATTCAGCGACCAAAGCAATCCGTTTGCTCTTGGCTCCCGATTGGGAGGGTCACGAAGGAAACACTTCGTGGCGAGGGCACTCAACAAAAACAAGAAGCCCGAATCAATAATAAAAAGAGCACGCAACTACTTCTTGGGGAGCTTCGGCTCCCCTTGTAGTTTCTCCCTTCCGTGAAATCCCCCTGCTTTCCCTCCTTCGACCCTTGCAGCTTGCGGCTTGCAGCTCATATCTGCTGCGTCCTACACCATCCCCCGACTAAATGCTAGAATCTGCGCCCATCATGCGGTCATTCATTTGGTATGGCCGAACATTCCTTCAAACAGTGCATCCCATGCTGAAGAAGCTGTTCCAGTCATTCCGAACTCCCGTGCGTCGTACGCAACACATCCGCAGTACCCCTGAAGTGCTCAACAGCGGCCAACATTCGCTGCAGAAAACGCAGTTCAGCCGCTATGCGGTGAATATCGTCGAACGCCTGCAAGGTGCCGGTTACCAGGCTTATCTGGTCGGTGGTTGCGTGCGTGACATGCTGCTGGGCATCACGCCCAAGGACTTCGACGTCGCCACCAGCGCCACCCCCGAGCAGGTGCGTGCCGAATTCCGCAATGCGCGGATCATCGGCCGCCGGTTCAAGCTGGTGCACATCCATTTCGGTCGCGAAATCATTGAAGTCGCGACCTTCCGCGCCAATCACCCGGTCAACGAAGACGACGAAGACAGCAACCAGTCTTCGCGCAACGAGAGCGGGCGCATTCTGCGCGACAACGTCTACGGCACCCTGGAAGAAGACGCGCAACGTCGCGACTTCACCATCAACGCCCTGTATTACGATCCGGTCAGTGAGCGCATTCTCGATTACGCCAATGGCGTGCACGACATCCGCAATCACCTGATCCGCCTGATCGGCGACCCCAAGCAGCGTTACCAGGAAGACCCGGTGCGCATGCTGCGGGCCGTGCGTTTCGCCGCCAAGCTCAACTTCGGCATCGAGAAGCACACCGTGCAGCCTATCCGCGAACTGGCGCCGATGCTGCGCGAGATACCGTCGGCGCGGCTGTTCGAAGAAGTGCTCAAGCTGTTCCTCTCCGGCCACGGCGCGATCACCTTCGAAATGCTGGTCGATCTGCAACTGTTCGCCCCGCTGTTCCCGGCCAGTGCCGAGGCGCTGGAATACAACCCGGAATACACGCACACGCTGATCAGCGAAGCGCTGACCAACACCGACCTGCGCATCAAGCAGAACAAACCGGTAACCCCGGCGTTCCTCTTTGCCGCCCTGCTCTGGCCTGCGCTGCCGGCGCGAGTGTTGCGTCTGCAGGAACGTGGCATGCCGCCGATTCCGGCGATGCAGGAAGCGGCTCATGAGCTGATCGCCGAACAGTGCCAGCGCATCGCGATTCCGAAGCGCTTCACCATGCCGATCCGCGAAATCTGGGACATGCAGGAACGCCTGCCACGGCGCAGTGGCAAACGCGCCGATCTGTTGCTGGACAACCCGCGCTTCCGTGCCGGTTACGATTTCCTCCTGCTGCGTGAAAGCGCCGGCGAGGAGACCGATGGCCTCGGCGAGTGGTGGACCGATTATCAGGACGCCAATGACAGCGAGCGTCGCGACATGATCCGCGACCTCAGCGGCAAGGGCGACGATGCCAGCGGCGCACCGCGCAAACGTCGCCGCAGCGGCGGTTCCAAGCGCAAGCGCGCCGGTGCTTCGAGCGCGACGGGCGAGTAAGCGATGGAACGCATCTACATCGGCCTGGGCAGCAACCTCGCTGACCCGGCCGACCAGTTGCGCAGCGCCATCGCGGCGCTGGGCCAATTGCCGCAGACACGTCTTGCCGGCGTGTCAGCCTTTTATCAAAGCGATTCGCTGCTGCCGGGCCAGCCGCGTTACACCAATGCCGTCGCCGCCCTCGACAGTTCGCTCGCACCGATCGAGCTGCTCGACGCTTTGCAAGCGATCGAAAACGCTCAGGGCCGCGAGCGTCTTGAGCGCTGGGGGCCTCGCACGCTGGATCTGGATATTCTGCTGTTCGGCGATCGCCTGATCGATGAGCCACGGCTGAAAGTGCCGCACTATCACATTCAGGAGCGGGCGTTTGTACTGTATCCGCTGGCTGAACTCGCGCCGCCAGATCTGCGTCTCGCTGATGGCCGCACGCTGACAGACCTGCTGGCCGCCTGCCCGTTCGTCGGCCTCGAACGCCTCTCCCAGTCCTGACAAAAATCTTCTGTGAAATGTGGTTGTGTGGCGAGGGGATTTATCCCCGTTGGGTCGCGGAGCGGCCCCATGTTGTGTACAGCTAGTTCAGATTTGGGCCTGCTTCGCAGTCCAACGGGGATAAATCCCCTCGCCACAGGTCACCTGCCAATCTCCAGTTTTTGTCAGACAAAAATCCCCGAATCAGCCACGCCGCGCCGCTGAATCGCATCAGTAACGCCGGTAACACCGCTCGCGTAACAATGCGGTAACACCCGCAATTGACTTCCTGTTGGCTCATCACGACTATAGGCGTCCCGCTGCCGCCAACCCGGCATGAACGGGCGCAATCCAGGCCTTTCAAAGCACGACACAAGACCGTGCGCCTGAGTAGATGAAGAATCACGCGCGTGACTCGCAGCAGTTTCCAGAGCGCCTGAACGAGGATTTTTTACATGCCAGCCATCACCCTGACCACGCTCCAGAGCCTCAAGCAGAAAGGTGAAAAAATCACCATGCTGACCTGCTATGACGCGACCTTCGCCCACGCCTGCAACGAGGCCGGTGTCGAAGTGCTGCTGGTCGGCGACTCCCTCGGCATGGTTCTGCAGGGTCATGACAGCACCCTGCCGGTGACCACGGCGGAAATGGCCTACCACGTCGCCAGCGTCAAGCGCGGCAATGGCGATGCCCTGATCCTCGCCGACCTGCCGTTCATGGCCAACGCCACCCTCGAACAGACCATGAACAACAGCGCCATGCTGATGCAGGCCGGCGCGCACATGGTCAAGGTCGAAGGTCAGCTGTGGCTGGCGGAGTCGATCCGTCTGCTCGCCGAACGTGGAGTGCCGGTGTGCGCGCACATGGGCCTGACCCCGCAAGCAGTGAACATTCTCGGTGGCTATAAAGTGCAGGGCCGCAATGAGAACCAGGCGCGGCAGATGCGTGCCGATGCGATCGCGCTGGAGCAGGCCGGTGCGGCCATGCTGTTGCTTGAGTGCGTGCCGAGCGAACTGGCGGCAGAAATCAGCCAGGCCGTGAGCATTCCGGTGATCGGTATCGGTGCCGGCAACGCCACCGACGGCCAGGTGCTGGTATTGCACGACATGCTCGGCCTGTCGATCACCGGCCGCGTACCCAAATTCGTCAAGAACTTCATGCAAGGTCAGGACAGCATCCAGTCCGCGCTGAAGGCTTACGTCAGCGAAGTCAAAGCCACCACGTTCCCCGGCATCGAACACGGATTCTCTGCATGAACACCGTCAAAACCGTACGCGAACTGCGCGCCGCCGTCGCCCGCGCGCGCAGTGAAGGCAAGCGCATCGGCTTCGTGCCGACCATGGGCAACCTGCACAGCGGCCACGTCGCACTGATCACCAAAGCTACCCAGCGAGTGGATTTCGTCGTCGCGAGTATTTTCGTCAACCCGCTGCAATTCGGCGCCGGCGAAGACCTCGACAAATACCCGCGCACCCTCGCCGCCGATCAGGAAAAGCTCCTCGAAGCCGGTTGCGACCTGCTGTTTGCGCCGACGGTTGAAGAGATGTACCCGGACGGCATGGCCGGACAAACCCGGGTCAGCGTGCCGCAATTGTCCGAAGGCCTGTGTGGCGCCAGCCGTCCGGGGCACTTCGAAGGTGTGGCGACGGTGGTCAGCAAGCTGTTCAACATGGTCCAGCCGGACCTGGCGATCTTCGGCCAGAAGGATTACCAGCAACTGGCGGTGATCCGCGCACTGGTGCACGACCTGAACATGCCGATCCAGATCATCGGCGAGCCGACCGTGCGTGCAGCGGACGGTCTGGCGCTGTCGTCGCGCAACGGCTTCCTCAATGAAGACCAGCGCGCCGTGGCACCGGTGGTGTATCGCGTGCTGAGCAGCATTGCCGAAGCAATCAAGCAAGGTGAGCGCGATTACCCGGCGCTGATCGCTGCGCAGTTGCAGGTGCTGGAAGCGGCGGGGCTGCGTCCGGATTATCTGGAAATCCGCCATGGCCTGACGTTGCGTCCGGCGACGGCGGAGGATCGCGATCTGGTGATTCTCGCGGCGGCGTTCCTCGGCACCACGCGTTTGATCGACAACCTGCACCTGAATCTCGATAGCCCGATTTAAGCAGCAACGAATTTCCCTGTGGGAGCGAGCCTGCTCGCCAAGGCGGTGTATCAGCGACTTATAAGTTGCCTGACACCACGCCTACGCGAGCAGGCTCGCTCCCACAGGTGTTTTCGGTGCATGCCGGTTGGGCGAAAGTCTTCCGGGCACCTCCGTTTGTCGGCCAGATTCCTCAACGGATGTTAAAAAAGTACAGGGATCTGGTCAGACAAAGTCAAGACAGAACGCAGCGCGAGGTTTACTGTATTCGCCCTGTGTCCAGATCTCGTGTCGACGCAGTTGATCCCATGCGCTAAAAACCCGTGGTTGATCTGTACCGTGTTCAAAAGGCCGTTCAAGTAAAAAGGAAAACCGCAGCGATGGCGTACTACCGCACTCCTCACGACGTTACCGCTCTGCCCGCCTGGCAAGCGTTGAAAGATCACCGCCAAGCCATGCAGGATTTCAGCATGCGCGAGGCCTTCAACGCCGATCCGCAGCGTTTCAATCAGTTCACCCTCAGTAGCTGCGGTCTGTTTCTCGACTATTCGAAGAATTTGATCAACGCCGAGACCCGCAACCTGCTCGTGGGCCTGGCCAATGAAGTCGATCTGAAGGGCGCGATCAAAGCGCTGTTCGACGGCGAAATCGTCAACGCCTCCGAAGGCCGCCCGGCACTGCACACCGCTCTGCGCCGCCCGGTCGGCGACAAGTTGTCGGTCAATGGCGTCAACGTGATGCCGGAAGTACACAAGGTGCTGAACCAGATCACCGATCTGGTCGGCCGCATCCACGATGGCTTGTGGCGTGGCTACACCGAGAAGCCGATCACTGACGTGGTCAATATCGGTATCGGTGGTTCGTTCCTCGGTCCTGAGCTGGTGTCCGAAGCACTGCTGTCCTACGCGCAGAAAGGCGTACGTTGCCACTATCTGGCAAACATCGACGGCAGCGAATTCCACGAGCTGACGCAGAAACTGCGCGCCGAAACCACGCTGTTCATCGTTTCGTCGAAGTCGTTCAACACCCTCGAAACCCTGAAGAACGCTCAGGCCGCACGCGCCTGGTACCTGGCGCAGGGCGGCTCGGAAGCCGAGCTGTATCGCCACTTCATCGCCGTATCGAGCAACAACGCCGCCGCTGTGGCCTTCGGTATCCGCGAAGAAAACATCTTCCCGATGTGGGACTGGGTCGGCGGGCGCTACTCGCTGTGGTCGGCGATCGGTTTGCCGATTGCCCTGGCCATCGGCATGTCCAACTTCAAGGAGCTGCTGTCCGGTGCCTACACCATGGACCAGCATTTCCAGACCGCGCCGTTCGAACAGAACATGCCAGTGCTGCTGGCGCTGCTCGGCGTGTGGTACGGCAACTTCTGGGGTGCGCAGAGCCACGCGATCCTGCCGTACGACCACTACCTGCGCAACATCACCAAGCACTTGCAACAGCTGGACATGGAGTCCAACGGCAAGAGCGTGCGCCAGGACGGCACCTCGGTGTCGACCGATACCGGCCCGGTGATCTGGGGCGGCGTCGGCTGCAACGGTCAGCACGCTTATCACCAGTTGCTGCACCAGGGCACCCAACTGATCCCGGCCGACTTCATCGTGCCGATCGTCAGCTTCAACCCGGTTTCCGACCACCACCAGTGGCTGTACGCCAACTGCCTGTCGCAGAGCCAGGCGCTCATGCTCGGCAAGACCCTGCCGGAAGCCGAAGCCGAACTGCGCGACAAAGGCATGGGCGAAGACGACGTGCGCAAACTTGCGCCGCACAAGGTGATCCCGGGCAATCGTCCGAGCAACACCCTGGTGGTCGAACGCATCAGCCCGCGTCGCCTCGGCGCCCTGGTTGCGATGTATGAGCACAAAGTGTTCGTACAAAGCGTGGTCTGGGGCATCAACGCCTTCGACCAGTGGGGTGTGGAACTGGGCAAGGAATTGGGCAAAGGCGTCTACAACCGTCTGGTCGGCAGCGACGAGACCGTGGCTGACGATGCCTCGACTCAGGGCCTGATCAACTACTTCCGCGGGCGTCATCGCGGCTGATAAAAGCCTTCGGGCACAACGCTGTTCCCCTGTGGGAGCGAGCCTGCTCGCGAAATCGGTGCGTCATTCAACACTGTGTTGACTGATCCGCCGCGTTCGCGAGCAGGCTCGCTCCCACAGTTGTTTTGGCGCATGACTTGAACCTGTGCAGCGCTCGGCGCATCTTTATTCGTGTCGCACCACAAGAATAAGGAACCGTCATGTTCGATATCAGCACGTTCCCCAAAGCCGATGCCGTGCGCCAGGCCGCTCAGTTGAGCCAGGACGAGTATCGGCGCCTGTACCGCGAATCGATTGAGCACCCCAGTGCCTTCTGGGCCGAGCAGGCCACGCGCTTCCTCGATTGGAGCACGCCGTGGCAGACCGTTCAGCGCTATGACCTGAAAACCGGTGAAGCCGCCTGGTTTGCCGGCGGCAAGCTCAACGTCAGTTACAACTGCATCGACCGTCACCTCAAGCTCCGTGGAGAGCAGACCGCCCTGCTCTGGGAAGGCGATGATCCTGCCGAATCGGCGCAGATCACTTACAACAAACTCCATCACCACGTCTGCCGTCTGGCCAACGTGCTGAAAAGCCGTGGCGTAAAGAAAGGCGACCGGGTGTGCATCTACATGCCGATGATCCCCGAAGCCGCCTACGCCATGCTCGCCTGCGCACGAATCGGCGCGATTCATTCGGTGGTGTTCGGCGGATTTTCCCCGGATTCCCTGCGTGATCGAATCCTCGACGCCGACTGCCGTACCGTGATCACGGCCGATGAAGGCGTGCGCGGCGGCCGCTTCGTGCCGCTGAAAAACAACGTCGACAAAGCCCTGCAGAGTTGCCCGAACGTCAGCACCGTGGTGGTGGTCGAGCGCACTCAGGGCCAGGTCGATTGGGTCGAAGGCCGTGACCTCTGGTATCACCAGGCCGTGCGCGAGGTCAGCGACGACTGCCCGCCGGAACCGATGGACGCTGAAGACCCGCTGTTCATCCTCTACACCTCCGGCAGCACCGGCAAACCCAAAGGCGTGCTGCACACCACCGGCGGCTACCTGCTGCAAGCAGCAATGACCTTCAAGTACGTGCTGGATTACCGCGACGGCGAAGTGTTCTGGTGCACCGCCGACGTCGGCTGGGTCACCGGCCACAGTTACATCGTCTACGGGCCGCTGGCCAACGGTGCGACCACACTGATGTTCGAAGGCGTGCCGAGCTACCCGAGCAGTTCGCGCTTCTGGCAGGTCATCGACAAGCACAAGGTGAACATTTTCTACACCGCACCCACCGCCCTGCGCGCGCTGATGCGCGAAGGCGCCGGACCGTTGAAGGAAACGTCGCGCGCCAGCCTCAGATTGCTCGGCAGCGTCGGTGAGCCGATCAATCCGGAAGCGTGGGAATGGTATTTCAATGCTGTCGGTGAACAGCGCTGCCCGATCGTCGACACCTGGTGGCAGACCGAAACCGGCGGCATCATGCTCAGCCCGCTGGTCAGCGCGCAGCGGATCAAACCGGGCTGCGCGACGCAACCGATGTTTGGCGTGCAACCGGTGTTGCTTGACGAAGTCGGCAAGGAAATCAAAGGCGCCGGCAGTGGCGTGCTGGCGATCAAATCCAGCTGGCCGGCGCAGATTCGCAGCGTCTACGGCGATCCGCAGCGGATGATCGACACCTACTTCAAACCCTACCCCGGCTATTACTTCACCGGCGACGGCGCCCGCCGCGACGAGGACGGCGATTACTGGATCACCGGACGCATCGACGACGTGATCAACGTCTCCGGCCACCGCATTGGCACCGCCGAAGTGGAAAGCGCCCTGGTGCTGCACGACAGCATCGCCGAGGCCGCCGTGGTCGGTTATCCCCACGATGTCAAAGGCCAGGGCATCTACGCGTTCGTCACGCCAATGAACGGCACCGAGGCCAACGAAGAGCTGAAGAAAGACCTGCTGGCGCATGTCAGCAAGGAGATCGGCAGCTTCGCCAAACCGGACCTGATCCAGTGGGCGCCGGCGCTGCCAAAGACCCGTTCGGGCAAGATCATGCGGCGGATTCTGCGCAAGATTGCCTGCAATGAGCTCGACAGTCTGGGCGATACTTCGACGCTGGCTGATCCGAGTGTGGTGCAGGACCTCGTTGATAAACGTTTGAATCAATAGATTCAAGAGCAGGCTCGCTGCCACAGGTGATCGCATTGCACATGTGGCAGCGAGCCTGCTCGCGAAGGCCATCACGCGATCACCCGGCAAACTGTTAAACTCCCGCGCCCCAATTCCCCTCAGCAAGGCGCCCGCATGTCTTCCTTGAATCAGGCGCTGCGCGCCGCCCTCGATCAACGCCAGGACCTGCTCGCTGCGCTGCACAGCCAGGGCACCGATTGCTATCGGCTGTTCCATGGCAGCCAGGAAGGTGCGGGCGGCCTGACCATCGACCGCTACGGCCCGCAACTGCTGGTGCAGAGTTTTCACCAGACGCTCGAACGTGATGATCTGCTGCAACTGCACGCCATGGTCAACCAGACGCTGGGCTTCGACAGCCTGCTGGTCTACAACGACCGCTCCCGTGGCAACTCGCGGATCGATCGCGAGGACAGCGTCTATAAAGCCGATGACGCCGCACTGGCCGATCTGGTCGGGCATGAATGGGGTCTGAACTACCGCGTGCGTGGGCGTCATGCCGGGCAGGATCCGCTGCTGTTCCTCGACCTGCGCAACACCCGTGGCTGGGTCAAGGATCACGCGCAAGGCAAAAGCGTGCTCAACCTGTTCGCTTACACCTGTGGCGTTGGCCTCAGTGCGGCGGCGGGCGGTGCGCGCGAGGTGTGCAACCTGGACTTTGCCGAGGGCAATCTGGCGGTCGGTCGGGAGAATGGTTTGCTCAATCCGCATCTGCCGGAGATGCAATTCATTCAGTCCGATTACTTTCCGGCAATCCGCCAGCTCGCTGGCCTGCCGATCAGTCAGCGGCGCGGGCAGAAGTTGCCGAGCTATCAGCGCATCGAACAGCGCCAATACGATCTGGTCCTGCTCGATCCGCCGGCGTGGGCCAAAAGCGCATTCGGCACCGTCGACCTGCTACGCGATTATCAGAGCCTGCTCAAACCGGCGCTGCTGACCACCGCCGACGATGGCGTGCTGATCTGCTGCAACAACCTGGCGAAAGTCAGCATGGACGACTGGCGCGAACAAGTGCTGCGCTGCGCCGAAAAAGCCGGCCGCCCGGTGCGCGAATGGAGCGTGATGACCCCGGGCGCCGACTTCCCCTCGCAGGACCAGCAGCCACCGTTGAAAACGCTGATCTTGCAGCTGTGATCCCTCCGGCATGAGCGATTACATTCCCCTGTGGGAGCGAGCCTGCTCGCGAAAGCGCAGTGTCAGTCGACTTGTTTTTCACTGAACCAGCGCATTCGCGAGCAGGCTCGCTCCCACAAGGGAGATCTGTTCCTACAGAAATTTCTGAACAATCCTGTCCCACATCAAGCACTTCGGAACCAGAATCGCGTGCCATACTCCAAGGCACTCCGATTCAGACAGATGAAGCCGCACATGCCCAAAGGATTGATTCGCGCGATTGGCGCACTGCTGACAGCCCTGGCCCTCTACAGCCTGCTGGGGTTTCTGATCCTGCCGGGCATTGCCTTGCGCGTGGCCAACCAGCAACTGGCCAACTACGCGACGGTGCCGGCGCATCTGCAGCGCATCGAACTCAACCCGTTCAGCCTGGAAGTTTCCCTGTGGGGCCTGGTCATCGGCGAGCCGGGCAAGGAGCAGGTCGGCTTCGATCGCCTCTATGCCAACCTGCAAATCGACAGCCTGTGGACCAAGGCCCTGCACCTGTCCGACATCGAACTGGACAAACCCAAAAGCGAAATCCTCTTCGCCAAGGACGGCAAGCTCAACCTGCTGGGCCTGTTCAACCTGCCGCCGAGCGAGCCGACACCCGCCGATCCCGACGCCAAGCCATTCCCGCTGCGTATCGACAACATCAAACTGGCCGGCGGCGTGGTGCATTTCGAGGATATGCGGCCCAGTGAGCCGATCGAATTTCTTTACGACGACCTCAGTTTCGAGCTGAAAAACCTCAGCACCCTGCCCGAGGACAGCGCCGACATGACCCTCGTCGCCATCGGCCCCGCTGGCGGGCGGATCGACTGGACCGGCAATTTCAGCCTGATCCCGTTCACCTCCGAAGGCACCCTGAAAGTCACCGATGGCCAGATGAAATCCTTCTGGCCCTACGTGCGTGACGCCGTGCCGCTGGTACTGGAAAACGGCGTGGTCAGCCTCAGCACCGAGTACAAACTCAACCTGTCAAAACAGACCGAACTGCTGCTGAACAACGTCGCGGTGAGCATTGCGCCGTTCGCCATCAAGGCTCCGGACGGACGTCCGCTGGCCAGGCTTGAACGCCTCGACGTCAGCGAAACCTCGCTCGACCTGGCCAAGCAGCAAGTGGTGGTCGGCAAGATCCGCAGCAACAAACTGGAAACCTGGGCGGCGCTGGAAGCCGACGGCCAGTTGGACTGGCAGAAGCTGTTCGCCAGCCAACCGTCGAAACCGGCGGCCAAAGCCGCTGCCGAACCTACGGATACACCGGCCGCCGCCGACTCGCCGAAACCTGAGCCAAGCGCCCCGAGCAAGCCATGGCAGGTGCTGGTCAAGGATGTGCAACTGCGCAACTACACGGTCCATCTCGCCGACCGCTCGGCGCAACCGGCGGTGGCGCTGGACATCACCCCGCTGAACGTGGACCTGCAGGATTTCGACAGCCTCAACGGCTCGCCTTTCAAGCTCAAGCTCGACAGCGGTCTGGGCAAGCAAGGCAAGATCAGCGCCGACGGTACGGTCAATCTGGCCCCGGTCAACGCACAGCTCAACGTGAAAACCGAGGACGTCGACCTGCGTGTCGCGCAGTCCTACATCAACCCGTTCATTCGCCTGGAACTGCGCAGCGGCATGCTCGGCAGTGACCTCAAGGTCAACCTGAAGAGCACCGAGCCACTGGCCCTCAGCGTCACCGGCCGCGCGCAGATTGATCAACTGCACACCCTCGATACGCTGAAGACCCGCGACTTCCTCAAATGGCAGCAAGTGGTGGTCGACGGCATCAATTATCAGCACGGCGACAGCCTGTCGATCGACAAGGTCAACCTGTTGCAGCCGTATGTGCGTTTCATGATCAACGACGATCGCACCACCAACGTCGACGACCTGCTGATCCCGCAACCGGCCGACAGCGGAGCAAAAAGCACCGCAGCCAAACCGGCCGGCAAGGACAAACCGCTGGGCATTCACATCGGTGCGATTGCGATCAACGACGGCTCGGCCAACTTTGCCGACTTCAGCCTGACGCCGAATTTCGCCACCGCCGTGCAGCAGCTCAACGGTCAGATCGGCACCATCGACAGCCGTCAGGCAAAACCGGCCAGCGTTGACATCAAAGGCAAGGTCGACCGTTATGCGCCGGTGACCATCAAGGGTGCGGTCAATCCGTTCGACCCGATGGCCAGCCTCGACATCGCCACCAGCTTCAAGCGCGTCGAACTGACGACCCTGACGCCCTACTCCGGCAAGTTCGCCGGCTACCGCATCCGCAAGGGCCGGCTCAACCTCGATCTGCACTACCTGATCACCAAGGGCCAACTGAAAGCCGAGAACAAAGTCGTCGTCGAGCAGCTGCAACTGGGCGAGAAGGTCGACAGCCCTGATGCAGTGAGTCTGCCGCTGAAACTGGCGATCGCCCTGCTCAAGGACGTCGACGGCAAGATCTCCATCGAATTACCGGTGACCGGCGACCTGAATAATCCACAGTTCAGCGTGATGCCGATCGTCTGGCAGACCCTTCGCAACCTGATCGTCAAAGCCGCCGCCGCGCCGTTCAAGATGATCGGCGGGCTGGTCAGTGGCGGCGGCTCCGAAGACCTCGGCACGGTGTCCTTCGCGCCGGGCTCCAGCGATCTGAGCAAAGACGCCGAAGCGGCGCTGGTGAAACTGTCGCAAGCGCTCAAGGAACGTCCGGCGCTGCGCCTGGAAATCGAAGGCACTGCCGCGAAGAGCAGTGATGGGCCACTGCTCGCCGAGCAACGTCTGGAACGCGAATACCAATACAACTACTACAAGATGCTCCAGCGCCGTGGCGACAAAGTCCCGGCCCAGGCCTCGCTGCTGCAAGTACCCGAAGGCGAGAAAGGCGCATTGCTCGAAGGGATTTACCGCACCCGCCTGAAAACCCAGCCACCGGCAGAATGGAAAGACCTGGGCAAGGAAGAACGCACGGCAAAAATGCGCCAAGGCGTGATCGCGTTCTGGAGCGGCAGCGAGGTGCTGTTGCGACAGTTGGGCCAGGATCGCGCCAGCACCATCAAGGATTACCTGGTCGACAAGGGCAAGCTGGAAGATGACCGCGTGTACTTCATCGACGCCAACCTCGGCGAGGCCGAAAGCGATGGCCGCGTGGTCACGCAAATGCACCTGGATGCAGAATGACCGTGCGTAACTGGCTGGCTGTGCTCGCTCTGACCTGCGCCGCCGGCCACGCGTCGGCTTCGGATACATTGCGCTGCGGCAGCCAGTTGATCAGCCTCGGCGACCGCGCCAGCGAGGTGCAGCAAAAATGCGGCGAGCCGGTCAGTCGCGACGTGCTCGGCTACAAGCGCAGTGCCAATCGCCGCGAAGAGTTTCAGGTCGAGGAATGGACCTACGGCCCGAACAACGGCATGTATCAATACCTGCGCTTCGAAGGCAATCGCCTGCGGCAGATCAACAGCAAACGCGGTAACTAAGCCTTACGAAATTCACCCTGTGGGAGCGAGCCTGCTCGCGAATACGGTCTGTCTACTGACGAACTTGTCGGCTGACACTACGCATTCGCGAGCAGGCTCGCTCCCACATTGGTATTGCCCAAAATAGAACAGGCCCCGACACAAGTGCCGGGGCCTGTAATGGTCACATCCGTGTGACCGTTCGCATGAACTCTAAAGTTGCGGCAGACGTATTGCTCGGCCCGTCTGTCGCGTCTTCTCCCGGTTCAGGCGAGAAGTCTTGCCTTACTCGGCTTTCAGGCCGTCAGCGGAGACCGCTTTAACGCCTTTGATTTTCTTGGCAATGCCTACGGCGACTTCTTTCTGCGACTCGGTTACCGCAGTGGTCGACGACAGGGAAACTACACCCTTGTTGGTTTCGACTTTGATGTCGGTGCCTGGAATGCCTTTTTCGGTAACCAGGTCAGCTTTGACCTTGGTGGTGATCCAGGTGTCGCTGGTATCTTGTTTCATTTCGGTAACTTCACCGGCAGCCAGAACCATCGGCGCTTGGGTAGCCTGAGCGGACTGGGCGAAAGCGCCACCAGCCATGGTCAGGGTCAGAGCGGTAGCAGCGGCAGTGATAGCGAACTTCTTCATACGAGTAACTCCTGTTTTTACTGGAAGTCTGCTGTAACGCTTGTCAGCAGGGTTACCGGAGATATTGCGAACGCTGTGCCAACTTTTTCTGGCATGCCAATTCGTTTAAAAACAACGAGTTACGAAAACAGGCTATTTTCGTTTTCATGCAAAATGCATGACTCGCCCAATCTTCGCATGCAAGTTGCGGTTTTCTGGAAAGTTCATAAGCTGCTGAAATTATTGGAGCTTTTGTGAAGTGTCGGGATATGAAAATGCCCCGCAGTGCGGGGCATTCTGATTATTCACCTTTGTGATTACGTACCGCTGGCCGTGCAACCGCGCGGAGAATAATCAGAGTTGACCGTCGTCGCACACGTCCAAACACCGGAGGTATTCCCCGTCGCCGCCCCGGAACGAGAAAGCGTAATGGTTTTACCTAACACCGGACCTGGTGCATTGAGCAGGGTACAGGTAAGCGTGCCTTCGCCAGTCGCGGCTGTGCCTGTAACTGCCAACGTACAGTTGGAGGTAGTAGTCGCACCATTGGCAACGTTGGCCAGAGTTGGAGCTGTGCCTTGATTGATCGTGTCCTCGAACGGCACTTTCAATGCACTAATCTCCGCCAACCCCGCCGTAACCTTCGACCGCGCCTGATACTTCGAATACTGAGGCAGGGCGATAGTCGCCAGAATGCCGATGATCGCCACGACGATCAGCAGCTCGATCAATGTGAAACCTTGTTGTTTTTTCATAGACACGCTCCATGCATGAGTCGAAATCTCATGATCTGAACAAGGCTCAGCACAGCCCATGCCAACGCCTTTCAGGCCCCGCCTGCTGGGCGCGCGCGATTTTCTGCGCCGTTTCCTACAACCCGCAACCGCACTATCTGACACTTTTTGTCACCTGCACCGGCCGTGTTTGGCGCTGTCACTTGACTAGGCTATAAGTCATGAACGGCAAGCGTGCGGAATCCCCATGAATGACATCGCTCTGAGCGGTCTGGCCAAGCAATTGGTCCAGGCCGAACTGCTCACGGAAACAAGTGCCCGGCAATCCTGGGCGCAGGCCCAGCGCAATCGCGTCTCGCTGGTCAATTACCTGGTACACAACAAACTGGTCAATAGCCGGCAAATTGCCGAGATCGCTTCCGAACATTTCGGCATGGCCCTGCTCGATCTCAGCTGCCTCGACAAGGAGACTCAGCCCAAGGGCCTGGTCAGTGAAAAACTGGTTCGTCAGCACTGCGCCCTGCCCTTGTGGCGGCGCGGCAACAAATTGTTCGTGGGCCTTTCCGACCCGAGCAATCAGCAGGCGATCAGCGACATCCAGTTCAGCACCGGCCTGAGCACCGAGGCGATTCTGGTCGAGGACGACAAGCTCAGCGACGCCATCGACAAGTTCTTCGACAGCCACGCCTCGGGTCTGGAAGAAATGGCCGATGTCGATCTCGACGGCCTCGACGTCGAGTCCATCGATGACAACAAACAGGACGTGATCGGCGGCCTCGATGCCGACGACGCCCCGGTCGTACGTTTTGTGCACAAGATGCTGCTCGATGCGATCAAGAGCGGCTCTTCCGACCTGCACTTCGAACCCTACGAAAAAAACTACCGGGTGCGCATGCGCACCGACGGCATGCTGCGCGAGGTGGCCAAGCCGCCGATCCAGTTGGCCGGGCGTATTGCCGCTCGCCTGAAGGTCATGGCCAGTCTGGATATTTCCGAACGACGCAAACCCCAGGACGGGCGGATCAAGATGCGCCTGTCGAAAAGCAAATCCATCGATTTTCGCGTCAACACCTTGCCGACCCTGTGGGGCGAAAAAGTGGTGATCCGGATTCTCGACCCGTCCAGTGCACAAATGGGCATCGACGCCTTGGGTTACGAAGCCGAGCAAAAGGCCTTGTACCTGGCCGCGCTGAAACAGCCGCAAGGGATGATTCTGGTCACTGGCCCCACCGGTTCCGGTAAAACCGTGTCGCTGTACACCGGGCTGAACATCCTCAACACCGTCGACATCAATATTTCCACCGCCGAAGACCCGGTGGAAATCAACATGGAAGGCATCAATCAGGTCAACGTCAATCCCCGCCAAGGGCTGGACTTTGCCCAGGCGCTGCGCTCGTTTCTGCGTCAAGACCCGGATGTGATCATGGTCGGCGAGATCCGCGATCTGGAAACCGCCGAGATCGCGATCAAGGCCGCGCAGACCGGCCACCTGGTGCTGTCGACCCTGCACACCAACAGCGCGGCGGAAACCCTCACGCGCCTGCACAACATGGGCATTCCCGGTTTCAACATTGCCACCTCGGTCAGCCTGATCATCGCCCAGCGTCTGGCGCGCAAATTGTGCGCGCACTGCAAGCGGCCGCTGGAAATCCCGCACGAAACCTTGCTCAAGGAAGGCTTCCCCGAGGAACGCATCGGCCATTTCACGATCTACGAGCCGGTCGGTTGCGATCACTGCAACGGCGGTTACAAAGGACGCGTGGGGATTTATGAAGTGGTAAAGAACACACCGGACCTGCAACGGTTGATCATGGCGGAAGGCAATTCGCTGGAAATCGACATTCAGATGCGCCGCGACGGCTTCGCCGATCTGCGCACTTCCGGGCTGCACAAGGCGATGCAAGGCATCACCAGCCTTGAGGAAATCAACCGGGTCACCAAGGATTGAACATGGCGGTCAAGGCAGCGAAAGTCAGCGTTTACGCCTGGGAAGGCACCGACCGCAAAGGCAGTAAAGTCAGCGGCGAGTTGAGCGGGCAGAACCCCGCACTGATCAAGGCGCAGCTGCGCAAACAGGGGATCAACCCGGGCAAGGTGCGCAAGAAGTCCGCCTCCCTGCTGACCTTGGGCAAACGCATCAAACCGCAGGACATCGCCTTGTTCACCCGGCAGATGGCGACCATGATGAAGGCCGGCGTGCCGCTATTGCAGTCCTTCGACATCATCGGTGAAGGCTTCGAAAACCCGGCCATGCGCAAACTGGTCGACGAGGTCAAACAGGAGGTCGCGGCCGGTAACAGCTTCGCCACGGCCCTGCGCAAGAAACCGCAATACTTCGACGAGTTGTACTGCAACCTGGTCGACGCCGGCGAACAGTCCGGTGCTCTCGACACGTTGCTCGAACGAGTGGCGACCTATAAGGAAAAAAGCGAAGCGCTCAAGGCCAAGATCAAGAAAGCCATGACTTACCCTACTGCAGTGGTGCTGGTGGCGGCGGTGGTGACCGGCATTCTGCTGGTCAAGGTGGTGCCGCAGTTCCAGTCGGTATTCTCCGGGTTCGGCGCCGAACTGCCGGGCTTCACCCTGATGATCATCAGCCTGTCGGAATTCATGCAGCAGTGGTGGTGGGCGATTCTTTTTGCGCTGGTGGCAGCGTTTTTCGGCACTCGCCACGCGTTGAAGACATCGCAGGCCCTGCGCGACCGCCGCGATGCCTGGCTGCTGAAGCTGCCGCTGGTAGGCACTTTGATGTACAAGTCCGCCGTCGCCCGTTTCGCCCGCACCCTGTCGACCACTTTCGCCGCCGGCGTGCCGTTGGTGGAGGCGCTGGATTCGGTGGCGGGCGCCACCGGCAACGTGGTGTTCAAGCGCGCGGTGCTGCGAGTTCGGCAAGACGTCTCGACCGGTATGCAATTGAATTTCTCGATGCGCAGCACCGGTGTGTTTCCCAATATGGCGGTGCAGATGACCGCCATTGGCGAGGAGTCCGGGGCACTGGATGACATGCTCGACAAGGTCGCCGGTTTTTATGAAGCCGAAGTCGATAACATGGTCGACAACCTCACCAGCCTGATGGAGCCGTTCATCATGGTGGTGCTGGGGGTCATCGTCGGTGGACTGGTGGTGGCCATGTACCTGCCGATCTTCCAACTCGGCTCAGCGATCTGACATGCCTATCGACGAACTGTTTGCCGTGTATCCGCTGGCCTTTGTGGTCAGCGCGCTGCTGCTCGGGCTGGTGGTCGGCAGCTTCCTCAATGTTGTGGTGTGGCGCCTGCCGAAAATGCTTGAGCGTGACTGGCGCCAGCAAGCCCATGATGTGCTCGGCCTGCCCAGCGAAACGCCCGTGCCGACCTACAACCTGATGCTGCCGCACTCCGCGTGCCCGCATTGCGGACATCGGATCCGCCCGTGGGAAAACATTCCGCTGCTCAGTTATCTGTGCCTGCTCGGGCGCTGCTCGGCTTGTTCGGCGCCGATCAGTAAACGTTACCCGCTGACCGAACTGGCCTGCGGCCTGCTCTCGGCATTCATCGCATGGCATCTGGGCTTCGGCTGGCCGGCGGGCTTGCTGATTTTGCTGACGTGGGGCTTGCTGGCGATGAGTCTGATCGACTGCGAACATCAGTTGCTGCCCGATGTGCTGGTGCTGCCGCTGCTGTGGCTGGGGCTGATCGTCAACAGCTTCGGCGTGTTCGTGGCGTTGCCCGATGCGTTGTGGGGCGCGGTGGCGGGTTATCTGGCGCTGTGGTCGGTGTTCTGGCTGTTCAAACTGCTCACCGGCAAGGACGGCATCGGTCACGGCGATTTCAAGCTGTTGGCCTTGCTTGGCGCTTGGGGTGGCTGGCAGATTCTGCCGCTGACGATTCTGTTGTCATCCTTGGTGGGAGCGATTTTGGGCGTCGTCATGCTGCGTCTGCGCGCCCAGGCAACCTCGACGCCGATCCCCTTCGGACCCTTTCTGGCAATTGCCGGCTGGATTGCCTTGCTCTGGGGTGGTCAAATAACCGACTTCTATTGGCAGTCTGTCGGTTTGAAATGAATACCCCTGTGGAAAAACCCTGGATCCTCGGCCTGACCGGCGGCATCGGCAGCGGCAAAAGCGCGGCGGCGCAGCACTTCATCGACCTCGGCGTGCACGTGGTGGATGCCGATCATGCGGCGCGCTGGGTAGTCGAACCGGGGCGTCCGGCGCTGGCGAAAATCGCCGAGCATTTCGGTTCCGGCGTGTTGCAGGCCGACGGCACACTGGACCGTGCCGCCCTGCGCAAACTGATTTTTGAAGACCCTGAACAGCGGCGTTGGCTAGAGGCGCTGTTGCATCCGTTGATCGGCGAAGAAATCGCTCATCACCTGGCGCAGGCAAAATCGCCTTACGCGATTCTGGTTTCACCGTTGCTGATCGAGTCCGGGCAATACGCGATGACCCAGCGCATTCTGGTCATCGATGCGCCGCAACCACTGCAGATCGAACGCACCTTGCAGCGTGACCAGACCAGCGAAGCGCAGGTGCAGGCGATCCTCAAGGCGCAATCGAGCCGTGAAGACCGCGTAAGCCGTGCCGACGACGTGATCGTCAACGACCGTGACCTTGCCTGGCTGCACAGCGAAGTCGAGCGTCTGCATCACTTTTATCTGACTTTATCCGGAGGCCAAGCATGAGCCAGATTCCAACCGTTGAATGCCCAACCTGCGGCGCCCCCGTCGAATTCACCCCGGCGAACAAATTCCGTCCGTTCTGCTCCGACCGCTGCAAACTGATCGACCTCGGCGCCTGGGCCTCGGAAGAGCACAAGATTCCGCTCGCCCCGGATGCCGAGGACGAGCTGTTTTCCGGCGATTTCGATCCGCGTCACTGATCGCTGATCAGGGCCGCATAAAGCAGTAGTCCTGACTGTCGTCGAGGTTCTCCGCGAGAAAGCGCAACTCGTCGGCCAGGTCTTCGGCATTGCGCACTGCCTTGCTCTGCTGCACCACGGCGCTGAGCAGGGCGCGCAAACTCAGGCCCGGGTCGAAGCCCACTTCCTGCGCCAGCTCCAGACTCTGCCGGGTTTCCTGCCGCGCCCATTCGTACACGCCCATGCCACTGCTCCTGAAGGGATTTGCGCGAGCATGAAATCTCTGCGGCCTGGCCGGTTTGATGTGGATCAAGACTTCGGATCGTCGTCCTTCCACGGCGCCGAAAGGTAACGGGTGCGGTTGAAGGTCTCCAGCCATTCCGGGCAGAACACCACCAACGCGCTGACAACCATGCCGTTGATAAAGGCCTCGGGAAACAGCAGCAACCACAGGTAACCGACGAAATCTTCCAGCCATTCCGGCATGGCGAAAAGGCCGTCGTACCACAGCAACGTCAGGCTCAGAATCAGGCACAACAGGCCTGACAACGCAGCGGCGAAGAAACCGGAACAGAAGATGTAAACGAATGGATTGCGTGGCTGCGCACGCTCGACCAGAATCGCCACGCATTCGGTGATCAGCACTGGCAGCAGAATCAGCAACGCGCCATTGACGCCGACCGCAGCCAGGTCCTGACGGCCCAAAAGCACCAGGCCAATCTGCGCAACCAGGCCGCCGACGATCGCCAGCGGCCAATCGAGCAGCAGCGTCACCGCGGTCATGCCGATGAAATGATAAGACACGCCGGTGTCGAAATCCCTGCGCACCAGCCACAGCAGAAACAGCGCGAACACCGTGCCGAACAGCAAGTGCTGCCGGCGACTGTCGCTGAACAGCTCGACCCATGGCGCACGCATGATCGCCCAGAGCAGCACCGGCAGATAAATCAGCCAGCCTAGCGTCAGGCTTGCCGAGGACAGCAGTTCGGCACCGATCATGATTCCCTCACCTGCTACTCGACACGCTTTTTTTGTAGGAGCTGCCGAAGGCTGCGATCTTTTGATCTTGTTTATAAAAGCAAAAGATCGCAGCCTTCGGCAGCTCCTACAAGGGCGCAATCGCGCGACGTTTATGTCTGAGCCGATGCAAAGCTATCTGCTTGTCGCATTTGGACGCTAAGCTTGGGCTTATGGATGATTCAGATTATTTACGCCTGCTGACCATCGCGGCCGAGCAGGCCAACGCGTTCCTGTCCAATGCCCGCAAATGGGAGCGTGAGCGTTGGGTCTGCCAGCGCCTGCTGCAAGGTCTGAACATCCCCTACCGCGCCGACGAATTCGCCCCGGCCGGTGAGCCGCCGGACGTACTGTTCCGCGATGCCAACTTCGAAGTTTTTTTCGTCCTCGATGAAGGCCGCCGTCTCAATGACGAGTGGCGCGACGAATTGCAGCGTCGGCGCAGCGCGTTTTCCCTGAGCCAACTGGTGCGCCGCGAAGCCAAGCCCAAACGCATCCCGGCCAATGAATTTCTCCTGCGTCTGGCGCCAACCCTGCGCAAGAAGGCGCACAACTACAAGGAACGCGGCATGGATCTGGGTGAACTGGACATCATCGCCTTCGCCAGCCTCAAGCGCGAAGTGCTCGATCTCAACAGTCATTTCCCGCCACCGACCGAATATCTGCGTCAGGGCTGGCGCTCGCTGTCGCTGGTCGGCCCGACATTCGCCCGCGTGTTGTTCGCCCACCCCGACGCACCGGACTTTCTGCGCAGCAACCTCGGCCGCAGCATTGTGTTCGACGTGGGTATCAGCCTGTGACGCCGCTGCAGCAGTTGATCGCTGAGGTTCCGCAAACCGGTCGTGTGCGCTGGATCGGCGTGCGTCCAGAGTCCCGTGGGCCGATGCTTGAGCTCGAGGCGGTCGAGGCGCGGCTGGAAGCCGGGCTCACCGGCGACCACGCCCGCCCGGGCGTTCGCAATGCGCGACAGGTGACGCTGATTCAGTGGGAGCACTTGGCGGTGATCAATGCATTGATGGGCCGTCCCGATGACGAGCCGGTCCGGCCTGAAGATCTGCGGCGCAATCTCGTTATAAGCGGAATCAATTTGTTTAGCCTGAAGGGGCGGCGCTTTCGCATCGGGCAAGCGATACTCGAAACCACTGGCTGGTGTCAGCCCTGCGCACGCTTGCAGAACAATCTCGGCCCGGGCACGTTTCAAGCCGTGCGCGGGCATGGCGGGATCACTGCCCGGGTGTTACAAAGCGGCATCATTCGCCTCGACGATAGCGTGTGCGTCGAACCGGTTCCGGACAGCGGCTACGCTGCGTTCAATCCGGGCTGAAAACCGCTGTAGCCTGTGCTCATTCAGTAACGTCTACCTGACGAGGCAAATATGACCAGCCGCCTGAACCCCGAAGACCAAAAGCATGTCGAAGAGTACCTGCAACTGTCCCAACACCGTGTCGAGCGCCGGCCTTTCCGGCCGTGGATGCTCCTGGTGCTGGTGCTGGCAGTGACCATTGGTCTGGGCCTGTTGAGCCGATTTATCAGTTACCTGACGTTATGAGCTGCCTTGCGCTCCCTCGGGTAACCGCACCGATTTCCTTTAAAAACCTTGCGAGTTATCCCTATGTCCCATCGTATTGTCATTGTCGGCGGCGGCGCCGGCGGTCTGGAGTTGGCTACCCGCCTGGGTAAGACTCTGGGCAAGCGCGGCACGGCCAGCGTGATGCTGGTCGACGCGAACCTGACCCACATCTGGAAACCGCTGCTGCACGAAGTGGCCGCCGGTTCCCTGAACTCCTCAGAAGACGAACTCAACTACGTCGCCCAAGCGAAATGGAACCACTTCGAGTTCCAGCTCGGGCGCATGAGCGGACTTGATCGCGCGCAGAAGAAAATCCAGTTGGCCGCGACCTATGACGAAAACGGCGTCGAGCTGGTGCCGGCGCGTGAAGTGGCTTATGACTCGCTGGTGATCAGCGTCGGCAGCACCACCAACGATTTCGGCACCCAGGGCGCCGCGCAGCATTGTCTGTTCCTCGATACGCGCAAACAGGCTGAGCGCTTCCACCAGCAATTGCTCAACCATTATCTGCGCGCCCACGCCGGGCAGACCGACGTGGTCGAGCAGATCAGCGTGGCCATCGTCGGCGCTGGCGCCACTGGCGTCGAACTGGCGGCAGAGCTGCACAACGCCGCCCATGAATTGGCCGCGTATGGTCTGGACCGGATCAAACCGGAAAACATGCACATCACGCTGATCGAAGCCGGCCCACGAGTGCTGCCTGCCCTGCCGGAGCGCATCAGCGGGCCGGTGCACAAGACCCTGGAGAAGCTCGGGGTCAATGTGATGACCAACGCAGCAGTCAGCGAAGTGACTGCCGACAGCCTGATCACCGCCGATGGCAACGAGATCAAGGCCAGCCTGAAGGTCTGGGCTGCCGGCATTCGCGCACCGGGTTTCCTCAAGGACATCGACGGTCTGGAGACCAACCGCATCAATCAGCTGCAAGTGCTGCCGACTCTGCAAACCACTCGCGACGAAAACATCTTTGCCTTCGGTGACTGCGCGGCGTGCCCTCAACCGGGCACTGATCGCAACGTGCCGCCGCGCGCACAAGCGGCGCACCAACAGGCGTCGCTGCTGGCCAAGTCGCTGAAACTGCGCATCGAAGGCAAGACCCTGCCGGAGTACAAGTACACCGACTACGGCTCGCTGATCTCGCTGTCGCGTTTTTCTGCTGTGGGTAACTTGATGGGTAACCTGACCGGCAGCGTGATGCTCGAAGGCTGGCTGGCGCGGATGTTCTATGTGTCGCTGTACCGCATGCACCAGATGGCACTGTACGGGCCGTTTCGCACGGCGATGCTGATGCTGGGGAGCAAGATTGGTCGTGGCACCGAACCGCGTCTGAAACTGCACTAAGGCGCCAACCTGTGGGAGCGAGCCTGCTCGCGAAAGCGGTGGGTCTGTCAACACTGTCGTTGAATGATCCGGCCCCTTCGCGAGCAGGCTCGCTCCCACATTTTTTCGTGCTGTTCTCAAATCAGTGGGCGAAGGCCTGCAATGAATCGCTGTTCATCAGAGCTGGAACCGCCGCACCATGCCCTGCAGCGCATTGGCCAGTTGCGACAGCTCATGGCTCGATGCGCTGGTCTGATCAGCCCCCGCAGCCGAACGCACCGACAGGTCGCGAATGTTCACCAGATTGCGATCCACTTCCCGCGCCACCTGCGCCTGCTCCTCGGCAGCGCTGGCGATTACCAGGTTGCGCTCGTGAATCTCGTGCACCGACGCCGTGATCGTCACCAGCGCCTCACCCGCCCGCTCTGCGAGAACCAGCGTGCTCGCCGCACGAGATGCGCTGGCCTGCATTGACTCCAGCGCCTGGCTCGAACCGCTGCGCATGCCTTGCACCATCTGTTCGATTTCCTGCGTCGATTGCTGGGTGCGATACGCCAGTGCGCGCACCTCGTCGGCCACCACCGCAAAGCCGCGACCGCTTTCGCCCGCACGTGCTGCCTCGATGGCAGCGTTGAGCGCCAGCAGATTGGTCTGCTCGGCGATGGCGCGAATCACGTCCAGAACCTTACCGATGTCTTGCGATTGTTTGGCCAGCGACTGCACCAGTTCACCGGTGTTCTGCACATCACTGGCCAGCGCATTGATCGCGCTGGCGGTTTCGCTGACGCGCTCCTGGCCCAATTGCGCCGACTGACTGGACTGGCGCGTGGCATCGGACGTCGACACCGCGTTGCGCGCGACCTCCTCCACCGCAGCGGTCATCTCGTTAACCGCAGTGGCGGCCTGTTCGATTTCGTTGTTCTGCTCTTGCAAGCCTTGGGTGCTGTCGACGGTAACGGCGCTCAGTTCATCCGCGGCGGTTGCCAGTTGCGTAGCTGAGCCGCTGATACCTTGCAGGGTCTCGCGCAGGTTCTGTTGCATCGTCGCCAAGGCCTTGAGCAAGCGGCTGACTTCGTCATTGCCATGGGTTTCGATCGGTCGGGTTAGATCGCCCTTGGCGACACTTTCAGCGGCATCCACGGCGCTGCTCAGCGGGCGCACGATACTGCGCGTGAGCAACATCGCCAGCGCCACCGTGGCCAGCGCTGCCAAGGCAATGAACAGAGTTACGATGGTGCGCGAGGTTTCATAATGCGCGGCGGACTTCTCGCTTTCGGCAGCGACCTGGCGGGCGAACAGATCGGCGAGATCATTGAGCTGTTTGCCGGAGCCGTCGACCACGGTCTTCATGTCCACCAGGAGCAATTTGGTCAGCTCGTCACGCTTGCCTTGCTCGGCAAGGGTGAATGACTGGGCAATGCCAGTGCGATAGGCGGCGAAGGTTTTCTTGAACTGGTCATACAGCTGCTGGCCTTCGGCAGTGTCGACCAGTTTGTCGTAGGCGGCGATCTTCTCGCTCAGCTCCTTGTCGCGGGTGTCCATCTGGCCACGGTAGGTGGCGATGTTGGCCGGATCCTGATCGAGCGCCATGCGCAGGGAGATAGTGCGGATGCGCAGCATCAGTTCACGGATCTCGTCGCCGCCACGGATGCTCGGCAACCAGCGGTTCTCCACCGCCACCTCACTGTCGCGAATGCTCGACATCTGCCCCAGCGCAAACACGCCGAGCAAGGCCACCAACACCGCGATCAGGGCAAAACCCAGGGCAGCCCGGGGAGCAATATTCAACTGACGAAGCAACATGACGAACGCCCTTATTCTTGTAATGGCCAGATCAAGGGGCGAAGCGTTGGCAGTCCCCTCGTGTTAGCGGGCTATCGGCAGGTTGTATGACGACTTGAAGGGATTCAGCTTTCGGCAGGCAAAAAAAATCCCCGTATCTTTCGATACGAGGATTTTCAATATGGTCGGGGTAAGGGGATTCGAACTCCTGACATCCTGCTCCCAAAGCAGGCGCGCTACCGGACTGCGCTATACCCCGGTAAAAAAAAGGCGACCTTTCAAAGATCGCCTTCTTCGATCAGCGCTTTTGGCCTCTGATCTTAAGATTCGATCCCAGCGCAAACTGGTTTCAAAAATGGTGGGTCGTGTGGGATTCGAACCTACGACCAATTGGTTAAAAGCCAACTGCTCTACCAACTGAGCTAACGACCCAAATATGGTCGGGGTAAGGGGATTCGAACTCCTGACATCCTGCTCCCAAAGCAGGCGCGCTACCGGACTGCGCTATACCCCGGTTTGAAATTGGCTCCGTGACCAGGACTCGAACCTGGGACCCAATGATTAACAGTCATTTGCTCTACCGACTGAGCTATCACGGAACTACATATTTCAATTTACAACGGTGAAGCTTTGTTGCATCTCGCCACCCGTTCGCATCGCTGCGTTCGTGTGTCTGAGGCGCGCTATTCTACAACCTAGAACACCTCTGTCAACCCCCTAAATTGCTTTCAAGTTAATGATTTGCAACTTATTTCAGATTCCAACCCGGTGGGTTGAAACGCTGCCGGTGACTGACTGCGGGGCGCACTTTACAAGCCTTTTCCTTTGAGTTCAACAGCCTGGCGAAAAAAAGGCCTCGCAATGCGAGGCCTTCCCGGTTTCATTGCCGCTGAGGCTTAGCCGAAAACGATTTCGTCGTTCTCGACCTTGCCGGTGGCGGTGTCGCCAGGCATGAAATGACCCGACAGGATCAACTGCGCCAGCGGGTTTTCGATCCAGCGCTGGATCGCCCGTTTCAAAGGACGTGCGCCATACACCGGGTCGTAACCAACGGCGATCAGCTTGTCCATCGCTTCCGGGCTCAGTTCCAGCTTCAGCTCGCGCTCGGCCAGACGGCTGCGCAGACGACCCAACTGGATCTCGGTAATCCCGGCGATCTGATCCCGCGCCAGCGGCTCGAAGATCACCACCTCGTCGACCCGGTTGATGAACTCCGGACGGAAGTGCGACGTCAGCGCGTCCATCACAGCAGCGCGCTGCGCCTCGCGATCACCGACCAGTTCCTGGATCTGCATCGACCCGAGGTTGGAGGTCATCACGATCACCGTGTTGCGGAAGTCCACCGTACGCCCGTGACTGTCGGTCAGCCGGCCATCCTCAAGCACTTGCAGAAGGATGTTGAACACATCCGGATGCGCCTTCTCGACTTCGTCCATCAGGATCACCGAGTACGGCTTGCGACGCACCGCTTCGGTCAGGTAACCGCCCTCTTCATAGCCGACGTAGCCCGGTGGCGCGCCGATCAGACGAGCCACGGAATGTTTCTCCATGAACTCGGACATGTCGATCCGAACCATCGCCTCCTCGGTATCGAAAAGGAATTCGGCCAAGGCCTTGCACAGCTCGGTTTTACCGACACCGGTAGGGCCGAGGAACATGAACGAGCCGCTCGGCCGATTCGGGTCGGACAACCCCGCGCGGGACCGCCGCACGGCGTTGGCCACAGCCACAACCGCTTCTTCCTGACCGATTACCCGTTTGTGCAACAGGCTCTCCATCTTCATCAGCTTGTCGCGCTCGCCTTCGAGCATCTTCGACACCGGGATGCCGGTCCACTTCGACACGACTTCGGCAATCTCTTCTTCAGTCACCTTGCTGCGCAGCAACTGGTTTTCGCTCTTGCCGTGCTGGTCGACCATTTGCAGGCTGCGTTCCAGGTCGGGGATCACCCCGTACTGCAACTCGGCCATGCGATTCAGGTCGCCTTTGCGCCGCGCGGCTTCCAGTTCCTGGCGCGACTGTTCGATCTTCTGCTGGATCTGCGCAGAACCCTGCACCTCGGCTTTTTCCGAGTTCCAGATTTCTTCCAGATCCGAGTACTCACGTTCGTGACGCTCGATTTCTTCCTGGAGTTTTTCCAGGCGTTTCTTCGCCGCGTCGTCGCTTTCTTTCTTCAGGGCCTGGGATTCCACCTTCAGCTGAATCAGGCGCCGCTCCAGACGATCGAGTACTTCCGGTTTGGAGTCGATCTCCATGCGGATACGGCTGGCGGCCTCGTCGATCAGGTCGATGGCCTTGTCCGGCAACTGCCGATCCGTGATGTAGCGATGGCTGAGTTTCGCCGCGGCAATGATCGCGCCGTCGGTGATCGCCACCTTGTGGTGAACCTCGTAACGCTCCTTGAGGCCACGCAGAATAGCGATGGTGTCTTCTTCGCTCGGCTCGTCCACCAGGACTTTCTGGAAACGCCGCTCGAGCGCCGCGTCCTTCTCTATATATTGGCGGTACTCGTTGAGCGTGGTCGCGCCGACGCAGTGCAACTCGCCGCGAGCCAGCGCAGGCTTGAGCATGTTGCCGGCGTCCATCGAGCCTTCGCCCTTACCGGCGCCGACCATGGTGTGCAGCTCGTCGATGAACAGAATGATCTGCCCTTCCTGCTTCGACAGTTCGTTGAGCAAGCCTTTGAGGCGCTCTTCGAATTCACCACGATATTTGGCGCCGGCAATCAACGCGCCCATGTCCAGCGACAGCAGGCGTTTGCCTTTGAGGCCGTCCGGCACTTCGCCGTTGATGATGCGCTGCGCCAGCCCTTCGGCGATCGCGGTTTTACCCACGCCAGGCTCACCGATCAGCACCGGGTTGTTCTTGGTGCGGCGTTGCAGAACCTGAATGGTGCGGCGGATCTCGTCGTCACGGCCGATCACGGGATCAAGCTTGCCGTCTTCGGCGCGCTTGGTCAGGTCGACGGTGTACTTGTCCAAGGCTTGACGCGACTCTTCGTGGTTGGCGTCATTTACCGCTTCGCCACCACGCAGGTTGTTGATCGCGTTTTCCAGGGCTTTTTTGCTCACGCCTTGGCCGAGCAGCAACTTGCCGAGCTTGCTGTTCTCGTCCATCGCGGCGAGCAGCACCAGCTCGCTGGAGATGAACTGGTCGCCCTTCTGCTGAGCCAGACGGTCAGCCTGATTGAGCAGGCGCGCCAGATCCTGCGACATGTTGACGTCGCCGGTCGGGTTCTGGATTTTCGGTAGTTGATCGAGCTCTTTGGTCAGCTCTTTACGCAAGCTGTTGACGTCGAAGCCTACCTGCATCAGCAGCGGCTTGATCGAACCGCCCTGCTGTTCAAGCATGGCCTGCATCAAGTGCGCCGGCTCGATGGCCGGATGATCGTGGCCAACCGCCAACGACTGGGCGTCGGACAGGGCCAACTGTAATTTACTGGTTAAACGGTCAATACGCATGGGTCACCTTCCTTTTGAGCAGGCCGGACCTAAGAAACCATCCTGAATAAAGAAACCTGCCAGATACCACTGTAGATGCGGTCGATTCTGGGAGATTCAAGCGTCGGAGAGTTGATGCAGATCAGAGAGTTTAGCGGGTGAGCCAAACAAGAGAGGCGAAACGACCGGTGCGCGACGCACGGCGATAGGAGAAGAAGCGCGGATCGGTCACGGTGCAGAAACCGCCACCATAAACAGCGGTAACACCGCGTTCAGCCAGACGCAGGCGCGCCAGCTGATAGATATCAGCCATGAACTTGCCGGCATTGTTGCTCGGTGCGAAGGCTGTCGCTGCTTCCGGCAACTGCTTGACGAAGACTTCGCGTACTTCCGCGCCGACTTCAAAGGCTTGCGGGCCAATCGCCGGACCGAGCCAGACCAGCACGTCTTCAGGTGCAACATCGAGGCTATCGAGGGTCGCTTCAAGCACACCCGCCGCCAGACCACGCCAACCGGCATGGGCCGCCGCTACGCGAGTGCCCGCACGATCGCAGAACAACGCCGGCAGGCAGTCCGCCGTCATCGCCGTGCAGGCAATGCCCGGCGTTGCCGTCCAACTGGCATCTGCCGTCGCAACGATGCCCGGATCAGCATGCGCAACGGTGATCCCGTGCACTTGCTGCAACCAGGCAGGCTGGATGGAGAAGTGCTCGGTCAGACGCCGACGGTTCTCGGCGACGGCTTCAGGACGATCATCGACGTGATCGCCCAGATTCAGGCTGTCGAACGGCGCCTCGCTGACACCACCCTCGCGGGTGGTGACACAGGCCCTGACGCTGGCCGGCGCAGGCCAGTCCGGCGTCAGCCAGTTCATCCGACGAAGGCCTCGCGATCCTGCTTGAGCAGGGTCAGCAGCCAGACGAAATCCTCCGGCAGCGGCGATTCCCAGCTCATGCGCTCACCGCTCGTCGGATGATCGAGTTCCAGGAAGCGCGCGTGCAGGGCCTGACGCGGGAAGTGCTTGAGCGATTCAACCATGGTCGGGTTGGCCGCTGGCGGAATGCGGAAGCGCCCGCCGTACGCCGGATCGCCGACCAACGGGAAGTTGATGTGCGCCATGTGCACGCGGATCTGGTGGGTCCGACCGGTTTCCAGCTTCACCCGCACATGAGTGTGGGAACGGAAACGCTCGAGCACGCGGTAATGGCTGACGGCAGGCTTGCCGCCTTCCATCACTGCCATGCGCTGGCGTTGCTGGCCGTGACGACCGATCGGCGCATTGATCTTGCCACCGGCGGTGACCACGCCAATGACGATGCACTCGTAGATACGGCTGACGCTGCGGCTCTGCAATTGTGCGACCAGCTTGGTCTGCGCCTGAATGGTCTTGGCCACCACCATCAGACCGGTGGTGTCCTTGTCCAGACGATGCACGATACCGGCGCGCGGGACATTGATGATGTCCGGCACATGGTGCAACAAAGCGTTGAGCAGGGTGCCATCGGCATGGCCGGCAGCCGGGTGCACCACCAGGCCCGCAGGCTTGTTGATCACCAGGATGTCGTCGTCTTCATAGACGATGTCGAGCTCGATGTCCTGGGCGATCCATTCGCCCTGAGCTTCCTGCTCGGCAGTCAGCTCAAGGATGGCACCGCCATGCACAATGTCGCGCGGGCGGATGACCGCCCCGTCCACAGTCAGGCGACCTTCTTTGATCCAGGCGGAAAGGCGCGAGCGTGAGTGCTCAGCGAAGAGTTGGGCGGCGACTTGATCGAGGCGTTGGCCGCCCAATTCGGACGGCACCTCTGCGCGAAGTTCAATTTTATCGGACATGCTCGGACTGGGCGTCGGCACAGCCTTTGGTTTCGGCTGCGCGCTTGTGGTTAAATACGGCGTCTTTTGCCCCGAGGCTTTTCAACGGGGCGCTCATCATAACAGGACGGCCCCGCCCAAGACAGCGGCCGTCATAGGGACGCAAGCCGCCATGCAAGTGAAACACCTGCTGCTGATCGCCATCCTCGCATTGACCGCTGCTTGCTCATCGAAGGAAGTCGTAGACGAAAACCTCAGCGAAGCCGAGCTGTATCAGCAGGCTCAGACTGATCTGGACAACAACAGCTACACCAGCGCCACAGCCAAGCTGAAGGCTCTGGAGTCGCGTTATCCGTTCGGTCGCTACGCCGATCAGGCTCAGCTGGAGTTGATCTACGCCAACTACAAGAACGCCGAGCCGGAAGCTGCAAAGTCTGCCGCCGAGCGTTTCATTCGTTTGCATCCGCAGCATCCGAACGTGGATTACGCGTACTACCTCAAGGGTCTGACTTCGTTCGACCAGGACGTCGGCCTGCTGGCGCGCTTCCTGCCGCTGGACATGACCAAGCGTGACCCGGGCGCCGCCCGCGACTCGTACAACGAGTTCGCGCAGCTGACCAGCCGCTACCCGAACAGCCGCTACGCGCCGGACGCCAAGCAGCGCATGATCTACCTGCGCAACCTGCTGGCGGCCTACGAGATCCACGTCGCTGACTACTACCTGACCCGTCAGGCTTATGTAGCCGCTGCCAACCGTGGCAAGTACGTCGTGGAAAACTTCCAGGAAACCCCATCGGTCGGCGACGGCCTGGCGGTGATGACCGAAGCCTACCAGCGTCTGCACCTCGACGATCTGGCCGCCACCAGCCTGGAAACCCTGAAGCTCAACTACCCGGATCACCCGAGCCTGCAAGATGGCCAGTTCGTGCCACGCGTAGCCGAGGCCGACAACCGTTCGTTCCTGAGCAAGGCAACTTTGGGCCTGATCGAATCGCGTCCACCGCTGCCGCCGGGCGAAACCCGCGCCAACCAGGACGTGCAGAAGCAGTTCCAGGACGCGAAAGATGCGATCCCGAACGAGCTCAAGCCTAAGGACGAAAACGGCGACGTGATCGAAGAGCCAGAGCCGGAATCCAGCGACACCGATCGCTCGTGGTTCAGCTACATGACCTTCGGCGTGTTCGACTGATCACACCGGCGGTACGAAAAAGGGAGATCTGCGGATCTCCCTTTTTTATTGCCGCGCTTTAATAGGCTGTGCGCTGATCGGGTCCTTGGCTAAACTGCCGGATCATCAGTCGAAAAGCCGCTCATCATGCTTCGTTTATTGTTCTGGATTGCCCTGATCTTCGCCGCCATCTGGCTCTGGCGCAAATTCAAGGCCCCCGCCTCGTCCACCCGATCGCCGCGCGAACAGGATGCGCCGCCGATGGTGCGCTGCGCCCACTGCGGCGTGCACCTGCCCCGCGACCGCGCGCTGGGCAACCAGCAACTGTGGTATTGCAGCCAGGCTCATCTGGAGCAAGGCCCGGGCGCCAGTGGTCGCTGAGGCCGCCAACGCCGACCAGAAACAGGCGCAGCGTCTGCTGCGCCTTTATCATCTGTACCGTTTAAGTGTCGGCATCACTCTGGTGCTGCTGATCTCCAGCAACATGGACAACCGCCTGCTGACGTCGGCCAACGACGACCTGCTGCGCGGCGGCAGCTGGCTGTACCTGATCATCAATATGCTGCTGGTGGTGTTCCTCGAAAACACCCGGCGCCCGGCGCAGTTGTTCACCCTGGCCCTTGTCGATGTGCTGCTGTTGTGCGGCCTGTTCTACGCGGCCGGCGGCGTGGCCAGTGCGCTGGGCAATCTGCTGGTGGTCTCGGTGGCGATCAGCAACACCCTGCTGCGCCGACGCATCGGCCTGCTGATTGCCGCCATCGCGGCGATCGGCATTGTCGGCCTGAGCTTTCTGCTGGGGCTCAGCCGCCCCTTGAGCGCCAACGCCTACTTGCAAGCCGGCACCCTCGGCGCGCTGTGCTTTGCCGCCTCGCTGCTGGTGCAAGGGTTGATTCGTCGCCTCGAAGTCAGCGAGACCCTGGCCGAACAGCGCGCCAGCGAGGTGGTCAGCCTGGAGGCGTTGAATGCGTTGATCCTGCAACGCATGCGCACCGGCATTCTGGTACTCGACGAACAACGCCGGGTGCAACTGGCCAATCACAGTGCGCAGAGTCTGCTCGGCCATAGTCACCTGCAAGGTCATTTGATCGATGAATATTCGCCAGCACTGGTCGAGCGCCTGCAACTGTGGCGCAACAACCCGACCCTGCGCCCGCAGAGCCTGAAAATCCCCGGCAATGGCCTTGAGCTGCAACCCAGCTTCATCGCCCTTGAGCAGAGTCCGAACCAGCAGACGCTGGTGTTTCTCGAAGACCTGGCGCAAATCACCCAACAGGCGCAGCAACTCAAGCTCGCTGCGCTCGGGCGTTTGACCGCCGGCATCTCCCATGAAATTCGCAATCCACTGGGCGCGATCAGTCATGCCGCGCAGCTGTTGGCCGAGTCCGAGGAACTCGATAGCGCAGATCGGCGTCTGACGCAGATTATTCAAGACCACTCCCAGCGCATGAACCGAGTCATCGAAAACGTCCTGCAACTGTCCCGCCGCCAGCAAAGCGCGCCGCAACGGCTGGACCTCAAGCCGTGGCTGGAAGACTTCGTCGGCGAAATCCGCGAGCAGGCCAACGAGCGCCAGCACATTCATCTGCGAATCAATTCCGGCGATTTCACCACGCTGATGGACCCCAACCAGTTGCGGCAGATTCTCGACAATCTGATCCGCAACGCCTGGCGTCACAGTGCGCAAATGCACGAGCAGGCCGACGTCTGGCTGGCACTGTTCGTCGACCCGGACAGTCAGTTGGCGGTGCTTGAGGTCCAAGACAACGGCCCCGGCGTGTCGGCCGATGAACAGGCGCATCTCTTTGAACCCTTCTTCACTACCAGCAGCCAGGGCACCGGTCTTGGCCTTTATCTGTCCCGTGAGCTGTGCGAAAGCAACCAGGCACGCCTAGACTTCAAATCACGCCAAGGCGGCGGCTGCTTTTGCATCACTTTTGCTCACGGACGGAAACAAAGTTGAATACAAGCCCACGGCAAAAAATTCTAATCGTCGACGACGAACCGGATATCCGCGAGCTCCTGGAAATCACCCTGGGACGGATGAAACTCGAAACCTTCAGCGCACGCAATCTGGGCGAAGCTCAGGCGCTGTTGCAGCGCGAGCACTTTGACCTGTGCCTGACCGACATGCGCCTGCCCGACGGCACCGGGCTGGAGCTGGTGCAACACATTCAGCAACGCGATCCACACCTGCCGGTGGCGATGATCACGGCGTACGGAAGCCTGGAAACTGCAATCAATGCGCTGAAGGCCGGGGCGTTCGACTTCCTCACCAAACCGGTGGAACTGCCGCGCTTGCGCGAACTGGTCAGCTCGGCGCTGCGCCTGCCGACAGCGGGCGGCTTGAGCACGGCAATCGAGCGACGCTTGCTGGGCGATTCGCCGCCGATGGCCAATCTGCGCAGGCAGATCGACAAGCTCGCACGCAGTCAGGCGCCGGTGTACATCAGTGGTGAATCCGGCAGCGGCAAAGAACTGGTCGCCCGCCTGATCCACGAACAAGGTCCGCGCGCCAGCCAGCCGTTTGTGCCGGTGAACTGCGGGGCGATTCCATCGGAGCTGATGGAAAGCGAGTTCTTCGGTCACCGCAAAGGCAGCTTTACCGGTGCCGTCGAAGACAAGCCGGGGCTGTTTCAAGCGGCCCATGGCGGCACTCTGTTTCTCGATGAAGTCGCCGATTTGCCACTGTCGATGCAAGTGAAACTGCTGCGGGCGATCCAGGAAAAAGCCGTGCGCAGCGTCGGCGGCCAGCAGGAAACTGTGGTCGACGTACGCATCCTTTGCGCCACGCACAAAGACCTTGAAGCCGAAGTTTCGGCCGAGCGTTTCCGCCAGGATCTGTATTACCGGCTCAACGTCATCGAACTGCGCGTGCCGTCCCTGCGCGAACGCCGCGACGACATCGAGGCGCTTGCCATGCACGTGCTCAAGCGCCTGGCCAAAGACACCGGACAACCCGAAGCGCGCCTGCACCCGCAAGCGCTGGAGGCGCTGAAGAACTATCGCTTTCCCGGCAATGTGCGCGAACTGGAGAATGTTCTGGAACGCGCGCACACCTTGTGTGAAAACCGCACGATCGAAGCGCAGGATCTGCGTTTGAGCGAAGGCAATTGCACGGCGGACGGGGCGATGGCCGATCTGACGCAGATCGACAATCTCGAGGATTATCTGGAGAGCGTCGAGCGCAAACTGATTTTGCAGGCGCTGGAGGAAACCCGCTGGAACCGCACGGCGGCGGCGCAGCGGTTGAGTCTGTCGTTTCGGTCGATGCGCTATCGGCTGAAGAAATTGGGCCTGGATTAAAGGCCCCTTCGCGAGCAGGCTCGCTCCCACATTTGGAATGAGTATTCCTGTGGGAGCGAGCCTGCTCGCGAAGGCGGTCTACCCGCCTCTGACTAAATCCGGCCCTCAGGCGCGTACGGCGCCGGATCAATAATCGGCGCCCGCCCCAGCATCACGTCAGCAAACAACTGACACGATGCCGGCGCCAGCACCAGCCCGTTGCGGTAATGCCCGCAGTTCAGCCACAACCCATCGAACCCGGGCACCCGGCCAATAAACGGAATGCCTTCCGGCGACCCCGGCCGCAGCCCCGCCCAGTGCCCGACCACTTCAGCATCCGCCAGCGCCGGCAACAATTCGATCGCCGAGGCCTTGAGGCTTTGCAGCGCTACATCGGTCGGGGTCTTGTCGTAACCTTCGTGCTCCAGCGTGCTGCCGACCAAAATATGACCGTCACGACGCGGGATCGCATATCGCCCCTTGGCCAGCACCATGCTCGGTAAAAAATCAGCCGCGCACTTATAAAGAATCATCTGGCCTTTGACCGGCTCGACCGGCAGCGACAGGTTCAGCGTCTTGAGCAGATCACCGCTCCACGCCCCCGCTGTCAGCACAATCTGGTCGCCGTTGATCACGCCCGTCGGAGCCTGCACGCCGACCACGCGCTCGCCCTCGCGGACGAAGCCACTGACTTCGCATTGTTCATGAATCGTCACGTTCGGCAGCGCCAGCAGCGCGGCTTTCAGCGATTTGACCAGCCGTGGATTGCGCACGTTGGCGACATCGGCCATGTAGATCGCTCGGCTGAAACCGCTGCCGAGCACCGGCACCGCGTCATGTGCCGCCGAGATATCCACAGCCCGCAGCGGCCGATTTTCCCGCTCGGCCCAGGCCAGGGCTGCGGTTTCATCGTCCAGATCCAGCCAATACAGGCCAGTGGTGTGCACCTCAGGATCAACCCCCGTGTCGGCAAACAAGCGCTGGCCGAGCTGTGGATAAAAGTCCTGCGACCAATGCGCCAGCGCGGTGACCGCCGGGCTGTAGCGCCACGGGTACAGCGGCGAAACGATACCGCCGCCGGCCCAGGACGACTCCTGGCCGACATTCGAGCGATCCAGCAGCACCACGCTGCGCACTTCGGAGGCGAGATTGTAGGCGGTGAGCAGGCCAATCACCCCGCCGCCGACAATCACCACTTGCTGTTGCCTGGTCATGTTTGATCCAACCGTAAAAAGACAGTGGGCGCAAAAGGCGCCCGAAAAAGAATGCGTCAGCGGCCCCAGCAATCCTTGGCGGTCACTCCGGTGGCCGCGTTGTTCATGCTTCGCACGCCGGTGTTGGTGAGGGTGAAATCTCCGCACTTGTCGGTGGCCATGGCCGAGCCGGTTTTACGCACCGCGGTCAGCACAAAGGTCTGGTCGGTCAGCGTCGGGGTGATGGTGTAGAAATCATTGCCCGTGCTCAGTCCGGTGACGCCGGTGTAGACATTGTTGCGGGTGTAGAAGCGTTCGAGGGTCTGCGCCTGCTCCGAGAGCAGCGAAACCACTTCGGCGCGACGGCCCTTCTTCACGTATTCGTTGTAGCTGGGAATGCTGATGGTGAGGATGATCCCGATAATCGCGATAACGATCATGATCTCGATCAGGGTAAAACCTCGGCTGGTTCTGCGCATGCCTCAAATTCTCGCTTACTGGATTTGTCGCCACATGATACGACGGCTGCCGCCGCCACCCTTCTCTACAATGGTGGTGATGACGCCACTGGTGTCGGTAACGTACTTTCCCGTACCACCGGCGGAAATGAAGTTCAGGGTCGGATTGCCGCCGGTGAATACCACGCCACTGGATATCGTGTCGTTGCTGTCGACCAAACGGTCGCCAGTGGTGTCGATCACGGCATAGTTGAGCATCTTACCGTTGAACGCATCGAGTTCGACCAACCTGCCCGTACCAAAGCTCGAACAAGGGTCGGTGGTATCGACGCTGGCGGTGGTAAAAACGATTCGCCCCAGCACAATGCTGGCCTGGTTGATCACGCGCTCGCCGGTCAGCACGTTGTTATACACCAGCGGCAGATACCAGCCTTTCTCTGCCGGATAGGTCGTTTCATTCTGGCTGGTGGTCAGAAACTGCCCGGAACTGCCGGAGAACGAGCCGGTAATCGCCTGCGCCTGCAAACTGCTGACGGTGATTTGGCCGGCCCCACCCTCTGCATCCCAGATTGAATAGAACGCCTGCAGATCCTTGTTGGTCTTGTCGGCAGTCTCGTTGAACTTGCCGGTGCCAAAGAACACTTGCTTGCCGCCCTGCGGATTATCCGCCAGCAGCGGTTGCGCAGTAATCGGCTGCGTTGCCCCACCCGGGGCGGTAAACAAAGGCTTGCCGGCAAACGCCACGCCCCAGCTTTCTGCCCCGGGTGCGCTCAAGTCGAATTTCCACATACGCCCCTTCAGGTCACCAGCGTAGGCAGCCTGCACCACGTTCGAGGAATTGACCCTGAGTTTTACCGAAGACAGACCGTTAGTGGTTTCCGTGCTGTCGATGACGATTTTCCTGATCAGCGAACCATCCATTGCATCCAGTACATACAACGCTGCAACCCCCGAATTGCTGCCGTAACCATTGGCGATGAATGTCGCCCAGCGACCATTGGCCAAGCGTGCCACTTCCGGACGCGCGTAGGCGTAACCCAGATCATTGAAAGCATTCGACGCATTTGCCGTAGCCGGCGCACTGACTTCCCACAGTGCCTTGATCACGTTGCCTGCCGAGGCATCGAACAGTTGCAGTCCGTAGAAGGTTTTGCCACCGGCCCCCGTTCCGCCAATGGCCAGCGTTCTCCAGGTGGTGCCGGCCTGCGCATCGAACACTCCGAGTTGACCGTCCACGAGAAACTTGTGGCTGACGCCGTTGACGTAATTGGTATCCGCAATCAGCCGCAACGAAGGCAGCACGCTGGAAGGCATGTAGGCATAACGGCGGGTGCCGTTCGCCGAATTGATCACGTTGACGAAACCGTCGTTGGCGTTCACCACCAGACTGGCATTCATGTTCGCAGCCTTGGTGGTCAGGTAGTTGGTGTAACTGCTGTCACCCGTCAGATCGGATGCGGACTTGTCTGATGGCGACGCGAGCACCAGCGGCGAATTGATGATGTCGCCCAGCAGCGCAGTGCGCACTTTGAGCCCGGTCCTGTTGGTCCCTTTGCTCCACTCCACCAGTTCAGTGCCGCTGATACCGGTGGGCAGGCCCTGATTCAGCGTGTTCTGCTGGGCTGGGGAAAAGCTGCCGAATGCCAGAGCAATGGGCGTATTGCTCAAGGTGTTCCATGACTGGAAAGTCGGCGCTGTAGCAGAGGGCACGATGGTGGTGTCGGTCGACCATTGCGCCGCCGAGGTATTTACCGTGCCGGTCGAGGTAAAGCCGAACGACCTGATCGTGCCGCGCCAATCCTTGGGATCGTAGGTTGTCTGGTAAAAACTGCTGCCACTGGTCAACGTACTGCTGCTGGCAACACCGGCACCACCGGAGCCGGCCTTGGAAGTGATATCGCTGAGTGCCGACGATAACGCCGCATTGAGCCCGGAGCTGTCGGTCGCCTGGTAATACCTGCCCTGCCCGTAACTGGCAGCGTCGGACAACATGTCGTTATCCGCCGCGAAACCCACGGTGTAGGTGTTCATGTCCTGCCGGGGAAAATCCACCGCGTTCCAGCTCTTGCCGGCGGCGTCGGTGCCGGTCGAGCGCATGTCGATGTCGAAGGCGAATTTGGCGATGTCATCCAGATACAGCGTGTCACCTTCGCCGTCACCGTTGAGGTTGTCGCCATCGTTATTCACGCCATCCCAGTTCGGTAAGCGACTGCCTCCCAGCGGATCGTTGGTCGGGAAGGTACGGTCATAGGTCGGCAAGCCATCGGTAATCACCACGCCGTAGTTTTTCTGGCAGCGGTATTGAATCGGACTGGTATAGGTCGCCGGTGTGCCGTTGTAGTAAGGCGCCAAGCCACGCATGTAGCGCGTGACTTCGTAATAGCTCTCGGCCAATGGCGTGTTGGCCACGGCGTTCAAGCCGTTGATCGATGAGATCAGCGCGTTGTAGTTGGTGTCTGCCTGGGCCTGGGTGACGCTGCCCGCGACGGGTGACAAATCGGTGATCGAGCGGGCGATGAAACCGCCGTTGCCCGGGTTGCTGCTGGTCGCCGGATTGAATGTCGACAGGCCCATGCGCAAGCTGCGGTTGCTGCTCACCAGTGCAGTGGAAACGTTGCGCGCGACGTTCATCCGGTAATCGTTGGGGATCGCCCCCGTGGTGAAGTCGCGGGTGCCGTTGCTGTTGGCGAGGCCGACTATGTAGGAAATGTAATCGGCGGAATACCGAGTGTTCTCATTGCCTACGGGGTCGGGCAGCTTGAGGCACAACGGCGCCACGCTGTTGTTGTAGAACGCGTAGGCGCCTCCCGAGCAGCCGGAGGTTGGCAGGCTCGATAGAAACACTGTGTCGCCAGTAATCTGCGGTGCATTGAGTGCAGAGCACAAGCCGAGGAAGGCATTGCACTGCCGGGCGGGAGTGCGGTTGACGTTCGGGTCGAATCCGGCGGCGTAGATGATGCTGTTCATACTGCCGGAGTCGTCGATTAGCAGCATCACGTTTGGCGCTACCGCAGCCGCGCTCAGCAATGGCGAATCGGAAGGCGTGAAAGCCCAGGCCGGTGCCGCCAGGTAACAACTCAGCAGCATGCCGATCAGCAGCGACACGCCGCGCTCAATACTTCGCATAGACACTCTCCACCACGCTACGCGAATTGCCGGCGATGCCGACCGCAGTCACTCGATATAAGGTTGCCGAGGTGTTACTGGGCACGTTCACCGCCGTCAGGGTCGTGCCGATGTTCTGCACGCCATAAAAGCCATTACCGGCGGCGATCCAGGTCACCCCGGAGGTCGAATTGAAGCTGGCCGAGCTGACCGATGACGATTCCGCCGGCGGCAGACATTGGCTCGTGCCGCTGCACACCGCCAACGAATAACTGTCCAGTTGCACTGCGCTCTCGCCGACACGCAATGCCGCTTCGGCCGCCTGAAATGATTGATTGCGCAGGCTTACGCTGCCGGCCATTTTCTCTTGCAGGTTGGCGCTCTGCATCGAGGACAAACCGATCAATGTCAGCAACAGCAGAAACACCAGACTGACCAACAAGACCATGCCGCGCTGGGCCTGACGTTGCTGCAAGGAAATCCTCATCGCCGCCCCCTCATGGCAAGCGATTGCGCAATGCCGCAACCACGTTGAAGGTTTGATTGCGCACCCGATTGTTCGGGTCGGTGAGGGTCAGGCTCAGGCGCACACTGCGGATGCGCGCGGGATCGCCAGGGTTGCTGCTGTAGGTTGAGGCTGCGACGTCGGTCGCCGAGCTGGCCAGGCCGAAGGTGACGTTGAAGGCGCTGACGTTGTTCACCAGCACTTGCTGCGCCGGATTGCCGCTGCCGGTGCCCATGAGGATCTGATTATTGCTGAAGCTGTAGATCAGGCGCCGGATCGGGAACGCGATCTGCCCCGTGGTCGGGCTGCGCAATCCGCTGTAGGCGACCGCGCTGTTGCGACAATCGGAAATCACCGTCCAGGTCGGCGTTCCCCCGCCGCTGCCGACATCGGCGGTGACCAGGGTCAGCTTGAGACTGGCGTTGTCCCAGTTGATCGGGGTAAGTTGCGCGGCGTTGAAATCCCCTGCTGAGCTGGAGTCGACGATGGTGCCGAGACAACCGAACATGCCGACCATGCGGATTTCCTGAATCATTTTGCTGAGGACGAAGCGCGCATCCTCCTGCATCGCTGCGGCGCTGTTCTGGCTGACGTAGGTGTTTTTTGCGGCGATGAAAATCTGCACCACACCGAGTACAACGATCAAACCCAAAGCCAGAGCAATCAGCAACTCGATCAGGCCGAAACCACGGTTGGAACGCGTCATGGCGTGGCCACCGGATCGACCGCCGCCCGGCTGGTCAGGACGAAACTGCGCTGGGCACTGGCAGCGTTCGCCGCGCGCGCATCGCTCCAGGTAATGGTGATGGTGTAGACCCGCTGGTTGAGGGTGATACTGCCCGTCGCGGTCGGGCCGCCGAAGTTGGCGATATTGGTGGTGAAGTCGTAGAGGTCCTGGTCCCGCGCATTACTGAGGTTGCCCGAGGTCGGTGGCGTAACGGTGTAGTTGGCGCCGGAATTGGCGCGGATGCGATCCATCATGTCATAGGCGATGAAGCTGGCCTGACTGGTCATCCGCGAACTGTCGGTGTACTTCAGCGCATTGAGCTGCACCGCCGCTGCGCCCAACAGCCCGACGGTGAGAATCAGCAGCGCGACCAGCACTTCGATCAGCGTCATGCCCTCCTGTGCGTTTTTGCTCCCTGCCCTCATCCGCAATTTCCACCCAGTTGAATGCGTCCGTTCAAACACACGTTCAGCGTCCTGCTTTGCGTGCCCAGCGTGTAACCGATGACTACCGCCGTCGCCGGTGCCGCCAGACCACCAAGATTGTTGAAATCCAGCGCGGTCACTCCTGAGGGTAGCGTCAGAGTCGCGCCGCTGCTCATCGCTGGAACAACCCGCAACACATTGGCCGGATTGCCAGTACTGTCGTAGACCGCCAGCTCACCGGTCCAGACACTGCCGCCAGCGGTCGGACGCAGACGCGTGGTCACGCCGCGATTGATCGCTTCGAGGCGAGCGAAATTGATCGCGCGCTGCAAGTCGCCGACTTCGGTATCCGCCTTGCTGCTCTGGATCGTACGGGTAAAGGCCGGCACCGCCAGCGTGATCAGTATCAGGAACACCGCAATGGCGACCAGCAACTCGACCAGCGTGAAACCTTTTGTACGAAGATCCATCGGTGCCCTCCGTTGCCGTCGGCTATACCTGCTTTTACACGCTAGAACATTCGCTCGGCACGCGCCGACTGATTTGCCCTGCGCGGCGCACGGATTGCGCTGCTCATACCATTCCACGGAGGGATTTTTCATGCCGCAACACGGTTTCAGCCTGATTGAACTGCTTATGGGACTGGCGATTGGCGCAATTGTTCTGCTGCTGGTCAGCCCGGCGTTCGCCGCGCTCAAGCAAGCGACGCAGCGCGACAACGCGGCGCAGTCACTGCTCGAAGGCATCCGCCACGCTCGCACACTGGCGATCACGCACAATCAGAGCGTGGTGATCCATGGCATCGACGGTGACTGGAGTCAGGGTTGGCGGATCATTCTGGATAGAAGCGGCAAGGGGCCGGAGGACAGCAGCAATCCGCTGCTGGTTGAACGCGCCAGCGAGGCGAAGGTGCCGATTGTCGGCAACTGGTGGGTGAGCCGCTATGTGCGGTTCAGTCATCTGGGGCAGCCACTGATGCCGGGGCGGCGATTTCAGGCGGGGACGATACACATCTGCTCGCCGCGCGAACCGGTCAGCCAGCGGCAGATCGTGCTGGCGGCGACCGGTCGCGTGCGCCTGGGCAGTCAGGAAACCGAGCAGGCGCTGTGCGACAAAGGCAGAAGCGTCAGATCGAACGGACGCGCAGCTCTTTCGGCATCGAGAACGTGATGTTCTCCTCACGGCCAGCCAGCTCGTCGGCACCGGTCGCACCCCAGGCCTGCAATTGCTGGATCACGCCCCGGACCAGCACTTCCGGCGCCGAGGCGCCAGCGGTAATGCCGATGCGCTCGACGCCGTCGAACCAGCTCTGTTGCAGGTCCTCGGCACCGTCGATCAGGTACGCCGGAGTCGCCATGCGCTCAGCCAATTCGCGCAGACGGTTGGAGTTGGAACTGTTCGGGCTGCCGACCACCAGCACCACGTCGCACTCGTCGGCCAGTTGCTTGACGGCGTCCTGGCGGTTTTGTGTGGCGTAGCAGATGTCGTCCTTGCGCGGGCCACCGATGGCCGGGAAGCGCGTGCGCAGGGCATCGATCACACGGCTGGTGTCGTCCATCGACAAGGTTGTCTGGGTGACGAAAGCGAGTCTTTCCGAATCGCGTACCTGCAGTGCGGCCACGTCCTTTTCGTCTTCAACGAGGTAGATCGCGCCGCCATTGCTGGCGTCGTACTGACCCATGGTTCCTTCGACTTCCGGGTGACCGGCGTGGCCGATCAGGATGCATTCACGACCGTCGCGGCTGTATTTGGCGACTTCGATGTGCACCTTGGTCACCAGCGGGCAGGTTGCATCGAAGACTTTCAGGCCACGACCTGCAGCTTCATTGCGCACGGCTTGGGAAACACCGTGGGCGCTGAAGATGACGATCACGTCATCGGGCACCTGATCGAGCTCTTCGACGAAAATCGCGCCACGGCTGCGCAGGTCTTCGACGACGAACTTGTTGTGCACCACTTCGTGACGCACATAGATCGGTGGCCCGAAAACTTCCAGGGCGCGGTTGACGATTTCGATCGCCCGGTCCACACCGGCGCAGAAGCCACGGGGGTTGGCGAGTTTGATTTGCATGCTGTGCCTCGTGTCTTGCGCGCGAAAACAATGGAAAACAGACTGTGGAGACCTGCTTGTTGTGGCGAGGGAATTCATCCCGCTCGGCTGCTTAGCAGTCGTGGACCGTCAACGGACTTGTCTCAGAATCCGTTGACTGGTCTGGGGGCGCTTCGCACCCCAGCGGGATAGATCCCCTCGCCACAGAAGCTCACTCCTGCATTTTTAGATCGCTTTGACGGAAATGATTTCCACGTCAAAGGTCAGCGTCTTGCCCGCCAGCGGGTGGTTGAAGTCGACGGTCACTTGCGTGTCGTCGAATTCCTTCACCACACCTGGCAATTCAGTATTGGCCGCATCGTTGAAGATCACCAGCAGACCCGGCGACAACTCCATGTCGGTGAACTGCGAACGCGGGATGGTCTGCACGTTCTGCGGGTTCGGCTGACCAAAAGCGCTTTCCGGCTCGACGGTCAGGGTGCGCTTGTCGCCGGCCTTGAAGCCGAACAGTGCGGCTTCGAAGCCCGGCAGCAGGTTGCCATCGCCGACCTTGAACGTCGCCGGGGCCTTGTCGAAGGTACTGTCGACGGTGTCACCGTTTTCCAGGCGCAAAGCAAAGTGCAGCGTAACTTCGGTGTTCTGGCCGATGCGTTGCTCAGTCGATAGCGGTTCAGTCATGAGCAGCCTCTTCGGTTTTCTTCGATTTGAACATGTCCAGTGCCAGCATGATCGCGCCAACGGTGATCGCGCTGTCGGCAATGTTGAACGCCGGGAAATACCAGCGGTTCTGCCAGTGCACCAGAATGAAGTCGATCACATGGCCCAGGGCAATGCGGTCATACAGGTTGCCCAGCGCGCCACCCAGCACCAACGCCAGGGCGACGGCCAGCCAGGTGTCGTTGCGACCCAGACGCTTGAGCCAGACCACCAGCACGGCACTGACCACAATCGCGATCAGGGCAAACAGCCAGCGCTGCCAGCCGGAGCTGTCGGCGAGGAAGCTGAAGGCAGCGCCAGTGTTGTAGGCCAGGGTCCAGCTGAACAGGTCGGGAATGATCACGATCTGCTGGAACATTTCGAGCTTGGCTTCGAAGTAGAACTTGCTGGCCTGGTCAATGACCAGAACCAGCAAGCTCAACCAAAGCCAGCTCAGCCGTCCGAAACGGCCAACGGCATCAGGCATAGTGACGAACCTCGCCCGCGCCGCTGATGTTGTCGACGCAACGCCCGCAGATTTCCGGATGCTCCGGGTTCACGCCGACGTCTTCGCGGCAATGCCAGCAACGTGCGCATTTCGGGAACGCCGATTTGACGATCTTCAGTTTCAGACCGCTGACTTCGGTGGCCACTGCATCGGCCGGAGCCTGAACGAACGGTGCAACGCTGGCAGTCGAGGTGATCAGGACAAAGCGCAGCTCGTTGCTCAGCTTGGCCAGATCGGCGCTCAGCGCCTCTTCGGCAAACAGCGTCACTTCGGCCTGCAGGTTGCCACCGACGGCTTTCGCCGCACGCTGGATTTCCATCTCTTTGTTGACCGCAACCTTCACTTCCATGATGCGATCCCAGTAGGCGCGACCCAGCTCGAAGCCTTCCGGCAGCTCGGTCAGGCCTTCGTACCAGGTGTTGAGCATGACCGACTCGTTACGCTCGCCCGGCAGGTATTGCCACAGTTCGTCAGCAGTGAAGGCGAGGATCGGCGCGATCCAGCGCACCAGCGCTTCGGAGATGTGGAACAGCGCGGTCTGGCACGAGCGCCGGGCCTTGCTGTCGGCGCCGGTGGTGTACTGGCGGTCCTTGATGATGTCGAGGTAGAAACCACCCAGCTCCTGCACGCAGAAGTTGTGGATCTTCGAGTAGACGTTCCAGAAACGGTATTCGCCGTAGTGCTCTTGCAACTCGCGTTGCAGCAGCAGCGTACGATCCACGGCCCAGCGATCCAGCGCCAGCATGTCTTCGGCCGGCAGCAGGTCGGTGGCCGGGTTGAAACCGGTCAGGTTGGAAAGCAGGAAGCGCGCGGTGTTACGGATACGACGATAGGCATCGGCGCTGCGCTGCAGAATCTGCTCGGACACCGCCATTTCGCCGGAGTAGTCGGTCGAAGCGACCCACAGACGCATGATATCGGCGCCCAGGGTGTCGTTGACCTTCTGCGGCGCGATCACGTTGCCCAGCGATTTGGACATCTTGCGGCCGGACTCGTCGACGGTGAAGCCGTGCGTCAGCAGTTCGCGGTACGGCGCGTGGTTGTCGATGGCGCAACCGGTCAGCAACGAGGAGTGGAACCAGCCACGGTGCTGGTCGGAACCTTCCAGGTACAGGTCGGCACGCGGGCCGCTCTCGTGGCCCATCGGGTGCGAACCGCGCAGAACGTGCCAGTGCGTGGTGCCCGAGTCGAACCAGACGTCGAGGGTGTCGCTGATCTTGTCGTACTGCGGCGCTTCATCACCGAGCAGTTCGGCAGCGTCGAGTTTGAACCAGGCTTCGATACCTTCGACTTCAACGCGTCTGGCGACTTCCTCCATCAGCTCGACGGTACGCGGGTGCAGCTCGCCGCTTTCCTTGTTGAGGAAGAACGGGATCGGCACGCCCCAGTTGCGCTGACGCGAGATGCACCAGTCCGGACGATTGGCGATCATCGAGTGCAGGCGCGCCTGGCCCCAGGCCGGAACGAACTTGGTGTCTTCGATGGCTTTGAGCGAGCGCACGCGCAGGGTGTCGCCGCTGGTTGGCTCCTTGTCCATGCCGATGAACCACTGCGCGGTGGCGCGGTAGATCAGCGGGGTCTTGTGGCGCCAGCAGTGCATGTAGCTGTGTTCGATGACGGTGGTGTGCATCAGCGCACCGACTTCGGTCAGTTTTTCCACGATGGCCGGGTTGGCCTTCCAGATGAACTGGCCACCGAAGAATTCCAGCGACGGCACGTACACGCCGTTGCTCTGTACCGGGTTGAGGATGTCGTCGTTGACCATGCCGTATTTCTTGCAGGTCACGAAGTCGTCCACGCCATAGGCCGGGGCGGAGTGAACCACGCCGGTGCCAGCGCCCAGTTCGACGTAGTCAGCCAGGTACACCGGCGACAGACGATCGTAGAACGGGTGACGGAAGTTGATCAGCTCCAGCTCTTTACCGGTGGTGGTGGCGATGACCGAACCTTGCACGCCATAGCGCGCCAGGCAGGCTTCGACCAGCTCTTCAGCCAGCACCAGCAGCTTGTCGCCGATATCGACCAAGGCGTAGTTGAATTCCGGGTGCACGTTCAACGCCTGGTTGGCCGGGATGGTCCACGGCGTGGTGGTCCAGATCACGATCGCAGCAGGTTTGCTTAGCGACGCCAGACCAAACGCCGCAGCCAGTTTGGCTTCATCAGCGATCGGGAACGCGACGTCGATGGTCGAGGATTTCTTGTTCTCGTACTCGACTTCCGCTTCAGCCAGAGCCGAACCGCAATCGAAGCACCAGTTCACTGGCTTGAGGCCCTTGAAGACGAAACCACCCTTGACGATTTCGGCGAGGGCGCGGATTTCACCGGCCTCGTTCTTGAAATCCATGGTCTTGTACGGATTGGCGAAGTCGCCGAGCACGCCGAGACGGATGAATTCGGACTTCTGCCCTTCGATCTGCTCGGTGGCGTAGGCACGGCACAGCTCGCGGGTTTTATCCGCGCCGAGGTTCTTGCCGTGGGTCACTTCCACCTTGTGCTCGATCGGCAGGCCATGGCAGTCCCAGCCCGGGACGTACGGCGCGTCGAAACCCGACAGGGTTTTCGAGCGGATGATCATGTCCTTGAGAATCTTGTTCAGTGCGTGACCGATGTGGATCGTGCCGTTGGCGTACGGAGGGCCGTCGTGCAGGACGAACTTCGGACGATCCTTGCCAATCTCGCGCAACTTTCCGTACAGGCCAATACTGTCCCAGCGCTGCAGGATCTGCGGTTCGCGCTGTGGCAGGCCGGCCTTCATTGGGAAGGCGGTGTCCGGAAGGTTTAGCGTGGCTTTATAGTCGGTCATTTAAGGCTCTTCATTAGCGATGGGCGCTAGGTGCGGCTAGTGCACGGGCGGTGGCGACATCCGCATTGATCGCCGTTTTCAATGCCTCCAGAGAGGCGAAGCGCTGCTCTTCACGCAGCTTTTGGTGGAAAACCACCGTCAAACGCCGGTCATACAGATCGCCGGCAAAATCTAACAGATGGACCTCGAGGTGGGCTTTGCCATCTCCTTGCACCGTGGGGCGCACGCCGATATTGGCGACGCCGGGCCAGGTCTTGCCGTCGATGTCGACATTCACCAGATAGACCCCGGTAAACGGCACGCGACGACGCTTGAGTTGAATGTTGGCAGTGGGTGTGCCCAGTTGCCGGGCCAGTTTCTGGCCATGCAGCACGCGACCGGCGATGCGGTACGGACGGCCGAGCAAGCGTTCGGCCAGAGCAAAATCGGCGGCGGCCAGAGCGTTGCGCACCTGCGTGCTGCTGACGCGAATGCCGTCCAGCTCGACGGTTTGCGCCGCTTCGACGGTGAAACCGTGAACCTGCCCGGCCTGCATCAGAAAATCGAAATCGCCGAGGCGGTCGCAACCGAAACGGAAATCATCACCGACCTCCAGATGCTGCACACCAAGGCCATCGACCAGAATGGTATCGACGAACTCACTGGCGCTCAGCTTGCTCAGCCGCTGGTTGAACGCCAGGCACAGCACCCGGTCGACGCCTTCAGCGGCCAGCAATTGCAGCTTGTCGCGCAACCGCGCCAAACGTGCCGGTGCGGTGTCGGGAGCAAAGAACTCCCGTGGCTGCGGCTCGAAAATCACCACGCAGCTGGGTACGCCCAACTCGAGCGCACGCTCTCGCAGCCGGGCCAGGATAGCCTGGTGACCACGGTGAACACCGTCAAAGTTGCCAATAGTGGCGACGCAGCCCCGATGCTGGGGGCGCAAGTTGTGGAGGCCTCGAACCAGCTGCATAACGCGCTTCTTGCTCATAAAGTGGTCGATTATAACCACACCCGACGGCCGACGACAGGCAACACCGTAACGCAAAGTGAACGAGCCGACAAAACCGCCGGCCCATGCCTGCTCATGAAGGCTGAAACCTCAGCTCAAGGCCTTGCGATTGAAGTCGCGCAAGCGGAAACCCAGCAACAGCAACATACCGAAATACGCCACCACGCCAGCAACTACCAGCGCGCCCAGACGCAGGAAGCGCTCGAGCATATACCCCTCATCCCACGCGGGCATGAAATGCATGCCGGCCAGCAACACCGCCGACATCACGGTCACCGCAACGACCAGCTTGAAACCGAATTTGCCCCAGCCCGGTTGCGGTTGATACATCTTTTGCTTGCGCAGTTGATAGAACAGCAGCCCGGCGTTCAGGCAAGCACCGGCACTGATCGCCAAGGCAAGGCCGGCATGGGCCAGTGGGCCGATCAACGCCAGGTTGAACAACTGCGTGCAGACAAGCGTGAAAATTGCGATTGTCACCGGGGTGCGAATGTTCTGTTGCGCATAAAAGCCCGGCGCCAGCACTTTGATCACGATAATCCCGAGCAGGCCGACAGAATAGGCAATCAGCGCACGCTGGGTCATCTCGGCATCAAAGCCACTGAACTGGCCGTACTGAAACAATGAAACAGTCAGCGGTTCAGCAAGAATCCCCAGCGCCAATGCGCACGGCAGCACCAGCACAAAGCACAGGCGCAGCCCCCAATCGAGGATTCGCGAATACTCGTGGCGATCCTTGCTGGCGTAGGTCTTGGCCAGTGTCGGCAGCAGAATCGTGCCGAGCGCCACGCCCAATACGCCCGACGGCAATTCCATCAAGCGGTCGGCGTAATACATCCACGACACCGAACCTGCGACCAGAAACGAGGCGAAGATGGTGTTGATGATCAACGAAATCTGACTGACCGACACACCGAGAATCGCCGGCAGCATCTGTTTCATCACCCGCCACACGCCGCTGTCGCGCAGGTTCAGGCGTGGCAGCACGAGCATGCCGATCTTTTTCAGGTGCGGCAGCTGATACAGCAACTGCGCCAGACCGCCGACCAGCACCGCCCAGCCAAGAGCCATGACCGGTGGATCGAAGTACGGCGTGAGGAACAGCGAAAACACGATCATGCTGACGTTGAGCAGAGTCGGTACGAAGGCCGGCACCGAGAAGCGGTTCCAGGTGTTGAGGATCGCGCCGGCCAGCGACGACAGCGAGATCAGCAATATATAAGGAAAGGTCACCCGCAACAGATCGGAGGTGAGCTGGAATTTCTCCGGGGTATCGGTAAAACCGGGCGCTGTGGCCCAGATCACCCAAGGGGCGGCGATCATGCCCAGCGCCGTCACCACCGCCAATACCAGCGTCAGCAGACCCGATACATAGGCAATAAAGGTGCGCGTCGCCTCTTCGCCCTGCTGGCTTTTATATTCGGCAAGGATCGGCACGAACGCCTGGGAAAACGCCCCCTCGGCGAAAATGCGCCGCAGCAGGTTGGGCAGTTTGAACGCAATAAAGAAGGCATCCGTGGCCATCCCGGCGCCGAATGTCCGCGCGATCAGCGTGTCACGAACAAAACCCAGAATCCGGGAAAGCATCGTGATAGAGCTGACGGCGGCCAACGATTTGAGCAGATTCATTGAGAGAGTTTGTGCCTGTCGATAAACAGCAGGCGAACAATGCGCCTACTTGTGCGATACTCCGCGCCGCAACAGCACAGAGCCAAAGCTCGCGAGTTTACAGGTCAAGCGCCGGAAATAAATATCCCGCCTCTTTATACCTACCACTTAGCGGAACGATTCAAGTGCCCTTGACAAGACAAGTCTTCATCGGCATGATTCGCGGCCTATTTTGTTTGCTATTTCCTAAAAAGTCTTTCGAGGAGCTCGACGGTGGCCAACTCACCTTCCGCCAAAAAACGTGCAAAACAGGCTGAGAAGCGTCGCAGCCACAACGCCAGCCTGCGTTCCATGGTTCGTACCTACATCAAGAATGTAGTTAAGGCCATCGACGCAAAAGACGCTGAAAAAGCTCAAGCTGCATACGTTCTGGCTGTGCCAGTTATCGACCGTATGGCCGATAAAGGCATCATCCACAAGAACAAGGCTGCTCGTCATAAGAGCCGTCTGAATGGCCACGTCAAAGCGCTGAAAGAAGCCGCTTAATCGACGTAGTCATTAAAAAACCGACCTCAGGGTCGGTTTTTTATTGCCTGTGATTTAACAAGCTACAGGCAAAAAAATGTGGGAGCGAGCCTGCTCGCGAATGCGATCTGCCAGTTGATATTTCTATCGACCGACATAACCTCTTCGCGAGCAGGCTCGCTCCCACAGTTCGGATTGATGACGCTTATTGCTGGACCGGCACCCACGGCAGGATCGGGATGGCCGTGACCGCATTCTGCGGACTGCCCTCGATCAAGCGATCGCTGTAGACCAGGTACACCAGCGTGTTGCGCTTCTTGTCGAGGAAACGCACCACCTGCATGGTCTTGAACACCAGCGAAGTGCGCTCCTTGAACACCTCATCGCCATCCTTCAGCTCACCCTTGAACTTGATCGGCCCGACCTGGCGACAAGCGATCGACGCCTCAGCACGATCCTCGGCCAGACCGAGACCACCCTTCACTCCACCAGTCTTGGCGCGTGACAGGTAGCAGGTCACGCCTTCGACTTTCGGATCGTCGAAGGCCTCGACCACGATCCGGTCATTCGGCCCGACGAACTTGAACACCGTCGAGACCTGACCGATCTCCTCGGCCGAGACCAGCAATGGCATCGCCATCAGCAGGCCCAACAATCCTTTCGCTACACGCATCGAATTTTCCTTAGACCAGAATCAGGTTGTCACGGTGAACCAGTTCCGGCTCCGCCATGTAACCGAGCAAACCGACAATCGCATCCGACGACTGACCGATGATTTTTTGCGCTTCCAGGGCACTGTAATTGGCCAGACCCCGAGCGATCTCCCGACCATCCGGCGCTACGCAGACGACCATCTCACCGCGACGGAAACTGCCTTGGACCAGTTTCACCCCCACCGGCAGCAGACTTTTGTTGCCCTTGGACAACGCCGACACCGCCCCCTCATCCAGCACCAGGGTGCCACGGGTTTGCAGGTGCCCGGCCAGCCACTGCTTGCGCGCCGCGAGCATGCCGCGCTCCGGCGATAGCAGCGTGCCGATGCGCTCGCCCGCCTTGAGACGATCAAGCACGCGCTCAAGGCGCCCGCCGACGATGATGGTATGCGCACCGGAACGCGCTGCCAGTCGCGCCGCACGCAGCTTGGTCTGCATGCCGCCACGTCCCAGCGCACCGCCGGTACCGCCGGCGACCGCATCCAGAGTCGGATCATCGGCGCGCGCTTCATAAATCAGCTGCGCATCGGGGTTGTTGCGCGGATCGGCGTCGAACATGCCGTCGCGATCGGTAAGGATCACCAGCAGATCGGCCTCGACCAGATTGGCCACCAGCGCCGCCAGCGTGTCGTTGTCGCCGAAACGGATTTCATCGGTGACCACGGTGTCGTTTTCGTTGATCACCGGAATGACTTTCAGCTCGACCAGCGCACGCAAGGTACTGCGGGCGTTGAGGTAGCGCTTGCGGTCGGACAGGTCGTCGTGGGTCAGGAGAATCTGCGCAGTGTGCCGGCCATGCTCGGCGAAGCTCGACTCCCACGCCTGCACCAGCCCCATCTGACCGATTGCAGCGGCCGCCTGGAGCTCGTGCATGGCACTGGGTCGTGCGGTCCAGCCCAAGCGACTCATGCCGGCCGCCACCGCCCCGGAGGACACCAGCACCAGCTCGACGCCCGCCTCATGCAGCGCCACCATCTGCTCGACCCAGACACTCATTGCCGCGCGATCCAGCCCTTTGCCGTCAGCTGTCAGCAAAGCGCTGCCGATCTTCACGACCCAACGCTGCGCACCTGTCACCTTGCTCCGCATCATCTTCAACCTTAGCTTGAGGGCAGCGCGACCTGGCACTGCCCGTGACGTTAATCGTGGCGATTGCTGACCAACGATCGATTTCCGGATACTAAAACGCCGCTCGATTGAGCGGCGTTCAAGTTTATCGCAACGGATCAGTCACGCACGTAAATGATTTCCGGACCGTCTTCGTCATCCACATCTTCTTCGTCCCAGTCATCGTCGCCGATGTCATGGACCGACTTCACGCCACTGCGACGCAGGGCACGCTTGTCGTCCAGCGCCTGCAACTGAGCACGGGCTTCGTCTTCGATGCGCTGATCGAGATCGGCCAGCTCTTCCTTGTACGCAGGATCTGCGGCGAGGCGATCGGCACGGTCTTCCATGTAGCGCATGATGTCATGGCACAGACGCTCGGTACCGATCTTGGCGATGGCCGAGATCACGTAAACCGGACCAGTCCACTCCAGACGATCGACGATTTCCTTGACCCGGGCATCGTGCTCTTCTTCAAGGATCTGGTCGCACTTGTTCAGCACCAGCCAGCGATCACGCTCGGCCAGCGACGGGCTGAATTTGATCAGCTCGTTGACGATCACTTCAGCCGCGTCCGGAGCACTGGAATCATCCAGTGGCGCCATGTCGACGAGGTGCAGCAGCAGACGCGTACGCGCCAGGTGCTTGAGGAAGCGAATGCCCAGGCCGGCACCGTCGGAAGCGCCTTCGATCAGACCCGGAATGTCGGCAATGACGAAGCTCTTCCAGCGATCGACGCTGACCACACCCAGGTTCGGCACCAGCGTGGTGAACGGGTAGTCGGCGACTTTCGGCTTGGCCGCCGAGACCGAACGGATAAAAGTACTTTTACCGGCGTTCGGCAAGCCCAGCAGACCGACGTCGGCCAGCACTTTCATTTCCAGTTTCAGGTCGCGCTGCTCGCCCGGCTTGCCTGGCGTGGTCTGACGCGGTGCACGGTTGGTACTGGATTTGAAACGGGTGTTGCCCAGACCGTGCCAGCCGCCCTGCACTACCATCAGTTTCTGACCGGCCTTGGTCAGGTCGCCGATGACTTCCTGAGTGGCAGAGTCGATCACGGTGGTGCCGACCGGCACGCGCAGGATCAGGTCTTCGCCCTTCTTGCCGGTGCAGTCGGTGCTGCCGCCGTTGGAGCCACGCTCGGCATCGAAGTGACGGGTGTAACGGTAGTCGACCAGGGTGTTGAGGTTTTCGTCGGCCATCATGTAGATGGAACCGCCATCACCGCCATCACCGCCGTTCGGACCGCCGTTTTCAATGAATTTTTCCCGGCGGAAACTCATGGCACCGTTGCCACCGTCACCGGCCTTTACGCGAATCGATACTTCATCAACAAACTTCATAACCAACGCCTCTCGCCGTACGGACGAGCCGAAAAACAATCAAGACATAAGACTCTTGCAAAAATGAGCGCAGCGACCCCAAGACACGACCTGCATCGCACGCCGACAGCCCATACAAACAGCTTTGCAAGAGACTCACCCCACAAACGAAAAAGCCCCGTCGCAAGACAGGGCTTCTCCAGCGATCTCGCGATTAAGCCGCGATTACGCTCACGTAACGACGACCGAAGGCGCCCTTTACTTCGAACTTGATCACGCCTTCGATTTTAGCGAAGAGAGTGTGATCCTTGCCCATGCCAACGCCGTAGCCAGCGTGGAATTGGGTGCCGCGCTGACGCACGATGATGTTGCCGGCCTTGATGACCTGGCCGCCATACATTTTCACGCCAAGGCGTTTGGCTTCTGAGTCGCGACCGTTACGGGTACTACCACCAGCTTTTTTGTGTGCCATGAGTTCAATTCTCCTAGTGAGGAATTAGGCTGTAATTAAGCCTGAATACCGGTGATTTTGATCTCGGTGAACCACTGGCGGTGGCCCATACGCTTCATGTGGTGCTTACGGCGACGGAACTTGATGATGCGGACTTTATCGTGACGACCTTGGGAGATCACTTCAGCCTTGACGGTTGCGCCAGCAACAACTGGTGCGCCGATGTTCACGTCGTCGCCGTTGGCGACCAGCAGAACGCGATCAAAAGTCACGGATTCGCCAGTAGCGATTTCCAGTTTTTCGATCTTCAGGTATTCACCTTCAGCGACCTTGTATTGCTTACCGCCGGTAACGATTACTGCGTACATGGTATTTCTCCGATAATCCTGCTCACCCAGCTCTTTATAAGAAGAGGTATTGGCTGGCATGGCTGCATGGGGCTGGAACGGCCCAAGTGCAATTGCGTAAGGCAGGTGCTGCCCAGGAAGTTCAGGGTGCGCGATTGTACGCAAGCAATCTGCCTCGCGCAAGTGGCCGTCCATCGCGCCTTGACAGGTCTGGACGGGGGTCCTAGCATGCCGCGCAACCCTTCTGGAGCGACTCTCGCTGATGCAACCCCAAGCTTTCTACCGCGCGGTGGCGGACGATTTTAGCGCCGTCGACGGCATCATCAAGAAGCAGCTGACGTCTCGAGTGCCGCTGGTATCGAAAATCGGCGATTACATCACGTCGGCCGGCGGCAAACGCCTGCGTCCTTTATTAGTGTTGCTGTGTGGCAAGGCCCTGGGTCGCGAAGGCGACGACATGCGCCTGCTGGCCGCCACCATCGAATTCCTGCACACCGCGACCTTGCTGCATGACGACGTCGTCGACATGTCCGGCATGCGCCGTGGCCGCTCGACCGCCAACGCCATGTGGGGCAATGCCCCGAGCGTGCTGGTCGGCGACTTCCTGTATTCGCGCTCGTTCGAAATGATGGTCGAACTGGGCTCGATGCCGGTGATGAAGATTTTGTCTCAAGCCACGCGGATCATCGCTGAAGGCGAAGTGTTGCAGCTGTCCAAGGTGCGAGACGCCAGCACCAGCGAAGAAACCTACATGGAAGTCATCCGCGGCAAGACCGCGATGCTCTTCGAAGCCTCGACCCACAGCGCCGCCGCGCTCGCCGGCGCGACCGCCGAGCAGAGCGAAGCCCTGCGCACGTTCGGCGATCACCTGGGTGTGGCGTTCCAGCTGGTTGATGACTTGCTCGACTACAAAGGCGACGCGGAAACCCTGGGCAAGAACGTCGGCGACGATCTGGCCGAAGGCAAACCGACCCTGCCACTGATCTACACCATGCGCGAAGGCACGGCCGAACAGGCGGCACTGGTGCGTCAGGCGATCCAGAAAGGCGGGATCGAAGACCTGGAAAGCATCCGCATCGCCGTCGAAGCGTCCGGCTCGCTGGAGTACACCGCGCAACTGGCCCGCGATTACGTGGCCCGCGCGATCAAGTGCCTCGAGGCGCTGCCGGCCAGCGAATACCGCGATGCGCTGGTGGAACTGAGCGAGTTCGCGGTCGCCCGCACGCACTGATTCATCCCCTGTGGGAGCGACGGTGCGACGATTCGACCTGCTCGCGAAAGCAATCTGCCAATCGACTCAATGTTGACTGACACAGCGCTTTCGCGAGCAGGCTCGCTCCCACAGTTGTTTCTGCGCTATGCCCTCCTCCGCGTAAAACCCTATACAATGTGCGCCCTTTAGTCCTCCTGATACCCAAGGAACCTTAGTGAGCACGTTGCCACCCTGCCCGAAATGCAATTCCGAATACACCTACGAAGACGGCACCCAAATGGTCTGCCCCGAGTGCGCCCACGAGTGGTCTGCCAGCGGCGAAGCCGAAGTGGCGGCCGATGATGCCGTGAAGAAAGATTCGGTCGGCAACGTCCTGCAGGACGGCGACACCATCACCGTGATCAAGGACCTCAAGGTCAAAGGCACGTCGCTGGTGGTCAAGGTCGGCACCAAGGTCAAGAACATCCGCCTGTGCGACGGCGATCATGACATCGACTGTAAGATCGATGGCATCGGCCCGATGAAGCTCAAATCCGAGTTCGTCAGAAAAGTCTGAGCCTTGCGTCATCCATCCTGCGCCAGCCGTGGGATGGAGCTTTGCCCTCCCCACTTCAGCTCAATGAATCCGCGCATGGCCATCAGCCAGCCATGTTGACCTGACACAACCTTTACCCGGAAAACACCACGATCCGCCAATAGGCACTTGCTATTTGATGAATAAGAATTATTCTCATTGAAACCTTTCAAGGAGATGAGACCCATGACTTATTTGATCGACGCCTGGCTGGATCGCCCACACCCGTACCTCAGAATCCTCCATCGGGAAACCGGCGAAGTCTGCGCGGTGCTTGAAGAAGAAGCCTTGCATGAGCTGCAGGATCAAGGCGATCTGGACGTCAGCAGCCTCAATTCCAGCGAGCCGCTGGTACTCAAGGAGCTGGTGCGCAATCTGTTCCTGTTCTGCTATGCCCGGGCCTTGCGCCCGACCAATGAGCTGCACAACAAGATCGAAATATGAGCGGTAGTACAAAACCTGTGGGAGCGAGCCTGCTCGCGAAGGCGGATTTGCAGTCGACGATTGAGTTGACTGACACACCGCCTTCGCAAACAGACTCGCTCCCACAGGGTTAGCCCGCCATCAAGGCAGGCTCGGTATTACAGAACGTCGAGCAACTCGACGTCAAACACCAGAACGCTGTGCGGCGGGATGCTGCCCACGCCTTGCGCGCCGTAAGCCAGTTCGCTCGGCACGTACAGGCGCCATTTGCTGCCGGCATTCATCAGTTGCAGAGCTTCGGTCCAGCCCGGGATCACGCCGCCAACCGGGAATTCTGCAGGCTGGCCGCGCTCGTAGGAGCTGTCGAACACAGTGCCGTCGATCAGGGTGCCGTGGTAGTGCGTGCGCACCTGATCTTCACGGGTCGGCTTGGCGCCTTCGCCCTGAGTCAGCACTTCGAATTGCAGGCCGGAAGCCAGGGTGGTGATGCCGTCACGCTTGGCGTTTTCGGCGAGGAAGGCCAGGCCTTCGCCAGCCGCAGCTTCAGCCTTGGCAGCTGCTTCGGCTTGCATGATTTCGCGGATAACCTTGAAGCTGGCGGACATTTCTTCCTGCCCCACACGGCTTGGTTTGCCGGCGAAAGCGTCGGTCAGACCGGCCAGGATCGCGTCCAGGCTGACACCCGGTGGCGGGTTGTCGCGCAACTGGTCGCCGAGTTGACGGCCGATACCGTAGCTGACGCGGGTTTCGTCGGTGGACAGATTTACTTCGGACATGACACTGCTCCGCTGTGCGGACGGCCACAGGACTTGCCGTGCGTGCACAGCGCGTCCCGGCGCGCCCGGAACCAAAAGGGCGAGCAGACTAGCACAGATACCCCGGACTTGGGGCCGGGCCTACAGGGCCGAGCGCCAGGCGAGCGGCACTTTCAGGCTTTCATCGAGGTCAGCGACCAGCCCGCACATTTCGTCATGGACCGAGGTGTGCACAAGGTTGAAGGGCAGCACCGGGAAAGCATGCAGCAGATCCCGCGCGTGCTCCACTGAGCGCAGCGTCAGCATATTGCCCTTGAGATCGCTCAACGGATACGCCGTCCCATGCATCCTCGCTTCCAACAGGTAAATGCCTCCTTCCATGGAGATCAGGTTCAATTCGTCGACCTTCCTGGCAACAGCAAACGCGTTCAACTCTTGCAGGTTCATGGAAGCACCTCACACCGTGGCGAATCGCACCGTTACAGGCATAGGCCGCTGCGCTTGAAAGCACAAGCCACAAACGAAACCGCCCGTCTGTTTCGCAACAGACGGGCGGTTTTTTTTGCCTTGATCGGCTGATCAGTGCTTGGTGACCTTGTCCAGGTAACCCATGGCAAACGCGGACACCACAAAAGTCATGTGAATGATCACGTACCACATCAGATGCTCGGGATCGACGTTCTTGGCATCCATGAAGATGCGCAGCAAGTGGATCGAAGAAATCGCCACGATCGACGCCGCGACTTTCATCTTCAGCGACGACGAGTCCATGGTACCCAGCCAGCTGAGCTTCTCTTTGCCTTCGTCGATGTCCAGTTGCGAGACGAAGTTCTCGTAGCCGGAAATCATCACCATCACCAGCAGACCGCCCACCAGCGCCATGTCGATCAGCGACAGCAGCACCAGAATCAGATCCGATTCAGCCATGGCGAAGACATTGGGCAGGATATGGATGATTTCCTGGAAGAACTTCAATGCCAGCGCCAGCAGACCGAGGGACAGGCCGATGTAGATCGGCGCCAGCAGCCAGCGGGTGGCGTACATTGCATTTTCGATAAAGCGTTCCATTGACTCTCACACAAGGGGCTGGAAATGGCGGCGAGTATAACAGCCCGCTGTGACAGCCAGAAACCGCCGGAAAATCCGCCACCTGCGTGTGTGTGACAAAGTTTTTCTGCTAGTGTCCAAAGCATTGACAGCCCAATGACAGTGGACAGGACGCGTGGAAATGGATGTGCGATCAGCCTTGACGACTGCCGGAATCTGCCTAGCCTTGCTCATCGGCGGTTGTTCGCCCGGCGATGAAAAGCAAGTCGCCAACCTCGACGAAAAGACCGCCACCTTCGAACAGTCACTGGACACGATCAGCGATCCGAAGCTCAAGGACGCCATCACCGAACTCGGCGGTTCGCTGCTGTTGCTCGAACGCGCCCGACTCAAGCTCGACGACATCACCCCGCACACCGAATACGGCGCCGACGCCCTCGCCGTGCTCAAGCACTACCCTACCCCGCAAGCGCTGGTCGATACCTTTATCAATGGCCTGTTCGTGCTGCACAAGGCCGCCAGCTCGGATTACCTCACCGATCTGCAGCCGGTATTCCCGTTCAACCTGAACATTCCCGGCGGTTTTCTGTTTCCGCACGGCATCGAATGGCATTCGGTGACGCTGAGCAACAAACGCGTGATCGCCTGGCAGCCGGAGTGGTCGGAAACCGATCCGGGCATTCAGCTCAGCCCGTCCAGCTCCAACGTGACCAACCCCGATGACCTGACGGTGACCTACCCGTTCATCGATGGCCTCAACGTCGACAAGAAAAGCCTGCCGCAACCGGTCAGCCTGCAAGGCCAGGTCGAAGTCATCGCGCCGCGTCGCCTGTACAGTTTCGACCTGACGCAGAAAGACGTCGGCCAGACTCGCACGAACGACAACCTCAGCGTCAAACTGCTCAAGCTGGAAAAGAACTATGCCGAGGTCGAAGTCAGCAACAGCCTGCCGCTGGCGGCAGAAGTCGCCGAAACCCGGATCAATCCGCTGATCGTCCAGGCCCGCGACGCCAGTGGCCAATACCTGGTGCGCGCCGGCTCGATCAACGAAAGCCCGGAGCAGGTCGAGTTTTACCAGAAGCAACTGAGGCAGTTACAGAAGCAGAAGAGCTGGAGCGACACCCTGGAAAAACAGCTCAGCGACGACCAGCAAGCCTTCGAGAAAGACCACCCGCGCCGCTACAACAAGGTGTATTTCCACGGCCCGATCGAGACCCTGGAAGTCAGCGTGCTCGACTTCTCCTCGGCGACGGTGACGCGCAACCCCCTGGATCTGCCGGTGCGCACCTTCAATCCGCACACCACGGCCAAAGCCGTGCAGCCGCTGGATCTGCCAGTTGTGGTGTATGACGACCTCGCCGCCAACTGGCTCAAAGGCGCGGACCTGACCGAGGAACAATTGAAGGCCGGCGTGCGCATTCATCAATCGGTGGAAGAGCCGAGCGCGGCGCGTATCGAGTTTTCCCACCGCCGCACCTTCAATGACGAATTGCTTGGCGACGAACTCAACCCCGGCGTCAGCCCGGTGACCTTCTTCACGGAAAAGCGCGGCGGCAAACTCGACGAGCCGATCGAACTGCCGCCCGAGGCGTACCAGGTCGATCCGCTGCAAGCGACGATTACTTATGATCTGAATCTGTTTCCGGAAACCCCGGCGATTGCCGTGGGTTCGATGCCGTTGTTCCTGGCCACGGTGGCCAAGCAATCCTACGACGCGCAGTCATTGCCCAAAGGCCTGGCGATCAAGGACAACACGCTGGTGGTCGACCTGAAAACCTTCCCGGCCAACGAATGGCGTTTCTTCGTCAAGGACGACAGTGGCCATTACCTCAAGCAGATTCTTTCGGTCAGCCACGACGCCAGCACCGAAGGCCCGGCGCTACTCGGCGTGCACTATTTTTACGGTCGCCCGACTCGCGTGGAAACCTATCAGCGCACCGACCTCGCCACCGTGCAATACGGCTTTGAGGTCAAGCTCGACAAGGCGCCGGTGGACCAGACAGCGCCTTAACCGTTGAGACTGCGCCCACGGCCGCCGTTGATCTGCCGTAACTGGGCTTGCAGGTGCAGGCTCCAGATCTGCGGATCATCGGCCAGTTCGTAACCATGCAAGGTCAGGCTTTCAACGATAGTGTCGAGAATCGACTCGGCCGCGACCGGGCCGTGGAACGGGCCCTGGGCTTTGATCGCGGAAGGTTGTTCGCCGGCCATGCCGGCCGCGAAAAGCAGCGTCCACATGCCATTGTCGCCGGCCAGCGGCTTGACGGCGCATTCGATCCGGGTCACCAGACCCAGGCATTGACGGGTGAGACAGAGGTTGCGCGACATGGCGGCGACCCTCGGTAAAGCCGGTATTCAGCCCCCACGGGAGGACTGGCTCGATCCAGTGATACTGTCGATATCCTTGACCTGAGAATAGAAGAAAAGTGTCCCGCGCAAGCCAAATGGAACCAGAAGGCGCCGAATGGTCATTGTGTGAATATTGGCGCCAGAGTAGTGGCACATTCCCCGAAGATCCCCGCAGAGATCAATCTGGAAAAGAATTGTGGGAGCGAGCCTGCTCGCGAAGACGATGGATCAGCCAACTCATTCGTCGACTGATACAGCGCTTCCGCGAGCAGGCTCGCTCCCACAGGGTTTATTGCAAGCCTGTCAGGCGGGTTTGGCTTCGGCGAGAGCCTCCTGCGCCAGTTCCTTCTCGGCCTCTTTCAGGTCCTCTTCGCTGATCATCTCGGCGATATCGCGCAGGCGTTCGACCACTCGGGCATTGATGCTGCCTTCGGGGAATTCGCCATCGGCGTTCGGCTCTCCGGCCGGCTCGCCCACCAGCAGGCTCAACGCCTCATCGGCCTGGCGCACCGCATACACGTGGAACTGGCCGGCGCGCACGGCGGCGAGGACTTTCTCATCGAGCATCAGCGTGGCGACGTTGGCCTGGGGAATGATCGCGCCCTGCTCGCCGGTCAGGCCGCGCGCTTCGCAGAGGCGGAAGAAGCCTTCGATCTTTTCGTTGACCCCGCCGACTGCCTGCACCTCGCCGAACTGGTTGATCGAACCGGTGATGGCAAAACATTGCTTGAGCGGGGTTTTCGACAGCGCCGAAATCAGCGTGCACGCCTCGCCCAGCGATGCGCTGTCGCCGTCGACGTAACCGTACGATTGCTCCAGCGCAATGCTCGCCGAGATCGCCAGCGGGAATTCCTGGGCGTAACGGCTGCCCAGATAACCGGTGAGAATCATCACGCCTTTGGAGTGAATCGGCTGGCCGAGGTTGACCTCACGCTCGATGTCAACGATGCCGCTGCCGCCCGGGTACACCGTGGCGGAAATCCGCGCCGGCACGCCGAACGCCGAGTCGCCGACTTCCAGCACAGTCAGCCCGTTGCATTTGCCGACTGCCGCGCCATCGGTGTCGATGAGGATGATCCCGGCGAGCATGTCGTCGAGAATCCGCGCCGAGACGCGCCCGGTGCGGGTGGCCTTGGCTTTCAGGGCGCGCTCGATATGGCCGGCGTCGGTCATTTCGTCGCCGGCCAGATGGCGAATGAAATCCGCCTCGCTGACCAGTTGGAACAGATCGCCAATGCGCGCCGACAAGCGCCCCTGATGCTCGGCCAGCCGTGCGCTGTAGGTCGCCAGCCGCGCCACCGCATCGGCGGTCAGCGGCGCCATGCCTTCTTCCGAAGTACGGGTTTTCAGGAGCTGGGCGAACTGCTCGAGGCTTTCGTCGACCATCGGGATGTCTTCGTCGAAGTCGACCAGAACGCGGAACATCTCCTGGAAGTCCGGATCGAGATCCTGCAGCGTGTAATACAGCTGCCGCGCACCGATGATGATGACTTTGACCTGCAGCGGAATGTGCTGCGGGTTCAGGGTCATGGTGGCGAAGCGGCCCATCTCGCCCAGCGGCGATTCCATTTTCAGTTTGCGCGATTGCAGGGCGCGTTTGAGCGCATCCCACACGAACGGCTCGCTGAGCATTTTTTCCGCTTCAAGAATCAGGAAACCGCCATTGGCGCGGTGCAGCGCACCCGGACGCAACTGCCGGTAAGTGGTGTAGAGCGCGCCTTGATCGGTGGTGTACTCGATGCGGCCGAACAGGTTTTCGTAGGTCGGATGCGGTTCGAACACCACCGGTGCACCGCCGCTGGCCGGATGCCCGACCACCAGGCTTGGTGCGTATTGTTCTTCCAGCAACTTGCGCGCGACGGCGTCGGTCTTGCTGTCGTCAACCAGTTGCTCGACCACGGTTTTCAGCAGATACACCTGCATCGCTTGCAGGTAACCGCAGACCCCGGCGTTCTCTGCGTACTTCTCCGACAGCGGCGCCAGCAAAGGCTGCAAGGCCAGGGTGATGGTTTCTTCGTTGAGCGAACGCAGTTGATTGTTCGACTCGCGCTTCCACTGCGGCAGGCTGGCGAGTTCTTCGTTCAGGCGCTCTTCGAGGCCGGAAATGTCATCGTGAAAACGCTCGCGCTCGGCTTCCGGCAACTGCGCGAATTCAGCTTCGTCCAGAGCCTTGCCGTCGAGCATCGGGGTGAAAGCGATATTGCTGCTGTCGCGGTACAGCGCGACGTCTTTTTCCAGGGCCAGGCGTTCGATGATGTCCAACGCCTTGTCGTAGCGCTGATTGAAGGCGCGGTCGATGGCGCTTTTTTTCTGCTGGTAGGACGGGTGTTCGAAAACTGCCGGAAAAGTCGCCAGCAGGTTGTCGATCAGGCCGTTGATGTCGCCGATGAAAGAGGCCGCCGTGCCCGATGGCAGCTCCAGTGCACGCGGTTCGCGCGGCTCATCGAAGTTGTTGACGTAGACCCAGTCCGCCGGGGTCTGCAGGCGCTTGCCTTCGGCTTTCAGGTAGCGTTTGACGAACGAGAAACGGCCGGTGCCGGGCTCGCCCATGACGAATACGTTGTAACCGGGGCGTGGCATCGCCACACCGAACTGCAAGGCTTCGACCGCGCGTTCCTGGCCGAGCACACCGCGAAAGGGCTCCAGATCATTGGTGCTAGTGAAGCTGAACTGTTCAGCGGAAAACGGACGAGTCAGCGCTTCGGGCGCAAGACGCAGGCTGGCAGCAACAGGATCAGGCATCGGGCTTCCTTAACAATCAGGCGGGGCAGGTAGCGGCATTCTGGCGCTGCCCGTGCCCCACTGGCAAGGCGCGCCACATGACAAAGCATAGACAAGCGCGCGGCCGGCCGACGCGTCCCGATAAATCAGAGGTTTATTCCAAATATTTTGCAAAAAGTCACGGAACCGCTGGAACGTGCCTAAACTCCAAACTGCGCGGCTGGAACTAATACCGGCCCACTGACACTTTCGGCTTTGTCCTCGGGCAGAGCACGAAGGGCCAGAACCCTGTCCATTGGTATGCACATAAAGAGAACAAAGCTATGAAACGGATTCTTCTCGGTACTCTCTTCACCGCTGTATCCATCAACGCAATGGCGCAAGCCCCGGGCGGCCCGGATTGCGGTTGGGGCAACATGCTGTTCGAAGGTCAGCGTGGCACCCCGGCGCACTTCCTTGCTTCCACCACCAACGGCACTTCCGGTAACGCTACCTTCGGTATGACCTCCGGCACCAACGGCTGCTCGACCAACGCGTCCCTGACTTATGGCGGCAAATCCTGGTTCGCCATGAATGGCATGATGAACGAGCTGTCCGAAGACATGGCCAAAGGCAACGGCGAAGCGCTGACCACTTATGCCGTGGTCCTGGGCGTAGCACCGGAAGATCGCGCGCACTTCGCGCAAGTGACCCACGAGCACTTCCAGCAGATCTTCAGCAAAGCTGACGTGACCGCTGAAGACGTGCATACCAACACCCTGGCAGTACTGAAATCGGACCCACGTCTGGCCAAGTACGCAACTCAGGCTTAAGCTCGACCCCGCCCGCTTCCTTCGGGAAGCGGGTTTTGTTTTTTTGGCCCGCCCCTCTTTGGGTCTTTTATTTCTTTCCTGTTCAAGTTGCCGACTATGCTCAAACGCCTTGCCTGGCTGGCGCTCTGTGTCTGCGCCCCGCTGTCCGCCGCGCCTCACATCGATCCTCAACGTTTGCAGCAACTGGCCAACGACCGCTTCTGGATTTCCCTCGGTCATTACGAAACCGCCAAGCTCGGCGGCTGGCGCAGCTATGTCAGCGACAAGAAGTTTTTTCTCGCCGCCGATGGCAACGAGCATCCGGACCGCGAACTGGCCGCCACCGTGCAGGCGCTGTACGCCCCGGCCAGCCTCGGCGAGCAACACGCACAATGCGTATACCCGGCGCGTACACGCTGGCTGAAAGCGCAGCTCAATCTCGCCGACCTGCCAGCACCCGAATGCGCCGAATACAAGCAATGGTTCAAGGACGTCTCGCCGCACAGCGCGGTGATGATTTTCCCGGCCGCCTACCTCAACAGTCCTTCGTCGATGTTCGGCCACACCCTGTTGCGCATCGATCAGGCCGATGTACAAGCCGACAAGACTTCGCTGCTCAGCTACGCGATCAACTTCGGCGCCTATATCGAAGGCTCCGACAACAGCATTCTCTACGCCTGGAAAGGCTTGATGGGCGGCTATCCGGGGCTGTTTGCGCTGGTGCCGTATCAGGAAAAACTCTCGGAATACCGCAGCCTGGAAAACCGTGACCTGTGGGAATACCGCCTCAACCTGACCCAGGAAGAAACCGCACGCATGGTCGAACATGTGTGGGAGCTCAAGCAGATCCAGTTCGACTATTTCTTCTTCGACGAAAACTGCTCTTATCGCTTGCTGGAATTGCTGCAAGTGGCGCGGCCGAGCCTGCGCCTGACCGAACAATTCCCGCTGACCGCGATCCCGACCGACACCGTCAAAGCGGTGAAAGAGGCCGGGTTGGTCGAGCACATCGAATATCGCCCGTCCCGCGAACGTGAGCTGCTCAGCCGCGCCGAGCCGTTGAGCGATGATGAACAGCAATGGGTGCTGAAAGTCAGCGCCGATCAAAAAGTCCTGCAAGAGCCAACGTTCAAAGCCCTGCCGCGCGCACGTCAGGCGCTGATCGTCGACGCCGCCTATCGTCTGGAGCGCTACCGCGCCAACGGTCAGGAGCGCGACCCGCAACGAGCGCAGCGCAGTTTCGAACTGCTGCGGGCGATCAACAAGAACCCGGCGCCGGAGCTGGAAATTCCGCAACCCGGTCTGCCCGAAGATGGCCACGAGTCCCGCACCTGGCAGGCCGGCCTCGGTACGCGCGGCGATCGCGCGTTCGGCGAATATGGCCTGCGCATGGCTTATCACGACCTCAATGACAACGCCGAAAGCTTCCCCCTCGGCGCGCAGATCGAGATCCTGCAACTGAAGCTGCGCCAGTACGAAGGCAATGACTGGCAGTTGCAGCAACTGGATCTGGCGACCATTCGCTCGCTGACACCGCGCAACGAGCTGCTGCAACCATTGTCGTGGCAAGTCACCGGTGGCCTTGAGCGGGTGCCGGGAAAGCATGACGACGAAACGCTGGTCAGCCATGTCAACGGTGGCGGCGGCGGCACGTGGCAGTTGGGCGAAGACGTGCTCGGCTTCGCGCTGGGCACGGTGCGCGTGGAACACAACAACGACTTCGCCGAGTTTGTTTCCCCGGCCGGTGGCTTCAATACCGGCGTGCTGTGGAAAAACCCGCTGGGCAATCTGAGCCTGGAAGCCAAGGGCGACTACTTCTTCAACGGCGAAGTACGCCGCAGCCTGAGCCTGAATCAGCAGTGGGAGCTGTCGCGCAACCTCGGTTTGCGCCTGAGCGCTCAACGCGAATTCAGCCAACTTGCCAGCCCGGAAACAGAAGTCATGCTTGAAGTGAAGTGGTATCACTACTGATCCCCGCACACAGCACAAACCAATGTGGGAGCGAGCCTGCTCGCGAAAACGGTGGGTCAGACAATAGTAGTGTTGCCTGACACGACGCCTTCGCGAGCAGGCTCGCTCCCACAGGGGCTTTGTGGTGTGCAATGGATTTTTCACAGGCCTTCGACAGCCGCCTCATGAATCCCCTTCTAGACTTTCCTTATGAGCCGAGTATCGGCGCGGGAGAGTGCGATGTGGCGGTGCGTGGGGTTGTTGGGTGTTGTATTGGCGCTGGGCGGTTGCCAGACCACCCATGAAGACTTGGTTGCCAAGGGTTATCCACCGGCCTTCGCCGACGGCTTCGATGACGGTTGCATCAGCGGCCGGCAAGCGGCGGGCTCGATCAGCGGCGAGTTTCGCAAGAACGTGCCGCGCTATCTCAAGGATCAGCAATACGCCGACGGCTGGGTCGACGGCTTCCGCCAATGTCAGGCGATGCTGGAAAACAGGGATCGCGAGCAATATCGTAACGAACATTGGGACGAACGCGAACGCGCCTGGCAGCAGCAGAAGGACCAGGACGTCGGGCGGGCTTATCGCTCGCAATAGGTCGTTTGCAGACATCCGTTGAAACCAAATGCCGGCAACCATGGCCCAAATCCTTTAACAGGAGGACTTCATGAGTCGCGCATTCGTCAACGAAGACAACGCCGCCGCGCAGGCCGATCAGCCGGTCGAACGTCACGTCAGCACGCAGCCCAACTACGTCACCCCGCAAGGTCTGGCGCAATTGCAGGCGAAAGTCACCGAGCTGCAAAGCCTGCACGCTGAGCAAACGGCCAAGGGCGAGCAGGCCGACAAACAACGTCTCGCCGATCTACAACGGGATCTGCGTTATTTCACTCAACGCCTGAGCAGCGCCCAAGTCGCAGTCGCTGCGACTTCCACCGACAAGGTGCAGATCGGTAGCTGGGTGACTTTTGCCGATGAACACGACACTGAACACCGCGTGCAACTGGTCGGCGAGGATCAGGCCGACGCCAGTCAGGGCCTGATCAACTGGGCCTCACCGCTGGGCCGGGCCTTGCTCGGCGCCCGGCTCAACGATGAAGTGCTGTGGCAGCGGCCTGCCGGCGATCAACTGATCGAAGTGATCCGCATCGAACCGGCTTAAACCACGCCTTGCGCCAACATCGCATCGGCGACTTTGACGAAGCCGGCAATGTTCGCGCCTTTGACGTAATTGATCTGACCGTTGTCTTGGCCGTAATGCACGCAGGCGTGGTGGATCGACTGCATGATCGCGTGCAGCTTGCTGTCCACCTCGCCCGCGGTCCACAGCAGGCGCATGGCGTTCTGCGACATTTCCAGACCACTCACGGCAACACCGCCCGCATTCGACGCCTTGCCCGGTGCGAACAGAATGCCGCCCTCGATAAAGATATCCACAGCCTCCAGCGTGGTCGGCATGTTCGCGCCTTCGGCCACACAGACGCAGCCATTGCGCAGTAGAGTGCGCGCAGCCTCGGCGTCGAGTTCGTTCTGTGTCGCGCAGGGCAGAGCGATGTCGCACGCCAACGACCATGGATGCTGGCCAGCGCGGAATTCCAGACCATGGGCGCTCGCCAGTTCGCTGATGCGCCCGCGTTTGATGTTTTTCAGTTCCAGCAGCGCCAGCCACTGTGCTTCGCTCAATCCTGCTTCGCAGTACAGCGTGCCTTCGGAGTCGGACAGGGAAATCACTTTGCCGCCCAGGTCCATCACTTTGCGCGCCGCGTACTGGGCAACGTTGCCGGAACCGGAAATCGCCACGCGCTTGCCTTCCACGCTCTGCCCGCGGCGCTTGAGCATTTCTTCGGCGAAGTACACGCAGCCGAAACCGGTGGCTTCCGGGCGAATCAGGCTGCCGCCGTAGGTCATGCCCTTGCCGGTGAGGACGCTGGTGAACTGGTTGCTCAGGCGCTTGTACTGGCCAAACAGGAAACCGATCTCCCGCGCACCGACGCCGATGTCACCGGCCGGCACGTCGACGTCGGCACCGATGTGGCGATACAGCTCGCTCATGAACGCCTGGCAGAAACGCATGACTTCAGCATCGCTCTTGCCCTTGGGATCGAAGTCCGAACCGCCCTTGCCGCCGCCCATGGGCAGGGACGTCAGCGAGTTCTTGAAGGTCTGCTCGAAGGCAAGAAATTTCAGCACGCCGAGGTTCACCGACGGATGAAAACGCAAGCCACCCTTGTACGGGCCGATGGCGCTGTTCATCTGGATACGGAAGCCGCGATTGACCTGGACCTTGCCCTGATCGTCGACCCACGACACCCGGAACACCAGCGCGCGCTCCGGCTCGCAGATACGCTCGAGAATGCCCGAAGTCAGGTAATGCGGATTAGCTTCGAGAAACGGCCAAAGACTGCGCAGGACTTCTTCGACAGCCTGGTGGAATTCGGGTTGATCCGGGTCGCGTTTTTTCAGGCGCGCAAGGAAGGATTCGACGGATTCGATCATGGGCAAAGTCTCGGCAAATTTATTGTCGTTGGAGGAGATTGGGCCGGACTGTAACAAACGAATTGCGCACAGGAACAGAGCAAAATGTCGCAGTTATGAAATTAAATGGTGCACAGGATATAAATCCGAGGGGGTTTTGATCCGTTTTTGCACCTGAGTGGGGAGCACAGATTCAAGACTTGCACCAACAGTTACACCGTCTTCGCGAGCAGGCTCGCTCCCACATTTGGAATGCGTTACCCCTGTGGGAGCGAGCCTGCTCGCGAATCGCCGCGCCTGGGTTGACTGAAAAACTCAGGCAAAAAAACGGAGCCCGAAGGCTCCGCTCTCTCATGCAACCAACCCGATATCAGGCCAGTTTCTTGTGACGTACCCGGTGTGGCTGGGCCGCTGCTTCGCCGAGGCGTTTTTTGCGGTCGGCTTCGTACTCGGTGTAGTTGCCTTCGAAGAACACCGCTTGCGAGTCGTCTTCGTACGCCAGGATGTGCGTGGCGACACGGTCAAGGAACCACCGATCGTGAGAGATCACAATGGCGGCGCCCGGGAAGTCCAGCAGGGCTTCTTCCAGCGAACGCAGGGTTTCCACGTCGAGGTCGTTGGACGGTTCGTCGAGCAGCAGGACGTTACCGCCCTCCTTCAGGGTCAGCGCCAGGTGCAGACGACCGCGCTCACCGCCGGACAGATCCTTGACGAACTTCTGCTGATCGCCGCCCTTGAAGTTGAAGCGACCGACATAAGTGCGCGACGGGATCTCATAGTTGCCGATGCGGATCTGGTCGGAACCGTCGGAAATCTGCTGGAACACGGTCTTGCTGCCGTCGAGGTCTTCGCGGCTCTGATCGACGCAGGCCAGTTGCACGGTTTCACCGATTTCGATGCTGCCCGAATCCGGGGTTTCCTTGCCCATCAGCATGCGGAACAGCGTCGATTTACCGGCACCGTTACCGCCGATCACGCCGACGATGGCGCCCTTCGGCATGGAGAACGACAGGTTGTCGATCAGCACGCGATCGCCGTAGCCCTTGGTGACGTTCTTGAATTCGATGACCTTGTCGCCCAGGCGTGGACCGGCCGGGATGTAGATCTCGTTGGTCTCGCTGCGCTTCTGGAATTCCTGCGATTGCATTTCTTCGAAGCGTTGCAGACGTGCCTTGGACTTCGACTGGCGGGCCTTGGCGCCTTTGCGCACCCATTCCAGTTCTTCTTTCATGGCTTTTTCATGAGCCGACTGCTGCTTGGATTCCTGGGCCAGACGATCGGACTTGGCTTCGAGCCAGCCCGAATAGTTGCCCTCGTAAGGAATGCCCGCGCCGCGGTCGAGTTCCAGAATCCAGCCGGCGACGTTGTCGAGGAAGTAACGGTCGTGCGTGATCGCGACCACGGTGCCCGGGAAGTCGTGGAGGAAATGCTCCAGCCATGCCACCGAATCGGCGTCCAAGTGGTTGGTCGGTTCGTCGAGCAGCAGCATGTCTGGCGCGGACAGCAGCAGACGGCACAGGGCGACGCGACGTTTTTCACCACCGGACAGGTGTTCGACCTTGGCGTCCCAGGCCGGCAGACGCAGTGCATCGGCGGCGACTTCCAGTTGGCGCTCGAGGTTGTGGCCGTCGCTGGCCTGAAGGATCGCTTCGAGCTTGGCCTGTTCAGCAGCAAGCTTGTCGAAGTCGGCATCCGGGTCGGCGTAGGCCGCGTAGACCTCGTCCAGGCGCGCTTGCGCATCCTTGATCACGCTGACCGCTTCCTCGACCACTTCACGTACGGTCTTGGCTGGGTCGAGCTGCGGCTCTTGCGGCAGGTAACCGATGTTCAGGTCCGGCATCGGACGGGCTTCGCCTTCGAACTCGGTGTCGACGCCGGCCATGATTTTCAGCAGCGTGGATTTACCCGAACCGTTGAGGCCGAGCACGCCGATCTTGGCGCCGGGGAAGAAGGACAGCGAAATGTTCTTGAGGATTTCCCGCTTCGGCGGAACAACTTTGCCCAGCCGATGCATGGTGAAGACGTATTGAGCCATGGAGAACCTTGGGTCAGTGACAGATGAATGATTGGAGCGCAGGCGATGCCTGGCCAGACTGTGCGCGTCGTTCACTTGATCGCGATCAATGCGTGCGCGCTGGAAAAAGTCTGATTGTAGGGGCTGGAACGCCCCCGGTCTAACCGGCAAAGCTACCTTAATGCTGGAAGGCAGTCCAGCCGAGAGGGGCTGGCACTTAGCCACGAGTCAAGGCATGCTAGCCGCCCTTCGGGCGTCCGGCTTATAGTGCACGTCGCGCCAGTCCAGCCAAATCGCAGGATCACAGCTTGACCAATGTCACTCCGCCAGCCTCTGTGAGCAGCACCCCACCGGCGCCCGGCTCGCCCCTGCGCGGGACATTGAAGGGGGCGCTGGCCACCCTCGTGCTGTTATTGCTCGCGTTGCTGTTCTGGCAACTGCTCGATCAATTGCGCGAAACCCAGAAAAATCAGCGCCAATACACCATCGACTACACCGCCGACCTCGCCGCTCAGGTCAGCCTGAACATGGCGCTGAACGCGCAAATCGCCCTCAATCTGCTACCGATCGTCGAACAACCGCAAACCGCCGACGAACAGCAGATGCTCCTGCGCAAGTTGCAGCGTTCGCTGCCCGATCTGCGCAGCATGGCCCTGCTCTCGCCCTCCGGCCGGATCATCAGCGACAGCGCCACCGACAGTTCCGACGCCGATTACCTGACTGAACTGGTGCGCCGCAGCCGTGCCCAGGCGCATTACTTCAGCAATGCCGATGACGGCTCGGTGGTGCATCTACTACTGCATCAGGCCAGCGGCAGCAGTCGCGGTTACTGGGCCTTGCGCCTGACGCCAACCTTCTTCGACTCGCTGACCAAACAGGACGCCACCGCCCTGCGCCCGTTGTGGCTGGTGGAAAACCGCCTCAATCACCAGATCATCAGCCGCGAAGCAGGGCTGCCCTCGACCAAGGCTGGCGGGCTGACGCCCGACGATGTCGCCAACACCGTGCTGACCGTGCCGCTGAGCAGCAGCGATTGGCAACTGCGCGGGCTGTTCGACCGCCAGCGCGTCCTTGAAGAGTTGCTGCCAGCGTTCATCGGCAAATGCCTGCTCGGCCTGGCGTTTTCGATGTTGCCGGTGATCGCGCTGCTGAACATGCGTCGGCGTCAGCGCCAGGTGCATGAAGGCCGGCGGCGTTATCAGGATATTTTCGAAGGCACCGGCGTGGCCTTGTGCGTACTCGACCTGTCCGGCCTCAAGCAGATGTTCGAGAAGGCGCAGATTCAGACCAGCGACCAGCTCAAGGCCTGGCTCGACCAACCGCAGCAGCGCCAGCAGTTGCTCGCGGAAATGCGCGTCACCGAAGTCAACCAGGTCGCCCTGCAACTGCTCGATGTGCACTCCTGCGACGATGCCTGGCAACTGCTGATCGATGGCCAGCGCCGTCCGCAGTGCGCGATCGGTCAGCAGATCCTCGACGCCGTCCTGCAGCAGCAGAAACAGCTGGAACTGGAAATCAAACTGCCCAACAGCAACGGTCGCGACCAGCATCTGTGGATGGTTTTGCGCCTGCCGAGCGAGCAGCACGACTATAAAGCGGTGATCCTCAGCATCAACGACATCACCAGCCGCAAGCTGATCGAACTGTCGCTGCTGGAGCGTGAAGGCTTCTGGTCGGACGTGGTGCGCACCGTGCCCGATCATCTGTATGTGCAGGACGTGATCAGCCAGCGGATGATTTTCAGCAACCACCACCTCGGCCAGACCCTGGGCTACAACCGCACCGAACTGCATCAGATGGGCGAGTACTTCTGGGAAATCCTCCTGCACCCGGAAGATGCCGACTATTACCATCGCTCGCGGCAGTTGCAGCGTCACGCCGGTTACAGCCAGTTGTTGCAATGCCAATTGCGCTTCCGTCATCGCGACGGCAAGTGGCGGCGCTTCGACATCCGTGAACAGGCGCTGGCGCGGGACAAGCATGATCAGGTCACGCGGATCATCGGCGTGGCCAAGGACATCACCGAACAGATCGAGGCCAGTGAATCGCTGCGTGACAGCGAGCAGCGTTACCGCATGCTCGCCGAAAGCATCAGCGACGTGATTTTCTCCACCGACAGCAAGCTCTCGCTGAACTATGTCAGCCCGTCGGTGCAGGCCGTGCTCGGTTACAACGCCGACTGGATTTTCCAGAACGGCTGGCAATCGACCATCGCCAATCCGAGCCAACTGAACGGCATTCATGTGCTGATGGACCGCGTCAGCAAAGCGCTGGACAAGCCCGAGCAACTGGCATTGCTGCGCAGTCAGGTGCAAACGCAGCTGTTCCTCTTCGATTGCCTGCGCGCCGACGGTCGCAAGATTCCGATCGAACTGCGCCTGGTGCTGGTGTGGGACGAACACGGCGCGTTCGAAGGCGTGCTCGGCGTCGGTCGCGATATCAGCCAGCAGCGCCGTGCCGAAAAAGATTTGCGCATGGCCGCCACGGTATTCGAGCACTCGACTTCGGCGATCCTGATCACCGATCCGGCCGGCTACATCGTCCAGGCCAACGAAGCGTTCAGTCGGGTCAGCGGCTACAGCGTCGGCGAAGTGCTCGACCAGTTGCCGAACATGCTCACTGTCGACGAGCAGCAGGACGCGCACTTGCGCTACGTGCTCAAGCAGTTGCACGAGCACAGCACCTGGGAAGGCGAAGTGTGGATGAAGCGCCGTAACGGCGAACATTACCCGGCGTGGGTCGGCATTACTGCCGTGCTCGACGATGAGGGCGATCTGGCCAGTTACGTGTGTTTCTTCAGCGACATCAGCGAGCGTAAGGCCAGCGAGCAGCGCATCCACCGCCTCGCCTATTACGACGCCCTCACCCACCTGCCGAACCGCACGCTGTTCCAGGATCGTCTGCACACCGCGCTGCAAGCGGCCGAACGGCAGAAGTCGTGGGTGGTGCTGATGTTCCTTGACCTCGACCGTTTCAAACCGATCAACGACTCTTTGGGCCACGCCGCCGGCGACCGCATGCTCAAGGACATGGCCACGCGCCTGCTGGCCTGCGTCGATGACGATGACACCGTGGCGCGCATGGGCGGCGACGAATTCACCTTGCTGTTGCAGCATCGCTCCAATCGCGAACTGGCGCTGAACCGGGCAATTCACGTGGCCGAGCAGATTCTCGCCAGCCTGGTGCGGCCGTTCGTGCTCGAGGGGCGCGAGTTTTTCGTCACCGCCAGTATCGGCATCGCCCTGAGTCCGCAGGACGGCAACGAACTCAGCCAGTTGATGAAAAACGCCGACACGGCGATGTATCACGCCAAGGAACGCGGCAAGAACAACTTCCAGTTCTATCAGGCCGACATGAACGCCAGTGCGCTGGAGCGTCTGGAACTGGAAAGCGATCTGCGCCATGCGCTGGAGCAGAACGAATTCGTCCTGTATTACCAGCCGCAGTTCAGTGGCGACGGCAAGCGCCTGACCGGCGCCGAAGCGCTGCTGCGCTGGCGCCATCCGCGTCGCGGGCTGGTGCCGCCGGGGGATTTCATTCCGGTGCTGGAAGAGCTCGGCCTGGTGGTGGACGTTGGCGACTGGGTCATCAGCGAGGCCTGTCGACAGCTGAAAACCTGGCACCAGCAACGGGTGCGGGTGCCGAAGGTGTCGGTGAACATTTCCGCACGGCAGTTCTCCGACGGCCAGTTGGGCACGCGAATCGCGACGATCCTGCGCGAAACCGGCCTGCCGCCGGCGTGTCTGGAGCTGGAACTGACCGAAAGCATCCTGATGCGCGAAGTCAGCGAGGCGATGCAGATTCTTGCCGGGCTGAAAAACCTCGGCCTGAGCATCGCGGTCGACGACTTCGGCACCGGTTATTCATCGCTGAACTACCTCAAGCAATTCCCGATCGACGTGCTGAAGATCGACCGTACTTTCGTCGACGGCCTGCCGTCCGGCGAGCAGGACGCGCAGATCGCCAGGGCGATCATCGCCATGGCTCACAGCCTGAATCTTGCGGTGATTGCCGAGGGTGTGGAGACCCACGAGCAACTGGACTTCCTGCGTGAGCATGGCTGCGATGAGGTGCAGGGATATCTGTTCGGCCGGCCAATGCCGGCGGGGCGGTTTGAAGCGCAGTTCTGTAACGATGCGCTGTTCATGTTCGACTGAAGATCTGCGGCGCGGCCTTCGCGAGCAGGCTCGCTCCCACATTTGAGATGCATTCCCTTGCTGCAATGCATTCTCCTGTGGGAGCGAGCCTGCTCGCGAAGGGGCCGGCAAAAGCACCGCACATCTGTCATGAACGCCACTTGTCTGCGACATGACGTCGTTTCATATGTCATCCAAAAGCGGTTGGGTTAGAATGCCCCCCTTTTCTGCCCCCGATCCTTGAGGACCGCCATGTTCAGCCGTGATTTGACTATTGCCAAGTACGACGCCGACCTTTTTGCCGCCATGGAGCAAGAAGCTCAGCGTCAGGAAGAACACATTGAGCTGATCGCTTCGGAAAACTACACCAGCCCAGCGGTGATGGAAGCTCAAGGCTCGGTCCTGACCAACAAGTACGCCGAAGGCTATCCGGGCAAGCGTTACTACGGTGGTTGCGAATACGTGGACGTGGTTGAACAACTGGCCATCGACCGCGCCAAGGAACTGTTCGGCGCCGATTACGCCAACGTTCAGCCGCACGCCGGTTCCCAGGCCAACGCCGCTGTTTACCTGGCTCTGCTGCAAGGTGGCGACACCATTCTGGGCATGAGCCTGGCCCACGGTGGTCACCTGACCCACGGCGCCAGCGTTTCCTCCTCGGGCAAGCTGTACAACGCCGTTCAATACGGTATCGATGCCAACGGCCTGATCGACTACGACGAAGTCGAGCGCCTGGCGGTCGAGCACAAGCCGAAAATGATCGTTGCCGGTTTCTCGGCCTACTCGCAGATTCTCGACTTCCCGCGCTTCCGCGAAATCGCTGACAAGGTCGGCGCTTACCTGTTCGTCGACATGGCTCACGTCGCTGGTCTGGTTGCCGCTGGTGTCTATCCGAACCCGGTGCCGTTCGCTGACGTCGTGACCACCACCACGCACAAGACCCTGCGCGGTCCACGTGGCGGTCTGATCCTGGCTCGCGCCAACGCCGAGATCGAGAAGAAGCTCAACTCCGCAGTATTCCCGGGCGCCCAGGGTGGTCCGCTGGAGCACGTGATCGCCGCCAAGGCAATCTGCTTCAAGGAAGCGCTGCAGCCAGAGTTCAAGGCTTACCAGGAACAAGTGGTGAAGAATGCTCAGGCCATGGCCGAAGTGTTCATCGCGCGCGGTTTCGACGTAGTATCCGGCGGTACCAAGAACCACCTGTTCCTGCTGTCGCTGATCAAGCAGGACATCTCCGGTAAAGACGCCGACGCCGCTCTGGGCAAAGCGTTCATCACCGTGAACAAGAACTCCGTGCCTAACGATCCACGCTCGCCGTTCGTTACCTCCGGCCTGCGCTTCGGTACTCCGGCTGTGACCACCCGCGGTTTCAAAGAGGCCGAGTGCAAAGAGCTGGCTGGCTGGATCTGCGACATCCTGGCTGACCTGAACAACGAAGCGGTGATCGACGCCGTTCGCGAGAAAGTCAAAGCCATCTGCAAGAAACTGCCGGTGTACGGCGCTTGATGCGACGTTAAACCCGCAGCATGAAAAACCGGCCAGGTAATTGGCCGGTTTTTTTTCGCCTGCAATTCACCTGTAGGAGCTGCCGAAGGCTGCGATCTTTTGATCTGGATTTTAAAAACAAGATCAAAAGATCGCAGCCTTCGGCAGCTCCTACGCGGCTTTGGCCGCTGGTCAGACCGGTCATGCCAATTTCATGCTTCCCCCTTGTATTCAGGAAAAACCCAAGCCTAGACTGCGCCTGCACTGGACATACCGGTAAGACCACAATAATTAAGTCCTGAATCCGCTGCGCCACGCGTACGGCAGCCAGGACACCGACCCAGGATTCCTCCCATGCTCAGATGGTGCTCGCGCTCAATCTTCCTTCAAGTGGTTCTCGGACTGATGCTCGGCATCGTCTGCGGGCTGACCCTTCCTGAATACTCCGCCCAGCTGAAACCGCTCGGCGATGGCTTCATCAAACTGATCAAGATGCTCATTGGCCTGATCGTGTTCTGTGTGGTGGTCAGCGGCATCAGCGGCGCGGGCGATCTGAAGAAGGTCGGACGCATCGGCCTCAAGTCGGTGATCTATTTCGAAGTGCTGACCACCATCGCTCTGGTGATCGGTCTGGTGTTCGCCTTCAGCACCGGCATTGGCAGCGGCGCGAACATTCATCTGGAGCAGCTCTCCAGCGCCGACATGGGCGACCTCGCCGAGCGCGGCCAGCACATGCACACCACCACGCAATTTCTGATGGATCTGATCCCGACCTCGGTGATCGGCGCCTTCGCTGACAACAATATTCTGCAAGTACTGCTGTTCTCGGTGCTGTTCGGCAGTGCACTGAATCTGGTCGGCGAAGCCGCTTCCGGGATTTCGCGGCTGATCAACGAACTCAGTCACGTGATCTTCCGCATCATGGGCATGATCGTCCGGCTGGCGCCGATCGGCGTGTTCGGTGCCATCGCCTTCACTACCAGCAAATACGGCCTGGACTCGCTGCAGCACCTGGGCAGTCTGGTCGGTCTGTTCTACCTGACCTGCGTCGCCTTCGTCGCGCTGATCCTCGGTCTGGTGATGCGCGTTTCCGGCCTGCGCATGTGGCCGCTGCTCAAGTACCTGCGCGAAGAACTGCTGATCGTCATGGGCACTGCCTCTTCCGACGCCGTGCTGCCACAGATCATGCGCAAGCTCGAACACCTCGGTATTGGCAGCTCGACGGTCGGTCTGGTGATCCCGACCGGGTACTCGTTCAACCTCGACGGTTTCTCGATCTACCTGACCCTGGCCATCGTGTTCATCGCCAACGCCACCGGCACGCCACTGGCGATGACCGATTTGCTGACGATTCTGCTGGTGTCGCTGATCACCTCCAAAGGCGCCCACGGCATTCCCGGTTCGGCGCTGGTGATTCTCGCCGCGACGCTGACGGCGATCCCGGCGATTCCTGTAGTCGGTCTGGTGCTGGTGTTGGCCGTGGACTGGTTCATGGGCATCGGCCGCGCGCTGACCAATCTGATCGGCAACTGCGTCGCCACCGTGGCCATCGCCCGCTGGGAAAAGGACATCGATGTACAGCGCGCGAACAAGGTGCTCAACGGCGAACAGGGCTATAACTTTCAACCGCGAAAAACCGTCGCTCAGGCGGCGGCGAAAGAATTCTGAATGAGTGCCGTGCCTGCCAATGCGCAGGCACGGCGCAGGGAGCCAATACGTGATTACAACTTCAACCGTCGTCAACTCAGTGGTGGAAAAACTCCGCGCCGCGTTGGCCCGTGGCCAATGGCGCTCCGGCGACATGCTGCCGGGCCAGCGCGAACTGGCCGAACAGCTGGGCATCAGCCGACCGAGCCTGCGCGAAGCGGTGATTGTCCTCGAAACACTCGGCCTGGTGCGCTCGATGCCGGGCAAAGGCGTAGTCGTCCTTGATGCGCAACTCAGCGACAGCCAGAGCCACGACAGCGCGGTGGCCGGCGCCAGTCTCGAAGACGTGCTGCAACTGCGCTACACCCTTGAGCCGTTCATCGTTGGCCTGGTCGCGCAATCGATCAGCAGCAAGGAAGTCGGCCAGTTGCGCCTGACCCTGATGGACATGCGCGAAGCCCTCGAGGCCGGTGACAGTGAGGCCGGAGTCAGTGCCTACATCGCTTTCCACGAAGAACTGTTCACGCTGACCTCGAATCCGATTTTCCAGAGCGTGGTGCAGCAGACCAGTAACGCGCTCAAGCAAAGCGCCGAAGTGTTGCGCAATTCCCCGGAACATCTGGCCGAACGCCTGGAAGAAAACGAAGCCGTAGTCCGCGCGATCCGCAGCAAGAACAGCGCTCAGGCCAGCGCCGAAATGCGCCGGCACATTCTGCGCGAAGGTCAGCGCATGGGCATCGAGCTGAATATTCCGGATGACAACCTGCCCACCTGATTTGCCAGGAGAACGGCCATGAACAGTTTCGCTTCAGCGACCCACGCGCAATCGACCGCCCTGCCCGTCTCTCGCTTGGGCACGCCGATGGAAGATCTGTATCCGCGAATGTTCGACGCGATTCTCGAACAGCGTATCGATGAAGGCAGCCGGTTCACCGAGGACAGTCTGCAAGCGATGTTCGGCGCCGGCCGCGCCGATGTACGACGGGTGCTGACGCAGTTGTCCCACGAGCAGATCGTGGTATTGCGCGCCAATCATCGACCACGAGTGGCCGCGCCTGATCGGGAGCTGATCCGGCAGACCTTGCATGCGCGCCGGCTGGCTGAAAACACCTTGGTGCGGTTGGCCTGTCAGCGTCCGCAGCCAGACGATCTGAAATGTTTGCGCACGTTGATAGAGCGCGAGAAGGGCGCCATCGAGCAGGCTCGGCGCGGGGCAGCGATTCGGTTATCGGGGGAGTTTCATTTGCAGTTGGCACGGATGGCGGGAAATCTGCCGCTGGCGCATTTTCTGCGCAGCCTTGTGCCGTTGACGTCGCTGGCGATTGCGCGGAGTCAGAGCCCGACGCGCAGTTGTTGCGCATGGCAGGAGCATTTGGCGTTGGTTGAGATTGTGGAGCGAGGTGATGTTTCCAAGGCCGGGAGGCTGATGGATCGGCATCTGGATCGTCTTGAGCAGACGCTGCTCGGTTCTGACCATGGGCATTGTGCTGTCGGCTAGATCGCCTTCGCGAGCAGGCTCGCTCCCACAAAAGACCGCATTCTGTCAGGAGGAATGCAATCCACTGTGGGAGCGAGCCTGCTCGCGAAGAGGCCCTTTGAGCTGTTGAAATATCAGGATTGTTGCGCCGCTACCCTGGCAAACCCCGCCCGAATCTTCTCTTCCGGCAAGTCATCGGAAATAAACACGATCACACTCTCGCGCGCCTCGCCCTCGGCCCATTCGGTGTCCCAGTCGAAGCCATAGAGTCTCAGCACGCCCTGAAATACCAGGCGCCGATCTTCGCCGGCAATGTTCAGCACGCCTTTGTAGCGCAGCAATTGCTTGCCGTGCTCTTCCAGCAACTCGTTCATGAACTCGCTGAGCTGATCGATATCCAGCGCCTGATCGGTGCGCAGCACCAGGCTGAAGATGCGATCGATCGACGGCGCCTTGCTCACCGGGCGCAGGCTCAAACCGCCGCCGAGGTCAGCATTGAGGTTGAAGCCACGCACATCCAGCAATTCGGCCAGATCGATGTTGCCATGCTCGACCACGCGGATCGGCGCGCGGCGGTTGATTCGCGTAAGGCGTTCGCTCAGCGCGGTGAACGTCGCCTCATCGACCAGGTCGGTCTTGCTCACCAGCAAGCGATCGGCGAAACCAATCTGCGCCTGGGCGATGGTCTGCGTCAGGTGCACGTCGGCGTGGGCGGCGTCGACCAGGGTGATGATGCCGTCGAGCAGGTAACGCTCGCGCAGCTCTTCATCGATGAAAAAGGTCTGCGCCACCGGCGCCGGATCGGCAAGGCCAGTGCACTCGATCACCAGACGGTCGAAGGCGATCTCGCCGCTGTCCAGGCGCTCGAGCAGCAAATACAGCGCCTTGGTCAAGTCGGTGTGAATGGTGCAGCAGACGCAGCCGTTGGCCAGAGTCATGACTTGCACCGGCTCGTCACCCAGCAACTGAGTGTCGATGCCGGCGTCGCTGAATTCGTTTTCGATCACGGCGATTTTCAGGCCGTGCTCGGCCTTCAATAAATGACGCAGCAAGGTGGTCTTGCCGGCGCCGAGGAAACCGCTGAGAACCGTTACCGGAATGGGAGAAGACAAAAACCGATCTCCTGAAAAGAGCACAAAAACAAATGTGGGAGCGAGCCTGCTCGCGAAAGCGGTGTGTCAGTCAAATCCTTCATCAACTGACACTCCGTATTCGCGAGCAGGCTCGCTCCCACAGGGGATTACCTCAACCTGATGCTGTCAGCTCAACAGCACTTCGGCCCACCCTTGCCACCGTAACGGGCTTCCTGACGTTCGCGAAAGAACATCTCGTAGCTCATCACCGGTTTGTCCGGGTGTTTGGTTTGCATATGCTCGACGTAGGTGTCGTAGTCGGGCATGCCGACCATCAGGCGCGCGGCCTGACCGAGGTATTTACCGAGGCGACTCAGGTCATTGAACATGCTGCAATCCTCTGGTTACGCATCCGGCAGGGCCTGGAATGGCGATTCTTTATCCGTACGCTCTTTTTTGCCCCAGGCGGCGATGCCGACCTTGAGCGCATAGAACAGGATGCTGAAGACCACGAACAGGAACAGCGCGGTGAGTGTGGCGTTGGTGTACGCGTTGAAGATCACGTGCTGCATCTGCTCGACGCTCTTCGCCGGCGCCAGCACCTGACCGTTGGCCAGCGCATCGCTGTACTTCTTGGCCAGGGACAGGAAGCCGATCGCCGGGTTGGCGTCGAACAGCTTGATGAAGCCAGCAGTGGTGGTGCAGATCAACAGCCAGGTGGCCGGCAACAGGGTGACCCAGATGTAGCGCTGGCGCTTCATCTTGATCAGGACCACGGTGCCAAGCATCAGCGCGATACCGGCGAGCATCTGGTTGGAGATGCCGAACAATGGCCACAGGGTGTTGATGCCGCCCAGTGGATCGATCACGCCCTGATACAGCAACCAGCCCCACATCGCCACACAACCGGCGGTGGCGATCAGGTTGGCGCCCCACGATTCGGTGCGTTTGAGCGCCGGTACGAAGGAGCCGAGCAGGTCCTGCAGCATGAAGCGTCCGGCACGGGTGCCGGCGTCCACAGCGGTGAGGATGAACAGCGCTTCGAACAGGATCGCGAAGTGGTACCAGAACGCCATGGTGTTTTCACCCGGCAGGACACTGTGCAGGATCTGTGCGATACCGACCGCCAGGGTCGGCGCACCACCGGCGCGAGCCAGAATGGTGGTTTCGCCGATGTCATGGGCAACCGCTTGCAGCGCTTCCGGCGTAATCGCAAAGCCCCAACTGGTGACAACCTGCGCCACCGAAGCGACGTCACTGCCGACAACTGCGGCCGGGCTGTTCATGGCGAAGTACACGCCTGGCTCGATCACCGAAGCGGCAACCATGGCCATGATCGCTACGAACGATTCCATCAGCATGCCGCCGTAACCGATGTAGCGGGCGTTGGTTTCGTTATCCAGCAGCTTCGGCGTGGTGCCCGACGAGATCAGCGCGTGGAAACCCGATACCGCGCCGCAGGCGATGGTGATGAACAGGAACGGGAACAGACCGCCCTTCCACACCGGCCCGGTGCCGTCGACGAACTGGGTCAGCGCCGGCATTTTCAGCTCGGGCATGGTGATCAGGATGCCGATCGCCAGGGCGACGATGGTGCCGATCTTGAGGAAGGTCGACAGATAGTCGCGTGGCGCGAGGATCAGCCAAACCGGCAGCGATGCAGCGACGAAACCATAGCCGACCAGCATCCAGGTAATCTGCACACCGGTGAAGGTAAAGGCTTTGGCCCATACCGGATCGGCAGCGATCTGCCCGCCCAGCCAGATCGAGCCGAGCAGCAGCAACACACCGACCACGGAGATTTCGCCGATGCGGCCCGGGCGGATGTAGCGCATGTAGATGCCCATGAACATCGCGATCGGGATGGTCGCCATCACGGTGAAGATGCCCCACGGGCTCTCGGCGAGGGCCTTGACCACGATCAGCGCCAGCACCGCGAGGATGATGATCATGATCAGGAAGCAGCCGAACAGTGCAATGGTTCCGGGAATCCGGCCCATTTCTTCACGCACCATATCTCCCAGGGAACGGCCGTTGCGTCGGGTCGACATGAACAGGACCATGAAGTCCTGCACCGCGCCCGCCAGCACCACACCGGCAATCAGCCAGAGTGTGCCGGGCAGATACCCCATCTGCGCCGCCAGCACCGGACCGACCAGTGGCCCCGCGCCAGCGATGGCCGCGAAGTGGTGACCGAAAAGAATGTGTTTGTTGGTCGGCACATAGTCCAGACCATCGTTGTTGAGCACGGCGGGGGTGGCCCGACGCGGATCCAGTTGCATCACGTTGTTGGCGATGAACAGACTGTAGTAACGGTACGCAACCAGATAAATGGCCACGGCAGCGACCACAATCCACAAGGCGTTGATCGCCTCGCCGCGGCGCAATGCCACTACGCCAAGGGCGCACGCTCCTACGATTGCCAGCACGAGCCAGGGTAAGTGGCGCAGCAGGCTATTATTATTTTTCATTTTATTATTCCAGCCAGGGTGGACAAGAAAGACAGCCACCCCGAGTTTAGCGCTTACGGCGCCAAAGGCCATACCCCGACATAGGTCTAGACGCTTGAGCGATTGGCTGGCGCCCGCATTCGCGGTCTATAGTCAGCGAACCTTCATGAGGATTGCGCCATGAGTGAGCACCCCGCCAATCGACGTCGTTTCAAACGTATTGCGTTCGATGCCCGAACCGAGCTGAAACAGGGCGAGTACATCTGGCCGGTCAAACTGATCGACCTGTCGCTCAAGGGCCTGCTGATCGAGCGACCGGAGCCGTGGCTCGGGGATAAAGAGCAGGACTTCTTCGTCGACATTCATCTGAGCGAAGACGTCGATATCGAAATGGACGTGCATCTGGCCCATGAGGAAAACGGCCACTTGGGGTTCATCTGCCGCCACATCAGCCTGGAATCGATCCAGCGCCTGCGGCGGTTGATCGAGTTCAACCTCGGTGATCCGCAGGAGCTTGAGCGGGAATTGGGTGCGCTGATCGAGATCTAGCGCCACCCCCAATCCCGATTTGGAATGCCCCTGTGGTGATGGGGATTTATGTGGCGAGGGGATTTATCCCCGTTGGGCTGCGCAGCAGACCCGTTTTTTCAGGGCCGCTACGCGCCCCAACGGAGATAAATCCCCTCACCACAGAGGTTCGGCATTCACTCAAACAGTGCGTCGAGGGCTTGTTCGAGACGGGTCACGGCAATGATCTGCAACCCCGCCGGCGATTCCTTCGGAGCATTACCCTTCGGCACGATCGCGCGTTTGAAGCCGTGCTTGGCCGCTTCTTTCAGCCGCTCCTGCCCGCTCGGCACCGGGCGCACTTCGCCGGACAGGCCGACTTCGCCGAACACCAGCAGATCATGCGGCAGCGGCCGGTTGCGCAAACTCGACATCACCGCCGCCATCAACGCCAGATCCGACGCCGTCTCCAGTACCTTCACGCCACCGACCACGTTGAGGAACACGTCCTGATCGTGGGTCGGAATGCCACCATGACGGTGCAACACCGCGAGCAGCATTGCCAGACGGTTCTGATCCAGCCCCAGCGTCACCCGACGCGGGTTGGCCAGATGGCTGTCATCGACCAGCGCCTGCACTTCCACCAGCATCGGCCGGGTGCCCTCCCACGTTGCCATGACCACACTGCCCGGGACTTCTTCCTGAGCGCGAGTGAGAAAAATCGCCGATGGGTTGGAGACTTCTTTCAGGCCCTTGTCGGTCATGCCGAACACGCCCAACTCGTTGACCGCGCCGAAACGGTTTTTCACCGCCCGCAGCAGACGCAGTCGACCATCGGATTCACCTTCGAAATACAGCACGGTGTCGACCATGTGCTCCAGAACACGTGGACCGGCCAGCGCACCTTCTTTAGTGACATGGCCGACGAGGAAGATCGCCGTGCCGCTCTGTTTGGCGTAGCGCACCAGCAACGCCGCACTTTCACGCACCTGCGACACGCCGCCCGGGGCCGATTGCAGTTGTTCGGTGAAAATGGTCTGGATCGAGTCGATCACCATCACCTTGGGCTTTTCCTGGCGGGCGGTGGCAATGATGGTTTCGATGCAGGTTTCGGTCATCACCCGCAGTTGATCCTGCGGCAGGCCGAGACGGCGAGCGCGCATCGCCACCTGCTGCTGGGATTCCTCACCGGTGACGTACAGCGCTGGCATGCTCTTGGCCAGATTGCACAGGGTCTGCAGCAGGATTGTCGATTTGCCGATCCCCGGATCACCGCCAATCAGCACCACCGAGCCATCGACCAGACCACCGCCGAGCACGCGGTCGAGCTCACCGGACGCGGTGGAAAAACGTGGAATCTCTTCGATGCTGACTTCGGCGAGCGTCTTGATCTGCGCCTGCTGGCCAGCCCAACCGGTGCGCCCGGTGGGTGCCGTGGCGCCACCGCTTTCGATCATGGTTTCGGTCAGGGTGTTCCAGGCACCGCACTCGCCGCACTGCCCGGCCCACTTGGGAAAGGTTGCGCCGCACTCGGTGCAGCCGTACATGCGCTTGGCCTTGGCCATCAGAACCCCCGGAACAAAAGACGCGATGATAACGCAGCCATCGCCGATCAGCGCGGCGCAGCGGTACGGATTTCGCCGCTGGCCAGACGCGCGGCACTGTTGCCCAGCGGATCCTCGGCATTGAGGTCGGCGCCCTTGGCTTTCAACGCATCAAGCAATTCCAGACGCTTGAACAGCCCGGCGTACATCGCCGCTGTCTGCCCGGCGCCGTTACGTTGGTCGGGGCTGCAATCGGTGGCCATCAGGCGCCGGGCGATCTGCAACTCGCCTTTGAAAATCGCGCCCATCAGCGCCGTGTTGCCGCGTTGATCCTGAGCACAGGCGTCCGCGCCCGCTGCCAACAGCCGCTCAACCGCCGGCGCCTGACCGTGATAGGCCGCCAGAATCAGCGCGGTGTAACCCTTGCTGTCGCGGGTATCGAGGGAATAGCCGGACTCGATGAAGGTCTCGAGCATCGGCACGTCGCCACGCCGTGCGGCGTCAAAGTAGTAATCCTGCAACTGCGCCTTGATTGCCTCGGGACTTTGCTCGACCGGTGCCGCCCACGCGCTGAACGACAGGCACCCGGCCAGGCATAAAAGAAAAATACGCATAGGGCTCTCCTTGAGCGCACGCGAGGCGGGACAGCCCTCGCGTACGCCGCATCGCTATCAGTCGGTCAGTTTGGCCGCCAGTGCTTTCACACGGCTGAGGTCGCCCTTGGCCACTTCGGTCACACCGCTGCCGTACTCGGGGTCAGCCTTGTACAGGAAGGACAGAATGATGTGCTTGCTCTCGTCATCGGTGCTGGCCAGCGAGCCGCCGAAGCTGTCGATCAAGTCGCGACGTTCCTGCTTGCTGTACGAGCGATACAGATCACCGGCCTGCTTGAAGTTCTGCTCACGCTGGATCTTCGCCTGTTGCGTGCTGCCCGCCAGCGCCGACTGGCTGTAACGCGCCGCTGGCGTCTCTTCACGCGGTTGCAGACGACTCGGCTGGTAGTTGACGCCGGACTGGCTGGCGCCAAAATTCATCGCGCCATCCTGATTGCCATTGTTCACCGCTGTTTTCGGAGCGTTGATCGGCAATTGCAAAGCGTTGGCGCCGAGGCGATACATCTGCGTATCGGCATAAGAGAACACTCGGCCCTGCAACAAACGATCTTCCGAAGGTTCGATACCCGGAACTACGTTGGCCGGTGCCATAGCAACTTGTTCGGTTTCCTGGAAGACATTGGCCGGATTACGGTTCAAGACCATTTGTCCAACTTTGCGCTCGGCAATACCCGGCCAGATCTTGGTTGCATCCAGTGGATCGAAATCAAACTTGGACAAATCCTGTGGCTTGAGAACTTGCACGTACAAGTCCCACTTCGGAAAGTTGCCTTTGTTGATGTTAGTTACCAAGTCATTAGTCATATGACTGTAATCCTGGCCTTGAACTTCGCTGACCTGTTTTGGCGTGAGGTTTTTGATGCCTTGAAGACTCTTCCAGTGAAACTTCACATAGTGAACTTCATTCCTGGCATTGATCAGCTTGTAGGCATGAACACCATTGCCATCCATCTCCCGATAACTGGCCGGAGTGCCGTAGTTGGAATACAACTCGGTCAGTGTGCGGGTGGCTTCCGGTACATGGGAGAAGAAATCGAACCGGCGCGAATCGTCGTCGAGGTTGGTGCGCGGATCGGGCTTGAAGGCGTGGACCATATCCGGGAATTTGATCGCATCGCGGATGAAGAAGGTCGGGAAATTGTTGCCGACCAGATCCCAATTACCGTCAGCGGTGTAGAACTTGGTGGCGAAACCCCGCGGGTCGCGTAGGGTTTCCGGGGAATGGTTGCCATGCACCACCGCCGAGAAACGCACGAATACCGGCGTGCTCTGGCCTGCGGCGAACACCTTGGCCTTGCTCAGGTCGCTGAGGTCATCGGTCACGGTGAAGGTGCCGTGAGCGCCAGTGCCGCGTGCATGTACCACGCGCTCGGGAATGCGCTCACGGTCGAAGCGTTGCAGCTTCTGGATCAGTTGCACGTCCTGCAGCAGCACCGGCCCGGTGGCGCCGGCGGTTTGCGAGTTCTGATTGTCACCGACAGCAGCGCCGTTATCGCGGGTCAGCGGAGCGGCGTTGACCGAGAAGGTCAGCAGGCTGGCGGTGAGAACGCCGAGGGTGCGGCGATGGGGAAAAGCCCCCAGTCCAAGAGCAGAAGTCATATCAGGTTCCTCTGGTTTTATTGAGCGCATCCAGGTGCGCCACAGCAAGGCTAGAGGCCCGTGCCGAGGAACATAAATAGAAAGAACGTAACGCCATGATTGAAGAAATTGGCTTTCCCGTCAGCGGGTTAGCGCGTATTCCGCGCGCGATTGCTGGCATTTTGCAAACTAATCGTCAATTGATGTGTCGATAAAAACGGGCATTGTAAGAAGGTGTTTCGCGCAGGAGGCGTTTCGCTGATTTACACTGCCTACACCAAACTCATCTGTAACAAGGAAATAACTATGGGCGTGCTTAGCGAGTTCAAGGCCTTCGCGGTCAAAGGCAATGTGGTCGACATGGCCGTCGGTATCATCATCGGCGCGGCGTTCGGCAAGATCGTTTCGTCGTTTGTCGGCGACGTGATCATGCCGCCGATTGGCCTGTTGATCGGTGGGGTGGACTTCAGTGATCTGGCTGTCACGCTCAAAGCCGCCCAGGGCGATGCGCCCGCCGTGGTGCTGGCTTACGGCAAATTCCTGCAGACGGTGCTGGATTTCGTGATTGTCGCGTTTGCGATCTTCATGGGCGTCAAAGTCATCAACCGCCTCAAGCGCGAAGAAGCCGTAGCCCCGACCGCGCCGCCGATCCCGAGCAAGGAAGAGCAACTGCTGGGCGAAATCCGCGACCTGCTAAAAGCGCAGAACGAGCGGCCCTGAGGCATTCGCTACACATCAAAACGGCACCCGCGGGTGCCGTTTTCGTTACCAGTAATTCTCCACCGCAACCTGCCCCGGCTTGCGGGTCAGGCTCAGGCGCATGTCGCGCTGTTTCAGCAAGGCGCGGGTGTCGTCGATCATCTGCGGATTGCCGCACAGCATCACTCGCGAATGCTCTGGGGAGAGCTCAACCCCTGCCGCTCGCTCCAGTTCGCCGTTTTCGATCAACGTGGTAATCCGGCCCTGCAACGCGCCTGGGTGGGCTTGGCGGGTCACAGTGGGGATGAATTGCAGCTTGTGGGCGTATTCACTCAGATAGTCACGTTGCGCCAACCCGGCGATCAACTCTTGATAGGCCAGTTCCCGCGCCTCCCTCACGCTGTAAACCAGAATGATCCGCTCGAATTTCTCCCAGACCTCGAAGTCCTGCAGGATCGATAGAAACGGCGCCACCCCGGTGCCGGTCGACAGTAACCACAGGTCTCGGCCGTCGACAAAACGATCCAGCGTCAGGTAGCCGAACGCCTGGCGTTCTACCATCAAGGTGTCGCCGACCTGTAGCCGGCTCAGCTCACTGGTGAATTCGCCGCCCGGCACGACGATAGAAAAGAACTCAAGAAACTCATCGAATGGCGACGACACCATCGAATAGGCGCGCCAGACCGTGCTGCCATCGGCCCTGGTGACGCCCAGCCGGGCGAACTGGCCGGCACGGAAGCGAAAGCCGGGATCACGGCTGGTGCGCAGCGTGAACAGGTTCGGCGTCAACGGTTGCACATCGAGCAAGGTCTGGGTGGTGTACTTTTCGGCAATGGCAGTCATGAGGCACTCCTTGAAACGGTTGCCCACAGTGTCCCGCAAAATCGCGCTGCCAAACACTCCTGATTGGTAATGGTATTGACGGGATCAGCGCTAGACATTCGATTTGCTGGCAATGCTGGATCTAGAGCAATAACTTTAAGATGCCAATTAAAATATAACAGCCTGTATTGCTAAGAACGCTTTATAGAAAACATCAAAGTTTCAATCTCTAAAAAATGTAAGGCGTTTCGCAGGAAAGAGCCTACACTTCGATTCGTGCCGGATTTTTTGGATCCATTTGGCGCCCCTATATCAGGATGGAGGCAAAGTTCATGGAAACGTGGAAGGAATCACAATTGAAACAACTGACATTTGCCAAAGGCATTGAGGTGGCATACCCGATACTGCTGAGATTTGCCGTGAATCTGGGCTTTAACTATTGTGCGATAGCGGTCACCTCCCCCCATCGCGATGTCCACCTGAATGCCTTGCAAATCAATAACTATCCAAAAGAATGGAACAGCCAGTACAACAAAGAGAACTACCGGAATATTGACCCGGTAATAGCGCATTGCAATCACTCAGTATTGCCGATCGTTTGGGAAGAAAGAGTTTTCACTGATGCGCCCGAGTTGTGGCAGGCGTTGAAAAACAACGGATTGCAGCATGGCTGGTCGCAAGCGTTTCATGACGAAGCCAGCGGTTTGTGCAGCATCATCAGTCTGGCTCGAACCCACTGCCCGATCAGCCCGCTCGAGCTGTACGAGCATTACGGTTATATCTTTTTCGCCAATCGACACTTCAGTGATCTGTATGCCCGCACCGTGCCCATCCCGGCAAGACCCAGCAAGCCCAGGCTATCGACACGGGAGCTGGAGATCCTGAAATTGTCCGCCGTGGGCAAGACCGCTCACGACATTTCGCGAATCCTCAACCTGAGTGAACGTACCATCAACTACCACGTGCAGAACGTGATCGAGAAACTCAAAGTCTGCAACAAGATTTCTGCGGTGATGGCGGCTGTCCGGGCCGGGATCATCTGAACAACTGAGGCATCGCGCTTCAATCCCGCGAGTATTCGCGCGCAAAAAAACGTACCATTCAGGCCTTCTTCGAGTGATGACGCACACCGCGTGCATCGCAGTCCACTCGGTCGGATCCCGTCGCACGAGATGCCGGCAACGGGACGTCTGCCGAATATCCTGAGTCCCCGTCCCATGCCTTTGCTCGAAACACCTTTCGCTCAACTCGACCTGATCCGCCAGCCCGAACAGCAGAACGAACCGCTGCAAGCATTCGATGCGGCGGACGAATACCTGCTCAATCATCTCGCCAGCGAACAACCTGCGAGCAACACCCGCGTGCTGGTGCTCAATGACAGCTTTGGCGCCTTGGCAATCAGTCTGTTGGACAAGGTCGAGGTGAGCAGTAGCGGCGATTCGTTCCTGGGTTTCGTCGGGCTGGAAAAGAATCTGCTGCGCAATGGTCAGGCGTTCGATGCGATCCGCCCGATACCGGCCAGTGAGCCTTTGGTCGGGCCGTTTGATCGCGTGCTGATCCGAGTCCCCAAAACCCTGGCGCTATTGGAAGAACAGCTGATCCGCCTGCAAGGGCAACTCGCTCCCGGCGCGCAAGTGATCGCCGCCGCCATGGTCAAGCATCTGCCGCGCGCTGCCGGCGATCTGCTGGAGCGCTACATTGGCCCGGTGCAGGCGTCGCTGGCCGTGAAGAAAGCCCGACTGCTGATCGCCACGCCTGAAAGCAAAGCGCCCGCCACGTCTCCTTACCCGACTCGTTATCGCCTCGACGAACCGGCGATCGAATTGCTCAACCACGCCAACGTGTTCTGCCGCGAAGGCCTCGACATCGGCACCCGCGCATTCCTGCCGCATCTACCGAAAAACCTCGGCAACGCACGGGTTGCCGACCTCGGCTGTGGCAACGGCGTGTTGGCAATCGCCAGCGCCTTGCAGAACCCGGATGCGCATTACACGCTGGTCGATGAATCATTCATGGCGGTGCAATCGGCTGCCGAGAACTGGCGCGCGGCATTGGGCGATCGCGAAGTCATCGTGCGCGCTGGCGATGGTCTGGCCGGGCAGGCACCGCAGTCGCTGGACGTGGTGCTGTGCAACCCACCGTTCCATCAGCAACAGGTGGTCGGCGACTTCCTCGCCTGGCGCATGTTCCAGCAGGCGCGCGAGGCTCTGGTGGTTGGTGGTGCGCTGTATATCGTCGGCAACCGGCATCTGGGCTATCACAGCAAACTGGCGCGCCTGTTTCGTGGTGTCGAGCAAGTGGCGGCCACGCCGAAATTCGTCATCCTCAAGGCGCGCAAATAAATCTGCGGCATAAAAAAACCCTCCGTAACAGACTGTGTGAAAACCTAGCAATCTGCGCAGCGCTCAAAGAAAATGCTCCGTATCGAAAGATACGGAGCATTTTTCGTTATGGCCTACATCCAGGGACAGTCCCGCAGCCAGACCAGCCTGTTTCCGGTCTCGCTGGAAGAGTTGATCCCCGAGGATCACCTCGTTCGCGTTATCGATCTTTACGTCGCCAAGCTGGATCTGGCTCGACTGGGCTTTGATAAAGCACTTCCCAAAAGCACCGGCCGTCCCTCTTACGATCCAGCGGATCAGCTCAAACTCTACCTCTACGGCTATTTCCAGCGGATTCGCTCATCACGACGGCTCGAAGCCGAGTGCCAGCGCAACGTCGAAGTGATGTGGCTGATCAATCGACTCAAGCCTGATTTCAAGACCATCGCCGATTTCCGTAAAGACAACAAAGCCGCTTTCATCGCGACGTGCCGGGCCTTCGTGCAGTTTTGCCGCTCAGCGGGGCTGATAACCGGCGAGTTGGTGGCCATTGATGGCAGCAAATTTCAGGCGGTCGCCTCTTCACGGCGTCATATGAATTTGAAGCGGCTCCAACATCAAGAGCAGAAGCTGGAGAAGCGCATCGCCCACTATTTGGCAGAGCTGGACGAGGCAGATAAAACCGAAGCCGGCGAGAAGATTGACCGCAATGCAATCAAGGCGACTTTGGCGCAACTTAAAGTCAGGCATTCCAATAACTTGACGTGCCAGGCGCTGATGAAATCCATGGAGCTTGAGCAATTCAATACCCACGAAAGCGATGCGCGAATGCTGCGAACGCACAAAGGGCCTCGGGTCGGGTACAACGTGCAGACAGCCGTGGACGCTGAAAACTGCATGATCGTGCATCATGAAGTGACTCAGGACAGCGATGATCGCAAGCAACTTGAACCGATGGCCAAGGCCGCCAAGGAACAACTTTCACAAGATGAACTGACGGTCACCGCGGATGCGGGCTACTCCAATGGCAAGCAGTTCCAGGCATGTGAGGATGAGAACATCACGGCTTATGTGCCTGTGGCGCGATCACTCAACTCCTGCGGCAAGGAGCAGATATTTTTCGATCGAACAGCATTTGCCTACGATGCGTCGCAAGATCGATATCAATGCCCTGCCGGAAAATGGCTGATCTTTAAGCAGATCAGCAACAAAGGCCGGATCTACCAAGCGAAGGTCAGCGACTGCGCAAGCTGCCCGATTAAAGCGAAGTGCACCGACGCCAAACGCCGATACATCTCGCGCCATCTGCACGAACAGGCTTTCGAGCGAATGGAGCAGCGAATGCAGGCACATCCCGAAATGATGGTCAGTCGACGATCCATCGTCGAACATCCCTTCGGCAACCTTAAACAGTGGTTATTTGGTAACGCTCGCTTCTTGCTGCGACAGCTTGAAGGCGCGAGAGCTGAAATGGCCTTGGCGGTGAACGCCTACAACCTGAAAAGAGCAATTAACGTGTTGGGCGTGCGCCAGATGATGGCGCTGATGGGCTGAAACGCCTTTTTTCGTTTGCTGTGAGCACAAAAGCAAACGCCCCGAACAAGTCGGGGCGTTTGCTGGAACCACCATCAGTGCGTTTTCACACAGTCTGGTAAGGAGCGTTGCAAATCCATACCCGAAGGCGCCGCGACGGGATGTTTCAGTGGGTGGTCAAACCTGCGGCATTCATGAACATGCGCATCAGGCTGGCGGCGATGAACAACACGCCGACACTGCCAACCCAGATCAGAGCCAACCAGCCGAGCCGCTGCCACAGCGGCTTTTTTTCGGCTTCTTCAATGTCGTGCAGGGAATGTTTGCCGGTCATTGCATCGATCTCCTTTAAGCCAAGGCGTCACTGCGGACGCCTTCGCGAGCAGGCTCGCTCCCACAGGGCAAGCCCCAGCATGGGATTAGTGGTAACCATCTTCGTGCGTGACCTTGCCGCGGAACACGTAGTAGCTCCAGAAGGTATACCCCAGGATGAACGGAATGATGAACAACGTGCCGACCAGCATGAAGCCCTGACTTTGCGGCGGCGCGGCGGCGTCCCAGATCGATATCGACGGCGGCACGATGTTCGGCCACAGGCTGATGCCCAGACCGCTGTAGCCGAGGAAAATCAGCACCAGGGTCAGCAGGAACGGCGTGTAGTTGGCATTACGTGCCACCGCGCGAATCAGGCCGTACAAGGTGACGAGCACCAGAATCGGCACCGGCATGAACCAGAACAGATTCGGCATGCTGAACCAGCGCGAGGCGATTTCCGGATGCGACAGAGGCGTCCACAGGCTTACGATACCGATCACTGCCAGCAGGACAAACGCCAGCGGCCGCGCCAGATCATGCATTTGTTCCTGCAATTTGCCTTCGGTTTTCATGATCAGCCAGGTGCAGCCGAGCAAGGCATAGGCCACCACCAGCGCCGCGCCGCAGAACAGCGTGAACGGCGTCAGCCAGTCCAGTGAACCACCGGCGAACTGGCGATTGACCACCGGCAGACCATCGATGAACGCTCCCAGCGCCACGCCCTGAAAGAACGTCGCCGCGATCGAACCACCGATGAATGCCTTGTCCCACAGGTGACGTTTTTCATCCTTGGCCTTGAAGCGGAATTCGAAAGCCACGCCACGGAAAATCAAGCCCATGAGCATGAAGATCAGCGGCAGGTACAGCGCCGACAACACCACCGAATAGGCCAGCGGGAAGGCGCCGAACAACGCCGCGCCGCCCAGCACCAGCCAGGTTTCGTTGCCGTCCCACACAGGGGCGACGGTGTTCATCATCACGTCGCGATCGGTCTTGCCGGGCACGAACGGGAAGAGAATGCCGATGCCCAGGTCGAAGCCGTCCATGACCACGTACATCATGATGCCGAAGATGATGATCACGGCCCAGATCAGCGGAAGATCGATACCCATGAGTCAAATCTCCTTGGTCAAGCGAGTGTTGTCTTCGTGCTCGCCCTCGGCCGGATCGTCGGCTGCGGACAACGGACGTGCCGGGGTGCGTTTCTTGCCTGGACCACCGTCCGGTGTTTCGCTGCCTTCGCTGATCTTCGGCCCTTTGCGCACCAGGCGCATCATGTAGCCGAGCCCGGCGCCGAACAGGGCGAAATAGACCACGACGAACATGATCAGGGTGATGCTCATCTGCATGAAGCTGTGGTTGGACGAAGCATCGGCAGTGCGCATCAAACCGTAGACCACCCATGGCTGACGGCCGATTTCCGTGGTGAACCAGCCGGCGAGAATCGCGATCAGACCGGACGGCCCCATCCACAACGCCAGATGCAGGAACGGCCGCGAGGTATACAGCGAGTCACGCTTGCGCAGCCACAGACTCCACAACCCGGTGAAGATCATCAGGAAACCGAGGCCGACCATGATCCGGAACGACCAGAACACGATGGTCGAATTCGGCCGGTCTTCCGGCGGGAACTCCTTCAGCGCCGGTACTTGTTTATCCAGCGAGTGGGTAAGAATCAGGCTGCCGAGGTAAGGAATCTCCACAGCGAACTTGGTGCGCTCTTCTTTCATGTCCGGCCAGCCGAACAGGATCAGCGGCGTTGCTTCGTCGCCATGGTTTTCCCAGTGGCCTTCGATCGCAGCGATTTTTGCCGGCTGATGCTTGAGCGTGTTGAGGCCGTGGAAGTCGCCGATCACAGCTTGAATCGGCGCGACGATCAACGCCATCCACATGGCCATCGACAGCATGGTGCGGATCGCCGGGTTGTCCCTGCCGCGCAGCAGGTGCCAGGCCGCCGACGAGCCGACGAAGAACGCCGTGGCGACGAACGCGGCCGTGGCCATGTGCATCAGCCGGTAAGGGAATGACGGGTTGAAGATGATTGCCAGCCAGTCGGTGGGGATCACCTGACCGTTGACGATTTCAAAGCCTTGCGGGGTCTGCATCCAGCTGTTGGAGGCGAGAATCCAGAAGGTCGAAATCAGCGTGCCGATCGCTACCATCACCGTCGAGAAGAAGTGCAGGCCGCGCCCGACCTTGTTCCAGCCGAACAGCATCACGCCAAGGAAACCGGCCTCAAGGAAGAACGCCGTAAGCACTTCATAGGTCAGCAACGGCCCGGTGACGGCGCCGGCGAAGTCGGAGAACCGACTCCAGTTGGTGCCGAACTGATAAGCCATGACCAGCCCGGAAACCACGCCCATGCCGAAGTTGACGGCAAAAATCTTCGACCAGAAATGGTAGAGATCGCGGTAGGTGTCGTTGCGGGTCTTCAGCCACAAGCCTTCGAGCACTGCCAGGTAACTCGCCAGGCCGATGGTGATGGCCGGGAACAGAATGTGGAACGAGATGGTGAACGCGAACTGAATTCGGGCGAGATCGAGAGCCTCTAAACCGAACATATGGCTTCCTCTGTCAGGTAATACGGGTAGCTGGCCCGGAGGCCTGCACCACTGCCCCCACGGATATGGAGTGCGGCGAATTCGGATTCGTTCTTTTTTTGCACCATCGCAACGCAGGGAGTCTGGCCAAATGGCCGCCAGATCAGTTCCGGTCGGGGTCTTGATCTGGATCAAGCAACGTTGAAAGAGTAGTCCCATTTTTACCAATGAACTGCGTGGTAGTTTGCCGCGTGACAAGTTGCCTCACTCCTGTGGCCAAGGGATTTATCCCCGTCCGGATGCGCAGCAGTCGTCGTCGTTTCGAGATTTTGGGGCCGCTGCGCGACCCAACGGGGATAAAGCCCCTCACCACAGGGCTGATTGTCAGCATGAAAGAACCGATGCCTGGCTAACTGAATTGTTTCTCGTAGCAACTTCCTGTTACAGACTGGTGATAATCTCGCCGTTCACTCGTCCAAGACCTGCCTTCAGATGCCCACACAAGAGCCCCTGCTGTTACGTCACCATCGTCCGTTCATGGCTTTCTGGCTGGCGCGGATCTTTACCGCCAGCGGGTTCCAGATGCTCACCGTGGCAATTGGCTGGAACCTGTATCAGCTGACTGGCAATGTGCTGGATCTGGGCCTGGTCGGGCTGGTCGAGTTCGCCCCGCGGGTGCTGTTCATGCTGCACACCGGCCATGTCGCTGATCGCTACGATCGGCGCAAGGTCGCCGCGCTTTGCCAGTCGTTGCAGGCACTGATTGCCTTGGCGCTGGCCATCGGCAGCGCCACCGATCACGTCACCCGCGAGATGATTTTCATCCTCGCCTTCCTGCTCGGCGCCGCCCGTTCGTTCGAGATGCCGACGACTCAGGCCTTGCTGCCCAGCATCGTCCCCAGTGCGCTTTTCCCCCGCGCAGTCGCCGCCGCGCAATCGGCGCAACAGTCGGCCACTATCGTCGCCCCGGCCCTCGGCGGCTTGCTCTATGCATTCGGCAGCGTCTGGGTCTACGGCCCGACCGTGCTGCTGTACGTGATCGCCTGTTCGCTGATGCTCAACCTGCCGGCACGCCAGACGCCATTGAATAAAGGCAAAGCCACGCTGGACTCGCTGCTGGCGGGGATTCGCTTCATCCGCAGCCGCCCGGACATCCTCGGCGCGATCTCGCTGGACCTGTTTGCCGTATTACTGGGCGGCGCCACGGCGTTGCTGCCGGTATTCGCCAAGGACATTCTGCTGACCGGCCCGTGGGGCCTTGGTCTGTTGCGCTCGGCGCCGGCGGTGGGTGCGTTGCTGATGTCACTGTTTCTGGCGCGATTTGCCGTGGAGCGCAATGTCGGCCGGGTGATGTTCACTGCCGTCGGCATCTTTGGCGTCGCTACCATCGCATTCGGCCTGTCGACCTCGTTCTGGTTCTCCCTGGCGGTGCTGGTGGTACTCGGCGCAGCGGACATGATCAGCATGGTCATCCGCGCCTCGTTCGTACAATTGGAAACCCCGGACGAAATGCGCGGCCGGGTCAGCGCAGTCAACGGCTTGTTCATCGGTGCTTCGAACCAGCTGGGCGAATTCGAATCCGGCCTCACCGCCCACTGGTTCGGCACCGTGCCGGCCGTGGTGATGGGCGGGATCGGCACCCTGGTGGTGACGGGGACGTGGATCAAACTGTTTCCGACGTTGGCGAAGCGGGATCGAATGCATGTGCCGGTGGAAGAGAAGGTCTGAATCTTTCAGGCCATCAACTCCCCCGCCACCCTCGCCCGCAACGCCTTGCCACCAAGCTGCTCAACCAGGGTCAAGGCAAACTCCAGTGCCGCGCCCGAGCCTTGGGCGGTGATGCAGTTGCCGTCGACCACCACCGGTTGATCAACAAACGTACAGCCGGACAACTGATGGCTGGCGCCGGGCAGGCAGGTCATGCGTCGCTGGCGCAGCACGCCTGATGCTTGCAGGGCGACAGCCGGGGCTTCGCCGATGGCGGCGAACAGTCGGCCGGCGCTGGCTTGGTCCTTGAGCAATTGCTGCAAGGGCTGATGCGCCGCCAGATGCCGGGAACCGACGGCACCGCCTGGCAGGACGATCAGGTCAAAAGTCTGTGCCAGCACATCGACCAGCATGCCGTCGGCAGTCAGCCGGGTGCCGCGCGCACAGGTCAGCATGCGCCGACCTTCGATGCTGGCGGCGACCACTTCGATGCCGGCGCGGCGCAGTACGTCGATCAGGGTCACGCTTTGCAAATCGTCGATGCCCTCGGCGAGGGCAATCAGGGCTCTGGAAATCATGGGCGCTTTCCGCTGGGTAGTCAGTCAAGCGTAGTCAGCTTTGTCCCACCTTGTTCGCAGACAGCCGTTACTTGATGTAAAGCTGAGTCGAAAGCGTGTTGCGCGGAGCGTTAATCGAGGTGTTGCTGAAGTTGAAGGTGCCTTGCTGTTTGCCGGCCAGATCGAAGGTATAAAGAGAACCGACGGTTTTGCTGCCAGGGATGCATTCAGTGAGATTGCCATTATCGAAGGCGCACACCGGACCTCGGGTGCCGTTGACCTCGAAGCCATCCAAAGTCACGTGTGGCTGGTTCTGGCCATAGCCGACTTCCAACACGAAGACCTTGATATTCGTCCCGCTGTGATTACATTGGGTTTGCGGCTGGTTATCGGCAATATCTTCCAGTCCGCAGGAAGGTGACTGCACTTTGATCACCTTCACTTCGGTCAACGGCGGCGCCGAGGCCGCGAACGCCTGAGCTGTCGCCAGCAGTGCTGCAATCCATCCGAAAATCCTGATCCCGCCGTTGCGCATGCCTGCCCACTCCAAAAAATCAGCGCGCAGTATGGCGCAGTTGTCGGCTGCGCAAAACTTCGCCGACGATCGACACCAACATCCGCCAAATTCCTCACGCGGCTGGTATGATGCGCGGCTTTTTCCGGCCCACGACAATTTCCCAGGCGCTTGCGACGGTCTGTGCTTTGCTGTTGAGGTCGATACATTCACGGCGCCACGCGCGCCACGGGGAGCAGACATGCTGGAAAGGCTGTTTCAACTCAAGGCACACAACACCAACGTGCGCACCGAAATTCTTGCGGGCGTCACGACTTTCCTGGCCATGGCTTACATTCTGTTCGTCAACCCGAGCATCCTCGGCGAGACCGGCATGGACAAGGGCGCAATTTTCGTCGCCACCTGTCTGGCGGCCGCCATCGGCTCGACCGTGATGGGCCTGATCGCCAACTACCCGATCGCCCTCGCTCCGGGTATGGGCCTGAACGCCTTCTTTACCTACACCGTGGTGCTGCACATGGGCCACACCTGGCAGGTGGCGCTGGGTGCGGTGTTCATTTCCGCCGTGCTGTTTTTCCTGCTGTCGATCTTCCGCATCCGCGAATGGATCATCAACGCCATTCCGCTGCCACTGCGCTCGGCGATTGCCGCCGGTATCGGCCTGTTCCTGGCGCTGATCGCCCTGCACAACGCCGGTATCGTGGTCAGCAACCCGGCGACCATGGTCGGCCTCGGCGATTTGACCAAACCGGCGCCGATTCTGGCCACCGTCGGCTTTGCCGTGATCGTCGCCCTCGAAGCACTGAAAGTGCGCGGCGCAGTGCTGATCGGCATTCTCGCCGTAACCATCGCCTCGATCGTACTGAACGTCACCGAGTTCGGCGGCATCATGTCGATGCCGCCGTCGCTGGCGCCGACCTTCCTGCAACTGGACATCAAAGGCGCACTGGACATCGGTCTGGTCAGCGTGATCTTCGCCTTCCTGTTCGTCGACCTGTTCGACAACTCCGGAACCCTGATCGGCGTCGCCAAGCGCGCCGGCCTGATGGGCAAGGACGGCCACATGCCGAAAATGGGCCGTGCGCTGATCGCCGACAGTACGGCGGCCATGGCCGGTTCACTGCTGGGCACGTCGACCACCACCAGTTACATCGAATCCGCAGCCGGCGTCAGTGCCGGTGGCCGCACGGGCCTGACCGCCATCGTCGTGGCGATCCTGTTCCTGTTGGCGCTGTTCTTCTCGCCCCTGGCGGCCAGCGTTCCGGCCTTCGCCACCGCGCCAGCGCTGCTGTTCGTCGCCGTGCTGATGACTTCGGGCCTGGCGGAAATAGACTGGGACGACATCACCGTGGCGGCGCCGGTTGTGGTCACCGCACTGGCCATGCCGTTCACCTATTCGATCGCCAACGGCATCGCCTTCGGCTTCATCGCCTGGACCGCCATCAAGCTGCTGTCCGGCCGTGCCCGTGAGCTGAACCCGGCACTGGTGATTCTGTCGATTCTGTTTGTGATCAAGCTGGGTTGGTTCAACGCATGACTTTCGATTCTCAAGCCTACGCCGAACAACTCGAAGCCAAGGTCACGCGCTTGCGTGATCTGCTGGCGCCGTTCGATGCACCCGAGCCGTCGGTCTTTGATTCGCCGCTGCAGAACTTCCGCCTGCGCGCCGAATTCCGCCTGTGGCGCGAGGGCGGCGAACGGCATTACGCGATGTTCTCCCAGGACGACAAGCGCACGCCGATCCTCATCGAGGAATTTCCGATTGCCAGCCTGCGCATCAACCAGTTGATGCCGCAGTTGAAGGCCGCGTGGCAAGCCAGTTCGGCGCTGAGCCACAAGCTGTTCCAGGTCGAATTCCTGACCACGCTGGCTGGCGACGCGATGATCACCCTGTGCTATCACCGTCCGCTGGACGAGCATTGGCACGCGGCGGCAACTCAGTTGTCGGCGGATCTGGGCGTGAGCATCATCGGCCGCTCCAAAGGCAAGCGCGAAGTGCTCGGCCAGGACTATGTCGTCGAGAAACTCGAAGTCGGCGGCCGCACCTTCAGCTATCGCCAGCCCGAAGGCGCGTTCACCCAGCCCAACGGCACGGTGAACCAGAAGATGCTCAATTGGGCATACGAAGCCTTGGGCGATCGCAGCGACGATCTGCTCGAGCTGTACTGCGGCAACGGTAACTTCACCCTGCCGCTTGCGACTCGCGTGCGCAAAGTGCTCGCCACCGAGATCAGCAAGACTTCGGTCAACGCGGCCCTGAGCAATCTCAGCGACAACGCTGTGGATAACGTCACGCTGGTGCGTTTGTCCGCCGAGGAGCTGACCGAAGCGCTCAACGAAGTGCGCCCGTTCCGTCGCCTGCACGGCATCGATCTGAAGAGCTACGAATTCGGCAGCGTCTTCGTCGACCCACCGCGCGCCGGCATGGATCCGGACACCTGCGAACTGACCCGGCGCTTCGACAACATCCTCTACATTTCCTGCAACCCGGACACCCTGGCGGCTAACATCGCCCAGTTGCATGACACCCACCGCATTACCAAGTGCGCGATGTTTGACCAGTTCCCGTGGACCCATCACATGGAATCCGGTGTGCTGCTGACCCGGCGTTGATTGCGGGTAGCTGATACGGAAAAGCCGTCGTGATTGACGGCTTTTTTGTGGGTGCTATGGCGCGATATCCGTTTTGCGTGGACGTCCGCCTTTTTTGCCATTGGCTCGCGCTGCCGCAGATTTCGCAGCGCTGCTTTGACGCCCGTTGCGCGAGGCGACGACCGACGCGGCCATCCGCATAAGCGGCGGGCTCGCTGAAATCATTCCGGCAATGGAAATATCCAGATCCTTGCCCTCATGGCACAGCGCAGTGCCGGCGAAGCCGATCGTCAGGCTTGCATAATCGGCCGCTTCAAACCCCGCGAATTCGGGATACAGCTTCACCGGAAGCAACACACCGCTGCCGTCCTCGAAACGAATGACCAAAGAGGATTCTTCGAAGCTCACTGACACGGCCTGCAAACTATTGGCCTGTCGTGCTTCGCCAAGTGTGATGGCGGCATCGAGCATTTCTTCCGTCAGGGGGCGATGCACCGACGGTTTTGCTTTGATGACTTTCATAATTCGATCTCAACTCCTTCCAACTTGCCGATCAAGGACAGCAGCACCTTGTCTTCATCGGGGTCATAGCGCGCCGATCCGATCCTGTAGGTCTCGTCGGTGACTGGTTTCATTACGGGCACTTCGTTTGCCTGGCAGTCCCATATCTGATTATCGAGACAAGCGGTCTTCACGGCCGACCACCAGATCCCTCGTGCTCTACGCAAGTGCGCCGGTTGTCCAAGTGACAGACACAGGCCGTTAAGCACAGTGAGCGGTGGTCGTCGGGACAACGGCACGACATCCCACAGATCAACTTCGTTGTGCCAGAAGCTGAACCGGAAGCGGGCATTCCAGGCACCCGCATCTACATGGGCGTGCGGTGGACAGTGTTCGTCTCTCAACATGATGCGAATCGACATTCCTTTGTAGCTGCATATCTTCATGCTAACCCATCCGTTAGGTTAATGGATTTCCAAATCTCGAATTTCCTTTCGAGTCCGACGACCGGTTAACACAAAGCGATGTGCCGGAGGTCACTGAAGACTAGCGGGCGTGGGGTTGCGGCTCGAGAAATGAGCAGAGAAAAACGTAAGCAAAGCTGTCGTTACGTTTTGAAATTACGCTTGGCATGATCACCCCTGTGCGATCACCGAACGAAAATTACTGCTCTTAAAGTTGTCCGATTGACCGATGTAACCATCTAGTACATTTTATCTCCACAGGCTGAACCCACTCGGCCGATGCCAAAAACAAGAAGTGGAGTTACCCCATGTCCCCTACCGTTCTGGTGCTTAACGGCCCGAACCTGAACCTGCTTGGCACCCGCGAGCCGGCGACTTATGGTCATGAAACGCTGGCGGATATTTCCGCGTTGTGTGGTCGCGCGGCTGACGAGTTCGGCCTGACCGTGGAATTTCGCCAGACCAATCATGAAGGCGAGTTGCTCGACTGGATTCACGCCGCGCGTGGTCGTTGTGCCGGGATCGTGATCAATCCGGCGGCGTGGACGCACACGTCCGTGGCGATTCGCGATGCACTGGTCGCCAGTGAATTGCCGGTGATCGAGGTGCACCTGTCCAATGTCCACGCCCGTGAGCCGTTCCGTCATCATTCATTTGTTTCCGGCATTGCCACGGCGGTGATGTGCGGGTTCGGCAGCCATGGCTATCGCCTGGCGCTGGAGCATTTCAGCCAGCGGTTGCAGAGGTAAGAACCATGTCGCGTTCCAAGGTGATACTCGCCGGGCTGATCGGCGCCGGGATTCAGGCTTCACGTACACCGGCACTGCATGAGCACGAAGGTGATGCGCAGGGCCTGCGCTATCTGTACCAGCTCATCGACCTCGATCAATTGCGCCTCGACAGCACGGCCCTGCCCGACTTGCTGCAAGCGGCGGAGCGGATGAATTACACCGGACTGAACATCACTTTCCCGTGCAAACAGGCGGTCATCCCGCTGCTCGATGAGTTGTCGCCGGAAGCCTTTGGTATCGGCGCGGTGAACACAGTGGTGCTGAAGGACGGCAAGCGTGTCGGCCACAACACCGATTGCCTCGGTTTCGCCGAGGGTTTTCGCCGGGGTCTGACAGACGCTGCCCGTGAACGCGTCGTCCAGATGGGCGCCGGTGGTGCTGGCGCGGCGGTGGCCCACGCGCTGCTCAGCGAAGGCGTACGGCAATTGACGATTTTTGATGTCGACCGCGAGCGTGCCGAGAGCCTGGCAAACAATCTGAATCAACATTTTGGCGCCGGTCGCGCGCAGGCGGGGCGGGATTTGCCCGGGGCGCTGGCGCAGGCCGATGGTCTGGTCAACACCACGCCGATGGGCATGGCCAAGCTGCCGGGTTCACCGGTGCCGGCCGGGTTGCTGCGCACGGAAATGTGGGTCGCGGAGATTGTGTATTTCCCGCTGGAAACCGAACTGCTGCGCGATGCCCGCGCCTTGGGCTGCCGCACCCTGGATGGCGGCAACATGGCGGTGTTTCAGGCGGTGAAGGCGTTTGAATTGTTCAGCGGCGTGGTGCCGGATGCGCAGCGCATGCTCGAGCATTTTCAAAGCATGAATGGCTGAATATCAAAGCGACCCTTGTGGGAGCGAGCCTGCTCGCGAAGGCGTCGATTCAGTCAACGAACAGGGCGACTGACGCACCGCTTTCGCGAGCAGGCTCGCTCCCACAAGGGAGATCGAGTCAGGCCTTCAGGTAGCGCAACACCGATTCGCAGATCATCTCGCGGTGGCGCTGCTTGATGGTTTCGTCCGGCAGGTCGATCTGGAAGATTTCCCCCAGCGTGTGGCGGTTCGACACGCGATAGAAGCAGAACGAACTGATCAGCAGGTGCACGTCCAGCGCATCGATGCCACGCCGGAACAGACCTTCGTCCGCGCCTCGTTGCAGAATCCCGCCCAAGGTATCGAGGATCGTGTTGTTCAGCGCCTTGATCGCATCGGAACGCTTCACGTATTCGGCGTTGTGGATATTTTCGATGCTGACAATGCGCACGAAGTCGACGTTGTGATCGTGGTGATCGAAGGTGAATTCCACCAGTCGGCGGATCGCCAGCTCGGGCGGCAGCTCATCCAGATGCAGGCGGTTTTCCGTGCTGCGGATATCGCCGTATAGCTTCTCCAGCACCTCGACGTACAACTGCTCCTTGCTGCCGAAGTAGTAATAGATCATGCGCTTGGAGGTGTGGATGCGCTCGGCGATCGCGTCGACGCGGGCGCCGGACAATCCCTGCTGGACGAACTCGACGATCGCCTCCTGCAAAATGTTCTCGCGGGTCTTTTCCGGGTTGTTCTTGCGACTCTTGCGCGGCACTGCCTCGGACTCGACAGCAGCGGCGGAAAGTTCTGAATTCATGGTCATCGCGGGCTCACGGCCATCACTGCACAAGCTGGCGATTATGGGCCGCGCGGGACAGTGAAGGAAGCCGCGCAGCCGGTGTTTAATCCCGCGTTTACGAATTCCCTACAACTTCGCCTGACGCACCGCACCGCTGCGGGATTTGGCCATCGCCGCCAGCCGCACCGCAACGTTGGCCGCGCCGTAGCCGGCATAGCCATTCTTGCGCTGAATGATCTCGAAGAAGAACCGCCCCTCGAACGGCTCGGTGTAGACATGAAACAACTCGCCGCCCTGGGCGTCACGGTCGTAGAGCACGTTGTAATAGGCCAGCTCGCTGAGAAACTCATCGTCGAAATCGAAACGCGCCGCAAGGTCGTCGTAGTAATTCAGCGGGATGTCCAGCAGCGGCACGCCGGCCTCTTTGGCGCGACTGACCTGGGCGAAGATGTCGTCACAATCGAAGGCGATGTGGTGCACACCGGAGCCGCGATAACTCGACAGCGCATGCGAAATGGCAGTGTTGCGGTTCTCGGAAATGTTCAGTGGCAGCCGGATCGAGCTGTCGCGGCTGCGCAGTGCGCGGCTCTTCACCAGACCGTACGGATCGGGCAAGACCACCTCATCGTCGGCTTCGAAATCCAGCAGGCTTTTGTAAAACAGCACCCAACTGTCGAGGCTGTCCGCCGGCAGCGCCATGGCCATGTGATCGATACGCTTGAGGCCGCCGCCGGTCTGCGCGTCCGGCAACAGATTGAAATCGGTGCCGTACACGTCGGCGTCCGCATCGACCAGATAAATCAGGCTGCCGTCCGGTGCGCGCACCGCCGCCAGTTCCAGTTCATTCGGCCCGACCAGGCCGCGATAGGGCTGCCCCTTGTAAGCGACGGCGCGGGCGAGCGCACTGGCGCTGTCCTTGACCCGCACGGCCGTGGCGCACAGCGACGGGCCGTGAGCTTCGAAAAAGCTGTGGGCGAACGAATACGGCTCGGAGTTGAGGATCAGGTTGATATCGCCCTGACGCAGCAGGCTGACGCTCTTGGAGCGATGCTGCCCGGCCTTGGCAAAACCGAGGCGTTGCAGCCAGTGACTGAGCTTCGCGCCCAACGCTTCGTCGACGGCAAACTCGAGAAATTCAACCCCGTTGTATTCGCTGGCCGGCGGCGTTTCGAAAAGAATGTCACGGTTGGCCACCGGCGGCGCTTCCTGCTCGAGACGCTGACGGGTCTTCTCTTCCAGATACAGCAGCGAGCGCAATCCGTCGGCGGCGTTAGCTCGCGGGGGCGCGGCGCGGAAGCCGTCGTTGAAGATTTCCAGTGACAACGGCCCGGTATAGCCACTCTTGATGATCGGTGCGAGGAAACCCGGCAGATCGAATTCGCCCTGCCCCGGGAAACAGCGGAAATGCCGGCTCCACTCCAGCACGTCCATGGCCAGGATCGGCGCGTCGGCCATTTGCACGAAGAAGATCTTCTCGCCAGGAATGTCGGCGATCGCGCTGGGATCGCCCTTCAGCGACAGGGTGTGAAAGCTGTCGAGCAGCACGCCGAGGTTGGGGTGATCAGCCTGACGAACGATGTCCCAGACCTGTTGATAAGTATTGACGTGACGGCCCCACGCCAGCGCTTCGTAACCGATGCGCAAGCCACGGGCGCCGGCGCGTTCGGCCAGCAGGCGCAAATCATCGACGAGGATTTGCTGATCGCCGACACTGTCCGGCGACGCGTTGCTGCAGACCAGCACCAGGTCGGTGCCAAGTTCCTGCATCAGATCGAACTTGCGCTCGGCACGCTCGAGGTTGCGCGCCAGGCGATCGCGGCGGCAGCCCTCGAAGTCACGGAACGGCTGAAACAGGGTGATGGCGATCCCCAGATCGGCGCACATCTGTTTAATTTCCCGTGGGCTGCCGTCGTAGTACAGGAGGTCGTTTTCGAAAATTTCCACGCCGTCGAACCCGGCGGCGGCAATGGCTTCGAGTTTTTCCGGCAGGGTGCCGCTCAAGGAAACGGTGGCAATGGAACGCTGCATGTTTCAACTCCCGGACTGCGCCGCTTTATCTTTACTGTAGGAGCTGCCGAAGGCTGCGATCGTTTGATCTTGATTACCAAAACAGCAAAATCAAAAGATCGCAGCCTTCAGCAGCTCCTACCGGGGAATGGGTTTTTATAGTGAGGGAAATTATTGGCTGCATCCCTGCGCGCAGCAATTTAAAGTGTACTACCCGGTTAGTTTTGCGTGCGATTATCGAACACTAAGGCGATTTGGCGAATTGACGATTTTTTGTTCACTGCCCAACATCGGTTGCACATCGAGTCCGGCCACTAACCACCGGGCAAGGTGTTCGACAGAAAAGAACACCAAATAACAAATCCAAAAACGGGTGGAACACATGATTCCTTCACAGACTTCCCGCATGGCTCCGGCCATGAGCACTGCCACGGGTGGCATTGGCGACAAGATCCGCGGCGCCATGGCTGTCGGCAAGACCCGCTGGGGCATGCTGGCGCTGGTGTTTTTCGCCACCACCCTCAACTACATCGACCGCGCCGCCCTCGGCGTCATGCAGCCGATCCTCGCCAAGGAAATGAGCTGGACGGCGATGGACTACGCCAACATCAACTTCTGGTTTCAGGTCGGCTACGCGATCGGGTTTGTCCTGCAGGGACGCCTGATCGACCGGGTCGGCGTCAAGCGCGTGTTCTTCTGCGCCGTGCTGCTCTGGAGCCTGGCCACCGGCGCCCATGGCCTGGCGACCTCGGCAGTCGGCTTCATGGTCTGCCGCTTCATCCTCGGCCTGACGGAAGCGGCCAACTACCCGGCCTGTGTGAAGACCACGCGCCTGTGGTTCCCGGCCGGTGAACGTGCAGTCGCTACCGGCATTTTCAACGCCGGCACCAACGTCGGCGCGATGTTCACGCCGATGCTGCTGCCACTGGTCCTGCATGTGTGGGGCTGGCAAGCGGCGTTCCTGTGCATGGCGGCACTCGGCGGCATCTGGTTGTTGTTCTGGGGCTTGAAGTACTTCAATCCGGAAGATCACCCGACGGTGAAACAGTCGGAGCTCGATTACATCCAGCAGCAAGTCGAACCCGAACAGGCCCGCGTGCCATTCAGCAAGATCCTGCGCATGCGCGGCACCTGGGCCTTCGCCCTCGCCTACTCGCTGACCGCGCCGGTGTTCTGGTTCTATCTGTACTGGCTGCCGCCGTTTCTCAATCAGCAATACAACCTCGGCATCAACGTGACGCAGATGGGTATTCCACTGATCATCATTTATGTCACGGCTGACTTCGGCAGTGTCGGCGGCGGGATTCTGTCCTCGTTCCTGATCGGTCGCGGCATGAACCCGATCAAGGCGCGGCTGCTGTCGATGTTGCTGTTTGCCTGCTGCATCATCGGCGTGGTTATGGCTGCCGGCTCGGCGAACCTGTGGGTGGCGGTGGCGGCGATCTCGCTGGCGATCGGCGCGCATCAGGCCTGGACGGCGAACATCTGGAGCCTGGTGATGGACTACACGCCCAAGCACATGATGAGCACGGTGTTCGGCTTCGGCGGCATGTGCGCGGCGATCGGCGGGATGTTCATGACCCAGATCGTCGGCCACATCCTCACCGTCACCAACAACAACTACACGGTACTGTTCACGCTGATTCCGGCGATGTACTTCCTCGCGCTGACGTGGATGTACTTCATGGCACCGCGCAAGATTCCGACCGTTACCGAATAACCTGCCTGCATACATCCCGTTGTGGGAGCGAGCCTGCTCGCGAAGGCGTCACGTCAGCCACTGAATATGGCGACTGACACAACGCTTTCGCGAGCAGGCTCGCTCCCACAAGTTGTACCGGGGTCCTTTCTTCAGCGCCGGCTCTGCTGCCACGCTGCCGCCAATCCGCTGCAACAGATCACCGCAATACCGATCACCGTCAACCCGCTCGGGGTGTGATTGAACAGCAGCCAGCCCAACAACCCGGCAAAGACGATCTGGCAATAGCCGAACGGCGCCAGCAATGCCGGCGCGGCGTGACGGAAGGCCTGGGTCAGGAACAGATGCGCCGTCATCCCGCAACTGCCCAGCGCGAGCATCAGCGCGGCGTGAGTCCACGTCGGCACCTGCCAGAAGAACGGCACCAGCGCGCTCATCACCAGGGTATTGCACAGCCCGGCAAAGAAGTTGCTGGTGGTCGGGCTGTCCACTTCGGCGAGCTTGCGCGTCAGCAGCTGGTAGAAGCAGAAGAACAGCGCCGAGCAGAACGGCAGCAGGATCGCCGGGGTGAACAGCTCGCCGCCCGGGTGGACGATGATCAGCACGCCGATGAAGCCGCAGATCACCGCGATCCACTGCCCACGCGTCACGCGTTCCTTGAGCAACGGCACCGATAACGCCGTCACCAATACCGGCGCGAGAAAGTTGACCGCCGTGGCTTCGGCCAGCGGGATGTACAGCAGCGCCGTGGTGAAAAACAGGCTGGTGCCGAGCAGGCACAGGGCACGGGCGAGCTGCCATAACGGTTTCTTGGTGCGCAGCACGCGCAAACCGGACTGCGGCAGGAAAATCCCCGCCATCAACAAGGTGTGCACCACATAGCGCGCCCACACCACCATCACGATCGGATAAAAACCGGAGAGGTATTTCGACAGCGCGTCGTGACTGGAAAACAGGAACGTCGCCACGACAATCAGCAGAATCCCCTTGAAGGGCTGGTTGACACCGGAGAGCGGGGTGCTGACGGTCATTGGCAATCTCTGAAAAAAATCCGGGCGAGCGTTCGCGCTGGCGGCAATCGTTGTGGCAATCATAGTCGGCTGAGCTTTCAGCAACCGCACAGGTTGCACTCTTCTTCGCCGGGAAACCGCCGCCAGGCAAAACCTTGAGGCAAGATTCCCGCCACTTCGGCGCCCGGCCAGTGTGCAACATCACAGACTGCCGTCGAAACAGCGGGTTCATGAATTCGACGGAAGAAATTCCACTCGGGATTGAATTCACGGCCCGCTCGACCGTCAATACCAGGCCCGCACCATGTGGGCGCGTGTGCATGGACGGACGACCGGACTGGCGCCACACTCACACAGCGGCAACACTCATCACCAGCAGATTCATCACCGGCAATAAAAGAGGATTCCCATATGCTATGGAAAAAAGGCCGACGCAGTGACAACGTCGTCGACGCCCGGGGTGATGATGCCGGCGGTGGCGGCGGCATGCGCTTCGGCGGCGGCAAGGGCCTGAGCCTGACGGCCATCGTGCTGATTGTCGGCATCGGCTGGCTCACCGGCCAGGACCCGATGCAGATTCTCGGCCAGTTGACCGGGCAGATGGAGCAGCCGGCGCCCACCTCGCAAACCCGCCAGGCGCCACCGGCCAATGATGAACAGGCTGAATTCGTCCGCTCGATCCTCGGCGACACCGAAGACACCTGGGGTCCGATCTTCCAGCAGGCCGGACGCCAATACAAAGACCCGACACTGGTGCTGTTCAGCAATCGGGTGAACTCCGCGTGCGGCATGGCCACTTCTGCCACCGGCCCGTTCTACTGCCCGGCCGACCAGAAGGTCTATCTGGACATGGCCTTCTTTCAGGAAATGTCGCAGCGCTTCAAAGCCGCCGGCGATTTCGCTCAGGCTTACGTGATTGCGCACGAAGTCGGCCACCATGTGCAGACGCTGCTGGGCGTCTCGGCGAAGATGCAGGCGGCGCGTCAGCAAGGCCGGCAGATGGAGGGCGACGGCGGCTTGCTGGTTCGCCAGGAATTGCAGGCCGACTGTCTCGCCGGTGTCTGGGCGTATAACGCGCAGAAACGCTTGAACTGGCTGGAACCCGGCGACATCGAAGAAGCCTTGAACGCCGCCAACGCCATCGGCGATGATCGCTTGCAGCAACAGGGTCAGGGCCGCGTGGTGCCGGACTCGTTTACCCACGGTACGTCAGCGCAAAGGGTGCGCTGGTTCAAAACCGGATTCGCGCAAGGCCAGGTAAGCCAGTGCGACACCTTCGCGGCGAAAACCCTGTAAATGCATAAGTGGCTTGTGGCGTTACTGTTGATCGCCGGCACCGCGCAAGCGGCCGGCGTCGATGCGATCAGCCCCGGTCGCCTGCAACTCAAGGCCGGGGAAATGGCAGTGGGCATCGGCCCGGCACCGGAAAAGATCGAGCGGGTGCTGATCGTCATTCACGGTCGCCTGCGCAACGCCGAGACCTACCGCAAAAGCGCGGAAAGCGCCGCCGAACTCGCCGGGCAGACCGCGCACACGCTGGTGATCGCTCCGCAGTTTCTCAATGAAAGCGACGTCACCCTGTATTCCTTGCCGCCGACAGTGCTGCGCTGGCAGGGCAACGAGTGGATGGGCGGCGGCTTGTCCACCGGGCCGAATCCGCTGAGCTCCTACGCGGCGCTGGATGAAATCGTCGCGCGGGTCAGCGATCGCAAACAGTTTCCGGACGTGAAGCAGATCGTGATCTTCGGCCACTCTGGCGGGGGTCAGGTGGTGCAGCGTTACGCCCTGCTGGCCAAGGATCAGCCGGCGCTCAAGGCCAACGGCATTCGCTTGCGCTATGTGGTGGCCAATCCTTCTTCTTATGCGTACTTCAACGAGCAGCGGCCAGTGGCGTTCGATCACGCGCAATGTCCTGGCTTCAATCGCTGGAAGTACGGCCTGGCGGACATGCCGGTGTATGCCGGCGGGCAAACGCCGTTGCAGGTCGAGAGCGCTTACGTCAAACGCGAGGTGATTTATCTGCTCGGCCAGCAGGATGTCGACCCGGAACATCCGGCGCTGGACAAGAGCTGCGCGGCCGAGGCGCAAGGGGCTTACCGCTTGATGCGCGGGAAGCTGTATTTCGGTTATTTGCTGCGCCGGCATCCCGAGGGGGTCAATCAACGGCTGATTGAAGTGCCGGGGGTCGGGCATGACGGGGATGGCATGCTGACTTCCGCGGAGGGGCAGAAGGCGTTGTTTGATCAGTGAGTTTTCTGATGAATCCGCCGGCCCCTTCGCGAGCAGGCTCGCTCCCACATTTGGAATAAATGCCACAGTTGGAATGCATTCCCCTGTGGGAGCGAGCCTGCTCGCGAAGGCGTCCGGTCAGACAACAACCATCTCAGCCCTGCAGCATCCGCCGCAACTCAACACAATCCTTCGCATGCCAATCCGTCAACTCCGGCCACGGGTTATCCGGCAGATTCACCAACACCGTCCGCGCCCCCGCTGCTCGGCCGCAATCCAGATCAAAGCGGTAATCACCAACCATCACCATGTCACTGGCCGGCACTTGCCAGGCTTCGGCCAGTTTCAGCAAACCGCCGGGATGCGGCTTCGGCGGTGCTTCGTCGCGACCCAGCACATCCTCGACCGCAAAGCAGTCGGCCAGGCCGATCGCCTCCAGCGTGACATGTGCCAGCTCACGCGCATTGCGCGTGAGAATGCCGAGGCGATAACCGCGCGCATGCAGGTCGCGCACCAGCTCAACCGCGCCGGTGGCCGGGGTCGAGCCCAGCGCCAGATCGCGTTCGTGCTCGAGCAACCAGGCATGCTTGGCCGCCGCTTCATCCGCTGGCAATGCAGCGAGATGGGTGAGGATGTCGTCCTCGGGCGGAATCGCCAGCGCCACACGAATCGCCGCGAAATCATGCACGGCGACAGTCAGCGTGCCGTCCATATCGAACACCCAATGACGAACCTCGGTCAGGCTCATGCCCAGTCCTTGCGATGGCGGATCAGGCCTTCCTGAGTCACCGAAGCGACCAGTTGCCCGGCGCGGTTGAACACGCTGCCACGGGAAAAACCACGGGAGTTGCCGGCCCACGGACTGTCCATCGCGTAGAGCAACCAGTCATCGGCGCGCAGGTCGTTGTGGAACCACAGCGCGTGATCGAGGCTGGCGACCTGCATGTCTTTCTGCCAGACCGACTTGCCGTGGGGCAGCATCGACGTGGTCAGCAGGCCGAAATCCGAGGCGTACGCCAGCAGGTATTTGTGCAGCGCAGGAATGTCGGCCAGGGCACCGTCGGCGCGGAACCACACATATTTGATCGGATCGGCCGGTTGCGGGTTGTACGGATCCTTTTCGGTGACCGGGCGTACTTCGATCGGTTTCGGGCACAGCAGTTTTTCACGCATGTGCTCGGGAATCAGGTGCGCACGCTGCTGGATCAGTTCCAGCTCCGAGGGCAGGTTTTCCGGGCCGACCACCGCCGGCATCTGGCCCTGATGCTCGAAGCCTTTTTCGTCGTACTGGAACGAAGCGCTGCACGTGAAGATCGGGTGGCCCTTCTGGATCGCCGTGACACGGCGGGTGCTGAAACTGCCGCCATCACGCACGCGATCAACCGAATAGACCACCGGCAACTTGGCATCGCCCGGGCGCAGGAAATAACCGTGCAGCGAGTGCACATGGCGCGCCTCTTCCACCGTCTGACTGGCCGCCGACAGCGACTGGCCGAGCACCTGACCGCCGAACAACTGGCGGAACCCCAGATCCTGACTACGACCACGGAACAGGTTTTCTTCGATCGGTTCCAGGGTCAGCAGATCGACCAGATCTTCCAGCACTTGGCTCATTCAGACTCTCCTCACACAAAGCAATGGCCGCGCAGTCTTGGCTGCGGCGGACGATTCAGGTTCTGGCACGGGCCAAATACGATGGCGGCCATTGTAAACGTCCGTGTCGGCTTATTCATGCAAGGTTTGCAGCCATTGTTCGCGGCTGATGCGATACAGAACATGACGGCGCAACGGGTGATCGAGCGCAAGCCTGGGGTGATCGAAATCATCCTGCGGATCGTGATGCATGCCGATCGCCTGCATGACCTTCTCCGACTGCGCATTTTGCCCGGCGGTAAACGAGACGATTTCCTCCAGTTTCAACTGGTCGAAACCCGCACGCAGTGCGGTCCACGCCGCTTCGCTGGCGTAACCCAGGCCCCAGTGTTCCTTGGCCAGCCGCCAGCCGATCTCCACCGCCGGGGTAAACGGCGCATCGAAGCCGACCACGCCCAACCCGGTGAAACCGATGAACTCGCCCGTGTCCTTGCGCTCCAGCGCCCACAGGCCAAAGCCATGCTCGGCAAAATGCCCGCGCACGCGGCCGATCAATGCGGCGCTTTCGAGCCGGGTCAACGGCGCCGGAAAGTAGCGCATCACCTGCGGATCGGCGCACATCGCGGCGAATGCCGGCAAATCCTCGTCCTGCCATTGACGCATCAACAAGCGCGCGCTTTGCAGCTCCAGTATCGGCTCCATCGTCCCCTCCATTTCCATGCCGTTGAGTCTACATCGCTGTTAGGATCGTTCATTCTTTCCCTGGTTCTGCGCGAAACAAGCCATGCCCTTGCCGTTGATCTATCACGAAGACTACAGCCCCGAGTTTCCTGCGGATCACCGCTTCCCCATGGACAAGTTTCGGCTGCTGCGCGATCACCTGGTCGACAGCGGCCTGACCCGCGACGCCGACCTGCTGCGCCCGCAGATCTGCCCCAACGACATCCTCGCCCTCGCCCATGACCGCAGCTATATCGAACGCTACATGAGCGGCGAGTTGTCCCGCGAAGACCAACGGCGCCTCGGCCTGCCGTGGAACGAAGCGCTGGCGCGACGCACGGTGCGCGCGGTGGGCGGCTCGATCCTGGCGGCGGAGCAAGCCCTTGAGCATGGCCTGGCCTGTCATCTGGCCGGCGGCACCCATCACGCTCACTACGATTACCCCGCCGGCTTCTGCATCTTCAATGACCTGGCAATCATCAGCCAGTACCTGTTGCAGAGCGGTCGGGTCAATCGCGTGCTGATCTTCGATTGCGACGTGCATCAGGGCGACGGCACCGCGCGGATTCTGCATGACACGCCGGAGGCGATTACCGTTTCCCTGCACTGCGAGAAGAATTTTCCCGCGCGCAAAGCCGAAAGTGACTGGGACATTCCACTGCCCAAAGGCATGGGCGATGCCGACTATCTGCAGGTCGTCGATGACACGCTCAATTACCTGCTGCCGCTGTATCAACCGGATCTGGTGCTCTACGACGCTGGCGTCGATGTGCACAAGGACGATGCCCTCGGTTATCTGCAACTGACCGACGCCGGGGTGGCCGAGCGCGATGAGCGGGTCATGCGCCATTGCCTGGGCCGCGACATCCCGGTGGTCGGGGTGATCGGCGGCGGCTACAGCAAGGACCGCCACGCCCTCGCCCGCCGCCACGGCATCCTCCATCACAGCGCGCAACGAGTGTGGGATTCACACGGCTGTCATTGAAACGTGCGGCGTTACCCACAATCGCTGTGGAACTGCCTGTGGATAACCTGAGCGAAAGGGACTGCAGGCCATGCTGCCCAAGGCGCCCAGCGCACTGTTTATTTTTTAACCAGCCTCGAAATACACCGCAGCCCCGGTGGGAGCGAGCCTGCTCGCGAAAGCTTTAGCACCCACAACATCTAATTGACTGACAGACCGCGTTCGCGAGCAGGCTCGCTCCCACATGGTGTCTCCCACAGGGTTCAGCGCTGTTAGAATGCGCGCCTTGTCCCGCCATACCGCAGCGCACGCCCATGACCCAGAATTCCGCCTCCGCCAATACCCACGTCGCCATCATCGGCGGTGGCCCCGCCGGCCTGATGGCCGCCGAAGTGCTGAGTCAGGCCGGAATCCGCGTCGACGTGTACGACGGCATGCCCTCGGTCGGGCGCAAGTTTCTGCTGGCCGGGGTCGGCGGCATGAACATTACCCACTCCGAAGCGTACCCGGCGTTTCTCTCCCGCTACGCTGAACGCGCACCGCAGATCGCCCCGCTGCTACGCGGATTCGATGCTGATGCCTTGTGCCAGTGGATTCACGAACTGGGCATCGAAACCTTCATCGGCAGCTCCGGCCGCGTGTTCCCCACCGACATGAAAGCCGCCCCGCTGTTACGCGCCTGGCTCAAGCGCCTGCGCGACAGCGGCGTAGTTATCCACACCCGCCATCGCTGGCTCGGCTGGGACGCAAGCGGTGCACTGCGCATCGCCAGTCCGCAAGGCGAAATCAGCGTAAACCCCGACGCCACCCTGCTCGCCCTCGGCGGCGGCAGTTGGTCGCGCCTGGGCTCGGATGGCGCGTGGATGTTGCCGCTGGAGCAGCGCGGCGTGGATCTGGCGCCGTTGCAGCCAAGCAATTGCGGCTTCGAAGTGCAAGCCTGGAGCGAGCTGATGGTGAGCAAATTCGCCGGCGCGCCGCTGAAAAACATCGCCATCGGTTTGAACGACGACATCCCGCGCTTGGGCGAATGCGTGATCACCGCCACCGGCATTGAAGGCAGCCTGATCTATGCGCTGTCGGCGCCGATACGCGAGGAAATCAATCGCTACGGCGCAGCGGTTATCCACATCGACATGCTGCCCGGCCGGCCTGTGGATAAATTGCAGGCGGCGCTGAGCAAACCACGCGGCTCGCGCTCAATGGCCAAGCATCTGCACAGTCAGGTGGGGATTGATGGCGTGAAAGCGGCGTTGTTGCGCGAGCTGACCGATGCCGAAACATTCGCCGATCCGGCGCTCCTGGCGCGAGCGATCAAGGCATTGCCGCTGACTCTGGTGAAAACCCGTCCGCTGGACGAGGCGATCAGCAGCGCTGGTGGAGTGCGGTTCGAAGCGATGGATGAGCGCTTGATGCTCAAGGCGCTGCCGGGGGTGTTTTGTGCGGGCGAGATGCTTGATTGGGAAGCGCCGACGGGAGGGTATTTGCTGACTGGGTGTTTTGCCAGTGGGCGGGCGGCTGGGTTGGGGATGTTGAGCTGGTTAGGGCGCGGGAACTGAGTCGCCCTCGCCCCCTCACCCCAGCCCTCTCCCCTAGGAGAGGGAGCCGACCGAGGTGTCTGACGTCATGCACGACCTGAACGATCGTGTCGATTAGGCATTCACAACTGATATATCACGTCGACGTAACTCTCAAGCATTCCCCAATCAGTCCCCTCTCCCTCCGGGCGGTCCGACGTTTCGGGAGGGTTAGGGTGAGGGGCTTTTGATCTTTGATCTCAAGGCTTGCGCTTGCGCGGTCCAGTATTGAACACCGGCACTTTGCGCACTGGCTTGATCGATGGCTCCGGCGCCGAGGCCTCGCCGCTGTCGACCCACTTGCCCAGATTGCGTTTACCACCGCCACCGCCCGACGCTTTCGGCTTCTTCGGTTTTTTCGGCTTCTTGATCACCTGACCGCTGGCGTCGGTGTCCGGCACGCGGTGCTCGGGTTCGAAATCCGGTTCGTTCTGGCGCTTCAGGTTCTGCCGCGTCAGCATTTCGATCGCCGAGAGCATGTTCACTTCATCGGCACACACCAGCGAAATCGCCTCACCGGTGGCACCCGCGCGGCCAGTGCGGCCGATGCGGTGAATGTAATCCTCGGCGACGATCGGCAGATCGAAGTTGACCACCAGCGGCAGATCTTCGATGTCCAAACCACGGGCGGCAACGTCGGTCGCGACCAGAATCTGCACTTCGCTGAGCTTGAACCGGTCCAGCGCGCGCTGGCGCGTAGCCTGCGGTTTGTCGCCATGGATGCCGTCAGCATTCACACCGAGGCCCTGAAGTTTTTCCACCAGCGCATCGACGCCATTGCGGGTTTTGGCGAACACCAGCACCTGCTTCCATTTGTTCTTGCGCATCAGGTGCACGAACAGTTCAGCCTTGCGCTTCTTGTCCACGGTGACGATCCACTGCTTGACCGTGTTGGCAGCGACGTTGCGCGGGCTGACTTCGACGCTCAAAGGATCATTGAGCATCTGCCCGGCAAGCAGGCGGATGTCATCGGAGAAGGTCGCGGAAAACAGCAGGGTCTGGCGCTTTTTCGGCAGCATGCGGTAAATGTTCGCCAGTTCTTCCGAGAAGCCCAGGTCGAGCATACGATCGGCTTCATCCAGCACCAGCGTTTGCAGCTGATTGAGTTTCAGCGCGTTCTGGCGAAACAGGTCGATCAAGCGACCGGGTGTGGCGACCAGCACATCGACGCCGCCGCGCAGCTTCATCATCTGCGGGTTGATGCTGACACCGCCGTACACCGCATAAGTGCGCAGCGGCAGGTTTTCCGCGTATTGGCGCACGGCTTCGTGGACCTGCTCGGCCAGCTCGCGGGTCGGCACCAGAATCAGCGCACGCGCCGAGTTGGCGGTGACTTTCGGCCCTTCCATGGCCAGCAACTGCAACAGCGGCAAGGCGAAACCGGCAGTTTTACCGGTGCCGGTCTGGGCCGCTGCCATCAGGTCGCGACCGGCCAGCACCGCCGGAATGGCTTGCGCCTGCACCGGCGTTGGGGTCTGGTAGCCGAGCGTCTCAAGGGAGCGCAGCAAGGGGTCGATCAGGCCAAGGGAGGCGAAAGTCATGGGAGTACCGTAGGAAAAAATGACGCGGGGATGCAATGCCGCGCAGTTTACCCTAATTCGTACGCGCTTCCGTCGGAACGGCTTTCGCCTCTTCCACGGGTGGCTGCGCCGGCCGGCGCCACTGCGGCAGGCTGATCAGCAGCACGGCGCTGATGATCACCAGCATCGCCAGCGCTTCTTCGATGCCGATGGTCTCGCCGACAAACACCACGCCGAGCAACACCGCCACCGCCGGGTTGACGTAGGCATAACTGGTCGCTGCCGCCGGGCGCACGTGTTTGAGCAGATACATGTAGGAATTGAAGGCGATGATCGAGCCAAAGAAAATCAGATAGGCCAGCGCCAGCCAGCCTTCGAGCGGCGGCATGGCTTGCAGGTGCTCGCCACTCAGCGCACTGCCGATCAGCAAGACCACGCCGCCAACCAGCATTTCCACCGCGCTGGCCATCGCCCCCGCCGGCAATGGAAGGTATTTGCTCCACACCGAGCCGAACGCCCAGCTCGCCGCCGCGAAGATCAGCAACATCGCACCGAGCGGGCTCGATTGCAGGTTGGAACCCATATTGAGCATGGCGATGCCAATAATCCCCAGCGCCACACCCGCCCACTCCAGCCGCGTATTACGCGCGCCCCAGAAGTAGCCGAACAACAAGGTGAACAGCGGCACCGTCGCCACCGCCAGCGCAGCGACACCTGACGCCACGCCGGTGTGCTCCGCCACGCTCACAGCGCCATTACCAAAACTGAGCAGCAGAATGCCGACCAGCCCGGCCGCTTTCCACTGCGCCCAGGTCGGCGCCGGAGCCCCCCGCCAGCGCAGCCAGGCGTACATCAAGCTGCCGGCAATGACGAAGCGCACCCCGGCCAGCAACAGCGGCGGCCAGTATTCGATACCGATGCGGATCACCAGATAGGTCGACCCCCAAATCACGTACAACGCAAAAAACGCAGCGATCAACGGCAGGGAAAAACGGCGCAAGGCAGGCATGGGCAGCTCGACAGTCAGATTTCTGTGGACCGGTCATTCTAGAAAGGCCGCCGCGCAAAAATAAGTTACAAAACCTGTTTTTCGCGCCGGTACACTTTTGCATGAAAGCAGCTGAGACCGACAAGGTCCTTGTGGGAGCGAGCTTGCTCGCGAAGGCGGTGTATCAGCAGACATCCATCTTGGATCGTTCCCACGCTCCGCGTGGGAATGCCTCAAAGGACGCTCTGCGATCGGCTTTGAAAGGGACGCGGAGCGTCCCGGGCTTCATCCCCACGCAGAGCGTGGGAACGATCAGTCGGAGTACCTGGAATCAGCGATAACGCTGCAAATGCTCGCCCACTTTGGCGGCGGGGACTTTCTGCAATTTGCACAACAGGTCGTGATTCAACTCGCGCACCCCGTGCTTGCCCCGCAACTCTTGCGCCAGATGCGCCATCAGATTGGCCGCCATCTCGGCATCGGCCATGGCCCGGTGAGCCTGGCCGGTATGCGGTAGCTGCGCGAACGTGGTGAGCGTGCCGAGCTTGTGATTCGGCGCCGCCGGCATCAGGCGCCGCGCCAGCAGCAGTGAACAGGCGAAATTCTGCAGGCGTGTGCGCTTGATCCGCCCCAGTTCGAAATCCCAGAATTTCTGGTCGAACGAGGCGTTGTGTGCGAGCAATGGCGTGCAGCCGACGAATTCGTTGACCTCTTCCATCACCCGCTCAGCCGGCGGCGCGGTGCGCAGCATGGCGTTGCTGATGCCGGTCAGTTGTTCGATGAACGCGGGGACGCGCACGCCGGCGTTCATCAGGCTCTGGTAACGCTCGACGATGCGGCCGTTTTCCAGCATGACCACGGCGATTTCCGTGGCGCGGCAGCTGCTGTTCGGCGACAGGCCGGTGGTTTCAAAGTCGATGACTGCAATGCGTTCCAAACCGGGGTGTACTCCGTTCAAATCTGTTGTTCAGCTCAGCTCTTGAGCAGCAGCGCGCCTTCGATCGGCACGTAGCGGCTGGCGGCGCGGATCAGCGAGTTGGCGGTCAGGCCGGGGACGCCGTAGGCCACCGCTTGCACGCCGTGCTTGTTGATGATGCGTTCGAGCAGCATGTCGAAATCGCCGTCACCGGAGGCCAGCACCACTTCGTCGACATGGTCGGCGGCGTCCATGATGTCCAGGGTAATGCCCACGTCCCAGTCGCCCTTGGCCGAGCCGTCGCTGCGCTGGATGTAGGGCTTGAGCTTCACGGTGAAACCAAGGTTGCGCAGGATCTGCTGAAACTGCTGCTGCTTGCTGTCGCCACGGTCGATCGCATAGGCATAGGCCTCGACGATCTGCCCGTTCTTGCTGATGTCGGCCCACAGTGCGGCGTAGTTGAAGTGGCAACCATAGGCCTGACGCACGGTGTAGTAGAGGTTCTGCACATCGGCGAACACTGCGATTTTTTTCACCGGAGTTCCTGTGAGCGCGCAAGCGCACGAAGCGGGGTCAGGCGATCAGGCCTGAAAAAGGCGCTCAGTATGCCAGCCCGAAGGAGGGTTCCGCGAATAATCGGCCACAGGCGCAAAGGTGCTGCTGACGAGTGGTGAGTGTGGCGAGGGGATTTATCCCCTCGCCACAGTGTACATGTCAGCCTTCAGAGGCTATGTCAGCCTTCAAAGGCGATGTCAGTCTTCAAAGGCTATGTCAGACAAAGGAGTCGTCGTCATCGAAAAACGACGAATTGTCGCTGCTGTAATCGGCGTCGCTGAAACCGCCCCGGTCATTGCCAGAGAAGCCGTTGTCCGCCACGCGCTGATCATCGCCCCAGCCGTTGTTGCTTTGATCGGCGACCTGCGCCGGTTCTTCCTTGATGACCTCGACGATTTCTTCCGGTTGCTGATTGTGGTGGAACAGGCTGCTGATGCCCTGCGCCAGCATCACACCGCCGGCCACGCCTGCGGCGGTTTTCAGCGCGCCGCCGAGAAAGCTGTTGCCCGCCGCCGGGGCTGCCTGCTGCGCATAGTTGGGCGGCGCGGCGCCGAAGTTCTGTTGCGGTGCCGGAGTCTGGTAGCTCTGCTGCGGTGCCGGTTCACGCCAGCCGCCGGAGGACGACGGTGCGGCGCTCTGGCTCGGCGCCGGACGTGAATTGCCGCCGCCAAAGATACTCGACAGGAAGCCACCGCCACCGCTGGATGCCGGTGCGCCGCTCTGGGCCTTGGCCGATTGCAGTTCGGCCTGCAGACGCTGGACTTGCTGAGTCAGTTGCTTGTTCTGCTCATCGAGGCTTTTCAGCGCGGCCTCTTGCACCAGAATCGCCTGGGTCATGAAATAGCCTGCCGCCGGTTGGCGCGTCAGGTGTTCCTTGATCCGCGCCTCGGCCTGGGCGTCGCGCGGGGCTGCCTCCGTTTCGGCCTGTTGCAGCCGGGAAAACAGTCCATCGATCAGGGTTTGCTCTTCGCTGTTCATGGCGACCTCGTAGATTGCCGGTAATAACGTGCCCGCGCCCACTCTGAGCGTGGTGCTCTCCTGTAATGGAGACAGTGACAAAACGTTTCAATGACCTTTACCGAATGTTTACGTTTGTGTCGGCCCGCGTTGCATCGGTTAAAGTGAGCCACTGTTTTCGACCTGCGATACCGACTGATGAATGCCCTCGAAGTACTGCGCGACTCTTTGTATTTTTTCAAACGCCATCTGGGCAGCATCGTGCAGTTGTGCCTGCCGCTGGTGATTGTCGAAGCCTTCTTGCAGCAGGCGGTCGATCACGCCACCGGGCCGGACACCTTCGCCGGCGTCAGCATCATCGTCGGCCTGCTGGTGTATCCGCTGTACACCGCCGCGCTGATCCTGTTTCTCGATGCGCGCAGCCGTGGCGAGTCGCCGCGCAACCGTGACCTGCTGGCGATGGCCGCCACCCTGTGGCCGCGCTTCGCGGTGCTCACCGCGCTCAATACCTTGCTGATTCTGCTCGGCCTGTCGCTGTACTTCCTGCCCGGCCTGATGCTGATGGTCATGCTCGCCTTCGCCGAATACCTGCTGGTGCTGCGCGGCCTCGGGCCGTTGCAGGCGATGAAGGAAAGCCTGCGTCTGACGCGCGGGCACTTCTGGCGCATCCTGCTGTGCATTCTCTGCGTGATGACCCCGTTGTGGCTGCTCAAGGGCGCGACGCTGGCGGTGTACCCCGAACCGCAGAATCCGCTGATTGCCGGGCTGATCGACAGCGCCCACAGCTTCCTGCAACTGTTCACCAGCGTGGTGCTGTTCCGCCTGTTCATGCTGATCAGCGAATTGCCTGACAAACGTAACGGCGCAGTCTGACCGCGCCGTGCTTGGGCTTCGTCGCTGCCGTCAGGTATGCTCGGGGCCACTTTCTGTAACGCTATAAGCCGAGCCATGACCCGTCTGCTGCGCTACACCCTGCTCCTCGTCATCCTCGCCGTCGTCCTGTTCGGTGTGCTGCTGTTCAGCCTGACCTGGCGCCCCGATGCCCGCGAAACCCTGCCGGTCAGTTGCGGCATCACCGCGCCGACACTGGTGCCCGGGCAAGCACTGAAAGTCATGACCTGGAACGTGCAGTTCCTCGCCGGCAAGCGCTACGTGTTCTGGAATGATCTGGCCGAAGGCGACGATGAAGCGCCGACCGCCGAAGACATGGCGTTCAGCCTCGACGAAGTAGCGCGGGTGATCCGTGACGAACAACCCGATGTGGTGCTGTTGCAGGAGCTCGACGACGGCGCCAAGGCCAGCGATTACCAGAACCAGCTCAAACTGTTGCAGGAACGCGTCGCCGATCTGTATCCATGCAGCACCAGCGCCTTCGACTGGAAAGCCGATTTCGTCCCTGAGCCCCACATCTACGGCAGCGTCGGCCGCCAGTTGGCCACGCTGAGCCGCTATCGCATCGAACACGCCGAACGCCTGCAACTGCCCGTCGCCCCGAGCAACTTCATCAGCCGCCAGTTCCAGCCCAAAGACGCTTTGCTCGCAGTCAAACTGCCGCTCAGCGATGGCGGACAACTGACCGTGTTCAACACCCACTTGCAGCGCGCCAGCCAGGCGGACGGCAACGTGCCGGCGCAAGTGGCTGCCGTGGCCAAAGTCCTCGACAGGTATGAAAGCCAAGGCCTGCCGTGGCTGATCGGTGGCGATTTCAATCTGCTGCCGCTGGGCCAGTATCGACGCCTGCCGGTCGAGCGGCGCACGCCCTACTCTGCCGACAGCGAACTGCATCTGCTGTGGGACAAGTACCCGATGATCCCGACCAACAACGAGGCCGGCGGTATCGATCGAGCCAAATGGCTTACCCATTACCCCAACGACCCCGGCCTCAACGGCCCGGATCGCACGGTGGATTATCTGTTCTACAGCCCGAAGCTCAAACGCCTGCAAGCGCAGGTGCGGCAGGACGATACCCTGCGCATCTCCGACCACTTGCCGGTGATTGCGCGCTTCTTGCTACCCGCTGCGCCGTAAGCATTTTGCCCTTATAAGCCGGGCGGAACGTAGCCCGGAACATAGCGGACATTGGCGCACTTGCCGTGCAGTATTCGCCCGTCTTCGATCAGGAACTGGGCGATCTTCTTCTGCTGATTGATCTTCGCCTGCAACTTGCAGGTAGAACTGTGGCCGACCTGTTGGTAGTGCTCGGTGTACACCATGCCATTGCCGGTATGGGTCATCGAAGTGCCGGCCGCTTCGGTGGAGGTCCAGCTCGCGGACTTGTGCCAGGTCAGTACGGCCAAGGGTTCGCCGTTCGGGCCGGTTTCCTTTGCCATCGCGTCGGGCGTGCCGAACAGGTCCAGTGCTTCCTGCATATCACGGCCTTCCCAGCGGCTCTGCGCGATAGTGGAACAGCCGCTCAAGAGCAATCCTGCCAGCAGGGTTGCCAGCCATAAACGTGTGTAAGTCATTGGATGCCTCGGCTTATTTCTTCAGTTCGAGCAGGCTGTCGATGTTGTCCATCATCTGGCTCTTTTGCTGGATCGGCGCGAGCTTGAAAAACATCTGCTGCAGCATCTCGATCATCTGCAGGTATTCCATCTTGCCCACGGCGGCCATGTCGTTTTTCGCGCGACTGCCAGGGGCGCAGGCAAACTTCAGCGCTTGCTGGACCCAGAACTCTTTCGGGGTCTGCCATTGGTTGGCAACTTTAAGATGACGCATGGTGTAGGCGAGACGCTCGATGGACTGGCCATTGATGAAACGCACCTTGCCCGTAGAGCATTGGGCTTCGAGGTTGTAGACGTCGATCATCGGTTTGCCGGGTTCTTCATACACCAGCGTCACCGCGACCATGGTCGCGCCTTTGGTTTTCTGCGAAGGCACCACCGACGTCGCATCGGCGACGTACATGATGTTTTTCTGGGGCACGCCGTTGCCGTAGATAATCCACCAGTCGCCAATCGGATTGGGCTCTTCGGCCATGGCCGAACTGGAGGCGGCCAATAGCGCAGCCGACAAGAAGATCAACTTCTTGAGCTTGAAGAAAGAGGTCATGGGCAGTTCCGTTCCTTGGGCGCAAGTTGCCAGGCAACAAGGCTGTTATTGTTCAGGCGGCGATTTTGCGAGCCGGAACAACCAAGGGCAATTAGCACGGATGGGCTAATGGCGCGCAGCCATTGCGGGTCAGGTGCCGCGTGGTTTCGCCCGAGCCGTGGCTTCGGCGACCAAGGGATCGTCCGGCCAATAGTGCTTCGGATAGCGCCCCTTGAGATCCTTCTTCACCTCGGCATAGGTGCTGCGCCAGAAGTTGGCCAGGTCCTGCGTGACCTGCACCGGCCGCCGCGCCGGCGACAGCAGGTGCAGCTTGACCACTTGCCGGCCGCCGGCGATTCGTGGCGTATCGGCCAGACCAAACAGCTCTTGCAAACGCACCGCGAGAATCGGTGGATGTTCGCTGTAATCCAGACGAATCGATGAACCCGACGGCACGCTCAAATGATGCGGCGCCAGTTCGTCGAGTTTCTGTGGCAGCGGCCACGGCAGCAGATTACGCACGATGCTCGACAGGTCGAGGTTGGCGAAATGGCTGAGCCGCGAGACCTTGCCCAGATACGGCATCAGCCAGTCTTCCAGGGTATTCAACAATGCCGCATCGCTGACATCCGGCCATTGGCTGTCGTCCTGAGTGTTCAGATCGAGCTGACGCAACAGCGCCACCCGCGCCTGCCACTGGCGCAGTTCCGGGGTCCACGGCAACAACTCAAGACCCTTGCGCCGCACCAGATTGACCAGCGCCTGACTGCGCGCGTTTTCATCCAGACCGGTCAACGGTTCGCGGCTCAGAATCAGCTCGCCGACCTTGCGCTGGCGCTCGGCACGCAGCACGCCTTCGCGTTCATCCCAATCGAGTTGATCGACGCTGCGCACTTGCTCGGCGAGCACCGAATCGAACAGCGCCGGATCGAAATCCGCCGCCAGATAGATGCGCTCTTCGCGCTGGCCCTGACGGCTGCCGAGGTCGGCGATGACAATCCACTCATGCTTCATCAAGCTGTCGGCCTCAGCGAACAGCGCGGCGCGACCGTTGGCCAACCGGTATTCGGCGCCACCGGCCCGCCGTTGCTGGGCGACGCGATCCGGGTAGGCCAGCGCCAATAGCGCGCCGAGCCAGCGCGGATGCTCGGGATCGTTGACCGGCTCGCTCGGCTTGCCGCGCAAGTAGCCGCGATACTGTCGGGCTAATTGCCGGGCGCGTTGCACCCCGCCTTGCGCCCCACGACCGGCGCGCTCTTCGCCGGAAAGCAGCACCAGCCTGCTGTGCAGATCCGCGCCAGCGCCGCGCAGGATATCGCGCTCGCCGAGCAGCGCCGCCACATCGCAGGCCATCGCCGCCAGCCCCAGCGCCTGACCGCGCAACAGCAAATGCGCAATGCGCGGATGCGCCGGCAGTTCAGCCATGGCCTGGCCGTGGGCCGTCAGCGTGTCACCGTGCAAGGCGCCGAGCCGTTGTAGAAGATCCTGCGCTTGCGCATACGCGGCGGCCGGGGGCACATCCAGCCAGACCAGTTCGCCCGGGGTCACGCCCCAGCGCCCCAGTTGCAAAGCGAGGCTGGCCAGATCCGCCGAGAGAATTTCCGCGCTGCCATAAGCCGCCAGTTGTTCGTGCTGATCCTGCGACCACAGGCGATAACACACGCCCGGCTCCAATCGCCCGGCGCGGCCGGCACGCTGGGTGGCGCTGGCCTTGGAGATGCGTTGGGTGTCGAGGCGGGTCATGCCGCTGCCCGGATCGAAACGCGGCACCCGCGCCAGCCCGGCATCGATGACCACGCGCACGCCGTTGATGGTCAGGCTGGTCTCGGCAATGTTGGTTGCCAGCACTACTTTGCGCTGACCGGGCGGCGCCGGGTCGATTGCCGCGCGTTGCGCATTGAGGTCGAGTTCGCCGTGCAACGGGCACAGCAGAACGTCTTTGCGCTCACCGATGGCGTCGGCCAATTGCTGGTGCACGCGACGGATCTCCGCCTGTCCCGGCAGGAAGACCAACAGGCTGCCGGTCTCGTCGTGCAGCGCTTCGAGCACGGTTTGGGTAACGCGCTGGTCGATGTATTCGCCTGGCTGAAATGGCCGGCCCCAGCGCATCGTCACCGGGTACATGCGCCCTTTGCTGCGCAGAATCGGCGCGTCATCGAGCAAGCCGGCCAGACGCTCGCCTTCGAGGGTCGCCGACATCAGCAGAATCTTCAGCGGCTGTTCAGCGCGAAACAGCTCACGACCGTTCAGACTGAGCGCAAGCGCCAGATCGGCGTCGAGACTGCGTTCATGAAATTCGTCGAAGATCAGCAGGCCCACGCCTTCCAGCGCCGGGTCATCCTGCAAGCGACGAGTGAGAATGCCTTCGGTGACCACCTCGATACGCGTCTTCGGGCCGACCTTGCTGTCGAGGCGGATGCGATAGCCGACGGTTTCACCGACCTGCTCGCCGAGCTCGCTGGCCAAACGCTCCGCCGCCGCCCGCGCAGCCAGACGCCGGGGTTCGAGCATGACGATGGTCTGCCCGGCCAGCCAGGCTTCGTTGAGCAAGGCCAAGGGCACGCGGGTGGTTTTACCGGCGCCGGGCGGTGCTTCGAGCACGGCTTCGTGGCGTGACGCGAGGGCTTCACGCAGGGCGGGTAAAACATCGTCGATCGGCAAAGAAATCATGCTGGCTCCCAAACAGATCGACGAGTATAACGGCGAACTGCTAGCGGTTCGTCAGGGTCTTAACTTCACTCGACGAAGCTTCGTTCTTAGATGAATCAGGAGATTTTCTCATGCGCTTACCTTTTCGCCTGATCGGCGGTGTTCTGGTCGCCACCCTGCTCACGCAGATCACTGCGTGCGGTTCGATTTTCTACCCGGACCGCCGTGGCCAGATCGACGGCAAGATCGACCCGGCGATTGCCGTGCTCGATGCCGTCGGCCTGCTGTTCTACATCATTCCCGGGCTGATCGCGTTTGCCGTCGACTTCGCCACCGGGGCGATCTATTTCGAACCGGGCCACACCGCACAGATCGATCCGGCCAAGCTCAAGCAAGCCATCGGCCCGGATGGACAGGTCGACAATCACAAGTTGCAGGCAATTCTCGAGAGCGAACTGGGCCGAGCTGCCGTTGAAATAAATAAGGCGCTGGATGATCCGCGCCTGATCCAGCACAAGGGCAGCACTCAGCAACTGGCGATGTTCGGCCTGCAACCCGCTGCTTGAATAAGGACGTTCAATGACCTCCAGCCCCGAACACGCACGCCTGCTGCGGCTGGCGACCCGCGCCTCGGTGGCGGTCGCGTGCACGCTGATCGTCGCCAAGGCGATTGCCTGGTGGCTCAGCGGATCGGTGAGCATGCTCGCCGGCCTCACCGACTCGGCGCTGGATGGCGTGACGTCGATGCTCAATCTGCTGGCGGTGCATTACGCCTTGCGCCCGGCGGATGACGATCACCGTTATGGCCACGGCAAAGCCGAATCGCTGGCGGGCATGGCGCAGGCGTTGTTCATCGGTGGCAGCGCGGTGCTGATCGCGTTTCAGGCCTACCAACGCTTGCAGACGCCGGAACCGCTTGGCGCGCCGTGGTTGAGCATTGGTGTGATCGTGTTTTCCCTGCTGCTGACGGCCGCACTGCTGATGTTGCAGCATCGGGTGATCAAGCAGACCGGCTCCAACGCCGTACGCGCCGACTCACTGCATTACCGTTCGGACCTGCTGCTCAACGGCAGCATCCTCATCGCGCTGGTGTTGGCCGGGATGGGTTTTGCGCAACTGGACGCGTGGTTCGGCCTGGGCATCGCCGCGTACATCTTCTGGAGCGCGATCCAGATCGCCCGGGAAAGTTTTTCGGTGCTGATGGACGAGGAACTGCCGACCGATGTCAGCCAGCACATGCTCGAACTGGCGTGCAGCGTGCCGGGGGTGCTCGGTGCACATGACCTGCGCACGCGGATCTCCGGCAACCACTGGTTCGTGCAATTGCACCTGGAACTGCCGGGCGAACTGACCCTGTCAGTCGCCCATGGCATCAGCGATCAAGCAGCGGCGGCAATACACAAGGCTTATCCCAGAGCCGAGGTACTGGTCCACGCCGATCCTGTAAAAGCAGCCACAAGCGACAAGCCTCTAGCTTCAAGCTTGTAGCTTGCAGCTTGCAGCTTGCAGCTTGTAGCTGCCCCTATCTGACCTGATAACCGCGACTGCTCAGGCAGTTGCCCTGCGCCTGGCGATAGGCCTGAACCACCTCGGGCGCGGGTTGATAAGTCGCGGTGCGCGGGTCGAAACCGCTTTGCTGCACAGCGTACTGAGAGCACTGGTAACCGTCCTGCTGCACCTGCTGCGGTGACTGGCCGTTGGCCGGGTAGGCTTCGACGTCATAGCCCTGAGCTTGCGGTTGCGGCGGTTGCTGCAGCGGCGGCTCGACCACCACGTAATCCTGCGTCGCCTCTTGAAAGGCGTAATACGAGCCGGCGGCGAGGAACAGCAGCGAGCCGCCGATCCACACTTCACGGGCGAAATCCGGCAAATACTGGATGCGGATCCCGCGCGGTGGTTGCACGACGATGTAGCGCGGGCCTTGCGGGCGATACCAGTAGCCGCCGGAATAGAAGTAATCCTGACCGCGATACGGCACACGGTAATCACGATCCGGGAAGCGGTCGATCACATGCCCCGGACGATACTGCGGGCCAGGACCCCAGCCATTGCCATGACCGTTCGGCCGTCCCGGCCAGCGGTTGTCATCGGGACGCGGCCGCGTCTGCCATTGCTGATTGTGGTAACCGTTCTGCGGGCGCTCGTCGCGGTAGTAACCCTGACGCGGCTCCTGAGTCTGGTGGACGGCGTCGGGTCGCGGCTGGATCGGCAGGTTGTTGCCCGGCTGGCGAGGCGGTTCTGGACGATCATCGGCACGGTTGCGGTTCTGCCATTGACCGTCATTGTTGTGCGGCTGGCCGTTGTGCTCGAACTGACGGGTGTTGTCGCCACGGATGATCCCGTCGTTCTGCGGCCCGTTGCCCGGCCCGCGATTCTGCGGCTCATCGGCCAGCGCTTGCGCACTGACACCCACACAGAGCAAACCAACACCGGCCAGACGCCAGATGCGCGAATTCATGCTTTTCCTCACTGCGGGAGCCTGTCGTTGGCAGGGCTTGTTGCTGAGACTCGAAACAGCCCCACCGGGTTCTCCAACAGGTTATCAGTCGCACGACTTATTTATTGAGGCGCCAAGATGAAATCGCAGGCAAGAAAAAAGGGAGACCCGTCGGCCTCCCTTCTGGAGATACTTCGTCCTGGCTCGACGCTTTTGACGTCGGCTCACCTCACGCCGTCTTCTGGACAGTGTGCAGCTCGGGGGCCGGCACATCCCCGGTGGGGGTGGCGGCCGCGGCGGGCCTGATTGGGCGGGCCGCGTGGACTGTGTTACCGAGCAGTGATTCTGGTGATAAGAATAGGCCTGAAGCCGCGACAGAGGATTGCGAAAATTGCTCAATTAAACACTGCTTGCGCAATTTTTAACCCTGGATAGATAATCCGCCGCAATAGTTACGACCAAGGACAGATTGATGAGCAAACTCGACCGGTACGACCTGAGTATTTTGGCGGAATTGCAGCGCGACGCCCGTATCTCCAACCAGGAACTGGCCGAACGCATCGGTCTGTCGCCCTCGCCTTGCTCGCGCCGGGTCAAGCAACTGGAAGACGATGGCTATATCTCGCGCCAGGTGGCGCTGCTCGATCGCAAGATGCTCGGCTTGAGCCTGACCGCGTACGTGCTGATCGGCATGGACCGGCACACGCCGGAACGCTTCGAGAATTTCGAAGCGGCAATCCGCACATTGCCGCAAGTGCTGGAGTGCAGTCTGGTGACCGGAGTGGATGCTGACTACCAGTTGAAAGTGGTGGTGCCGGATATGGATCACTACCAGAAATTGCTGCTGGGGCATCTGACCCGGATTGAAGGGGTTACGAGTGTGCGGTCGAGTTTTGTGCTGAATCAGGTGCTCAATAGCACCGAACTGCCGCTGACTCATTTGCGTAGCTGAGCAAAAGCCCCTCATCGGAACGCCGCCCGCCCAGCCCTCTCCCGGAGGGAGAGGGAGCCGACCGAGAGAAGCTCTAGAAGTACGCCGACCTGAAAGTTCTGTTGTGAATCCATAATCGACTCGATATTCAGGTCGATGTAAGACGCCAGACACCTCGGTCAGTCCCCTCTCCCTCCGGGAGAGGGTTAGGGTGAGGGCAACAATTGCGGATCAGACCCAGATCAATGCCACCCCACCGACCATGGCGTATACTCGCCGCCGCCCTTTCAGCCCTGTCCGCGCCGGAGATCGCCAATGGATCCAGCACTGTTCGAAGAGTGGATGATGACCGGTCTGGTCAGCATCCTGATCATTTTCATGGGTTTCATCGTCTGGGATCTCGCAAAGAAGTCCAAGGCCGGGCGGTTCGGCTCGTTCATTCTGTTTTTCGTGCTGGGCCTGGGCGTGGCCGCGTTCATCATCAAGAGTGTGGTGATCGGCCTGATCGAATCCGGCGCCTTATAAGCGCGCCGGCACTTCCCGCCACTGGCCCTGATCCAGCCCTTCAATCGTCCAGTCGCCAATCCTTACCCGCACCAGACGCAAAGTCGGCAGCCCGACCGCCGCCGTCATGCGCCGCACCTGACGGTTGCGCCCTTCGCGAATCACCAGTTCCACCCATGAAGTCGGTATGGTCGCGCGAAAGCGTACCGGCGGATTGCGCGGCCATAACTGCGGCTCAGCCAGTTGCCGCGCTTCGGCGGGCAGGGTCATGCCGTCATTCAACTCGACGCCATCGCGCAGGCGCTGCAACTGCTCGGCCGTCGGCTCGCCCTCCACCTGCACCCAATAGGTCTTCGCCAGTTTGTGTTTCGGATCGGCGATGCGCGCCTGCAACTGGCCGTCGTTGGTCAGCAGCAGCAAACCTTCGCTGTCGCGATCCAGACGTCCGGCCGGGTAAATTCCTGGCACATCGATGTAATCCTTGAGTGTCGCCCGCCCTTCACCGTCGCTGAATTGCGTCAGCACATCGAAGGGTTTGTTGAACAGGATCAGTTTCGGCTCGGCCGGTGGTGCCTTGGCAACACGGCGCGGGGCAGAAGACTGAGGCTTCATGCCGGGACGGCGGGAAGGTGGACGCGGGGGACGGGACATAAGAGACAGAACATTTAGCGATCAGGGCAGACAATGCTAGTGCCCCGACCGCCAAATGACCACGACTAACCGTTAACGGAACGGCGGCTCGTCAAAGCTGCGCAGTTTGCGCGAGTGCAGCGAGTTGAGTTCGGTGCGCAGCAGATCCACCGCTTCGATGCCGATTTTCAAATGCTGGCTGACCGCGCGCTCATAGAAGGCGTTGGCCGAGCCCGGCAGTTTGATTTCGCTGTGCAGCGGCTTGTCCGAAACGCAGAGCAACGTGCCGTAAGGCACACGCAGGCGATAACCTTGCGCTGCAATCGTGCCGCTTTCCATGTCCACCGCCACCGCGCGGGACAAGTTGATGAGTGGCCGTTCCTGAGCCCAACGCAGTTCCCAGTTACGGTCGTCATAGGTCAGAACCGTGCCGGTGCGCAGGCGTTTCTTCAGGTCGTCGCCCTTCTCGCCGGTGACATTCGCCGCTGCCTGTTGCAGCGCCAGTTGCACTTCGGCCAGTGCCGGGATGGGAATATTCGGCGGCACCACACGATCAAGAATGCCGTCGCGGCGCATGTAGGCGTGGGCCAGCACGTAATCGCCGATGGTCTGCGACTGACGCAGGCCGCCGCAGTGGCCGATCATCAGCCAGCAATGCGGGCGCAGCACGGCCAGGTGATCGGTGATGTTCTTGGCGTTGGACGGGCCGACACCGATGTTGACCAGCGTCACGCCGTGGCCATCGCTGGCGATCAGGTGATAGGCCGGCATCTGGTAACGGTGCCAGACCACACCGGCGGCAATCGCCGAGGCTTCGCCGTGGTCCATGCTCTTCTCGATGATCACGTTGCCCGGCAGGACCATGCGCACGAAACGCGGGTCGCGGCGCAACTGCTCCAGACCATGAACGATGAACTGATCGACGTAGCGGTGATAGTTGGTCAGCAGAATCCACGGCTGCACATGGCGCCAGTCACTGCCGGTGTAATGCACCAGACGGCGCAGCGAGAAATCCACGCGCGCGGCGTCGAACAGCGCCAGTGGCAGCGGATCGGTGTTTTCCCAGTCGTAGAGGCCGTCGGCAATGCCATCGGTGGCGGCGGACAGGTCGGTACTCGGGAACACCCGCGCCAGCACCGCCGCAGTGACGCCGGAACCGGCCAGTTCATCGCCCTGCTCGACCACATACGGATACGGAATGTTCTGCTGACTGACGCCGACTTCGACGGTCACGGTGAAGTCGTGCATCAACGGCGTCAGTTGTTCGAGCAGGTATTTGCGAAACGCCGCCGGGTGGGTGACGGTGACGCTGTAAGTGCCCGGCAACTGCACCTTGGCGTAAGCGCGGGTGGTCTGCGGCACTTCGCCCTGGCAGTGGTAGGTCAGACGCAGTTCGGGATAACGAAACAGAGCACGCTGTTCGGCGTCGGGCTCGACGCGGTCCTTGAGGTAACGCTTGAGAGCAGAATTCAGCGCAGTGGTGGCCCGCTCATGCAGCTCGGCCAGACGATCCACGGCTTGTTCAGCGGTTTGAACGACAATAAACGCTTCGGTCACGATCAGCTTCCTGTGTTCTGACTTGCAGAGCTTCATCTTGCCTGCATCGTGGACGCACGGGAACAGTGGCGTTGTGGCGACACTTAAATCTGCAGACCAATGATGTCCCCTGTGGGAGCGAGCCTGCTCGCGAATGCGGTGGATCATCCAATAAAGATGTCGACTGACACACCGCTTTCGCGAGCAGGCTCGCTCCCACAGGGGGAGATTTGAGGTGGGTCAGAAAAGCTGTGGAGTCGAGCGGGCGACGATCGCTTCGACGTCCAGCCCACGCGGTAACGCGCCGTAGACGCGACCGCCACCGCTCAGACGGCTGGCAATGAAAGCATCGCTTACGGCTGAATTCCCCGCCTCCAACAGAAGCTTGGCCTGCAATCCGAGGGCGATGTCTTCGGTCAACTGCCGCGCCCGATACTGAATGTCACTGGTGTCGTTGAACTGCGCCTGCAACTGCTGAATGTGCGCGGCCAGACGCTTGTCGCCATGGCCATCGCCCAATTCGCTGAACAGCACATCCAGCACACCCGGCTCCTTCGACAATGCGCGCAGCACATCCAGACATTGCACATTCCCCGAGCCTTCCCACGTCGAGTTCACCGGCGCTTCGCGGTACAGGCGCGGCAGGATGCTGTCCTCGACGTATCCAGCACCGCCCATGCATTCGGCGGCTTCGTTGATCATTCCTGGCGCGCGCTTGCAGATCCAGTATTTGCCCACTGCCGTCACCAACCGCGCGAATTGCGCTTCGTGGCGATCATCCAGATGATCGAGCGCCTTGCCCATGCGCAGACTCAGGGCCAACGCGGCCTCGCTCTCCAGGGCAAGATCGGCGATTACGTTTTGCATCAGCGGCTGCTCGCTGAGCAATTTGCCGCCGACCTTGCGGTGCGCGCAGTGATGGCTGGCCTGGGTCAGCGCCTGGCGCATCAGCGAGCTGGAGCCGACCATGCAATCGAAACGGGTCATCGCTACCATTTCGATGATGGTCGGCACGCCGCGCCCTTCTTCGCCGATCATCCACGCCAGCGCCCCACGAAATTCCACTTCGCTGGAGGCGTTGGACTGGTTGCCGAGTTTGTTTTTCAGACGCTGGATGTAGAACTGATTGCGCGTGTCATCCGGGCGATGGCGCGGCAGCAGAAAGCAACTCAAGCCCTTGTCGGTTTGCGCCAAGGTAAGGAAGGCGTCGCACATCGGCGCCGAGCAGAACCACTTGTGCCCGACCAGTTCATAGGCCTGACCCGGGCCGCTGGCGCCGACCGGGTAAGCCTTGGTGGTGTTGGCGCGAACGTCGGTGCCGCCCTGCTTCTCGGTCATTGCCATGCCGATGGTCACGCCGGCCTTGTGCGCCATGCCGACGTTGCGCGGATCGTATTCGGTGGCGAGGACTTTCGGCAGCCACTGCTCAGCCAGCTCCGGCTGCAAGCGCAGGGCCGGCACGCTGGCGAAAGTCATGGTCAGCGGGCAACCACTGCCGGCCTCGGCCTGGCTGTGCAGATAGGTCATCGAAGCGCGGGCGACATGCGCGCCGTCCTGCGGGTGTGCCCAAGGCAGCGAGGTCAGGCCATGTTCGATCGCGGTGCGCATCAGCTGGTGGTAAGCCGGGTGAAACTCGACCAGATCGATGCGATGGCCGTAGCGATCATGGCTGGCAAACAGCGGTTTGTTCTGGTTGGCGAGAAACCCCGCCTCCATCAAAGGCCCACCCGCCAGTGCGCCATAGGCATCGATGCGCGACTCGGCCCAACCGGCACCAAAACGCCGCGACCACTCCTGTAACGGCAGGTCGATGCGATACAGGTTGGTGCCGTCCAGCGACGGCGGCTGATTGGTGACTTCGTGGGTTTCGGCGAACTGATGCAGGTTCATGACGGCGCTCCGTGTTCAGCAATGGCACCAGTTAAGCACTGGTGCTTTTTTGAACAAAGTGTCATAGGCGCCGTTTTTGCGGCGCTTTTACCCCATCAGCAACTGAGCACGCGGCGCTGCAAGGCAGCCTGCAGATCCTCGAATTTCACCGGTTTGTGCAGATAGTCGATAGGCGCGCCCGGGGCGCATTGTTCGCGATCCGCACCCAGCGCCAGCATGAACACTGGCAAATGCGCGCAGCCTGGCAATGCATGGATCTGGCAGCACAGCGATGCGCCTTCGTGGTTGGGCAACTGGCAATCGATCAGCACCGCATCGAAGCTTTCCCGTTGCAGGCAGTCCAGCGCCGCGGCGCCGTTATCCGCGCTGCGCACGCGGAAACCGAGCTTGAGCAACATGCCACGCATCACCAGTTGGTTGACGCTGTTGTCATCCACCAGCAGCACCGTGCAGTCCTGCGGCGCACGAATGCAATCGCGGGGCGGCTGATCCGCAGGCGCTTCGATCACCGGCAGTTCGAATTCGACATCGAGCTGGAAGCGGCTGCCGCGTCCCGGCTCGGAGCGATGGGTGAGTTTGCCGCCGAGCAATTCGACCAATTGCCGACAGATCGCCAGACCAACACCGAGGCCGCCGTATTCGCGAGTCATCGAACCGTCGAGCTGGAAGAAACGCTGATACAGGGTCGCCTCGCCCAGATCAGTGAAACCGATACCGGTGTCGATCACCGCAAACGACAGCGCCATGCGCTCATCCGCCGACGGCCGACCGGTAACGCGCAACGCCAGCCCGCCGACGCGGGTGAACTTGATCGCATTGTCCAGCAGGCATTCCAGGCACTGCGCCAGTTTCGCGCTGTCGCCGAGCAAGCGATCCGGCAGGGTCGGCAGCACCTCGACCTTGAAGTCCAGCGACTTGCTCGCTGCATTACCTTCGAACTGCACGCGCAACGCCTCGACCACTGCGCGCAGGCTGAAACTGCCCGGCGTCGCCTTGAGCTTGCCGGCCTGCAATTCAGTGAGCGTGAGGATGCCATTGACCATGCGCATCATGTCGCGGGCGGAACCGGCGGCGGTCTGTTGATATTGCTCAAGCTCGGGATCGAGGTCGACGGTCTGCATCAGCTCCAGCGAACCGATCACCCCATTCATCGGCGTGCGCAATTCGTGGGTCAGCGTCGCGAGGAATTCGTCCTTGAGCTTGTTGCTGTGAGCCAGTTGCTGGTTGAGCACTTCGAGTTTCTGCCCGGCGTCGAACAAGGTCTGCGCCTGTTGTTCGCGCATGGCGTTGATGCGATCAGCCAGCGCCAGCGACAGCAGCGCCACCTCGATGGCCGAGCCGATCTGGCTGGCGTACATGGTCAGGAATACGTTGGGCAGCAGGCCCAGCACCATCAGCGTATTGACGATGCCGCCGAGCAGGAACGCCGACCAGGCGATGATGAAGTAACGCGCCACGCGCAAGCCGCGCCACCAGGCAAGAATCCCGGCGGCAAAGATCACCACGGTGAAGGTCAGCGCCAGTGTGGTCGCCAGGCGCAGGGCCAAGGCGTAACTGGTCATCAGCGACAGACCGATCACCAGTGCACTGAAGGCAATCAGGCCGATCAGCAAACGATCCAGCCAGGGGCTGTGGGTCTTGGTCTGCAGGAAACTGCGGGCGAACTGGCTGCCGAACAGTCCGGCGCAACCGATGAAGAACGGCGTCGCGGCGTTGGCCCACCATGGGTTGTCCGGCCAGAAATACTCGACCGCCGCGCCATTCACCGACAATTGATAGAGGCCGAACGAGCCGATATAGAAGATGTAATAGAGGTAACTGGTGTCGCGCACGCTCAGGTAGATGAACAGGTTGTAGACCAGCATCCCCAGCAGCACGCCATAAATGATGCCGAGCACATACAGGCGCACCGGTTGATCTTCGAGGTACGCGGTGCTCGACCACAACGTCACCGGCGCCTGGATCGAGCCTTCGCTGGCCAGTCGCAGGTACAGCGTCTGCTGTTGATCCGGTTTGAAGGGCAGGTCGAACAGGTAGTTGTTCTGGCGGATCTCGCGACTGGCGAAGGGCAAGGCATCGCCGGTCTGGCGCACCAGTCGGTATTCGCCATTGGCGCCAGGCAAGTAAAGATCGAGGTGATCAAGCGGCGGATACGCCAGCTCCAGCAGCCAGGTGCGCTGGGCGGCCGGGTTGCTCGGGCGGTAATGCAGGTCGATCTTCAGCCAGAACGCCGAACGCGAGTAACCGGCGTTGAGCGTGGCTTTGTCGTGAGCTTTGAACTGGCCGGCGGCGTCTTGCGCACGGACGTCGGCAATCGTCGCCTGACCGCTCGGGTCTTCGAACACTTGCAGCGATCGGCCCAGTGGCAGGCTCTGGATGAATTCGTCGAATTCGACGGCGCTCGCCATAAGGGGCAAGCAGAACAGCAACATCAGCAAATAGCGCATTGAAGCCCCAGCGTGGCTCGTCCGGTTGTGTCAGGAAGCCCCCCATTCCCTTTGAGTAGACGTAAAACCGGTATTACCTGTGATTGTTTGGATCCAGCCTAGCATAGCCGTTGATGGCCATTGAGCACCATGGAAATTTTTCCTACAACGGCTCTAGAACGGGCGTTCCAGGGCAAAGCACCGAGATAGAGCTGTTGGAATGGTCAGGAACGTCAAAGATCGCAGCCTCCGGCAGCTCCTGCATTTATCTTGCTCTGCCACCCACACCCCAAAATCAGCTTTGGTGGTAAGCTCGCGCACCATGAATATCTACAGCTCCCGCCCCGTTGTCCTCTGTCTCTCCGGCCACGACCCCAGTGGTGGCGCCGGCTTGCAGGCAGATATCGAAGCCTTGCTCGCGCAGGGTTGCCATGCGGCTCCGGCCGTCACCGCCCTGACCGTGCAAGACACCGTCAACGTCACTGACTTCCGCGTCCTCGACCGTGAGTGGGTACTGGCCCAGGCCAACGCCGTGCTCAACGACTCCGAAGTCGCCGCAGTGAAACTGGGCATGCTCGGTTCGCTGGAGATGGTCGACACGGTCGTCGAACTGCTCTCGGCGCACCCGCACCTGCCAGTGGTCTGCGACCCGGTGCTGCGTGCCGGCGGCGGCGGACGCCTGGGCAAGGACGAGGTCGGCTACGCGATGCGCGAGCGTCTGCTGCCGCTGTCGATCATTGCCACGCCCAATCTTCCTGAAGCGCGCATCCTCGCCGAACTGCCCGAAGGCACGGCCGACGAGTGCGCGGAAAAACTCCTGCCATTCGTCAAAAACCTGCTGATCACCGGCGGCCATGGCGACGAAACTGAAATCCACAACCGCGTGTACAGCCGCGACGGCCTGCGCGAAACCTTTATCTGCCAGCGTCTGCCGGGCAGCTATCACGGCTCCGGTTGTACGCTGGCCAGCGCCCTCGCCGGTCGCCTGGCTCAGGGCGAACACCTGGCCAGTGCCGTGCGCAGTGCGCTGGATTACACCTGGCGGACTTTGCGCGATGCCGAACAACTGGGCAAAGGCCAGTTCGTGCCGCGTCGCCTGCCGCTGGATTTCTGCTCGTAACGTCGCGAGGTCTGCCCGATGAAACTACGTGGCCTGTATGCCATTACCGACAGCCAGTTGCTGGCCGGCAAGTTTCTGTCTTACGTGGAGGCGGCGCTCGAGGGCGGCGTCACTCTGCTGCAATACCGCGACAAGAGCAGCGACGAGGCCCGCCGTCTGCGCGAGGCCGAGGCGTTGCGCAACCTGTGCGAGCGCTACAAGACGCAACTGATCATCAACGATGACGCCGAGCTGGCCGCACGCCTCAACGTCGGCGTGCACCTCGGGCAGACCGACGGCCCGCTATCGCCGACCCGCGCCCTGCTCGGTTCGAAAGCCATCATCGGTTCTACCTGCCATGGGCAAATCGCTCTGGCCGAACAAGCCGCCAAAGAAGGTGCGAGCTATGTCGCCTTCGGCCGCTTCTTCAATTCCACCACCAAACCCGGTGCGCCGAGTTGCAGCCTCGACTTGCTCGACGAAGCCAAACGCACACTGCACTTGCCGATCTGCGCGATCGGCGGGATCACCCTCGATAACGCCGCGCCACTGGTCGAGCACGGTGTCGATCTGCTCGCCGTGATCCACGGTTTGTTCGGCGCCGAGAGCAGCGCCGAAGTGACCCGCCGCGCCCGCGCCTTCAACGAACTTCTGAAAATCTGATTTGAGAGCCCGATCATGTCTCGTTCCGAAACCCTGTTTGCCAATGCTCAGAAACACATCCCCGGCGGCGTCAACTCGCCGGTGCGCGCGTTCAAGAGCGTCGGCGGCACCCCGCTGTTCTTCAAACACGCCGAAGGCGCTTACGTCACCGACGAAGATGACAAGCGTTATGTCGATTACGTGGGTTCGTGGGGGCCGATGATCCTTGGCCACAGCCATCCGGACGTGCTCGACGCGGTGCGCAATCAGCTGCAACACGGCCTGTCCTACGGTGCACCGACGTCGATGGAAACCGAGATGGCCGATCTGGTCTGCTCGCTGGTGCCGTCGATGGACATGGTGCGCATGGTCAGCTCCGGCACCGAAGCGACCATGAGCGCGATCCGTCTGGCCCGTGGTTACACCGGTCGCGACAGCATCATCAAATTCGAAGGCTGCTACCACGGCCACTCCGACAGCCTGCTGGTCAAGGCCGGTTCCGGCGCTCTGACCCAGGGCGTACCGAGCTCGGCCGGCGTGCCGGCAGCGTTCGCCAAACACACCCTGACCCTGCCGTTCAACGACATCGACGCGGTTGAAACGATGCTGGCTGAAGTGGGTGAGGACGTGGCGTGCATCATCGTCGAACCGGTCGCCGGCAACATGAACTGCGTGCCGCCAGCGCCGGGCTTCCTCGAAGGCCTGCGTTCATTGTGTGACAAGCACGGCGTGGTGCTGATTTTCGACGAAGTGATGACCGGTTTCCGCGTCGCCCTCGGCGGTGCCCAGGCGCACTATGGCGTGACGCCGGACCTGACCACGTTCGGCAAGATCATCGGCGGCGGTATGCCGGTGGGCTGCTTCGGTGGCAAACGCGAGATCATGCAGCGCATCGCCCCACTGGGCCCGGTGTATCAGGCCGGTACGTTGTCGGGTAATCCGCTGGCGATGGCTGCCGGCCTGACGACCCTGCGTCTGATCAGCCGCCCGGGCTTCCACGCCGAACTGACCGACTACACCGCGCGCATGCTCGACGGTCTGCAGCAGCGTGCCGATGCTGCGGGCATCCCGTTCGTGACCACTCAGGCCGGCGGCATGTTCGGTCTGTACTTCAGCGGCGCCGACGACATCGTCACCTTCGACGACGTGATGGCCAGCGACGCAGCAATGTTCGGTCGCTTCTTCCACCTGATGCTCGAAGGTGGCGTGTACCTGGCGCCGAGCGCTTTCGAAGCCGGTTTCACCTCGATCGCCCATGGCGAAGCCGAGTTGCAACTGACGCTGGACGCTGCCGAGCGCGCCTTCGCCGCATTGAAATAATCGCCGTACCGCTGACGTTGGCTATGGCCAGCGTCAGCTTTCGCCTACATCCGCCCGGTTTTTCCGACGTGCCTGCGAAAATCCTGCCCGAATCGGGCGATATATTCCCCACGCAGCAGAAAAACGAGTAAAGACTTTGTAAGGTTGGCCCTGCTTATTTCATAATGCGCGCTTATTGGATCCCTCGACGGGTCCGCGTGCCCTTCAGAGGTAAGTCGATTCCCATGAACCGCACCGGCCGCACCCTTGCATTGGGCTGCCTGTTGCTCCTTCAGCCCCTGCTCGCGCATGCACAAGCAGGCGGCAACTCGTTGTTGATCCCGGCGATGGGTCGTTGCACCCTCAATACTCAGCCGCAAGACGTCACGCAGGCACTGGCCGCCTGCCAGAAAGCGGCGGACGAAGGGGACGCGCAAGCGCAATACGAGTTGGGTGAGTTCTACTACGACGGCAAGAACGCGCCGCGCGACCTCAATCAAGCCCTGAGCTATTTCGAAAAGGCCTCATTGCAAGGCCACGCCCAGGCGCAATTCAAGCTCGGCAGCATGTTCTTCCACGGTGAAGGCGTGCAGGCCAACAATATCCAGGCCTACATCGTGCTGAAGATGGCAGCGGTCAACGGTGCCGAAGAGGCATTGGACACGGCTGACGAAGTCTCGGAAAAGATGTCCCGCGAAGATCTCGAAACCGCTACTCAGGTGCTCGGGCAGATTTTCCGCAAGTACCTGATGGAACTGCAGAACGCCGACGGGCGCACGCCATTCTCCCCACTGCCCTAAAGGCTGTGGAGATGACCTGTGGCGAGGGGATTCATCCCCGTTGGGCTGCGAAGCAGCCCCAAACCCTGCAACCCGGTTCTGTCTGACACATATTGCTGGATGGATTGCGACTGCTTCGCAGCCCAGCGGGGATAAATCCCCTCACCACAAACTCATTCCAATCCAGAATCCGCTGTTACTTTTCAGGCATCGGCATCGGAAACGGCATGACATTGCCGACCGCGCCCCGGGCCTCGCTGATTTTCGGCGTGCCCAGACGTTCCACTTCGTCGATGCGCACGATCGAATGCATCGGCACAAAACTGCGCACCACGCCTTCGAATTGCGCCTTGAGCTTTTCTTCGCTCGGATCGACGACCATTTGCGTGCGCTCGCCAAAGACGAATTCTTCAACTTCCAGGAAACCCCACAGATCACTTTGATAGATCTGCTTGGCGTACATTTCGAACACCTGGCCCTGGTTGAGGAAAATCACCTTGTAGATTGGAGCTTCGCGTTTGGTCATGGCGGGCGGATAACATCGGGGTAAAAATGAGGGCGCGAACTATAGCATAGCCACCGGACGCACAGCGGTAGGAACCTGACGGCTTGTTCCCTATAATGCGCGGTTCTTTGAATCACGTGACGACCCGAATCCATGGCCAAGAAGCTTTACATCGAAACCCACGGTTGCCAGATGAACGAGTACGACAGCTCGCGCATGGTCGATCTGCTGGGCGAACATCAGGCCCTGGAAGTCACCGCTCGCGCGGAAGACGCCGACGTGATTCTGCTCAACACCTGCTCGATCCGCGAGCGCGCGCAAGACCGCGTGTATTCGCAGCTCGGCCGCTGGCGCGAACTGAAGCTGGCCAATCCGGACATGGTCATCGCCGTCGGCGGTTGCGTGGCCAGTCAGGAAGGCGCAGCGATCCGTGATCGCGCCCCGTACGTCGACGTGGTATTCGGCCCGCAGACCCTGCACCGTCTGCCGGAAATGATCGACGCCGCGCGCAGCAGCAAGCTGCCGCAAGTCGACGTCTCCTTCCCGGAAATCGAAAAATTCGACCACCTGCCGGAGCCGCGTATCGACGGCCCGAGCGCTTATGTGTCAGTGATGGAAGGTTGCAGCAAGTACTGCACGTTCTGCGTGGTGCCGTACACCCGTGGCGAAGAAGTCAGCCGGCCGTTCGACGACGTGATCGCGGAAATCATTCACCTGGCCGAACACGGCGTGCGTGAAGTGACCTTGCTCGGGCAGAACGTCAACGGCTATCGCGGCCAGACCCATGACGGTCGTCTGGCCGATCTGGCCGAGCTGATTCGCGTGGTCGCCGCTGTCGATGGCATCGACCGCATCCGCTACACCACCTCGCACCCGCTGGAGTTTTCCGACAGCCTGATCCAGGCCCACGCCGAAGTGCCGGAACTGGTCAAGCACCTGCACTTGCCGGTGCAGTCGGGCTCGGACCGGATTCTCGCGGCGATGAAGCGTAACCACACGGCGCTGGAGTACAAATCCAAGCTGCGCAAATTGCGCGCTGCGGTGCCAGGAATCTGCATCAGTTCGGACTTCATCGTCGGCTTCCCCGGCGAGACCGAGAAAGACTTCGAGCAGACCATGAAGCTGATTGCCGATGTCGGCTTCGATTTCTCCTATTCGTTCGTTTACAGCCAGCGCCCGGGCACGCCCGCCGCCGATCTGGCCGACGACACCCCGGAAGAATTGAAGAAAGAACGTCTGAACGCGCTGCAACATCGTTTGAATCAGCAGGGCTTCGAAATCAGCCGACAAATGGTCGGCTCGATCCAGCGCATTCTGGTCACTGATTATTCGAAGAAAGACCCGGGCGAACTCCAGGGCCGTACCGAGAATAACCGTATCGTCAACTTCCGCTGCGACAATCCCACCCTGATCGGCCAGTTCGCCGACGTGCACATCGACGCCGCACAACCGCACTCGCTGCGTGGTTCTTTAATTCAATAACGCCGCATTTCTCCTGTGGGAGCGAGCCTGCTCGCGAAGGCGGTCTGTCAGACACATCAATTTTGAATGTGTCGCCGCCTTCGCGAGCAGGCTCGCTCCCACAGGCAAAGCGCAGCGGCGCTGATCGGCTGAGATATTTAAGAGCTTTCGCACCCACGCCACTGGCGTTATCCTTGATTTCATCCTAATTGCCCCAGGGCGGCTAAATACGACCTTGAACGCACCCATCGAACCACATCGTTTTCTCCTCGAGCCTTTTGAGGCTCGCCGCTTCGCCAATCTGTGCGGGCAATTCGACGAGCATTTGCGCTTGATCGAACAGCGCCTGGCCATCGAGATCCGCAACCGCGGAAACCAGTTCGAGCTGATTGGCGATCCAAAACTCACCACGTCCGCGGAAAACCTGCTGCGCCGCCTGTACCGGGAAACCAAGGGTACCGAGCTGTCGCCAGACCTGGTGCACCTGTTCATTCAGGAATCAGCAGATATCGACAACCCGGCCCCTGCCGAAGCGACCGTCGCCCTGCGCACCAAGAAAGGCATGATTCGCCCGCGCGGCTTGAATCAGCAGCGCTACGTGAAGGAAATCCTCGGTAACGACATCAACTTCGGCATCGGCCCGGCCGGTACCGGCAAGACCTATCTGGCCGTGGCCTGCGCGGTGGATGCGCTGGAGCGCGAGCAGATCCGCCGCATCCTGCTGGTGCGTCCGGCAGTCGAAGCGGGAGAAAAGCTCGGTTTCCTGCCCGGCGACCTGTCGCAGAAGATCGACCCGTACCTGCGCCCGCTCTACGACGCGCTGTACGAAATGCTCGGTTTCGAATACGTCGCCAAGCTGATCGAGAAACAGGTGATCGAAGTCGCGCCGCTGGCCTACATGCGCGGTCGTACGCTGAACAACAGCTTCATCATTCTCGACGAAAGCCAGAACACCACGGTCGAGCAGATGAAGATGTTCCTCACCCGCATCGGCTTCGGCTCCACCGCCGTGATCACCGGCGACATCACCCAGGTCGACCTGCCGCGCGGCACCAAGTCCGGCTTGCACCATGTGATCGAAGTGCTCAAAGACGTGCCGGGCATCAGCTTCACCCATTTCCAGCCCAAAGACGTCGTGCGCCACCCGTTGGTGCAGCGGATTGTCGAGGCCTACGAGCGCTTCGAGACCCGTGCCGAAGCTGCGAAGGAAGCCTCGCGCGATGCTTGAGCTGGATCTGCAAATCGCCACCGAGGCCAGCGCGCCGAGTGAAGCCGAGTTCCGCCAGTGGTGCGAACTGGCCCTGCGCCAGCGCAGCGCTGATTCGGAAATGACCATGCGTCTGGTCGACGAGGAAGAAGGCCGCGAGCTCAATCGCACCTGGCGCCACAAGGACTACGCGACCAATGTGTTGTCGTTCCCGGCGGAAGTGCCTGACGAGTTTCTCGATATCCCGCTGCTCGGCGATCTGGTGATCTGCGTGGCCGTGGTCGAACGCGAAGCCGCCGAGCAGGGCAAGGAACTAAAGGCCCACTGGGCACATCTGGTCATTCACGGCTGCTTGCATCTGCTCGGTTACGACCATATAGATGACGACGAAGCCGAAGAAATGGAAGCACTGGAACGCGAGTTGCTTGCTGAACTGGGCTATCCCGATCCGTACGCGGACGACGAAACCGAACACTCCCCCATCGTTACAACAAAGGATTCAGAGTAATCGCTATGAGCGAAGATCGATCGAGCAACGGGCAGAAGTCATGGCTGGGTAAACTGACCCAGGCTTTTGCCCACGAGCCGAAGAACCGTCAGGAGCTCCTCGAGCTGCTGCGTGATGCACATCAGAACAAACTGCTGGACAGCGAAGCGCTGGCCATCGTCGAAGGCGCCATCCAGGTGGCTGACCTGCAAGTGCGCGACATCATGGTGCCGCGCTCGCAGATGATCAGCATCAAGGCGACCCAGACACCCCGTGAATTCCTCCCTGCCGTGGTCGACTCGGCCCACTCGCGCTACCCGGTCATCGGCGAAAGCCATGACGACGTGATGGGCGTGCTGCTGGCCAAGGACCTGCTGCCGCTGATCCTCAAGGAGAACGGTGACAGCTTCAACATCAAGGACCTGCTGCGCCCGGCCACCTTCGTGCCGGAGTCCAAGCGCCTGAACGTGCTGCTGCGTGAATTCCGCGCCAACCACAACCACATGGCCATCGTCATCGACGAATACGGCGGCGTGGCCGGTCTGGTGACCATCGAAGACGTGCTCGAGCAGATCGTCGGCGACATCGAGGACGAGCACGACGTCGAAGAAGACAGCTACATCAAGCCGCTGCCCAGCGGTGATTTCCTGATCAAGGCGCTGACGCCGATCGAGAACTTCAACGAGTTCTTCGACAGTGAATTCTCCGACGACGAGTTCGACACCGTCGGCGGTCTGGTGATGAGCGCGTTCGGCCATTTGCCAAAACGCAACGAAATCACTGAAATCGGCGCCTATCGTTTCCGCATCCTGAACGCCGACAGCCGCCGGATTCACTTGCTGCGACTGACGCCTATCGCTCGTTAATTCTAAGGACTGAAATGCGCTGGACAACCCGCCCCGGCTGGCCCGGTAACCTGCTGGCCGTGGCGGCCGGTGCAATCACCACATTCGCTCTCGCACCGTTCGACATCTGGCCGCTGGCATTGCTGGCGGTTGGTCTGTTCTATGCCGGTTTGCGTGAGCTGAGCCCGCGTCAGGCGCTCGGCCGTGGCTGGTGCTTCGGCTTCGGTCTGTTCGGTGCCGGCACCAGTTGGATCTATTACAGCATTCATCATTTCGGTGGCGCTTCGGTGTTGCTCGCCGGGTTCCTGATGCTGCTGTTCACGGCGGCGATTGCCTGGTTCTTCGCCCTGCCCGCCTGGTTGTGGGCGCGCTGGTTGCGGCGTAACGAAGCACCGCTGGCGGATGCCTTGGCGTTTGCGGCGTTGTGGGTCGGCCAGGAAGCCTTTCGCGGCTGGTTCCTCACCGGTTTCCCATGGCTTTATTCCGGTTACAGCCAGCTCGACGGCCCGCTGGCCGGGCTCGCGCCGGTGGGCGGGATGTGGCTGGTCTCGTTTGTTCTGGCACTGACCGCAGCGCTGATCTACAACGCGCCGCGCTTGTTGCACGCTCGTCGCAAGGTTTTCATTGCGGCCGGTCTGATACTTCTGGCGGGGCCTTGGGTGGCGGGTATCGCGCTCAAGGGCCACGCGTGGACCAGCCCGTCCGGCGCACCGCTGACCGTGGCCGCAATTCAGGGCAACGTCGCGCAGAGCATGAAATGGGACCCGGCCGAGCTCAACGCGCAACTGGCGCTGTACCGTGATCTGAGCTTCCGCTCCAAACCGGTCGATCTGCTGATCTGGCCGGAGACCGCCGTGCCGGTGTTGAAGGAGTCCGCCGAGGGCTACCTGACGATGATGGGCAACTTCGCCGCCGAGCGTAAATCAGCGCTGATCACCGGTGTGCCGATCCGCCAGACCGTGCATCACGAACGGCGCTTCTTCAACGGCATCACCGTCGTCGGCGAAGGCGACGGCACTTACCTGAAGCAGAAACTGGTGCCGTTCGGCGAATACGTGCCGTTGCAGGATGTGTTGCGCGGTTTGATCGCGTTCTTCGACCTGCCGATGTCGGACTTCGCGCGCGGCCCGTCGGATCAAGCGCTCTTGCAAGCCAAGGGTTACCAGATCGCACCGTTTATCTGCTACGAAGTGGTCTATCCGGAATTCGCCGCCGGCCTGTCGGCACGCAGTGATCTGCTGCTGACGATCAGCAACGACACCTGGTTCGGCACGTCCATCGGGCCGCTGCAGCATTTACAGATGGCGCAGATGCGCGCGCTGGAGGCCGGACGCTGGATGATCCGCGCCACCAACAACGGCGTCACCGGCCTGATCAACCCGTTCGGGCAGATCACCGAACAGATTCCGCAGTTCGAACAAGGTGTGCTGTACGGCGAAGTGGTACCGATGCACGATCTGACGCCGTACTTGCAATGGCGCTCGTGGCCGTTGATCGTGTTGTGCCTGCTGCTGTTTGGCTGGGCGCTGATGGCCAGCCGCATGTCGAAGACCCTCTGAGAAATGTGGCGAGGGGATTTATCCCCGCTGGAGTGCGCAGCAGTCCCCTCTTCTGAAGGCAAGAGAGGGGCCGCTACGCGCCCCCACGGAGATAAATCCCCTCGCCACAATGACTTCAGCGGTAAAACAACGAATACCCCACCTGCCCCACCGCTTCATTGAGCAATTGCCCGCTCTGCCAGATCGACTTGAATTCCGGCAGCCAGCCGCCAAATGGCCGGGCGTTATCGGTACCGAGGAAACCCACCGGTGCCGGCACCACTTCGAATCCGGCCTGCTCAAAGCTCCACACTGCACGCGGCATGTGCCACGCCTGCGTCACCACGACGACCCGCTTGATCCCTTGCGGCAAGAGGATATCTGCCGTCATCTTCGCGTTCTCCCATGTGGTGCGGCTCTCGCCTTCCTGCCAGCGCACCGTTACGTCGAAATCATCACGCAACGAATCTGCCATCAATTTCGCTTCGGTAGGCGGCGTGCCGTAGTGCAGGCCGCCGCTGGTCAGAATCGGCAGGCCCGAGGCCTTGGCCAGGCGTGCGGCGTAACGCTGACGCTCAAGGCCGACGCCGGTCGGCTGGTCTTCGCCCCAGGCCAGATCACCGCGCTCACGCCCCGAGCCCAGCACCACAATCGCATCGGCGCGTTGCGCCAGCGTTGCCCATTCCTGCCGCGCCAGCGGCGGCTCTCGTTCCAGCGCCTTGGCGCTCCACTGCACTACCACCGGCAGGCTCATCAGCCACAGGCCGCCAAAGCCGAGGGCAAAACACACGCCCGCCAGACGCGGCCGCGAGCGGCGCAGCCACCAGGCGGCCAGCAACAGCAGCAAAAGAATGCCGGGCGGCAGTAAAAGTTGTTTGATGAAATAGCGAAAGGGCATCGGGCATCTCCAAAGATGCCCGAAGCCTAAGAGTGTTGATTACGCGTTACAACCAGTAGGCCGGATCCGGTTGCAAAAGATCCGTTTCATGACCTGCCATGCGCTTACTTGGCCTGCACAGAACGCACCTTGCCGGTGTCTCTGCGCGGCGCCTTGTCCTTGAGCCAGATGACCTTGGCCGAATGTGCTGCATCGAGTTGCTTCACTGCTTGAGACAGGCATCCCTGCGTTTCACGTTCACTGCGATCCAGATAGGCCTTGACCAGTTTGAACTCGGCGGGACTCAAGCCACGCAATTCCAGTTCCAGGGGGCGCTCGTCGCGCAGCCGGTCGGCGGTTTTAACGGCGTCCAGCGCCATGCCCAGACGATCGATCAACCTTTCGTACAACTCGGGTTTCGTTACGTTCTTTTTCCGTTGCTCCACCATCCCTCACCTCATTGAAGATAAGACTCACTCCCCAATTAGAGCTTAGCTTCGCTGCACGAACCGGCTACACGCCGCGACCAACGGCCCTCGTCGTCCAAAAGCTCTGGCAAACAGCTGTAATCAGGGTTTCCCTCGGCCAAGCGCGGTCATGTATGCTACGGCGCTTCCTGTCATTCCACTTCCAGCGCACCCGGGCCATCCCGGATGCCGCCGTCGAAGAGGATTAGGCCACCCCTATCCAGTACAAAAGTAGCCATGCACGAACAATATCAGCCACGTGAGATCGAAGCCGCCGCCCAGTCGTTCTGGGATGAGCAAAAGTCCTTTGAAGTCAGTGAACAGCCAGGCAAGGAAACCTACTACTGCCTGTCGATGTTCCCTTACCCCAGCGGCAAGCTGCACATGGGCCACGTGCGCAACTACACCATTGGCGACGTGATCTCGCGCTACCAGCGCATGCAGGGCAAGAATGTCCTGCAGCCAATGGGTTGGGATGCGTTCGGCATGCCGGCGGAAAACGCCGCGATGAAGAACAACGTCGCTCCCGCCAAGTGGACCTACGAAAACATCGCTTACATGAAGTCGCAGCTGCGCAGTCTTGGCCTCGCGGTGGACTGGTCCCGTGAAGTGACCACCTGCAAGCCGGACTACTACCGCTGGGAACAATGGCTGTTCACCCGCCTGTTCGAAAAAGGCGTGATCTACCGTAAAAACGGCACCGTGAACTGGGACCCGGTCGACCAGACCGTACTGGCCAACGAGCAAGTCATCGACGGCCGTGGCTGGCGCTCCGGCGCGCTGATCGAAAAGCGCGAAATCCCGATGTACTACTTCAAGATCACCGCTTACGCCGACGAGCTGCTGGAAAGCCTCGACGAACTGACTGGCTGGCCGGAACAGGTCAAGACCATGCAGCGCAACTGGATCGGCAAGTCCCGTGGCATGGAAGTGCAGTTCCCGTACAACGTCGATTCGATCGGCGAAGCCGGCACCCTGAAAGTCTTCACCACCCGTCCGGACACCCTGATGGGCGCGACCTACGTCGCCGTCGCTGCCGAGCACCCGCTGGCCACCCTGGCCGCGCAGAACAATGCCGAGCTGCAAGCGTTCATCGCTGAATGCAAGGGCGGCAGCGTCGCTGAAGCCGATGTCGCCACCCAGGAAAAGAAAGGCCTGCCGACCGGCCTGTTCGTCGAGCACCCGCTGACCGGCGAGAAGCTGCCGGTGTGGGTCGCCAACTACGTGCTGATGCACTACGGCGACGGCGCGGTCATGGCGGTTCCGGCGCACGACGAGCGCGATTTCGAATTCGCTCACAAGTACAACCTGCCGGTGAAATCGGTGGTGCGCACCAGCTCCGGTGACAGCAACCCGGCGCCGTGGCAGGACGCCTATGGCGAGCACGGCACGCTGATCAACTCCGGTGAGTTCGACGGCCTCGACTTCGCCGGCGCGTTCGACGCCATGGAAGTGGCGCTGATCAAGAAACAACTCGGCGCCTCGCGCACCCAGTTCCGTCTGCGCGACTGGGGCATCAGCCGCCAGCGCTACTGGGGCTGCCCGATCCCGATCATCCATTGCGCCACCTGCGGCGACGTGCCGGTGCCGGAAGATCAACTGCCGGTCGTATTGCCGGAAGACGTGGTGCCGGACGGCGCCGGTTCGCCGCTGGCGCGCATGCCCGAGTTCTACGAATGCAGCTGCCCGAAATGCGGCGCGCCGGCCAAGCGCGAAACCGACACCATGGACACCTTCGTCGAGTCGTCGTGGTACTACGCCCGCTACGCCTCGCCGCACTTTGAAGGTGGCCTGGTGGAGAAATCCGCAGCCGATCACTGGCTGCCGGTGGATCAGTACATCGGTGGTATCGAGCACGCCATTCTTCACCTGCTGTATGCCCGTTTCTTCCACAAACTGATGCGTGACGAAGGTCTGGTCAGCTCCAATGAGCCGTTCAAGAACCTGCTGACCCAGGGCATGGTGATCGCCGAGACTTACTATCGTCGCGAAGCCAACGGTGCCTACACCTGGTTCAACCCGGCAGACGTGGAACTTGAGCGTGACAGCAAAGCCAAGGTGATCAGCGCCAAGCTGAAATCCGACGGCCTGCCGGTGGAAATCGGCGGTACCGAGAAGATGGCCAAGTCGAAGAACAATGGCGTCGACCCGCAGTCCATGATCGACCAGTTCGGTGCCGACACCTGCCGGCTGTTCATGATGTTCGCTTCGCCGCCTGACATGAGCGCGGAATGGTCCGACTCCGGCGTTGAAGGTTCGCACCGTTTTCTCAAGCGCGTCTGGCGTCTGGCGCAAGCCCACGTCACCCAGGGCTTGCCGGGCAAGCTGGATATCGCCGCGCTGAGCGACGAGCAGAAAACCGTGCGTCGTGCGATTCACCTGGCGATCAAGCAGGCCAGTCATGACGTCGGCCAGAACCACAAATTCAACACCGCCATCGCTCAGGTGATGACGCTGATGAACGTGCTGGAAAAAGCCGTCCAAGGCACCGAACAGGACCGCGCGCTGCTGCACGAAGGTCTGGAAGCGGTGACCCTGCTGCTGGCACCGATCACCCCGCACATCAGCCACGAACTGTGGAAGCAGCTGGGTCACGCCGATGCGGTGATCGATGCAGGCTGGCCGGCCGTGGACGAAAGTGCCTTGGTGCAGGACAACCTGACCCTGGTCATTCAGGTCAACGGCAAGCTGCGCGGGCAGATCGAAATGCCGGCCAGCGCCACCCGCGAAGAGATCGAAGCCGCCGCGCGCATCAACGAAAACGTGCTGCGTTTCGTCGACGGCCTGACCATTCGCAAAGTGATCGTGGTGCCGGGCAAACTGGTCAACATCGTCGCCAGCTAAATTGGATCGGCTGCCAGGCTCGCCTGGCAGCCAGTAAAACCTTTCGGGCCGCAGAGTCGGCTCACCTGGTTTCAAGGGGAGCAACACAATGATCAAACGCAATCTGCTGGTGATGGGCCTCGCCGTTCTGCTGAGCGCCTGCGGTTTCCAGTTGCGTGGTACCGGCACCAACGAACTGTCGATCAAGGAAATCGACCTGAGCGCGCGTAACGCTTATGGCGAAACCGTAAGACAGCTGCGTCAGACGCTGGAGTCCAGCGGCGTCAAGGTCTACACAGGCGCGCCGTACAAGCTGTATCTGGCTGACGAACAGGAAAGCCAGCGCATTCTCAGCTATGCCGGTGCCGGGCGCACAGGCGAGTATCAGGTCAACACTGTGCTGAGCTATGAGCTCCGCGGCGACAAAGACCTGTCCCTGCTTAGCGACAAGCTCGAAGTGCAGAAGGTGTTCATTCACGACGGCAACAACCTCGTCGGCTCCGATCAGGAAGCCAACGACGCTCGTCATGAAATCCGTCGCGAGCTGGTGCAACGCATGATGCTGCGCCTGTCACAGCTGACCCCGGGCCAGTTGCAGCAACTGCAGCAAACCGCCAACGACCGCGCCAAGGCTGAAGCCGATGCACTGGAAGCGGCGCAGAAGGCTGAGGCGGAAACTCCGCGTCAGTCGCCGCTCGAAATCCCGCAGCAGTAAGACGGTCGGGGCGCTCAGGCGCCCCGCTCGCCCTTCTTTATGAAGCTCGCTCCCGCACAACTCGGCAAACACCTGCAAGGCGCACTCGCGCCGGTCTACGTTATCAGCGGCGATGACCCCTTGCTGTGTCAGGAAGCCGCCGACGCCATCCGCAGTGCTGCTCGCCAGCAAGGTTTCGACGAACGTCAGGTATTCGCCGCCGACGCCAATTTCGATTGGGGCACGTTGTTGCAGGCCGGCGCAAGCATGTCGCTGTTCGCCGAAAAACGCCTGCTGGAACTGCGCCTGCCCTCGGGCAAGCCTGGCGACAAAGGTGCTGCGGCGCTGATCGAATACTGCTCGCGCCCCGCTGAAGACACTGTCCTGCTGATCAGCTTGCCGAAGCTCGATGGCAGCGCGCAGAAAACCAAGTGGGGCAAGGCGCTGGTCGAAGGTCAGCAGGTCCAGTTTGTGCAGATCTGGCCGGTGGATGCCAATCAGCTGCCCAGCTGGATTCGTCAGCGCTTGTCACAGGCAGGCCTGTCGGCGAGTCAGGACGCGGTCGAATTGATTGCCGCGCGTGTCGAAGGCAACCTGCTCGCCGCCGCCCAGGAAATCGAAAAGCTCAAACTGATGGCCGAAGGTGGGCAGATCACCGTCGAAACCGTGCAGGCCGCCGTGGCCGACAGTGCCCGGTTTGACGTGTTCGGCCTGACCGACGCGGTGCTCAACGGCGAACCGGCCCACGCCTTGCGCATGCTTGAGGGCCTGCGCGGCGAAGGCGTCGAACCGCCGGTGATCCTCTGGGCACTGGCGCGGGAGTTGCGCCTGTTGGCCAACATTTCCCTGCAATACAGCCAGGGCACGCCACTGGACAAGTGTTTCAGCCAGTCGAAACCGCCGGTCTGGGACAAGCGCAAGCCGCTGATGAGCAAGGCTTTGCAACGCTACTCGGCGCAACGCTGGGCGCAATTGCTGCTCGAAGCACAGCGTATCGATGCGCAGATCAAGGGCCAGGCGGCGGGTTCGCCGTGGATGAGCTTGAGTCGTCTGGCGTTGTTGATGGCTGGCCAGCGCCTGACACTTCCTGCCGAATAACCTGTTTCCCGCATAACGGCCATTCGCGAGCAAGCTCGCTCCCACATTGAAATGCATTCCAAATGTGGGAGCGAGCTTGCTCGCGAAAGCGCCAGAACATTCCTACACAACAGGCACTGGACAGACGCCCAACATCGGCAGATTATTTGCCGCGCCAAACCCACTCAATCCAGAGAACCCTCATGAGCAAAAAGCCAGCAAAGCATGGCCCCAACAAGGCCAAATCCATCGTCGCCCAGCCCTTGTTCCGCAGCCGCCAGGAACGACCAGCCAAGGGCAAAGGCAGCTACCGTCGCGAAGCCTTCCGGTCTGATAACCGGGAGGCTTTTTACTTTCTGGCTGCCTGAAGCGCACCACCCCCCGCTCATGTTAAGGTCTGCACCTGATTCGTTTCCCCTGGAACTGTGCATGCCCCCAAGTCTTTCCCGTCGTTGGCCCGTGCGCCAATTGATCGCTGCCTCCAGCTTCATCCTGCTTGTCGCCTGCGCGGAAAAACCCACCGCCGCCGATGCACAACCGCTTCAAGCTGCCCCGGTCACCACGGCCCCAGCGATCATTCCGCCGGTAGTGCCGTCCACCGATCCGCTCGATATTCAACCGACCCAGACCTTTGCCGAATGGCAGGCGGGCTTCCGCAAGGACGCCCTCGCCGCCGGGATTCGTCCAGAGCTGTTCGACCAGGCATTTGCCAATGTCAGCTTCGACGCCAGCGTGATCCGTGCCGATCGCAGTCAGCCGGAGTTTTCCCGCCCGGTGTGGGAATACCTCGATGGTGCGCTGTCGCCATTGCGCGTCCGCAAGGGCCAGGCGTTGATCAATCAGTACACCGACATTCTGCAAAGCATCGAGCAGCGTTATGGCGTTGATCGCCAGGCGCTGGTGTCGGTGTGGGGCATGGAAAGCAATTTCGGCCAGTTTCAGGGCAGCAAGTCGGTGATCAACTCGTTGGCCACTCTCGCCTACGAGGGGCGTCGTCCGGGCTTTGCTCACGCGCAACTGATCGCCGCCCTGCAGATTCTGCAACAGGGCGATATCACCCCGGAGAAGATGCTCGGTTCCTGGGCCGGCGCGATGGGCCAGACCCAGTTCATTCCGACCACGTACAACACTCACGCCGTGGACTTTGACGGCGACGGCCGCCGCGACATCTGGGGCAGCCCGGCCGATGCGCTGGCCTCGACCGCGCATTACCTGCAAAGCTCGGGCTGGCAACGCGGCCAGCCGTGGGGTTTCGAAGTGCAACTGCCGAGCGGTTTCAACTACACCCTGGCGGACGGCGCGATCCGTAAAAGCGTCGCTGAATGGCGGCAACTGGGCGTGAGCCTGCCCAATGGCGCGCAGGTTCCAGCCGGTTCCGAACAACTGTCCGCCGCCCTGCTGCTGCCGGCCGGTTATCGCGGCCCGGCGTTCCTGATCCTCGACAACTTCCGGGCGATTCTCAAGTACAACAATTCGTCGTCGTATGCGCTGGCGGTGAGCCTGTTGTCCGAGCGCTTTGAAGGCGCGGGCCTGATCAATGGCGACTGGCCGAAAGATGATCTGCCGCTGAGCCGCACCGAGCGTATCGAATTGCAGACGCTATTGAGCGCGCGTAATTACGACGCCGGCACGGCGGACGGGATTATCGGCGCCAATACGCGCAAGGCCATTCGCAGTGCCCAGCAGGCGCTGGGCTGGCCGGCGGATGGCTATCCGACGCACAAGTTGCTTGAGAGCCTGCGCGCCCAATAAAAGCATCGCGGGCAAGCCCGCTCCCACAGGGTTCTGGTTGAAACACGATTGTGTATCCGACTCATAACCTGTGGGAGCGGGCTTGCCCGCGATGACTGAATGTCAGGCGACCAATTTCTAGACTTTGATCACCACATCCTGCTCCAGCACCAATTCCTGCTTCCCCGCATCCAGGCGCACCAGCGCGCCCAACGGCAGTGTCAGGTTCGGGTCGCAATGGCCACTGCGCCAGCCCGACAGCACCGGAATCCGTAACGGCTCAAAGGTTTGCTTGAGCAGCCGATTCAGCGCATCGACCTCCACACCGGCAATATCACCGACCAGCACACCGCGCAGTCGGGCCAGCTTGCCGGCCAGACGCATCTGGGTCAGCAGGCGATCAATGCGATACAGCGGCTCGTTGATGTCCTCGATGAACAGAACTGCGCCTTCGACATCAATCTCGTAGGGCGTGCCGAGGGTTGCAGCAATCATCGCCAGATTGCCGCCGAGCAAACGCCCGTGAGCGATGCCCGGTTCGACGGTTGATAACGGATAAGCCGCCGGATGGCTCAGTACACTCCCTGACTTCAGTTGCCCGCGCAGCATGGCGAAGAATGACGTGACGGTCGGCGGCTCCTTGTCGCCGAGCAGGTCGGCATTGAGCAGCGGGCCGTGAAAGGTCACAAACCCGGCGTAGCGACTGATGGCCAGGTGCAGCGCGGTGATGTCGCTATAGCCGACAAACGGCTTGGCATGCCGGCTGAGCAGGTCGTAATCGATTCGGTCCAGCAGACGCGGGGTGCCGTAGCCGCCGCGCAGGCAAATGATCGCGTCGACTTCGGGGTCAGCGAACGCCGCGTGCAGATCGCGCAGGCGTACGTCGTCACTGCCGGCCAGGTAGCCGTCCTTCTCATAGACACCCGGAAACACCTTCAGCCCATAGCCGCGCGCGCGCATCCATTGCAGCGCTTTTTCAGTGTCTAGGGCGCCGGGGCCGGCAGGCGCGATGACGCCAATCGTCCCTTCGGAGGGCAGTGCCGGTACGGGTCGGTGGGCAATCAGGGTGTGGCTCGGTCGAACGGTCATCCTTGGGCTCCAGCGGTAAAGTCATGCACACACAGTAGTCAGCTGAAGAGACAAACAAAAGCCCCCTCACCCTAACCCTCTCCCAGAGGGAGAGGGAACTGATCGAGATGATCGCGACCAATGCGTTCATATGAGCGATCGGGTTGAGTGAAATCTTGAGAAGCCAGGAAATCGGCTCCCTCTCCTTCGGGAGAGGGCCGGGGTGAGGGGCGAATCCAGCACTGATGCAAAGCCATACGCGATGGCTTCCCTCAGTCAAAAAAATGCCCGCCGAGGGACAGTCCTCGGCGGGCATTTTTACATCAGCAGTGAATCAGGAACCCAACAGCTCGGCCTTGACCAGCTTCGCCTGCTCGTCGGCGTGGTACGAGGAACGTACCAGCGGGCCCGAAGCGACGTTCTTGAAGCCCATCTTGTAACCTTCTTCGGCGAACCAGGCGAAGGTGTCCGGGTGCACGAAACGCTGCACCGGCAAGTGACTGCGCGACGGTTGCAGGTATTGACCGAGGGTCAGCATGTCGATGTCGTGTTCGCGCATGCGCTTCATGACTTCGATGACTTCCTCGTCGGTCTCGCCCAGACCCAGCATCAGGCCGGACTTGGTCGGAATGTGCGGCATCATCTGCTTGAAGCGTTGCAGCAGGGTCAGCGACCACTGGTAGTCCGAGCCCGGACGCGCAGCCTTGTACAGGCGCGGCACGGTTTCCAGGTTGTGGTTGAACACATCCGGCGGCTCGGCAGCGGTGATTTCCAGGGCGATGTCCATGCGCCCACGGTAGTCCGGGACCAGGGTCTCGAGCTGAACGTTCGGCGACAGTTTGCGGATTTCGCGGATGCAGTCGGCAAAGTGCTGGGCACCGCCGTCACGCAGGTCGTCACGGTCAACCGAGGTGATCACCACGTATTTGAGCTTGAGGTCGGCGATGGCGATGGCCAGGCTTTCCGGCTCGTTGACGTCCAGTGGCTTCGGACGACCGTGGCCAACGTCGCAGAACGGGCAGCGACGGGTGCAGATGTCGCCCATGATCATGAAGGTTGCGGTGCCGCCGGAGAAGCATTCGCCGAGGTTCGGGCAGGACGCTTCTTCGCAGACACTGTGCAGCTTGTGCTTGCGCAGCAGGCTCTTGATGCGATCGACTTCCGGCGAAACCGGGATGCGCACGCGGATCCAGTCGGGTTTCTTCGGCAGTTCGGTGGTCGGAATGATCTTGACCGGGATGCGTGCAACCTTCTCGGCGCCGCGCAGCTTGACGCCGGCTTCAACCTTGGGACGCGGGGCCGGGCGCTCGGTCACGTCGAGCGTCGGGATCATGGTTTGCACTGCATCAGTAGTCATATCAGTCGATTCCGCCCGTGAGGGTCGTCTGCTCAGCATAGTCGAGGTGTTTGACGAGCTGCGCGCGCAGCCGGGCACTTACCTCGGCAAATTCAATCGATCCTGCGTGATCGCTCAGCTGGGTCATGGCCAGCCCGGCGTAGCCGCAGGGATTAATCCGTCGAAACGGTTCCAGGTTCATATCCACGTTCAGGGCCAGGCCATGAAAGGAACAACCGTGGCGAATGCGCAAACCCAGAGAAGCGATTTTCGCTCCATCGACGTATACGCCGGGAGCATCTGGCTTGGCGGCGGCGGTGACGCCGTAGCTGGCCAGCAGTTCGATCAGGCAGGCTTCCATGCGGCTGACCAGATCACGCACGCCGAAACCCAGCTTGCGTACATCCAGTAACAGATAAGCCACCAGTTGCCCGGGGCCATGATAAGTCACTTGGCCGCCACGATCGACCTGCACCACCGGAATATCTCCCGGCAGCAACAGGTGTTCAGCCTTGCCGGCCTGGCCCTGGGTGAACACCGGCGGGTGTTCGACGAGCCAGATTTCGTCGGCGGCAGTATTGCCGCGTTCGTTGGTAAAGCGTTGCATGGCATGCCAGACCGGCTCGTAAGCCATCTGGCCCAGCTCGCGAAAGCCCAGCGTGCCGTGCATCACAACACCATGTGCACGATGCCGGAAGCCCGCAGTTCGCTGTTGATGTTGTACAGCTGATCCTGGTCGGTGGCGACGATGTGCAACTGGATGGTGGTGTATTTGCCGTTGCTGCTTTGACGCTCGTCGATGCGCTCATCATTGATGGTCGCGTGTTTCAGGACGATCGCGATGATCTTGTCCTTGTTGCCAACACCCGTATCACTGATCACCTTGATCGGATAATCGGTCTGGGGAAATTCGATCTTTGGCGCCTTTACTTCGGTATCGGTCATGGCGTAACGGCCTCTAGAGTGCAAGCCGTGGTAACGCACATGGCCCCGCACCGGATCGGGGCGGGGCCATGCAGGTCAACACAAAATCAGTTGAACAAGCCGTAGAAGAATAGACGGATGCTATCCCACATGCGGCGGAAGATACCACCCTCCTCGACGCCATCCAGAGCGATCAGGTCGGCGCTGTGCACTACCTTGTCTTCCAGTTTGACTTCGACTTTACCGATCACGTCGCCCTTGGCGATTGGCGCAACCAGTTGCGGGTTCATGGTCATGCTGGCAGCGAGCTTCTTCAGCTGGCCTTTTGGCAGAGTCATGGTCAGGTCTTGCGCCAGGCCGGCCTTGACCTGGCTGGTGGTGCCTTTCCATACCGGCGCCTGCGCCAGTTCGGTGCCCTTCTGGTAGAAGGTCTGGGTTTCGAAGAAGCGGAAACCGTAGGTCAGCAGCTTCTGGGTTTCAGCCGCGCGGGCCACTTCGCTGTTGGTGCCGAACACCACGGCGATCAGGCGCTGGCCATCACGTACAGCCGAAGACACCATGCAGTAGCCGGCTTCATCGGTGTGGCCGGTTTTCAGACCGTCAACGGTCTTGTCGCGCCACAGCAGCAGGTTGCGGTTAGGCTGTTTGATGCCGTTCCAGAAGAACTCTTTCTGCGAGTAGATCGCATAGTGAGCCGGGTCTTCGTGAATGATCGCACGGGCCAGAATCGCCATGTCGTGCGCCGACGAGTAGTGTTCAGGGTTTGGCAGACCGGTCGGGTTCATGAAGTGGGTATTGGTCATGCCCAGTTCGGTGACGGTCTTGTTCATCAGGTCGGCGAAGGCGTCTTCGCTGCCGGCGATGTGCTCGGCCAGGGCGACGCTGGCGTCGTTACCGGACTGGATGATGATGCCGTGCAGCAGGTCGCTGACAGTGACCTGCGAACCGACCTTGATGAACATCCGCGAACCGCCGGTGCGCCAGGCGTTTTCGCTGACGGTCACCGGATCGTTTTCACCGATCTGACCGCGACGGATTTCCAGGGTCGCGATGTACGCGGTCATCAGCTTGGTCAGGCTGGCCGGTGGCAGACGCTGGTCGCCGTTGTTTTCGACCAGCACGTTACCGCTGCTGGCGTCCATCAGAACATAGGCCTTGGCGGCCAGTTGTGGTGGCGACGGCATCATCTCGGCCGCGAAGGCGGCTGGCGAGAGGAGCAGCGGGACTAGCAGACACAGGCGTTTGGCAAAGGTGGTGATGTTCATCCGTCTCTCGAAATCGCTAATGGAAACTTGCCCGAAGGCAAAACTTATTCAGACAGCCTTCTAACGGGCCATCGCGTGTTCAGTTGCTCACTCCAGTCACCCTGCCGGGCTTTTGTTCTTCGACGAGCCAACAACCTGGTTCACCCCCCGAATACCGCAAGTGAACCGTCAATCAAGGTCTACGTGTTACTCGGTGACCACGCTGGGCGAACCCAGATTGGCCAGCCGCACACTGTTCTGCACCTGGGCGATCTCACCCGGCGAGCCGATCGGCCCCAGGCGTACCCGGTGCAGGGTCTGCTGATTGCGCACGATCGAGCTGATGAACACCGGCGCGCTCACCATCCCGCTGAGCTTCGACCTCAGCAGTTCGGCAGCGTCCGGGTTGGCGAACGCGCCCACCTGCAGATACTGGCCAGACGCTGGTGCAGAAGCGTTTTTTTTTGCATCGATCTGCACGGGCACCACGGCCGCGGCGTGTTGCTGCGGCGGCGGTGTCCATTGCTCGACGGTGCCGGCCGACGCCGTAATCACTGGCGCGCTATTCTGCGCCACTTGCGGCTCATTGAGCATCAGCGGCGCCGGACGGCCCTTGGCCGCCCACCACTGCTGCGGATCGATGCCTTCGACCTTGACCCGCGCGGTGCCGGTTTCGGCATAGCCGAGTTTCTTCGCCGCTGCGTAGGACAAGTCGATGATGCGATCGGAGTAGAACGGCCCACGGTCGTTGACGCGCAGGATCACCGTCTTGTTGTTGTCCAGGTTGGTCACCCGAACGTAACTTGGCAGCGGCAAGGTCTTGTGTGCGGCACTCATGCCGTACAGGTCATACACTTCGCCGTTGGCGGTGTTCTGGCCATGGAACTTGGTGCCGTACCAGGACGCCGTGCCCGAAGCCACGTAGGTCTTGGATTCCTGCAACGGAAAATAGGTCTTGCCCAGCACGGTGTACGGGTTGGCCTTGTACGGGCCGGTGTGCAGGGTCGGTGTCGCATCCGGGATGCGCGAAACATCGACATCCCACCACGGCGCGCCGTCTTTGTGCGCGCGGTTGATGTCCAGGCCCGGTTGGGCGCGGACAGCGGTGGACGGGGTTTTCTGCGTCGGCGTACGGCTGGTCGTGCAACTGGCGACCAGGACTGCCAACGCAGCGAAAGCCACCAGCTTCAGGGGTTTATTGTTAGGCAATGCCTGCATTACTTGACGCCCCGTGCTTGTACCAGCTGTTCAGACAGTTGATGTACGGCCATGGCGTACATCACGCTGCGGTTATAACGCGTGATCGCGTAGAAATTCTGCAGGCCCATCCAGTATTCAGGGCCGTTGTCGCCTTCGAGGCGAAATGCGGTAACCGGCATATCATCGCGCAGCGCATCATGACTTGACCAGCCCAGCGCCCGCAACTCTGCGACCGTCTTCACTGGTTCGATACCGGTGGTCAGCCCTTCATCGGCCTGCTCGCCGCGCACATCGGCGCGGCTGACCACCGGCTCGCCGGCGACCCAGCCGTGACGCTTGAAGTAACTGGCGACGCTGCCAATGGCATCGTCCGGGTTGTTCCAGATATTGATGTGGCCATCACCGTCGAAGTCCACCGCGTAGGCGCGAAAGCTGCTCGGCATGAACTGCGGCAGGCCCATGGCCCCGGCGTACGAGCCTTTCAGGGTCAGCGGGTCGACCTGCTCTTCACGGGCCAGCAGGAGGAACTCACGCAATTCCTTGCGGAAAAATTCGGCACGGGGAGGATAGTCGAAACCGAGGGTCGATAAGGCATCAATCACGCGGAAATTACCGGTATTACGCCCGAAAAAGGTCTCGACGCCGATGATCGACACGATCACTTGTGCCGGCACGCCGTATTCCTGCTCGGCACGGGCCAGGGTCGCCTCGTGCTGACGCCAGAAGTCGACACCCCGGGCGATGCGCGCGTCAGTGATGAACATCGGGCGATATTCATTCCACTGCTTGACCCGTTCGGCGGGTTTGGAGATGGCGTCGAGAATCGACTGCTTGCGTTGCGCCTCGCGGAACACACCCATCAGTTGTTCACCGGCGAAACCGTAGTCGCGGGTCATTTCGCCGACGAATTCGGCCACCTGCGGCGAGCCTTCATAGTCGCCAGCCAGCGCTTCCTGCACGCTCCCCAGCAGGCCCAACAGGCCAACCAGCGGCGCGCATCGAGTCGCCCAGCCACGCATTACTTGCATTGCACTCTTCACCTTATTCAAACCTGTGCGATCCACTTGCGATGGGTATGGATCGACATCAAAACCCCAAACGCTGACAGCAGCGTCACCAGCGAAGTTCCTCCGTAGCTAATGAACGGCAACGGCACCCCCACGACCGGCAACAGGCCACTGACCATACCGATGTTGACGAAAACGTAAACAAAAAAAGTCATGGTCAACGCGCCGGCGAGCAATTTGCCGAACAGCGTTTGCGCCTGAGCGGTGATCACCAGCCCGCGACCGATCAACAACAGATAGATCAGCAGCAGCGCGCAAATCCCCACCAGACCGAACTCTTCGCCAAGCACGGCAATGATGAAGTCGGTGTGGCTTTCCGGGAGAAAGTCCAGGTGTGACTGGGTGCCGAGCAGCCAGCCTTTGCCGAATACGCCACCGGAACCGATCGCGGCTTTGGACTGAATGATGTTCCAGCCGGTGCCGAGCGGATCGCTTTCCGGGTCGAGGAAAGTCAGGACACGCTGCTTCTGATAGTCGTGCATGACGAAAAACCACATCGCCACCGATACCGGCACCGCCGCCGCCAGCACGCTGAGAATCCAGCGCCAGCGCAGGCCGCCCATGAACAGGACGAAGGCGCCACCGGCGAGAATCAGCAGCGAAGTCCCCAGATCCGGCTGGCGCACGATCAGAATGAACGGCACACCAATCAGCATCAGGCTGATGCCGACGTGCTTGAGCTGCGGCGGCAAGGTGCGTTTGGATAGGTACCAGGCGATGGTCGCTGGCATCAGGATTTTCATGAATTCCGAGGGCTGGAAGCGGATCACCCCGGGGATGTTGATCCAGCGCGTGGCGCCCATGGCGTTGTGGCCCATGATGTCGACGACGATTAGCAAGACCACGCCGATCACGTAACCGAGCGGCACCCAACGCGCCATGAAACGCGGCTCGAACTGGGCGATGACAATCATTGCCACCAGACCGATGCCGAAGGATGTGGCCTGCTTGCCGAGCAGATCCCAGCTCTTGCCGCTGGCCGAATACAGCACGAACAGGCTGCCGGCGGCGAGGATCAGCAACAGGATCAACAGCGGGCCATCGATATGCAGTCTTTGCAGCAACGTCGCGCGGCGACGCATCACATCCTCGCTGGAGAGCATGCGATCGAAATTATTCATCACGGGCCGGGGCCTCCGCAGTGATAGGGCTGGCGTACTCGGCTTTCAGGTGGCCGTCCTGGTCGAGCAACCAGGCGTCCATGACCTGGCGCACCACTGGCGCGGCAACGCCGGAACCGGACTCACCGTTCTCGACCATCACCGACACGACGATTTTCGGATCATCGGCCGGGGCGAAGCCGACGAACAGGGCGTGGTCGCGGTGGCGTTCCTGGACCTTGGAGCGGTCGTATTTCTCGCCCTGCTTGATCGCCACCACCTGCGCGGTACCGGACTTGCCGGCGATGCGGTATTGCGCGCCGATCGCCGCTTTGCGCGCGGTGCCACGGGCACCGTGCATCACCTGCTGCATGCCGTGGTTGACCTTGTTCCAGTCGGACGGGTCGCGCAGGACGATGTTTGGCATCGGGTTTTCATCCACTGGTTTCACCCCGTCGAGGGACTTGGCCAGGTGCGGACGATTCCAGATGCCCTTGTTGGCCACCAGCGCCGTGGCCTGGGCCAGTTGCAGCGGCGTCGACTGCATGTAGCCCTGGCCGATCCCGAGAATCAGGGTTTCGCCGGGGAACCATGCCTGTTTGCGCGTCGCGCGTTTCCATTCGCGCGACGGCATCAGGCCCGGGGATTCTTCGAACATGTCCAGCGAGACCTTCTGGCCGATGCCGAACTTGTTCATATAGGTCGACAGCCGATCGATGCCGAGCTTGTGCGCCAGGTCATAGAAGTAGGTGTCGTTGGACCGCATGATCGCCGTGTCGAGGTCGACGAAGCCGTCACCGGTGCGGTTCCAGTTGCGGTACTTGTGGTCGTAGTTGGGCAGCATGTAATAGCCCGGGTCGAACACCCGGCTCGAAGCCGTGACCACGCCGGCGTCGAGACCGGCAATCGCCACCGCCGGTTTGATCGTCGAGCCCGGCGGGTACAGACCGCGCAGCACGCGATTGAACAGCGGCCGGTCGATCGAATCACGCAACTCGGCGTAGGCCTTGAAGCTGATGCCGGTGACGAACAGGTTCGGGTCGAAACTCGGCTGACTGACCATCGCCAGCACTTCGCCGGTTTTCGGATCGAGCGCCACCACCGCGCCACGTCGCCCGCCCAGCGCGGCCTCGGCGGCTTCCTGCAACTTGATGTCGAGGCTCAGGACGATGTCCTTGCCGGGAATCGGATCGGTGCGCTTGAGCACGCGCAATACGCGGCCACGGGCGTTGGTCTCGACTTCCTCGTAACCGACCTGACCGTGCAATTCCGGCTCGTAGAAACGCTCGATGCCGGTCTTGCCGATGTGGTGGGTGCCGCTGTAGTTCACCGGATCCAGCGACTTCAGCTCTTTCTCGTTGATCCGCCCCATGTAGCCCACCGAGTGCGCAAAGTGCGCGCCCTGCGGGTAATGCCGGACCAGCTGCGCGACCACTTCCACCCCGGGCAGGCGGAACTGGTTCACCGCGATGCGGGCGATCTGCTCTTCGGTCAGCTCGAACAGTATTGGCACCGGCTCGAACGGCCGGCGCCCCTGACGCATGCGTTTCTCGAAGATCACCCGGTCCTCGGGCGTCAGTTCCAGCACCTCGACGATGACGTCGAGCACCTGCTGCCAGTCGCCGGAGCGCTCGCGGGTCATGCTCAGGCTGAAGCTCGGCCGGTTGTCGGCCACGACCACGCCGTTGCGGTCGAAAATCAGCCCGCGCGTCGGCGGAATCGGCTGCACATGGACGCGGTTGTTTTCCGAGAGGGTCGAGTGGTACTCGTACTGGATCACCTGCAGGTAATACAGACGCGCGATCAGCACACAGATCAGCGCCACGATCACGATCGCACCGAACACGACACGGCTGCGCACCAGACGGGCGTCCTTTTCGTGGTCCTTGATGCGGATCGGCTGAGACATGAGGGCAGGCTTACTTGTGGTAAGGGTGGCCGGACAACACGGTCCAGGCACGGTACAACTGTTCGCCGATCAGGATCCGCACCAGCGGGTGCGGCAAGGTCAGCGGCGACAACGACCAGCGCTGGTCAGCGCGGGCACAGACTTCCGGTGCCAGCCCTTCCGGGCCGCCGACCATGAAGTTGACCGTGCGCGAATCCAGGCGCCAGCGATCGAGTTCGACCGCCAGTTGCTCGGTGCTCCATGGCTTGCCGTGAACCTCCAGCGTGACGATCCGCTCGTTGTGCCCGACCTTGGCCAGCATGGCTTCGCCTTCCTGGCGGATGAAACGGGCCACGTCGGCATTCTTGCCACGGGTATTGAGCGGAATTTCCACCAGTTCCAGCGCCAGCTCGGACGGAAGACGCTTGGCATATTCATGCCAGCCTTCTTCCACCCATTTGGGCATGCGTGAACCGACGGCGATCAGGCGCAGTCGCACAGCAATCCCTTAGAACTGGTCTTTGTTGAGCTTGGTGAAATGCTCGTGGGTGTTTTCCGGGCTGTGGTGCTTGGCATCGGCCGCACGGCTTTGCTCGGCACCGGCCCACAGGCGCTCCAGGTCGTAGAACTGACGCGCCGAGGCGGTCATCATGTGCACGATCACCAGATCGAGGTCGAGCAGAACCCAGTCGCTGTCGCCCTTGCCTTCTTCGCCCAGCGGCTTGGCGCCCTGCTTTTTCACTTCCTCACGGACCTTGTCCAGCATCGCGTTGATCTGGCGATTGGAGGTACCGGTGGCGATGATCATGTAGTCAGTGATGCTCTGCTTGTCGCGCACATCGATGATCTGGATGTCCTGGGCCTTCACGTCTTCCAGCGCAGCGACGGCAATCTTGACCAGTTCGTCGCCCTTGAGCGGCTCGTTGGTGTTGACGGCTTCCGGCAGTGGCGCGCTCTTGAACGTGCCTTTGCGCTTTACTTTCGGTAGATCTTTATCAGTCATATGTAACTCGTTTTGCTCATGTATTCGGCGGCTTGGGGATACGGTGATCCGTATCGGTGAAGCGCGCCTTGTTCAGTTCGACGCACGGTACAGACCGTGCGCATCGATGTAGGCCAGGACCGCGTCGGGCACCAGGAAACGTACCGACTTACCGCTGGCCAGCAGTTGACGGATCTGGGTGGCGGAAACCGCGAGCGGTGTCTGCCAGACGAATGCAATCTGTCCGCTCGGCCCTTTCAGGGCCAGCGGGTCGCTCACCGAACGCGCTGCCAGCAGGTTGCGCAAGGCATCCGGCGGTTCGCTGTCGGCGTCCGGGCGCTGTAGCACCAGGATGTGGCAATGCTGGAGCAACTCTTCCCAGCGGTGCCAAGTGGGCAGGCCGCAAAATGCGTCCCAGCCCAAAAGCAGAAAAACCTGGGTCTCGGCGGGCATCTCTGCGCGCAGCGACTCCAGGGTATCGATGGTCCAGGACGGTTTGTCCCGCTGCAATTCGCGGGCGTCCACCACCAGCGGCGGCAATCCGGCCACCGCGCACTCGACCATCGCCAGCCGCTCCTGCGCCGACACCTGCGGCGTCCCGCGATGTGGCGGGCGCGCGTTCGGCATCAGGCGCAACTCGTCCAGCGCCAGCGCTTCGACAACTTCCAGCGCGCCACGCAAATGGCCGATGTGCACCGGGTCGAACGTACCGCCCAGCACTCCAATGCGTTGCGGGCGCGACTCGCTGCCGGTGTGCGGCGCTGTCAGGTCGAGGTCGGTCAAGTCAGACCGTCGCCTGGCCGCGCAACTGGCCATCGCCGACCACGATGTACTTCTCGCAGGTCAGCCCCTCGAGCCCGACCGGGCCGCGGGCGTGCAGCTTATCAGTAGAAATGCCGATCTCGGCACCCAATCCGTATTCAAATCCATCGGCAAAGCAGGTCGGCGTGTTGATCATCACCGAGGCCGAGTCGACTTCCGCCACGAACCGCCGGGTGTCGGCGAGGTTTTCGCTGACGATCGAGTCGGTGTGATGGGAGCCGTAATGGTTGATGTGTTCAATCGCCTGCTCCAGACCGTCGACCACGCGGATCGACAGAATCGGCGCCAGGTACTCGGTGTGCCAGTCGTCTTCGCTGGCCGCGACCGCTTCGATGATCGCCCGGGTGCGCTCGCAACCACGCAGTTCGACGCCTTTGTCGCGGAACTGCGCGGCCATCGAAGGCAGGAAATCCTTGGCAACAGCCTGATCGACCAGCAGGGTTTCCATCGCGCCGCAGATACCATAACGGTAAGTCTTGGCGTTGAAAGCGATGCGCTGCGCTTTGGCCAGATCGGCGTGTTCGCTGACGTAAACGTGGCAGATGCCGTCCAGGTGCTTGATCACCGGCACGCGGGCATCGCGGCTGATGCGTTCGATCAGGCCACGGCCACCACGGGGCACGATGACGTCGACGTATTCAGGCATGCTGATCAGCGCGCCTACGGCGGCACGGTCAGTGGTTTCGACCACTTGCACCACGGCGGCGGGCAGTTCGGCTTCGGCCAGACCGCGCTGGATGCACGCGGCAATCGCCCGATTGGAATGAATCGCCTCGGAGCCGCCGCGCAGGATGGTCGCGTTGCCGGACTTCAGGCACAGGCTGGCGGCATCGATGGTCACGTTCGGACGGGATTCGTAGATGATCCCGATCACGCCCAGCGGTACACGCATCTTGCCGACCTGAATGCCCGACGGACGGAAGCTCATGTCGCGGATCGCGCCGACCGGATCCGCCAGTGCAGCGACCTGACGCAAACCGACGATCATGCCGTCGATGCGTGCAGGGGTCAGTTCCAGACGCTCCAGCAGCGCCGGCTCCAGACCGCTGGCGCGACCGGCAGCCAGATCCAGCTCATTGGCTGCGGCCAGCTCGGCGCGTGCAGCATCCAGAGCGTTGGCGGCAGCCTGCAAGGCGCGGTTTTTCTGCGCGGTGCTGGCGCGACCGATGACCTTGGAGGCAGCGCGGGCGGCGCGACCCAATCGGGTCATGTAGTCAAGAACGGACTCAGTCATGGTCTGCTGGGGTCTTGGCAAAGAGGAAAGCGCCAGATTATAGCTGTCGCGTCCCGGGACTAACAGCGGTGACGGGCGGATGGTCGAAATGAGCTGCGTTTGCCCGTCGTTCAGACGTAATTAAGCTCAGCGTTGTTATCATCACGACCTCTTGAGCCTGGATAAACCTTGCCCATCATGACCAACGTGCCCCTTTGCCCCGAGTCCCCGCGCCTGCCCGTGGGCCTGCCGGACAGTTTTTTCGACCGCGACGCCCAGGTTCTGGCGCAGGCGCTGCTCGGCAAAGTCATCCGCCATCGCGTCGGGGCCCTGTGGCTGAGTGCGCGAATCATCGAGACTGAAGCCTATTACTTCGCGGAAAAAGGCAGTCATGCCTCGCTCGGTTACACAGAAAAGCGTAAGGCTTTGTTTCTGGATGGCGGCCACATCTATATGTACTACGCCCGCGGCGGTGATTCGCTGAACTTCAGTGCGCAAGGTCCGGGCAACGCGGTGCTGATCAAATCCGCCTATCCGTGGGTCGACGAAGTCAGCGGCCCGGCGAGTCTGGCGCAGATGCTGCTGAACAATCCCGATGCCCAGGGCCGACCGCGTCCGATGCAGAAGCTGTGCGCCGGGCAGACCCTGCTGTGCAAAGCGCTGGGTTTGAAAGTGCCGATGTGGGACGCCAAGCGTTTCGACCATGAATTGTTGCTGGTCGAAGACACCGGGCCGCCGCCCTCGCAGATCATTCAAACCACCCGGCTGGGAATTCCGCTGGGCCGTGACGAACACCTGATGTATCGCTTCGTTGACGCTGCGTATGCGCAATGGTGCACGCGGAACCCGCTGCGACGGGGTCAGGTCGAAGGCCGGGATTATATTTTGCTTCCCGTAACCGACGCCGAATCCGTCAATGAATGATGTCCCCCCGTGTGGGAGCGAGCCTGCTCGCGAAGGGGTCGTGCCAGCCAACGTTTCTATCGTCTGACACAGCGTATTCGCGAGCAGGCTCGCTCCCACGGGCCAGCAGTGAAACGCGTAACAATTACTTAAAGAATGAATGGAGTTTTTCTGTATGGGCCCATGGCTCGATAGCATCACCGGATGGCTCGGCGCCAATCCGCAGTGGCTGGCCGCAGCGGTGTTCATCGTGGCGTGCGTGGAATGTCTGGCGATCGCCGGGCTGATCGTGCCGGGCACGGTGTTGCTGTTTGCCGTGGCGGTGCTGGCCGGCAGCGGCGCGCTGTCATTGAGCGAAACGCTGCTGCTGGGCTTTCTTGGCGGCATTCTTGGCGACCTGATTTCCTACTTCCTTGGGCGCCATTTCCACCAGAACATCCGTCGCCTCCCCGGGCTGCGCCACCACCCGGAATGGATGGCCGGCGCCGAGTCGTACTTCCAGCGCTATGGCATCGCCAGCCTGCTGGTCGGGCGTTTCATCGGCCCGCTGCGGCCGATGCTGCCGATGGTCGCCGGGATGTGCGACATGCCCTTCCCGCGTTTCTTCGCCGTCAGCCTGCTGGCCGCTGCCGGCTGGAGCCTGGCTTATCTGTTGCCGGGCTGGGCCACGGGCGCGGCGTTCCGCCTGCCCTTGCCTGAAGGTTTCTGGCTGCAAGCCGGGATTGTCGCCGCGAGCATTGCGGTGATGGTCGGCCTGAGCGTTAACAGCAGCGTACGTCGCCATCGGCGTGCGACGATCTGGATCGGCAGCATGAGCCTGTTGATTCTGATCGGCCTGTTCATCGGCTATCCGTACCTGACCGCGCTCGACAACGGTGTGATGACTCTGGTGCAGGAACATCGCCAGCCAGCGCTGGATGAAATCGCCGTGACGCTGACCCTGATCGGCGAATTCCGCAACATGCTGCTGTTCAGCGCCCTGCTCGTCATATTGCTGTTGCTGTGCAAGCAGTGGCGCCAGGCAGTGTTCGCTGGCGCCACCATGCTGATCACCGCCATGGCCAACACCGGCACCAAGTATTTTTTCGCCCGAGTACGCCCGGAAGTGCTCAGCGATCCATTGACCACCTACAGCATGCCCAGCGGTCACGCCTCGGGCGCATTCGCCCTGTTCCTGACGCTGGGTGTACTGGCCGGTCGCGGTCAGCCGCCACGCATGCGTCTGACCTGGCTGCTGATCGCGTGCATTCCGGCACTGGCAATCGCTCTGTCGCGGGTCTATCTGGGCGCGCACTGGCCGACTGACATCCTCGCCGGTGCCATGCTCGCCAGTTGCGTCTGTGCCGCCATGCTGTGGCTGAGCCAGCGGCAGACGTCGCTCAATCCGATGCCGTTCAAGATCTGGTGGCTGATCCTGCCGTCCATGATTGCCCTGTTCGGCTTCTTCGTGCTGCGCCACTTGCCCCATACGCTATTGCGTTACGCCTACTGAAAAAGGTAACTTTCAAGCCCTGTTTATCCCCCGCCGCTCTTTAGGAAGTTTCCGACAAGAGCGGCGTTATTTACCTACACCTAATTACTCCCGCCCGGTTAACTTTCTCAGTTAAAACCAGACAAATCTCTGCCCGAAACAAATACAAAACTGACGTTACATAATCCCCTCCGTTTTTGCTCAGACGGACTTTCCTATTAATGAAAAGCAGTTAGATTGGCCAACCGCAGCTATAACGAGATTGGCACTTTCATAAATCCAAACAACGAAACATTGAAACTTCCAGTCACTGCTTTTTTACATAATCAAGTTCCGAGTAATTCATGAGCCCCAAACTACCTCGCAAGCCGCCAACAACCACTTCACATCAGCCTGATTCAGCCATTGTTCGCACGGATCGATCCGACACGCCGTTCGATCTGGGCATTCCCCACGTTTTTCGCACACCCGGTCTGGATGATCTGGCAGCGATGAACGCTATCGACCTCCACCTCGCCGGTCAGCAATCACGCACACCTGCCGTAGCAACCTTCCAGATGTCGACACAAGGGGCCGATGCCGCCCGGCCTCACAGTTCAGTGCCTGAATACTGGTTGTCCGATGCATTTGTGCGCGGCATGCATCCAGCGGACGCTGACGGCCTTCGCTGGATCGTCGGCAGAAGGTTTGTCGATGTCGAGTATGAAGGCGCGGTGAAAACCACTCACGTCGCGCTGGATCAGTCCGGTGTCTGGCGCTGCAAATTGTTGACCGAGCGAGTGCCCTCCGGCCCGCGGCTGTATAAAAATGCCGATAGCTCGACCTGGCGTCTCACCGAACAGCCCGCCGCCAAGCGCCCGCGCACATCGCCGGTGGCGACGCCCATCGATCAAAGCCGCTACCGCCAGTCCTGGCGTTCGCCGGACACTCAGGGCTATTACGAAATGCAGCCGCTTCTGGCGTCGAACGAGGCCGACACGCAATTTGCCTTCAGAGACGCGTACGGCAATCTGCTGCGGGTCGATCCTCCGGCAGGTGGTTTCGACGCACAACCCGCTCATCTCAAGCAGTGGACCGACCATGAAATCTGGCAGCTGTACGGCTTGCAGGGACAGGACATTGCACGTTTTCGCGGCGAAGCCGAAACCAGCGGCAAAGCACCGCGATGGGCCGAACCCGCGAGTACGGATAACCCGCTCACGGACTTGCTCCGTGATTCCCTGCGCTGGCTGCGTCCGGCCATGACTTTGAGAGAACGTGAGACGTTTCTGCAATCCTACAACCTGCTGCCCGATCAACTGAGGCGCCTGCAGCAGGACATGAAAAACCAGCTGGCAATACCGGCATGGGCGCAAGCACACAAGCGCCTGCTCGCCGACGTCGCCAACCCGCAACGCCTTGAGCAGTTCGCCAGGGATGCGCTCGAACAGCTCAATCTCAAGCGCAATGCCCGCCACGACTGGTATCACGCCGAAAACAGTCTGACCCCCGAGGTACGTGAAGCCTTGTTGAAGAAGCTCGGTTACTTGCGCAACAAGAACAACTGCCTGTACCGCACCGACGTCCCTGCGCTGTTTCGCGGTGACGAGCGCACCCCGTTCGAACTGGCAAACGACGGCACCATGCTGCCGCGCTACCACCATGAACGCGGCGCCACCACGCACAAACCGATCAGCGCAACGTTCAGCCTCAAGGAAGGCCAGATGTATGCCCGCGAGCCCGATCCCGAATACCTGCGCTTCAATAGCCAGACGCATAAATATCCGGGGCGTGATGCCGCTGACAGTGACTCTGAAAGTGTTGCCAGCGACGCCAGCGATTCGCCGAGCAGTTCGTCTTCCGACTGGTCTGACCCGGCCAGCCCCGTGGCGTGGGATCACGAGCGCGGTTACCGGTCCAGGCGCACCCGGCAGACGGAAATGTTCGTCTACGCCCTCGACACTCGGAACCTCGAAGTCGTCCCCCACGAAGAAAACATGATGTTCAACGCCAGCGCCCGTGACACGCCGCCGACGTGGTTCCCCTCCGATGATTTCGAGGGGCTGATTTCAGTCACTCGCAGCGGGCTGAGTGCCGAGCGCATCTGGCTGTTGAATAGCGACCAGACCAAAGGCGCGAGGGTGGCAGACATCAACGACATGGCGGGAGGCAACGCTGAACGCATCGAAGCGGCAACCCATGCCGGGCACTCCAACCATTTCGAATATGACCGACTGATCGACCGGGTCGAGGCAGCGGCCCTGCCCATCGTCAGGCTTTCGGGCAACAAGAGCGAATTCGGCCACGACATCGTCTGGCCCTGACACATAGAGCTGAAAGCCCACCGGTAAGGAAACCGGCTCTTCATACACACCATTAAAGGACTAAGACGTGTCGAAACTCATCGTACCTTCCGCGCATATTTCCAATGTGCGCCTGCTCCAGGTCACGCTCATTGATGCCTCGGCCAATGCCCACGCACCCGCAACGGGCAATCTCGCCGATCTGCCTTCTCCTGCAGTCGGGAAACCTGCTGACACCTCGCAACAGCAGACATTGAAATCTCTCGACAAATACTACGGTCCGTTGCGCATCGGCGAGTATGTGGCCAGTCGAGTCGAACTGCAGGCACTGGGCGCATCGATCAACGGTCAACCGATCGGCCCGGCGAATACCGACATGAAAGTCCCGGATCAGGATTTTCTCGACGGACTCACATTTGAATCGGCGAAAGTCCAATCGCGTTTGCAGTCCGCCGACGTCCCGGACAGCGGCGTGGCGGCGATGCTGTTCTATGAGATCGCCTGCAAACGCTCCATCGGTGCCGGGCCGATGTTCGTCAGCGACACGCCGATTGATGCCGGCAGTAGCACCGATCGCCTCAATCAACTGGGCAAGGCTGCGCAGAAGCTCCATATCCATCGCGTCGATGCCTTCGAAAATTCGCCAGGCTGGGTCAACAAGAACAAGAGTTACTTGCTCAGTGGCGCCGGCGTGGGTCTGCAGGCCTTCGGTATTTACAGCGGTTACATGGCCATGACCGACGCAATCAAGAAGGGCGACAAGCTAGAGGCGATTTTCCAGGGCAGCTCGATTGCCGCCGAACTCGGCTCACTGGTTATCGAGCAAGGACTGACCAAGACAGGTCAGGCGATGCTCACCCACGGCGGCACAGTCTTCAAATATTTCCCGCTGACGTCGGTGGGCAAATACATGAGCCGCGGTGCGGGGATGTTCGCCAGCGCAATTACCTTGCCGTTCGACATTGCCGATGCCGTGAAATCGTTCAACGCTGCCGCCGCCACCTCAGGCAAAGAGGCTCAGGATCATTACGTCAGTGGCGGCTTGAGTGTCGCCGGTGCGACCATCAGCCTGGTGCTGGGCGTCGCCGCACTGGCCGGTTTCGGCAGTGTCGCCGGCCCCGTCGGTCTCGCCGCAGCAGCGTTGCTGATCGCCGGCTCGATGATTTATCAGGCCGCGCGAGTCGTTGACGATATTGATGATTACATCGAGCTGACCGCGCTCGAACGCCTGCGCTCCGGCTGGTTCGCCTTCACCGGCAAGGAGCTGGACACGGAGGTCATGGATCGCTTCAAGCTTTCCAAAGGCTATCGCGATCACGAAAAACAGCTCGAGCTGTCGGCGAAAGACATGCTCGAAGGCGCCTACAAAAACTCCATCGAACACGTGGTCAACGGTGCCTTCCGCACCGAATTGCAGCCCGTCAAACTTTGGCGTTATGTGTGGGACGAAAGCACCGGGCAGAAACCCTTCAAAATGGACAGCCAGGCAGTAATCGTCGGCGCAGACGATCTGATCGATGCGGCTCATGGCTTGCCCGCCGATCTCAAAGGCAAGGTCAGCGGCAGCGCGGGTGAAGGCAAAGGTGTTTTCTGGCAGCTTGGCGATGGCAATGATCGCGTCACGGGTGTCAAGGCGCAGCCCAATCTGTTCACCTATCGCGACGACCATAAAGCGCTGACCGGCGGCGACCACAACGACGCCTTCTATCACCAAGTCACCAATCAGGAATTGGATCGTTCGGACAAACCGGCCCATATCAACGTGCTGGATGGCGGAGCCGGCGCCGACCTCGTGACCTTCGAAGGCCAACGGCCAACGACCGACACACGGCACATCGGCCATGACATCAACCTGCAGACCGGCAAAGTCACCCTGCGTGGTCTGGACCCGACGGCCGAAGGCATCGAAGTTGCGCACCTCACTTCATTCGAGAACGTCTCGACCCTGCGCAAAGGCAGCAGCCATGTCACCGGCACCGCCGGCGCCAATCAGATTTCCGCCAACGGATACGACCGCATAAGCGCTGGCGACGGCAACGACACCATTGCCATTTTCGGCACTCAGTGTCAGGTGGAGGGCGGCAGTGGCGAGGATCGCTATTACATCGCCAACACCAACGCGCGCGCGACGATCATCGAGGACGGCGAACACTCGAGCGTGATCGAGTTCGGCTGGCCAAGGGCGGTCATCCAGCGCTGGCAGATCATTGGTACGTCGCTGGTGGTCAGCTCGTTGCGTGGCAAGGATGGCACCGAGCCCGAGCATGTGCTGACGCTGGCGGACGTCTACGAAGAAGTGGACGGCCAGCGCCAACTGAAAAACGCCCGCTGGCTGTTCCGCACCCAGGATGAATATGAATTGCTGGCGCTGTTACCTGCTCAGCCAGGCGAAGCTATAAGTCAGGACATCGAAGTCGCCGTCACCATCAATGGTCGGCCGGCACCCGCCCCGGCCATCGTCAACGACGGCACGGTGAAGATTGACAGTCAGGGGCTGGGGCGATATTTCGTGGCACGCACTGATCGCCGGGTCGAATTCGTTGCCGCATCCAATGCCGCTGCGACGAACAGCACCATTTATCTGGATTTCAAGAACAGCGAAATCGTCGACGCGGTGCTCAGCTATGACGTCGAAATGCGCACAGGCGTTTGGGGCAATACCCACCTGATCTACACCAATATATGCCTGTCGATTCTGCTGCCCTCCAAAGTCGTCGCCTTCAAGGGAGTGATACAGACCATCGCGGCGGCCACGGGTTACAGCGGCCGCAACAGTCTGAAAGTCACCACGCCATTACTGGCGCAAGACATCGTGGTGGTCATGCAGGATGAAGTCTCGTACCGCCTGCAACTGCCGAGTCTGGACTACGAAGAGGATGCGAAAAATCCCGGTACGCGGCTGGTCAGCACGCGCAGCTGGTTGAAAAGGCGCAACGGCAACTACCTGTTCACCCGGCCATTGGTCAGTGAGAAACCGGCACTGACTGCACGGGCGAGCAAAGTGGTGATCGAGCCGCGCACGCATACCGGCATCTATCTGCTTGAGGGCCAAAGCGCGACCTACGATGTCTATCTGGCCAGCAACTGCATCGTGCGCCTGGGCACTCCGGGCGCTGCAGCGAAAAAATCCAATGCGTCAACGTGGAATCTGTTCACCCGCAGACTGAGCGAAACCGTCACCCGCGACCATATCCAGCTCGACGGCAATCGCCTGCGCATTGCCAGCGTCACCATTGAACTGCCGGATATCGACGATGACACGCCTGTGGAATCCGTCAGCGTGGTGACGTCCGCGGGCAATATTTACGAAGTCTCGCTGCTGTTTGAGGTGTTGCAGCTGTACGTTATCGATGCGCGTGGCTACGCCAGCATCGATGCGTTGCTGGCGGACATTGAGCAGCACAAACAACGCAACGAACTGGCTGCTCGGGTTTACGTGACCCACATCGGTTACAAGCCCGGCACACTGGGCACGCTGGTTTACAACTCGGTACGCAACTACTGGAATTTGGGGGCTGATCCGCAGACGCGCTTGAGCCGCGAAAGTTTGTTCATCGCCAGCCAGGAAATCTGACCAAGCGCTGCGCGGTACAACAACGTGCCAGTGTGGATCTGCCTTCCCACTGGCACCTGATTTGTTCCAATGATGTGACTTGGCCTGTGGCCGAACACTACCGCCCATGAAAAAAGGCGCCAATCATTGAAAATGAATGGCGCCTTTTTATGAATCTGCCGCTCTACGTTATTTGACGACTTTGATCACGAATCGTGCAGGTTTGCTGTTAAAGGCATTATGCCCTGTAACATTGGGGTCTGTGTCCAGAAACGAACTCATGCCATCGCTCGACTGCCGATACAGCGGCTTGTCCTTCGGCTCGCTGTTCAACTCGATAAGTGCCGGACCGGAAGCGATATCGTTGAGGGAAGCCTTCGGCGCACCGTAGGTACTGACCGAAAAGTACTGCACCGGAGCACTGGTGCTTGCCAAGAGGTTATGGGTCTTGTCCTCAATGAACATTCGCGCACCGTCAAACGCGCCCGGATGCATCAGGTGGACTGCGTAATAGTCACCCTGAGGAACAAATTTCAATACCAGCGGATCATCTTCTTCATGGTCAGCCAGCGTGATGAAGCTGGATGCCCGCAGGCTCGCCAGCCCTACTTCGGCCTCCAGTTTTTCGCCCAGGGTTATCCGCTTGTCTTGCAACACCCGTTGCAGACGTTGTTGATTGAGGACTATCGGGCGGCCATCCAGATAAAGATTCGCCGTGAAAGCTTTATTATTTATTTTCGCTAGAGACATACAGTTACCCACTGATAAACGCCCTGCCGTGACTCAGTTGCAACGGCAGATAAATACTGAAAAAGAAAATAATCAAACAATGGTTGCGTCCGCGACGATTGTGGCTGTTGCCGACATCCGCGAAACTTCGCCGTCAGGAACCTTTTCAGATTTCCGTTTACGCCGGGCTATTATCATACGATCGGCATAATTTGCTGCCGCCTCGATAACGAGGCCGGCGTTATGATCAGTACCGGCATTTTTCAAAATATACTTGCCAGCAATATCGTCCCAGAACTCCCATTCATCTTCATATACAGTCATGCTTTCATCCTTATTCTTGCTCAAATCGCCCGCCTCCTGCGGACAACCTGAAACTAAGATAAAGACCAAAGCAAAACAATGCTGGCAAGTGCCCTGAGTTGATTCAGAGTGCAACTAGGCAAACAACTCGCCCTGCAACTCGTCCAGCAACGCCTGGATTGCATCGAGCCGTTGTTGAGGGTCGTCGAGTTGCAGCAGTTCGATCTTGTCCTCTTCGGCAAAAGGCAACAGATAGGCAAGCTGATTGGCCAGCGCCTGTTGCCCGGCGGCTTCGGTGCCCATGTTCAACGCCTCGACCATCGGGTGTTCGGCCAGCGCCTTGAGCAGCGCGACCAGGTCGGCGTCCTCGTCCTGCAAGGGTTGCTCGGGCTCATCGTCCAGCCACTCGACGTCGGCCAGAATCAGTTGATCGCGCTGCACTTCGGTGCGCAGCACAGTGAAGCGCCGTCCGCCTTGCACGCGAATGCCGAGCAGGCCGTTGTCCTGTTGCTCGAAATCGGTGATCCGCGCCTCGCAACCGACCATTGCGAAACCTTCTGGTGCCACACCGACTTCGCTGCCCTCAAGGATGCACACCACACCGAAGCCGACGCCCTGCTTCATGCAGCGGCCGATCATGTCGAGATAGCGCGCCTCGAAGATCTGCAGATCGAGGTTGCAGCCGGGGAACAGCACCGTGTTCAGCGGAAAAAGCGGCAGACTCATAGACATTTCCTTACACCACCATCGACACCGCCAACGGCAGGAACACCGCCGTGGCCACGCCCATCAGACTCATTGCCAGCGCGGCGAACGCGCCGCACTCGTCGTTTTCCTGCATCGCCACCGCCGTGCCGACCGCATGCGCGGTCATGCCCAGCGCCATGCCGCGCGCTTCGGGGCTGTGCACGCCGAGGCGGGTCAGCAGCGCCGGGCCGAAGATCGCGCCAATCACCCCGGTGATCAGCACGAACACCGCGGCCAGCGCCGCCACGCCGCCGATCTGCTCGGCGACCAGCATGGCGATTGGCGAGGTCACCGATTTCGGCGCCATGGTCATCAGGATCATGTGATCGGCACCGAACCACCAGCCCAGCGCCACACCCATGCCCGTTGCGACCACCCCGCCTATCACCAGCGTAGTAAAAATCGGCCAGAACAATTGGCGAATGCGCCGCAGATTCAAATACAGCGGTACCGCCAGCGCCACCGTGGCCGGCCCCAGCAGAATGCTGAGGATCTCGGTGCTCTTGCGGTACTCCGCGTAAGTCAGGCCGCAGCCGACGAGCACACCGATCACCAACAACATGGAGACCAGCACCGGTTGCAGAAAGATCCAGCGGGTTTTCTCGAACGCCGCCAGCACCAGTTGATAGGCGCCGAGGGTGATGCCGATGCCGAACAGCGGATGATGAATCACCGACGCCCACGCGCCTTGCCAGTCAAACAGCATCAGGACTCCTCCGCCGGCGGCGCGTGACGTTTGACCAGCCGCTGCATGAGCACGCCGGCAAACGCCATCGACAGGATCAGCGAGACCACTAGCGCGCCGACAATCGCCCAGAAATCCGCAGCAATCGCCGTGGCATACACCATCACGCCCACTGCCGGCGGCACCAGCAGCAACGGCAGATAACGCAGCAGACTGCCCGCTGCCTGATTCAACGGCTCGCCGACTTCACCGCGAATGATCAGGAACACCAGCAACAGCAGCAGCCCGATGATCGGCCCCGGCAATATCGGCAACAGCAAATGATTGAGCGCGGTGCCGAGCAATTGGAACAGCACCAGCAGGGTCAGGCCACGTAACAACATCTGACATCTCCGTCTTCCATTTTCAGCCAGCAGGGGCTCGGCATTATAAGCATGCCGGCGCTATGGACCGGCATTCGCCAAAAGCATGGTCGGTTGACCTGAGCAAATCGCCATGATGATCTACAGTGGTTCGCAGGCCGGTCAAATCCGCCCCCTGAAAAACTATAAAACCGATGAACCCAAGGAGAGTCTCAATGCCCTATGTTCCCGTTGCAGAGCTCAAAGATTATGTCGGCAAGGAACTTGGACGTTCCGAATGGCTCACCATCGATCAGGAGCGCATCAACCTGTTCGCCGAAGCCACCGGTGATTTTCAGTTCATTCACGTCGATCCGGTCAAGGCTGCGCAAACGCCGTTTGGCAGCACGATTGCCCATGGTTTCCTGTCGCTGTCGCTGATGCCGAAACTGATGGAAGACATCCTCGTGCTGCCCGAAGGCGTGAAGATGGTCGTCAACTATGGCCTGGACAGCGTGCGTTTCATCCAGCCGGTCAAGGTCAACTCGAAAGTCCGACTGAAGGTCGACATGGTCGAAGTCACCGAGAAAAAACCCGGCCAGTGGTTGCTCAAGGCTACCGCGACACTGGAGATAGAAGGCTCGGACAAACCGGCCTACATCGCCGAGCCGCTGTCACTCTGCTTCGTCTGATCATCCCGGATGCGAAGCAGCGCACGCTGTTTCGCGTCACGTCTGTATATATGCGACGCATAGCTGCGGCATACTCGGTCGCCTAATTGCCCGGATCCTGCTATGCGCTCAATCGCTCGACTTGCACCCCTTGCCCTGACCCTGATGCTCACCGCTTGCGGCGACGGCGAATCGCTGTTGCCGCCGGATGCGCGCCTGCCCGATGGCGGTCGCTATCGCGGTGAACTGGTCGACGGCTTGCTGCAAGGTCAGGGCCGCGTCGACTACCCCAACGGCAGCTGGTACGCCGGGGAGTTCGACAAGGGTCAGTGGCACGGGCAGGGCGAATGGCATGGCAGCAACGGCGAGGTCTATCGCGGCCAGTTCCAGCAAGGGCTGTTCGATGGTCAGGGCAGCCTGAGCACCAATGCCAGCAGTTATACCGGTGGTTTCAAGCAGGGCCGGCGCGATGGCGAAGGCACGCTGAAAGAAAACGGCATGACCTATCGCGGCGAGTTCAAGGCTGACCAGTATTCCGGCCTCGGCCGCCTGGAAATGGACGACGGCAGCTCCTATCAAGGCCAGTTCGCCCACGGCAAACCCAACGGCGAAGGCCAGCGCGGCGATGCCAGCGGCAATTCGTTCAGCGGGCATTTCGTCAACGGTCAACTGGAAGGCAACGGCACCTACAACAGCGCCGACGGCGATATCTACGCCGGCGGCTTCAAGAACAATCAACTGCACGGCAAGGGCCGCTACGAGAACGCCGACGGCGACGTCTGGCTCGGCCAGTTCAAGGAAGGCGCGCTGACCGGCAAGGGCGAATTGATCGGCGCGGATGGCAGCCATTACATCGGTGTGTTCAATGACTGGCGCTTCACCGGTCAGGGCCGCTTGAACCTGGCCGATGGCAGCTTCTACATCGGCGGCTTCGACAACGACAGCTATTCAGGACGCGGCACGCTGGTGCTGACCGATGGCAGCGTGCTCAGCGGCACCTGGATCAACGGCCAACGCGTGCGCGACGCCGACGGCAAGTTGCTGCCCGACACTCTCGAACTCGGTTTGCTCGCCCAGGGTCGGTTGCTGGACGACGCACTGGCGGCGATTCCCGCTTCGACTCCGGCAGTCGAGTTGTACACCCTGACCCTCGGCGGCGACGGCAAGCAAAGCGTGTTCCTGCGTGAATCCGACTACGTCGCCAACATGCTCAACACGCGCTTCGGCGCTTTCGGCCAGATTCGTCTGGTCAATCATCGCGATCATCTCGGCGACCGACCGATGGCCACCCGGGAAAACCTGCGCCGCGCCGCGCAAGCCCTTGCCGAACGCAGCGGGCCGGAAGATCTGCTGTTCATTTATCTGACCAGCCACGGCACCGCCGAGCACGAACTGGTGCTCGATCAGCCGCGCATGGAACTGGCCGACCTGCCCGCCGATGAGCTCGCCGCCGTGCTCGCGCCGCTGAAGCATCGCGACAAGGTCATCGTGATTTCTTCGTGCTATTCCGGCGGCTTCATCCCGGCGCTGAAAGACGAACGCACGCTGATCATGACCGCCTCACGCGCGGATCGGGTGTCGTTCGGTTGCTCGGAAGAAGCCAACTTCACCTACTTCGGCGATGCGCTGTTCGCCCAGGCGCTGAACCAGACTGATGATCTGGAGCAGGCATTCAAACTGGCCAAGGCCACCGTCGCCGAGCGCGAACTGGCCGACGGTTTTGAAGCCTCGGAGCCGCAGATCTGGGCGCCGAAAACCGTGCTGTCGCACTGGCAACTGCTACGAAAACAGCAAGCACGCAAAGCTTTGCAAAGCAGCGCATTGAACGACGCGGCGAAAAAAGGCAACTAAGCTGAACAGTATCAAGGGAGAGACACTATGTACTTGACGCCTCAGCACGTATTGCTTGCCGGAGCCACCGGACTGACCGGTGAACATCTGCTCGACCGTTTGCTCAACGAGCCAACCATTACCCGTGTCCTCGCCCCTTCACGCCGGCCGCTGGCCGAGCATCCGCACCTGGAAAATCCGGTCGGCGACCCGCAGGCGTTTCTGCCGCAGCTCAGTGGCCGGGTCGATATCGCCTACTGCTGCCTCGGCACCACGATCAAACAGGCCGGCTCCGAAGAAGCCTTTCGCGCAGTGGATCTGGACATGGTTGTGGCGTTCGCCAAGCGCGCGCGGGAGATGGGCGCGCGGCACCTGATCGTGATCAGCGCAATCGGCGCCGATCCGAACTCCTCGGTGTTCTACAACCGGGTCAAGGGTGAAATGGAACAGGCCCTGCGCGCGCAGAACTGGCCGCAGCTGACCATTTGCCGACCTTCGCTGTTACTCGGCGAACGCACCGAACCGCGTCTGGTCGAGCAACTCGCCGGGCCGTTGTCGAAGCTGATTCCGGGCAAATACCACGGCATCGAAGCGTGCCAGTTGGCCCGAGCGATGTGGCGCCTGGCGCTGGAAGAACAGGATGGAGTGCGGGTGATCGAGTCGGATGAGCTGCGCAAGTTAGGCAAATAATGCCGGGACTTTGTGGTGAGGGGGTTTATCCCCGTTCGGCTGCGCAGCAGTCGTCGCTTTTACAATTTTTTGGGGGGGCGCTTCGCACCCCAGCGGGGATAAATCCCCTCGCCACAGAGGTTGTGCGACCCCCTACAATCCACCAGTCGCTTGAAAACCTACGCCAATCACGGTGAGCAACGACAACGGCAACAACAGCGTGTCGAGCAACGCGCTGGCCGGCAGGTCCACGCCCGGGTGACTCGGCGCCTCGGCACCGAACCGATCCATCGCGCAACATCCACCATTCATTGCGTACAAATCCAGCCGCGTGCCGGCGTACACCACCGGTGCGCCGGGTTTGGCTGCATCCAGCGTGCGCACGGTAGCGCATCCAGCCAATTGCAGCGCCAGCACAAGCACCAGCAGCTTATTCATCGCTGCTCAGGTGATGCTCGCCCCAACGCGGCAGCATGTCCTGCGGGATGCCGAGCAGATTGAGGATCCGCGCCACAACGAAGTCGATCAGGTCATCGATGGTCTGCGGCTGGTGATAGAAGCCCGGCGAGGCCGGCAGAATCGTCACGCCCAGATTCGACAGCTTGAGCATGTGCTCCAGATGAATGCTTGAGTACGGCGCCTCGCGCGGCACCAGAATCAACTGACGGCGCTCTTTCAGGGTGACGTCCGCCGCGCGTTCGATCAGGTTGTTGCAGGCGCCGGTGGCAATCGCCGACAGCGTGCCGGTCGAACACGGCACCACCACCATGGCTGCCGGCGCGCCGGAGCCGGAGGCTACCGGCGACATCCAGTCTTCCTTGCCGTACACGCGAATCTGCCCGGCTGCGGCGCCGGTGTATTCGGTGAGAAACGCTTGCATCATCTGCGGTTTGTTCGGCAACGACACGTCGGTCTCGGTGGCCATCACCAATTGCGCAGCCTTGGAGATCAGGAAGTGCACTTCGCGATCTTCGCGCACCAGGCAATCGAGCAGGCGCAAACCGTACTGCGCGCCCGAGGCGCCGGTCATCGCCAGGGTGATGCGTTCCGGACCGCCGGCCTGGGAAAAAGTATTCATTGCAGCGCCTCGGCAAGCTTGCCGTGCAGGCCGCCGAAGCCGCCGTTGCTCATGATCACCACGTGAGTACCGGGCTGCGCCTGGCTCTTCACACGCTCGATGATGCCTTCCAGGGAATCGCTGACGATGGACGGCACGGTGCACAACGCTGCGGTGGCGCCGAGGTCCCAGCCGAGGTTGGCCGGGGCATACCAGATCACCTGATCGGCATCGACCACACTGTCCGGCAAACCGTCACGGTGGGCGCCGAGCTTCATCGAATTGGAGCGCGGCTCGATGATCGCAATCAGTGGCGCGTCGCCGATGCGTTTGCGCAGGCCGTCGAGGGTGGTAGCGATGGCGGTCGGGTGATGAGCGAAGTCGTCGTAAATGGTGATGCCGCGCACCTCGGCGACTTTCTCCATACGCCGTTTGACGTTCTTGAACGCGCTCAACCCGGCGATGCCCATCGATGGCACCACGCCAACGTGACGCGCGGCGGCCAGAGCAGCCAAGGCGTTGGCGACGTTGTGTTGACCGGTCAATTCCCACTCGACTGTGCCCTGGGACACGCCTTCGAACATTACTTCGAACGCCGAGCCGTCCTCGCTCAGTAGTTTGACCTGCCACTGACCGCCGGCGCCGGTGGTTTGCACCGGGGTCCAGCAACCCATCTCGATCACGCGCTGCAACGCTGGCTCGGTGGTCGGGTGGATGACCAGACCTTCGCTCGGAATGGTGCGCACCAAGTGGTGGAACTGACGTTCGATGGCCGGCAGATCAGGGAAGATGTCGGCGTGATCGAACTCAAGGTTATTCAGGATCGCGGTGCGCGGACGGTAGTGGACGAACTTCGAGCGCTTGTCGAAGAAGGCGCTGTCGTATTCGTCAGCCTCAATCACAAAAAACGGCGTACCGCCCAGGCGCGCCGATACCGAGAAATTCTGCGGCACGCCGCCGATGAGGAAACCCGGGCTCATGCCGGCATGCTCCAGCACCCAGGCGAGCATGCTGCTGGTGGTGGTCTTGCCGTGCGTACCGGCCACGGCCAGCACCCAGCGCCCTTGCAGCACGTGGTCAGCCAGCCACTGGGGGCCGGAGACGTACGGCAGGCCTTTGTTCAGCACATATTCCACCGCCGGGTTGCCACGGGACATGGCATTGCCGATCACCACCAGATCCGGCGCCGGATCGAGCTGTGCCGGGTCATAACCCTGCGTCAGCTGAATGCCCTGGGCCTCGAGCTGCGTGCTCATCGGCGGATAGACGTTGGCGTCGGAGCCGGTGACGTGATGGCCCAGCTCTTTGGCCAACACCGCCATCGAGCCCATGAAAGTCCCGCAGATACCCAGAATATGAATGTGCATAGTCGACCTCGTAAAACATGGCCGCAGGTTAGCGTAGGGAGGGGGAAATGGCACTCTTTAGCTGAAGTCTGCGCACGGGTAGGCCGCTACATCTCGGGTTCGTTTTTCGACCGCAGCCCCTCACCCCAGCCCTCTCCCAAGGGAGAGGGCGCCGATCTGCGCTGCGTTCAAATTGTGAGTTCGCCTCAATATTTCAGACTGGCGACTTACGCTCATTCAACGCGGTCGGTCCCCTCTCCCTCTGGGAGAGGGCCAGGGTGAGGGCCTTCTAGCTGACACGCCGTTCAATTCCATGCTTGCGCAGCTTCCTGTACAGCGTATTGCGGCTGATGCCCAGTTGCTCAGCGGTACGGGTCATATGCCAGTGCGTTAGCTCCAGCGCACTGAGCAAGGCCAGTCGTTCGGCATCTTCCAGTGGCTGCGCGCAAGGCTCCGCCGCCACCACCACCGGCCGCGCCTGTCGAATCATCCCCGGCAAATCCCCAACCGCGACCCGCCCGCCATCACACAACGCCGCCAGGGTGCGCAGGACATTGCGCAACTGCCGCACATTGCCCGGCCAGTTGAATGCGAGCAACGCCTGCCGCGCCGGTTCGTCGATCAGAATAGTTTCGCCCCCTGCCTCCTCGGCCAAGAGAAAATCCAGCAACTGCGATTTATCACTGCGCTCGCGCAACGCCGGCAACGCCACTTCCAGCCCGTTCAAGCGGTAATACAGGTCTTCACGGAAACTGCCGTCCTCGACCCGCTCGAGCAAATTGCGGTGCGTCGCACTGATGATGCGCACGTCTACCGCTTGCGGCTCGCCGCCAATCGGCACCACTTGTCGATCTTCCAGCACACGCAGCAAGCGCGTCTGCAACGCCAAGGGCATGTCGCCGATTTCGTCGAGGAACAAGGTGCCGCCATCGGCCTGTTGCAGCTTGCCGCGCATGCCGTCCTTGCGCGCGCCGGTGAAGCTGCCGCCGCGATAGCCGAACAGTTCGCTCTCGATCAGGCTTTCCGGAATGGCCGCGCAATTGAGGGCGACGAAAGCATTGCCGCAGCGCTGGCTGGCCTGGTGCACAGCCTTGGCGAACGCCTCCTTGCCCGAGCCGGTTTCGCCGTTGATCAACAGCGGCACGTCGCGCTCGAACACGCGCAGGGCTTTGCGAAATTCCGCCTGCAAAGCTTCATCGCCGAGACAGATACCGGACAGGCCTGGGGCGGGCGCAGCGATTGGCGTTGGAACAACGGCTGTCGGTTTGCGCGATTCGCCGCGCAACACCGCGAACAGATGCCGGCCATCACGGGTGCGCAGCGGCCAACTGGCGCTGGCGTTGGCACTCGCCCGCCCTAGCAGGTCATCCAGCGAACAATCGAAAAACGCTTCCACCGGTTTACCGAGCAAACCACCGCGAATATGCCCGAGCAGGTTCAGCGCACTCTGGTTGACTGCGCTGATCCGCCCTTCGCCGTCAAACGCCAGCAGCCCTTCGCTGAACAGGCCGACGGACTCGGCCTGCAGATGGAAACGCAGCAACCACTGATTGTCGAAACAGCGCAGGAAGTAGCAGCTCTCGATCATCTTCGCCGACAGATTGACCAGCGCCATGGTGTGGAACTGGCTCTGCCGCGAGACGTCCGGCCGCGCCGAAGACACATCGAGTACCGCCAGCAATTCACCATGGGGATCGAACACCGGGCTCGCCGAGCAGGTCAGCCCGGTGTGGCGGCCGCGGAAATGCTCGTCCTGGTGAATGGTCAGCGCCTGACGCTCCACCAGGCAGGTACCGATGCCGTTGGTGCCTTCGCAGGCTTCGCTCCAGTCAGCGCCGAGCCAGAGACCGGCGCGCTCGAAAATCTTGCGTTCGGCCGGCGCGGTGACGCAATTGAGGATCACACCGCGCGCATCGGTCAGCAGCACCGCGTGGCCGGCGCCGGAGAGTTGCTGATGCAGGCTGCTCATCTCGGTGCCGGCGATTTGCAGCACTTGTTGCAGACGTTCGCGACTTTCCAGCACCCGGCCATGCTCGAGCACGGTCGGCGCCATGGTCACAGAAGGATCGAGGTGATAGTCCTCAAGGCATCGCAGCCACGAACGGGCGATCGATGGATCGGCGCCGGGGCCGTGCAGATACGGTTTGCCCTGGGTGACGGTGAGAACCTGGCGGGCATGGCGACTCAAATGGTTGTCGTGCATTTCTTATTGTTCTCCCCGGGGCGCGATGGCCCAAAGCATGAGGTGACGCCCAGCATCCTCCAGCGGCTCCGGCAATGCAATGCTGGCAAGACCGTCCGGTCACGGGCTGTGCCGCAACCGGTACAAACTGTCACCCGCGCTGTACCGATACCGTCACAGCGCCACTCCATTCGTCCGAGACAAACCGGCCAAGCCCTTGATTTGCCTGCTCTGCGCGGCAGTGGCCCGAGCCTTGCTCTACGCTTATAGCAAGCGCACTTGCGCGTTTCTCTAATAAGTACAAAGCCAAGGAGAACATCATCATGCGTTACGCCCACCCCGGTACTGACGGCGCCAAAGTCTCGTTCAAGAGCAAGTACGGTAACTACATCGGCGGCGAATTCGTCGCGCCGGTCAAAGGTCAGTACTTCACCAATACCTCGCCAGTCAATGGCCAGCCAATTGCCGAATTCCCTCGCTCCACCGCCGAAGACATCGACAAGGCGCTGGACGCTGCCCACGCCGCTGCCGATGCGTGGGGCGCCACTTCCGTGCAGGCGCGCTCACTGATCCTGTTGAAAATCGCCGACCGCATCGAAGAAAACCTCGAACTGCTGGCGATCACCGAAACCTGGGACAACGGCAAAGCCATCCGCGAAACCCTCAACGCCGACATCCCCCTGGCCGCTGACCATTTCCGTTATTTCGCCGGTTGCCTGCGCGCTCAGGAAGGCAGCGCTGCGGAAATCGACGGCAACACCGTGGCTTACCACATTCATGAACCGCTGGGCGTGGTCGGCCAGATCATTCCGTGGAACTTCCCGCTGCTGATGGCCGCGTGGAAACTCGCGCCAGCACTGGCCGCCGGTAACTGCGTGGTACTCAAGCCTGCCGAGCAAACCCCGCTGGGCATCTGCGTGCTGATGGAACTGATCGGCGACCTGCTGCCGCCGGGCGTGCTCAACGTCGTGCAAGGCTTCGGTAAAGAGGCCGGCGAAGCCTTGGCGACCAGCAAGCGCATCGCCAAGATCGCCTTCACCGGCTCGACCCCGGTCGGCTCGCACATCATGAAATGCGCGGCGGAAAACATCATCCCATCCACCGTGGAACTGGGCGGCAAGTCGCCGAATATCTTCTTCGAAGACATCATGCAGGCCGAGCCGAGCTTCATCGAGAAAGCCGCCGAAGGTCTGGTGCTGGCGTTCTTCAACCAGGGCGAAGTGTGCACCTGCCCTTCCCGCGCACTGGTGCAGGAATCGATCTATTACGAATTCATGCAGGCAGTGATGAAGAAAGTCAGCCAGATCAAACGCGGCGACCCGCTGGACACCGACACCATGGTCGGCGCTCAGGCATCCGAGCAGCAATTCGACAAGATCCTCTCGTACCTGGAAATCGCCAAGGGCGAAGGCGCGGAACTGTTGACCGGCGGCAAGGTGGAAAAACTCGAGGGCAGCCTGGCCACTGGTTATTACATCCAGCCGACCCTGCTCAAGGGCACCAACAAGATGCGCGTGTTCCAGGAAGAAATCTTCGGCCCGGTGGTGAGCATCACCACTTTCAAGGACGAAGCCGAAGCCCTGGCGATTGCCAACGACACCGAGTTCGGCCTCGGCGCCGGCCTGTGGACCCGCGACATCAACCGCGCCTACCGCATGGGCCGGGCGATCAAGGCCGGTCGCGTATGGACCAACTGCTACCACCTGTACCCGGCGCATGCCGCGTTCGGCGGTTACAAGAAGTCCGGCGTCGGGCGTGAAACCCACAAAATGATGCTCGACCATTACCAACAGACCAAGAACCTGCTGGTGAGCTACGACATCAATCCGTTGGGATTCTTCTGATCCTGCGATGCTGATCGTTCCCACGCGCAGCAAAGGAATGCCTCAACGGACGCTCCGCGTTCGGTTTCGAAGGGACGCGGAGCGTCCCGGGCTGCATTCCCACGCAGAGCGTGGGAACGATCCGGTTCCTGGCTGTAGCCGGGCCAATAAAACAATAAAAATGGTGAACCCTATGCCAAGCGAATCCCCGGCCGGCGCTCCGGCGACCGGCTCCTCCGTCGACTTCGAAAAAGTCGGCACCGATTATTTCCAACAACGCGAACTGAAAAAAGGCGCCGCCGGCTGGGTCCTGCTGGTCGGCCTCGGCGTCGCCTATGTGATTTCCGGAGATTACGCCGGCTGGAACTTCGGCCTCGCCCAAGGTGGCTGGGGCGGCATGTTTCTGGCCACGCTGCTGATGGCGACCATGTACCTGTGCATGTGCTTTTCCCTGGCCGAACTGTCCTCAATGATCCCCACCGCCGGCGGAGGCTACGGATTCGCCCGCAGTGCTTTCGGACCGTGGGGCGGGTTCCTCACCGGCACCGCGATCCTCATCGAATACGCCATCGCCCCCGCTGCCATCGCAGTCTTCATCGGTGCCTATTGCGAGTCGCTGTTCGGCATTGGCGGCTGGATGATCTATCTGGCGTTCTACATCATCTTCATCGCCATTCACATTTTCGGGGTCGGCGAAGCGCTCAAGCTGATGTTCATCATTACCGCCGTCGCCGCCCTGGCGTTGGGGGTGTTTCTGGTGGCGATGGTGCCGCACTTCGACGTCGCCAACCTGCTCGACATCCCGGTGACCACTGCGGTCGGCGCCAGTCCGTTTCTGCCGTTCGGCTATGTCGGCGTATGGGCGGCGATTCCCTATGCGATCTGGTTTTTCCTTGCCGTTGAAGGCGTGCCGCTGGCCGCCGAAGAAACCAAAAACCCCAAGCGAGACCTGCCGCGCGGGCTGATCGGGGCGATGCTGGTGCTGCTGATGTTCGCCCTGCTGATCCTGATCGTCGGTCCCGGCGGCGCTGGTGCGAATTCGCTGCTGACCTCGGGTAATCCACTGGTCGAAGCACTGAGCAAGGCCTACGGTGGCTCGACCTGGATGGGCAGCTTCGTCAATCTCGTCGGTCTGGCCGGACTGATCGCCAGCTTCTTCTCGATCATCTACGCCTACTCGCGGCAGATCTTCGCGCTGTCGCGGGCCGGTTACCTGCCGCGCAAACTGTCGCAGACCAACAAAAGCAAGGCGCCGGTGCTGGCCCTGGTGATTCCCGGCATCATCGGCTTCGGTCTGTCGCTGACCGGCCAGGGCGACCTGCTGATTCTGGTCGCGGTGTTCGGCGCTACCATTTCCTATGTGCTGATGATGGCCGCGCACATCACCCTGCGCATCCGTCGCCCCAAAATGGACCGGCCGTACCGCACGCCGGGTGGCATTTTCACCTCGGGTGTGGCGCTGGTATTGGCGTGCATCGCCGTGGTGGCGGGCTTCCTCGTCGATCCACGGGTGGTGATCGGCGCGGCGATCATCTATGGAGTGTTAATTGCTTACTTTGCTTTCTACAGTCGGCATCACTTGGTAGCGGGCACGCCGGAAGAAGAATTCGCGGCGATTCAAAAAGCTGAACAAGCCTTGCACTGATTGTCGAAAACCACGGCGCAGACGCATTCTGCGCCGTCACGGAGAACGCTGAATGGCCAGTTTTGCTCACACGGTCGGCGCGCAGACTTACCGCTTCGACAGCCTCAAAGACGTCATGGCCAAGGCCAGCCCCGCCCGCTCGGGGGATTTTCTCGCCGAGATCGCCGCGCTCAACGACGGCGAACGGGTGGCCGCGCAAATGGCCCTGGCGGACATCCCGCTCACCCACTTCCTGCAAGAAGCGCTGATTCCCTACGAAGCCGATGAAGTCACCCGGCTGATCATCGACACCCACGACAAACCAGCCTTCGCCGTGGTCAGCCACCTCACCGTTGGCGGCTTTCGCGACTGGCTGCTCAGTGATGCGGCGGACGAAACCAGCCTGCGCGCCCTCGCCCCCGGTTTGACCCCGGAAATGGTCGCTGCCGTATCGAAAATCATGCGCTTGCAGGACTTGGTGCTGGTCGCGCAGAAAATCCGCGTGGTCACCCAATTTCGCGGCACCCTCGGTTTACGCGGGCGCCTGTCGACCCGCCTGCAACCCAACCACCCGACTGACGAGCCGTCCGGCATTGCCGCGAGCATTCTCGACGGCCTGCTCTACGGCAACGGCGATGCGATGATCGGGGTCAACCCGGCCACCGACAGCATCGCTTCGATCTGCGCGATGCTGGAAATGCTCGATGCGATCATTCAGCGCTACGACATCCCGACCCAGGCCTGCGTGCTGACCCACGTCACCACTTCGATCGAGGCGATCAACCGTGGCGTGCCGCTGGATCTGGTGTTCCAGTCGATTGCCGGCACTGAGGCAGCCAATGCCAGTTTCGGCATCAACCTCAATGTCTTGCAGGAAGGCTACGACGCCGGGCTCAGTCTCAAGCGCGGCACCCTCGGGCAGAACCTGATGTATTTCGAAACCGGTCAGGGCAGCGCGCTGTCGGCCAACGCCCACCACGGCGTCGATCAACAGACTTGCGAGACAAGGGCCTACGCCGTGGCGCGACATTTCAAGCCGTTCCTGGTGAACACCGTCGTAGGATTTATCGGCCCGGAGTACCTGTACAACGGCAAGCAGATCATCCGCGCCGGCCTTGAAGATCACTTCTGCGGCAAGTTGCTCGGCGTGCCGATGGGCTGCGACATCTGCTACACCAACCACGCCGAAGCCGACCAGGACGACATGGATACCCTGCTGACGTTGCTCGGCGTCGCCGGGATCAATTTCATCATGGGCATCCCCGGCTCCGACGACATCATGCTCAATTACCAGACCACTTCGTTTCACGACGCCTTGTACGCCCGCCAGACCCTGGGCCTGAAACCGGCGCCGGAGTTCGAGCAATGGCTGGCCAACATGGGCATCTTCACTCAGGCGGACGGCAAGGTTCGCTTCGGCAACAACCTGCCGCCGGCTTTCCGCCAGGCCTTGGCGCACTTGGGATGACTCTTATGGAAAAACCTCCGGTCGATCCGCAAAACCCGTGGCTGGAACTGCGCCGCCTGACCCCGGCGCGCATTGCCCTGGGCCGCACCGGCACCAGTCTGCCGACGCGGGCGCAGCTGGATTTCCAGTTTGCCCACGCCCAGGCCCGCGATGCCGTGCACCTGGCCTTCGATCACAGCGAAATCAGCGCACAACTGAGCGAGCGCGGGCGGGAAACCCTGGCGCTGCAAAGCGCCGCGCCGGACCGACACACCTATCTGCAACGCCCGGACCTGGGGCGCAAGCTCAGCGATGAATCGGCGCAGACCTTGCGCGACTACGCCAGCCAACATCCGGGCGGCGTCGATCTGGTGATGGTCGTCGCTGATGGCCTGTCGGCGCTGGCGGTGCACCGCCACACCCTGCCGTTCCTGACGCGCCTGGAAGAACAGATGAGCGGCGACGGCTGGTCCGTGGCGCCGGTGGTGCTGGTCGAGCAGGGCCGCGTCGCCATCGGTGACGAGATCGGCCAACTGCTCGGGGCGAAAATGGTGGTGATGCTGATCGGCGAGCGCCCGGGCCTGAGTTCGCCGGACAGCCTCGGGCTGTATTTCACCTACGCGCCGAAGGTCGGCCTCACCGACGCCTATCGCAATTGCATTTCCAATGTCCGGCTTGAAGGTTTGAGCTACGGCATGGCGGCGCATCGCTTGCTGTATCTGATGCGCGAGGCCTGTCGGCGCCAGCTGTCGGGGGTCAACCTGAAGGATGAAGCTCAGCTGCACACATTGGAGGCGGACGACGCTGTCGACATGAAAGGCAACTTCCTGCTCGATCCACCGCCAGCCTGAACCGTTTCCGCATTGCCTTTCTGCGCTGCTTTCAGGCAGGATCGACGCACGGCCGCCCGGGTTTCCCATCGCCGTCAGAGCAGTTGAAGACAGCCACTTGAAGACGAGACCTATCATGCGGATTATTCAAGCGACCCTCGAACATCTGGATTTGCTGACTCCTTTGTTCGTCAAATATCGCGAGTTCTACGGCTCCCTGCCTTACCCGGATTCCTCCCGCGCGTTCCTCGAAAAACGCCTGCGCCGCAAAGAGTCAGTGATCTATCTGGCCCTGGCCGACGATGACGACAAGAAACTCATGGGCTTCTGCCAGCTCTATCCCAGCTTTTCGTCGCTGTCGCTCAAACGCGTGTGGATTCTCAACGACATCTACGTTGCTGAAGACGCGCGCCGGCAACTGGTGGCCGACAACCTGATCCGCACTGCGAAGAAAATGGCCAAGGAAACCCAGGCCGTGCGCATGCGCGTCTCGACCAGCGCGAACAACGAAGTGGCGCAGAAAACCTACGAATCGATCGGCTTCAAGGAAGACACCGAGTTCAAGAACTACGTACTGCCGATCAGCGACGAGCTCTGACTCCAACGGCTTCGGTGATGAGGGAGTTCGCTCCCTCGCCACGGCCGCCCCTTCCCTGACAATTGCTCACTTCGCGACACTCCCCGCTACAAAACCGGCGCGCTTTTCAGCGGTCAGACCGTATAATCCCGATCTTTCCGGCTTGTAAGAAAAACTACACCCCGCTGTAGGCTTACACGAAGTCATCCGCACAGGCCTGCCGAGTCGGGCCGTCATACAGGTGCCCCCATGGATTTCAACCCGCTCGACCTTATCCTGCATCTCGATGTGTATCTCGATTTGCTGGTGAACAACTATGGGCCATGGATCTACGCCATCCTGTTTCTGGTGATCTTCTGTGAAACCGGTCTGGTGGTGATGCCGTTCCTGCCGGGTGACTCGCTGCTATTCATCGCAGGCGCAGTGTCGGCCGGCGGCGGCATGGATCCGGTGCTGCTCGGTGGCCTGCTGATGCTGGCGGCGATCATGGGCGACAGTACCAACTACGTGATCGGACGCACGGCCGGGGAGAAGCTGTTCAGCAACCCGAACTCGAAAATCTTCCGTCGCGACTACCTGCAAAAAACCCACGACTTCTACGACAAGCACGGCGGCAAGACCGTGACCATGGCGCGTTTCCTGCCGATCATCCGCACCTTCGCGCCGTTCGTCGCGGGCGTGGCGCGGATGCCGTACCCGCGGTTCTTCGGCTTCAGCGTGCTTGGCACCATCCTTTGGGTCGGCGGCCTGGTCACTCTGGGTTACTTCTTCGGCAACGTGCCGTTCATCAAGAAAAACCTCTCGCTGCTGGTGGTGGCAATCATCCTGCTGTCGCTGGTGCCGATGATCATCGGCGTGGTGCGCAGCCGGTTCGGCGGCACCAAAGTGCAATCGCACTGAACCGATGTGGTCACTGAGCGCCTGGCGACGCCGGCGCCTCCTGGCCAGGCACCCGATTGCCGACGACCTGTGGCAACGGGTGCGCCATCAACTCTCCTTCCTCGATGGCATCAGCGCGACTGAAGACCAGTGGCTGCGCGAAGCCTGCGTGCTGTTTCTCGACGACAAACACCTGACCGCCCTGCCCGGCGTCGAACTGCATCAGGAACAGCGCCTGCTGCTCGCCGCCCAAGCGCAGTTGCCGTTGCTGCATCTCGGTGATCTGAATTGGTACCAGGGTTTCCACGAGATCGTGCTGTACCCGGATGACTTCCTCAGCCCACAACGCCATCGCGATGCCAGCGGCGTCGAGCATGAGTGGGACGGCGAACACAGCGGCGAAGCCTGGCAGCAGGGGCCGGTGATTCTCGCCTGGCCCGGCGTCCAGGCCAGCGGTGGCTGGGAAGGCTACAACCTGGTGATTCACGAACTGGCGCACAAGCTCGACATGCTCAACGGCGACGCCAACGGCCTGCCACCGCTGCACGCCGACATGCGCGTCAGCGACTGGGCCACGGTGATGCAGGCCGCCTACGACGACCTCAATCGCCAGCTCGACCACGATCCAGACGCCGAAACCGCCATTGATCCCTACGCCGCCGAGAACCCGGCGGAGTTCTTCGCCGTCACCAGCGAATACTTCTTCAGCGCCCCGGATCTGCTCCACGAGGCTTATCCACAGCTCTACTTGCAACTGCAGCTTTTCTACCGGCAGGATCCGTTGGGCAGACTGCGGCAACTTCAGGCCACAGACCCGGTCTATCAGGCGCACGAGTAAGCTCTGCACGACTTCTGGTACGTGGCGTCGGCGTAGGAATGTGCCTATAATCGCCGCCACTTTTTGGTCAATCCGGCCAAGTGTTTTTGGTCAACTACGGGGGCAACGCCCAATGAGCTACAGCAAGATTCCGGCTGGCAAAGACCTGCCGAACGACATCTACGTCGCGATCGAGATCCCGGCCAACCACGCGCCGATCAAATACGAAATCGACAAAGACAGCGATTGCCTGTTCGTTGACCGTTTCATGGCCACCCCAATGTTCTACCCGGCCAACTACGGTTACATCCCGAACACCCTGGCTGACGACGGTGATCCCCTCGACGTGCTGGTCGTGACCCCTTACCCGGTAGCGCCAGGCTCGGTAATCCGCGCCCGTCCAGTCGGCATCCTGAACATGACCGACGACGGCGGCGGCGATGCCAAAGTCATCGCAGTGCCACACGACAAGCTGTCGCAGCTGTACGTCGATGTGAAGGAATACACCGACCTGCCACCCCTGCTGATCCAGCAGATCGAGCACTTCTTCGCGAACTACAAGGATCTCGAGAAGGGCAAGTGGGTCAAGATCGAAGGCTGGGCCGGCGCAGACGCCGCCCGCGAAGCGATCACCAAGTCGGTTGCCGCCTACAAGGGCTAAGCCATTGCGCTTTGCGTGACGCTTGAAAAAAACCCCGGATTTCCGGGGTTTTTTGTTATTGGCGTCTGCATAATCGACTCGGTTGTTCAGGTCGATGTAACTCGAAATACACCCTGGTCGGCCCCCTCTCCCTCCGGGAGAGGGTTGGGGTGGGGGACTCTTGAAAAAGCCCGACTAAACAAACCGTTTAAATTCCTACATGCAGTTTTAATCTGTTTAATTTCCCACAAGTACGTCTTACATCCCGTCGCAAAATACAGGCTTTTTTTGAACGCCCGGTTTATTCAAACCGCTCTAGTCCGGCCGTAGACTCCGTGTTTATGAGAAAGAACACTAGCGGTCCACGATTCAAGGCACTCCTGGAAGCAGCGAACATCAGCACCACGGATTTCGCAAGGTTCTGGGGCACGGAAGCCCAAAACGTTCATAACTGGTACACCCGGGGCGTCCCGGCGTATCGCATGGAAGAAGTCTCACGCCTGTTGTCGGTCAATAGTGAATGGCTGAAAACCGGGGAAGGCGTCAAGGAGGTCGCGCGCCTGCACCCACCCGCCAGCAACGGCGACACGTTCGATGCCCAGTCCATCTACGGCGTCTACACCGTCATCAACCCCAGCGACATTGACTTGGCATTTTTCAAGGAAACCCCGATCGCCAACGGCGACGGCAAAACCCACGTCATCCTCGACCCCGACCAATCCCTGCGCCTGCCCCGCGCCCACCTCGATCAACTCGACATCCAGCACGCCAACGCCATCTGCGCGCACATGATCGGCAACAGCATGGCCGATCGCATCGAAGACGGCTCCATCGTCGCCATCGACCGCGGTCTGACCCAGGTCGTCGACGGCGAAATCTACGCCGTAGAGCACGACGGCATGCTGCGCATCAAATACCTGCACCGCATGCCCGGCAACGGCCTGCGCATGCGCAGCCACAACAGCGCCGAATACCCCGACGAGGTCTTCCGGCCGGCCCAGATCGAAGAGCAGCGGATTCACATTCTTGGCTGGGTGTTCTGGTGGTCGACACTGGGCAAGCGCCGGCCGGTGGTGCCGTTTCTATGACTGTTTGCCAGAACCTGTGGGAGCGAGCCTGCTCGCGAAGAGGGCCCTGATAACCGGTACAAATCCAGGATTTGTACTGCTTCAGTCGCTCTAAACCGCACTTGAGGCTGGGAATCCAGAGCAAAACTCAGTATCCTGCGCCCCACATTCGCGCATCGACCCGCCCAGCGGCTCGGATGACGCCCGACGCGGCAGACCAACGTCTGACCAAGTCCCACAGCCGGACGCAGATCCGGATGTACGTTTTGAAGGCTGGCGCGGTTTACCAAAAATAAACCAAGCCAGTCCCCGAGAAGCCGGCCACAAGCCGGCTTTTTAATGCCTGCAACAAACCATATCCATTGCTGAAATTGCATTCCAGCTTGTATAGCGCCCAATGCACTGGTTACCGTCCCGCCAAATATCGCAGGAAACACCAAATGCCCAAAACCTCATTCCCCATTGAGGACGCGCTGAAGCGCGCCGCCGAACGAGGCGAGCCGCCTGCCGAAGATAAGTTGGCCAGTGAAGAAGATGACGAACTTGCCGCCATCGTTCACGAGCGCCTCGCCGCTCCTCAGCGAATGCAGGTCAGTCTGGCTGATCTGTAAGCTGTTCGAGCGCCCAGCTACAGTTGCTGAATTTGTCCAACAACCTGTTGGACAAATGCCCCTCACGGATAACTGAACGACTTCACCAACGTCAGCTCCCCCGCCGTCCGCATCGGCACTACAAACGTCTCCATCTTCTCGCTCGGCGTGCCTTCTTCAGTAATCACCGTCACCTGCGCCGTGGTCAGCGCCTGAACCGCTTCATCCCCACCTTCGTCATCCCCGCGATATCCGCCGCCGTAATAATTCACGTACACCAGATACTGCCCTTTGATCGGCGCGGGCATGGCGGCGATTTCCGGGCCGTAGCCGGTGGTGACGTCGACATCGAGGGCGGCGCCGTTGGGTGCGACGCGGTTGCCGTACCAGATGTGGGCGCCGTCGGGCGTGATCAGGTGCAGGTCGAGGTCGGTGCCGTCGCTGTCCCAGGCCAGCAGGACGCGCAGTTTGGCCGGGGTGGCGCCGCCGCGGGCGTTGAGGAATTGCGTGCGGTGGCGTTGCTGGCCGTCGGCGCTGCGCACTTCGACGCTGTTGCTGCCGTTGGGGAAGGAGAACGGGCGATCGAAGCCGCCGGCGGGGTCGATTTTCAGCGGCATGCTGACGCCGTTGACGATCAGGCGGCCGGGTTCGTTGTTCTTCGGCACGGCTTTGATCTGGCCGCTGATTCTGGCGGTATTGGCCTGGCCAAGCGGTGTGTTGACCGACGAGGCCGGGTAGTTGACGGTCTGGCGAAAGCTCTCGCCCTCGCCTTGCGGTGCGCCGCTGCGCCAGCCGCCGACCGGGGTGTCGAGTTTGACGCCATCGGCGGCGAACGCTTGCGGCAGTACGTTGAGGGCACAGAGCAGCAGCAAGACCTGTGGATAACGGAGTGTCATGGTCTATTCCAGCAAAAGGTGACGGGCGAGCCCTTCGATGTAGGTTTCATCCTGGCCGTTGGGGTGTGCTTCGAAGGCCAAGTGCAGATATTCGTGGGTCAGGTCGAGGCGATCCTGCAGGGTCAGCACGCCGCGCACGTAAATCCGCTGGCGTTCGCGGTCAACGAAGGGCCGGCCGAAGGCGAGTTTGCATACGGCGAAAGTGCTGACTTCGTTGTAGCCGGTTTCGCTTTCCAGCGTCGGACGCCAGCCGCGTCGCTGCTTTTGCAGCCAGTCTTGCGCGGCGGGCAATGCTTCGCAGGAGGCGACAGGGTTGTCCCAGCGGCTGAGGCTGGCGCGTGGATAGGCGTGCAGCAGAATCGCGTCGTAGCGCTGGCCGGCGTTCGCTTGCTCGACGGCTTGCTGCCAGGCGAGTTTGTCCGGGCCGGGCTGGTCGGAGTGATAGGTGACGGTGCTGCCGGCCAGTACCAGATCCGCCGTCCACGCCGCGATGTTGCGTGACTCGGCCGAGGCTGGACGCGGGGCGACGCGCTGGCGATTGCTGCTGTCGTCGATGCTCAGGCAATCGCCGTTGCGCGTGGCGTTTTGCAGCAGATAAGTGCGGATCGCTACGGCCAGCGCCTTGGCGGCTTCGGCGGGTTGCGGTTTGGCTTCGCGTTCGAGAACGCGAGCGACATATTCTTCGCGATCAAGTCTTGCGACGAGTTTGTCGTTGAGCAGAAACAATTCGCCATCGCTGTGGATGTCCAGCGCATTGCCGTTGGCGAATTCGACGCGGTAGTCGCCGCGCAATGGCCCGGACGTGGCTACACGATCCCCGGCCAGAACTTTCGAAACCGGGTATTTCGAGAACAGCCCGACTTCCACACAACGCCCCGCGTCCGCTGGCCACGCCGTCGGCAACACACTGGCCAGCGCCTGAGCGTAATGACGCAGAACCATTTGACTGGTACCGCGTCCACCCGCCCAGACCGGTGCGCCGTCGGCGCTCCAGCCGGCGAATCCACCCTGGCGCGATTGTGCATCCTGGTCGTCGAGCCAGCTCCAGGTTTTCACCCGCAGGCGCCCGCCCAACTCGCCGACGACATTGCCATCCGCCGCATTCAGCACGACATCGAGCAGCACGCGGCGCATCTGTTCCTGCGCTGGCAGCAACGCCAGAACGCTCAATAACTCGGCAACCGAAACCCTTGTTTCCGGTTGCACGGCTGGCAAATCCAGCAACCACGACGGCGCTTGCCGCGCCTGCCAATACGCTCGCCAATCCGTCGCTGCAATGCCCAACCGCGCCGGTTCGAAATACAGACCGCAGGATTTCACCAGCGCCTGATCCCGCTCTATCCTGCCGCCCGCCGAGCAGCAATAAACTTCTTCTCTGGACTGCCCGCGACATTCATACGCCGGCTCCTGTGCACTGGTATCCACCAGCCACGCGTAGACGAACAACTTCCACAGACTGCCCAGCGGCGCATCCAGCGACGCTGGCAACGGTTCGCGCTTGATCAGTTGCGTCTGACTCAACGACAACAACTCGCCCTGATAGGCCACGCGCAACGGCTCGTCCTGCGCTGTCGCCAGCGCAGGCATCACACCCATCAGCAGCCACAACAGCGGCCGGCGCATGTCAGTTGACCGTGACCTGACCGAGGGCGGCTTTCGCCTCCTGGGCCTGATGCTGCGGTGCATACACTTGCTTGAAGCGTACCGGCGGCAGGTTGAACTGACCCTTCTGCGAGAAGCGCACCAGATGACGCAGGCGCAACTCGCCACTCAGCGCGTCGACCGGCACCGCGTATGCCAGTTGTCCCGGTTCAAAACGCGCCTTCTCCAGCGCGGTCGGTTCGGTGCCGTCCTTGCCCTGCAACTTGATGCCCCACGTCGTGCGCTCGACATCCGCGCCCGGTGGCAGCGGCACTTCAAGCATGCCGTAGCGCAGCGGTTTCGCTGCCTTGCTGGTGAGGATCACCTCGTCCAGGTACAGGCTGTCGCTGGACAACGGTTTAGTGCCGACCGGCTCGAGTTTGAAGGTGAACGCTTCGTCGCCCGGCACCAGACGCGACAGGCGCCGGGTGATGGTCACGGCCATCGGATCGACCTGCGGCTGTTGAGTCTGGAAGCTCAGCGCTGCACGCAGCGGTCGCTCTTGAGTGCCGGACACGCTCAGTACGTTCGGCAACGGCGTCGCGCCCTGCCATGTCCAGTACATCTCGCCGCTGGCCCCGTAGTTTTTCTTCCAGCCTTCACCCGGCATCAGCGCGATGGTCGGCGAGGCCTGAGCGATGCTGCGTTGCAGCCAGGTCAGCGCCAGTGCACGTTCCAGTGTCGATTGCTGCGGCAGTAACCGTTGCAGCAACGCCGTGGCGCGAGCCTGATCAAACGGTTGCAGCGACAGGTTCAGCGCTTCGACGAAGGGCTGCGAGCTGACCGCCAGACGTAGTTGCGCTGCGCCCAGTTGACGATTGAATGCCTCCGGCAAAGCAACTTTCGCCTGCGAGGCCAACGATGCAGTGAGTGCCCGTGCCGTCGCCAGACCAAGTGCCGAATCCGGGTCGTTCATCACCAGACTGTCCTGGCCGTCGTCGAGCAAGGTTTCGGCAGCGCCTTCACCGGCCTTGGCCAGATCGTCGATCAAACCGCTGAGCAGCGTGTTCACTGGCAGCTGCATCTGTTTGGCGAACGACAGAATCAGAGCCCGTTGCAGCAATGGCGTATTCGGCGCTTGCTTGGCATAAACCTCCAGCACCCGCTGCCAGTGCTCCGGCGGCAGGGTCAGCTCGAGTACGCGGCTGGCGTTCCAGTCGGCGTAATAGGCATAGGCGGTGAGAAATGCATCCGGCTCGCCGTCGTAGCCCCACCAGGTGAAGCTCGCCGACGGCCCGGCCATTTGCACCAGGCGCAGGCGGTTGTTCTGCATGATCAGGCGCAAGCGATCGCGAATCTGCGGGTTCGAAGCCAGCGATGGATAGGCGATGCTCAACGGCAGCAAGCGACTGGCGGTCTGCTCGACGCCGCCGTACGGGTAGCTCAGCAGATCATCGAGGGCGGAACGGAACAGCGCTTGCGGACTGTCATCCAGACGCAGGCGGATATCCGTGGCATCCGCCGGCAAACTCAACGGCGTATCGCCGCTGACCACCTCGAAGCTTTGTGTCTGGGTGACCTGCCAGCCTTCACCGGTGGCACTCAAGCGCACAGCCAGGGCATCGGCGACTTTGCCATCCTGCACCAGCTCCGCCGTCCACTCGCCAGAGGCCAAAGCGAACGCCGGCAGTGGCAGGTAATTGATGCCGCTGTTCAGAGTCACCGGCATACGTTGTTCGTTACCGGCATAGTGAGTCACCAGTTCAGCCTTGACCGGTTTCTCCGCCTGACTGAAAGCGAACACACCCAGTTGCGGCTGATCGCCCTTGCGGAATCTGCTCGGCCCGCTCCACTTCAGGTACAGCGGTTTTTCCGAACGGACAAACTGCTTCTTCTGCCCGACCTGACCGTCATCGGCAATCGCCCGCGCGGTGATGCGCCAGCGGGTCAGCGAGTCCGGCATCTTGAAGGTGAAGCGGGTTTTGCCGTCGGCGCCGGTCAACAACTCCGGCTGCCACGCAGCGGTGTCGACGTCTTCACGGCGCGGACGCTCAAGCACCTTCACGCCGCGCTCGCTGCGATTGGCCTTGCCCGGTGCGCCGGGGCTGCCCGGCAATGCCACGTCGTAGCTGATGAATGACAGGCTGGCACTGGTGCGCACGTTGTTGCGCCGTGGGTGATAGAAGAACTGATCGATGCTCGGCGCGACTTCCGGTTGCAGCGCGTAGACCATTTCGTCGACCACGCTGACCGTCAGATGCGCCGGAACCGCTTTGCCGGCGAACTGAGTCGTCAGGTCGACCGTGACCGTATCGCCCGGCAGATACACCGCTTTGTCGGTGCTGATCGCCACGTCGATTTGCGGCGCGACCACTTTGATCCCGGCGTTCTGGAAGCTGTACTGACCGCCCTTGGTGTAGAGCACGGAGAAGGTCAGGTTCGGCGCGAAGTTGTCTTTCACCGCAATGCGCGCGCGGTATTGGGTGTCGCTGAGTTTTTCCAGCTTCAACCAGTCAGCGCCCTTGGCCAGCAGCGCAGTGGCCTCGACCTTGTCGCGCTCCAGCGACAGCAGTGCATCGCTGACCGGCTCAGGGAAGGTGATCAGCGCCAGCGCTTCTTCGCCCGCCTTGTACTCGGGCTTGTCGAGGACGATTTCCACGGTACCCGGCACCGCTTTCACACCCTCGCCGGTGACCGAATGGCCGGTGGCGCCGAGGACGCGACCGTGTTGATCCTTAAGCGTCAGGTTGTAGGTGCCCGGACGTTCGAAGGCGAGGCTGAAACCTTTATCCGTTGCGGCGAGTTTGCCTTCGCCGGTGCTCTGATCTTCCAGGCGTACCCAGGCGTAGCTGCTCGGTGTTACGGCTTTGCTCTGTTCGGTGCCACCTTCATTCGCGTAGCTGAAGGCGACCTTGTCGCCGACCGCGCTGAACCGCTGCGGCGCGCTCAAGCGGAAACTCGCCGCACCACGGTCGATGAGGATTTCCTTGGTGGTCTTGACCCGATAAGCCGCGCCGTCGCTGGCGAACACGGTGAGCATGTAGCGGCTCGGTTTATCGGCTGCCGGCAAATCGAGGGTCGCGTTGCCCTTGCTGTCGGTAGTCAGTTCGGTGCTGGTCAGCTCTACCGGGAATTGCCCGAGGTATTGCAGCTCGTTGTCGACCATCGACAATTGCTGGGCGCGCAGGCTCAGGCTCAATTTGGCATTGGCCACCGGTTTGCCGTCGGGGTAGAGCAGCACCAGACTGCCTTTCACCGGCTCGCCGGTGCGGTAATCCTGCTTGGCCAGATTCAGCGAGATCTCGAAGTGCGGCTTGATGTACTCAGCCACACGAAAGGCGCTGCTGTAGGCCTGCGCCTTGTAGTTGAAACGGATCTCGTAACCACCGGCCACGGCGTTATCCGGCAACTGGAAACGGCCCTGAGTACCGGCCTTGGAATCAAGTTTCAGATCGAGGGTCTGCAATTCGGTCCCCGTGGCATCAAGCACGCTGACACTGACATCCGCCGCACCCGGCAACACCGAATCACGGGCATTCTTGAACTCGCGACCGACGATTTTCAACGACACCCAATCGCCCGGACGATACAGCGGCCGGTCGGTGAAGGCGTAAAGTTTGGTGTCGTAGATTTCGCTGTCGTAGTAGAAGTTTTCCGAGACGAACACGCCGCCCTCTTCGTCCTCGCCGATGACGAACGAGCGCTCCGGGCTGACGTGTTTCAGGCGCAGCAAACCATCGGCATCGGTAGCACCGCTGCTCATCACACCGAGGCCATCGGTCCACAGCACATTGACCTTCGGCACCGAGCTGCCCTCGTGTTTGCGCGCGGCCCAGACCAGTAATTCGTCACCGGCAATCTTGCTCACCGCGACGGTGTTGGAGACGAAAACCATGGTGGTCGCGCGGTACTTGCCGATCAGCGCTTCAACCAGGTACAGCCCCGGTTTCAGGTTACCCAGCGGGATGTAAACGTTGCCCGGCGCGACGCTGACGAAGTCGCTGGACGAGCCGGCCAGATTAACCCCGGCCGGCGGCTGGATAGGCTTGGCCTGCCACAGTGGATAACGGAACTGGCTGACCACCGGCAGACCCGGGATCAGCGCGAATTGCGGCTGCGCGTCGTACGGCGTCGGCGCGGCCATGGCCTCACCCATTTTCAACTCCGGCACTTCTTCGGTGACCTGCTTGCGCGACTCGTAGGAGAACGCACGCTGCATCACCCGGCGGGATTTGCGATACCAGTTGTCCCACAGATACGCGAGGGTGTTGGACAGACCTTCGCCCTTGAACTGGCCGTCGCTGACGACGCGATGCAGGTTCTTCTGGCGCTTGAGGAAATCCAGCGGCTTGTCGATGCGATATACGCGAATGTCGGCGCCGCCGTACGGCTCCATGCGAAAGCGCCGGTAGTCACGACCCGGGGCTTCGAGGCGGACCATCGCCGGCTCGTCGCTGGCAAAACTGCTGTCGGCGAGCAGGAAGAAACTCTCACCGGCCACCGGCGTGTAATTGCTCGGCTCCACCGAGTCTTCGGCGTTGACGCAGGAAAACGGCAGCAACAACGCCAACAGCAAGGAAATTCGCGAACAGATACGCAACATGCGGGCACCGGTCATTGGGAGAGAAAGTTCAGTCGATAGACGCCGATGAAGTTGGGGTTGGCTGCGTCGGGTATCCATCGGGTGTCCTTCCATGTCATGAGTTGCTGCAGGCTTGCCGAACGCATGCCGTTGTCAGTGGGGGTGGTGGTGCCGGTGTGATAGGCGATGTAGCGGCCCATCCAGATCATCAAGTGCTGGTCGTCGCCCTGATCGAAAAACATCAGGTCACCGGGCCGCGCCTGCGACACATCGCGGCCGACCAGATGGCTGTTGAACTGAACCAGTTTGATCGCGTTGACGTACGGCCCGACCTTGCCGCCGCCCTGCTGCCACTGTTGCGCGAGCTTGCGCTGGTCATCGTTGAGCGACAGTTCCGGCGGCAGATAACGATTGGACAGGCCATTGCTGCGCAGCCATTTGTCGTCATGGACTTTCAGCGCTTCGTTGGCGGCAAAGCGCACCAGCCCGGCGCAGTCCTGCTGATACCAGCGCGGGCTCGGGCCTTGGCTGAGCTGCTCTTGAGCGATGCGCACAAACCAGGCGCGGAATACCTGGGATTGCGCCGGGTCGAGCGCTGGAGCTTCAACCGCACGGGCGCCTGCGCTCAGCAGCAACGCAAGCAAGCCGAGGCTGCGGATCAGTGCGCTCACAGCGCTTTCCATTCCAGCGGCAGCCATTGCCAGTGGCCGTCAGGCTCGCTGCCTTCAGGCAGGGTCAGGGCATATTTGCCGTAACCGCCAAGGGTGCGCAGTTTCGGCATCAGGTAGGTTTGCGCAGCGTTGTAGAACACCGGCTCCATATCCTGCGGCAGGCTGTCGAGGGTTTCGCGCTGCATCAGTTGCGCCATCGCGTCCGGGCCGAAGTAGATCGGCATCAGTACGTCTTTTGGCAAAACGTCGGCCATCGGCGGGAAGCGCTTGTCGAGGGTGCCGAGGGCTTTGTCGACGAGTTTGTCGTCGAGGGAGAACAGCAGCGTCGAGCCGTGACGGGCGAGGCTGACTTTCATGAACGCCTTGCCGGAAATCGCCTCCGGGTTTTCAGCGGTCTTCGCCGCGTACGGACCGAAACTGGAACTGACCTGACGCTGCCAGACGTGGCTCTGGCCTTCCTGCTTGTCGATCACCGGGAATACGCTTTCGGCGACATTCGCTTCGAACGCGCCGACCATCGAGCCGAACAATTTGCCCAGATCACCGTCAAGCTTGCTGCTGTCCTCGTCTTTGAGGCTGGCGACCAGCAGCGGTGTGTACAACCGCGAATCGGCGTACCAGCACAGGCCGGCCGCGCCAGCGACGTGTTCGGTCAGCGTTTGCGCAACAGCTTCATCGGCACCGAGCTTGATCAATATCGGTTTCTGCGGCTCGGCCGCCACCGGCAGGGTCACGCAAGCGCTCGCCCCCAACGGCATCGCCTGCCAGACCGGTTTGAAATCGAAGTCCGGCTGGTTTTCCAGTTCATCCATGGCCAGATAGCTGTGCCAGCCCTTGTCGTCCATGTCGAAACGCAGCCCGGCGAAATTCGGGATGAAGCGCTGATAGCCCATGGCGAGCACGCTGGAATTGACCGACAGACGCTGCTTGGTTTCCGGGCTTTTCGCCGGCAAGCCGAACGCTTCGGGGAAGAGTTTTTCACCGTTGAGCAACGCCGCCAGCGCTTGCGCGGAAACGCGGCCCGACGCTTCCGAGACGCCGCTCTCGGGGTCGTAGTACTTGGCTGGATTGGACAGCATCACCAGTTTGTCGCCGCGCGACGCGAACAGCAGTGATTTGCTGGCGTTATAGCTGAGTTGATACAGCGGCACGTCATCGCCGCCGACTTTGAGAGTGCCGAACACGCTGAGCTGGGTGTCATCCAGCGCCACTTTCGCCAATGGCTCGAGCAGCTTGGCCAACCCGCCGCGATCCATCACCAGCAGGAAATCCTTCAAACGACCATCGGCGCCACGCCACAGCGCAACATCGGCCGGTTGATCGAAAAGCTGCTCGATCAGGCTGTCCTGCAACTTCAGGTCATGCTCGTAGATGATCCGGCGCAGGCTGCCGATCAGGCCGAGGCGGTCGGCGTGAGTTTCGTAATAGAAGACGAAATCCTCGGTAAGCGTGGCCTTGAGGAACGGCACCGTCAGCAGGTCCTTGGGCAACTGGCTCAGTGAACGGGTTTCGAGCAAGGCATCCGGACGGCCGAGGCCGAGCTTGTCACTGGCAAGTGTCGCCGGCGGCGCTTTGGGCTTGAGCAGCAGCCAGCCGAAACCGCCCGCCACACCGGCCACCAGGCACAGGCCGAGCACGACCAGCGGCCAGCGCCGCGAAGGTTTGGCCGCCGGTGTCGCGGCAGCTGGAGTCACAGTGTTATCGCTCATGTTCACAACATCCGAGTTCATCCGTGGCGGGATGCTTAATAGTTGAAAGTCTTGACCAGCAGCAGATCACCGATCGCCCGCAGGGGCACGATGAAGGTTTCGCGTTTTTCGTCGACGGTGTTTTCGTTGAGCACCAGGGTGATCTGCGAGGTGATCACCTCGTTCTGATTACTGGTTTCCTCGAAGTTATAGCCACCATCGCCGTAGTTGCCCCAATAGTTGACGTAGACCAGATACGTGCCGTGCAGCGGCGCGGTCATGGTGAACATTTCCGGGCCGGGGCCGTCGACACCATCCGGGTCGAGGCCGCCGCCATTGCTCAGCGCCGGCCGTGCCCAAAAGGCATGCTGACCGTCGGGGGTGACAATATGCAGATCCAGCTCGGCTTTCGGGTCGTCCCATCCCAAGACAAGACGAATCTTCGCCGGCGTGCGCAGATTATTTGCTTCATAAAATTGCACGCGCTTGAGCGACTGGCCTTCGGCGCTGATCACTTCGACGCTGTTGGAACCGGCGCCAAATGCGTAGGGCCGGGCAAAACGTCCCTGATCATCGGTGTACAGATTCAATGGATTGCCGTTGACGGCGAGGCTGTGCGGCGGACGCATGTGGCCGAGGGCTTTGAGCTGGCCCTGGATCATCGTGCGATTGCGCTGAATGCCGCGATCGATCGGCGGCGTCGGGTAGGCGACCTGCGGATTTTCCGAACGATCGAGCAAGCCGTGATAACGCCAGCCGCCGACCGGCTCGGACAACTGCGCAGTCGGCGCGGCCCACAGCGCAGGCGCGCAGGCGAGGCCGATCAGCAGCAAAAGAAATGAACGCATGTGACGCCTCCTGCCATGCCTTGAACGAAACCTTGCACCCGATCCTCGGTACTTCACAGCGGTGAACTGCGTTTCGTCTGAATGCCCCGCAACTGTCGGGGCCGTAGAAGCCGCGAAGAGTAGCGATTCGGCAGTTTTTTAACAATCGGATACATGTGTGATTGCTGTAGGAATCGCGCCATCCGGGTAGACGATGAGCCGAATAGCCGGCATATTCGGCTCACCAAATGAGCCGAATAGCATTTTTATTCGGCTCACGCTTCTACGACAGGTGATCAATGACCGCGCACTGGATCTGGCAACAACCGGATTGGCCCGACTTCAACTGGCAAGCAGAGCGCCTCGCCCCGCTGCTGCGCGAGTGCGTGCGGACGCAGGGCCGACTCTTGGGAATGGCCGGCTCAGTGGGCGATTCGATGAGCGCACAGAGCGAGCTCGATGCGTTGCTTCAGAACATCGTCACCTCCTCCGCCATCGAAGGTGAGCAACTGAATGTCGGCTCCGTGCGTTCTTCTCTGGCCCGGCGCCTGGGTCTGGAATGGATTGATCGCGATAGCGTCAGCCAGCGTAGCGAGGGCTTGGCGCAATTGATGCTCGATGCCACCCATGGCTTCGACGAGCCGCTGACCCTGGCCCGATTGCTGGAATGGCACACCTGGCTTTTCCCCGCCGAGGAAGCGATGTCCAGCGCGCGGCCAATACTCGTCGGTACCTTGCGCGGCGACGAACCGATGCAGGTGGTGTCCGGTCGGCTCGACCGGCCAACGGTTCACTTTGAGGCGCCACCGCGCCAAGGGCTGGAACAGCAAATTGAGCGTTTTTTGAGCTGGTTCGAAGCCAGCCGCGATCAGGTTTCGCTGGATCCGCTGTTACGCGCAGGCATCGCGCATTTCTGGTTTGTCACTCTGCACCCTTTCGACGACGGCAACGGTCGTCTGACCCGCACAATCACCGATCTGGCGCTGGCGCAAGGCGAAGCGCAGGCGATCCGCTTCTACGCGATGTCCGCAAGCATTCTCGAGGATCGCGCCGGTTATTACCGGATTCTGGAGTCGAGCCAAAAGGCCACGCTCGATATCACCGAATGGCTGACCTGGTTTTTGCAGACACTGCTGCGCAGCCTGCAGCAAGCCATCACCCGGATAGATTCGGTGTTGGGCAAGACTCGCTTCTGGCAGGCGCACCGCGAATCCGACCTTTCAGCGGAGCAGATCAAAGTGCTCAATCGCTTGCTCGATGGCGGTGAGCGCGGTTTCGAACAGGGCCTCAGCGCAGGGCAATATCAAGCGGTTGCGAAAGTTTCCAAAGCCACCGCAACGCGGCATCTGGCGGAGTTGCTGGACAAGGGCTGTCTGCAACGCCTGCCGGGCGGCGGACGCAGTACGCGTTACAAAATCAACTATCCGGATTAACTCGCCGACCGTTATGGAGAGGCTTGGCGACGGCCCGCTCATTTGCCCATACCCCCCCTATCTGCTAGTGTCGCGCCGGTTTAACGTCTACCGGAATTTGCCGCCATGGCCCGCAAAAAAGCTGCACTGGATTTCGAACAATCCCTCGCCGACCTGCAAACACTGGTCGAGCGTCTGGAGAACGGTGAATTGTCGCTGGAAGACTCGCTGACCGCTTTCGAGCAGGGCATCGGTCTGACCCGTGACTGCCAGGCGGCGCTGGCCCAGGCCGAGCAGAAAGTGCAGGTGCTGCTGGAGCGCGATGGCGAGCTCGCCGAGGAACCCTTCGACGCGGATGAGCCAGAATGATCGCGGCGTATTCGGCGAGCAGTCAGGCCCGGGTCAACGCGGCGCTGGAGACGCTGTTCAACGCGCCGCTGCCGGAACTGGCGCGGCTCTACGAAGCGATGCGCTACAGCGTGATGAACGGCGGCAAACGCGTGCGTCCGTTGCTGGCTTACGCGGCGTGCGAAGCCCTCGGTGGCCAGGCTGAACAGGCCAGCGGCGCGGCCTGTGCGGTCGAGTTGATCCACGCCTACTCGCTTGTGCATGACGATTTGCCGGCGATGGACGATGACGATCTGCGTCGCGGCCAGCCGACGACCCACAAGAAATTCGACGAAGCCTGCGCGATCCTCGCCGGTGACGGCTTGCAGAGCCTGGCCTTCAGCGCCCTGCTCGATCCGCGCCTGAGCGATTGCAGCAGCGACATCCGTCTGCAGATGGTCACGGCGCTGGCCCATGCAGCCGGTCCGGCGGGCATGGTCGGTGGTCAGGCCATCGATCTGGGTTCGGTCGGTCTCAAGCTCGATCAAACAGCCCTCGAACAAATGCACCGGCACAAGACCGGCGCGCTGATTGAGGTCAGCGTCAAGCTTGGTGCCCTGGCCAGCGGCCGCGCCCAGCCTGATCAGCTTCAGGCGTTGCAGACTTATGCACAGGCCATCGGCCTGGCCTTTCAGGTGCAGGACGACATCCTCGACGTGGAAAGCGATACCGCGACCCTCGGCAAACGGCAGGGCGCCGACATTGCCCGCGACAAGCCAACCTACCCGGCGCTTCTCGGCCTCGACGCCGCCAAGGCCTACGCTCTGGAACTGCGCGATCAGGCTCTGCAGGCGCTGCGACCGTTTGACGCGGCCGCCGAGCCGTTGCGCGAGCTGGCGCGGTATATCGTCGAGCGACGCAACTGACGGCGTATCGGCCAAAAAAGACCAACGCGTGGGCAGGGGGCGATGCATCAGGTAAACTGCCGCATCTTTTATACCTATAACGATTCGCCTGATGCCCACGACGTTTCATGAGATTCCCCGCAAGCGCCCGACCACGCCCCTGCTCGACCGTGCGAACACGCCGGACGGCCTGCGCCGGTTAGGCGAAGCCGAGCTGGAAACCCTGGCCGATGAGTTGCGCCTGGAATTGCTCTACACGGTCGGCCAGACCGGTGGGCATTTCGGTGCCGGCCTGGGCGTGATCGAGCTGACCATCGCGCTGCATTACGTTTTCGACACCCCGGACGACCGTCTGCTGTGGGACGTCGGGCATCAGGCGTATCCGCACAAGATCCTCACCGGTCGCCGCGAGCGCATGGCCAGCCTGCGTCAAAAGGACGGCATTGCCGCGTTCCCGCGCCGCTCCGAGAGCGAGTACGACACCTTCGGCGTCGGCCACTCCAGCACCTCGATCAGCGCTGCGCTGGGCATGGCCATTGCCGCCCGTCTGCAGGACAGCGATCGCAAGGCTATCGCCGTGATCGGCGACGGCGCGCTGACCGCCGGCATGGCTTTCGAGGCGCTGAACCATGCGCCTGAAGTCAACGCCAACATGCTGGTGATCCTCAACGACAACGATATGTCGATCTCGCGCAACGTCGGCGGGCTGTCGAACTATCTGGCGAAGATCCTTTCCAGCCGCACCTACGCGAGCATGCGCGAGGGCAGCAAGAAAGTCCTTTCGCGGCTGCCCGGCGCGTGGGAAATCGCCCGTCGCACCGAAGAATATGCCAAGGGCATGCTGGTCCCCGGCACCCTGTTCGAAGAGCTGGGCTGGAACTACATCGGCCCGATCGACGGCCACGACCTGCCAACCCTGATCGCCACCCTGCGCAACATGCGCGATCTCAAAGGCCCGCAGTTCCTGCACATCGTCACCAAGAAAGGCAAAGGCTTCGCCCCGGCGGAAGTCGACCCGATCGGTTACCACGCCATCACCAAACTCGAACCACTGGACGCCCCCGCCGCTGCGCCGAAAGCCGTCGGCGGGCCGAAGTATTCGGCGGTGTTTGGCGAGTGGCTGTGTGACATGGCGGCGGCTGACGCTCGTCTGGTCGGAATTACCCCGGCGATGAAGGAAGGCTCGGATCTGGTGGCGTTCAGCGAGCGCTTCCCCGAGCGTTATTTCGACGTGGCGATTGCCGAGCAGCACGCGGTAACGTTCGCCGCCGGCATGGCCTGCGAAGGCGCGAAACCGGTGGTGGCGATCTATTCGACATTCCTGCAACGCGGTTACGACCAACTGGTACACGATGTCGCGGTGCAGAACCTCGACGTGCTGTTCGCCATCGACCGTGCCGGCCTGGTCGGCGAAGACGGCCCGACCCACGCTGGCAGCTACGACCTGTCGTACCTGCGCTGCATCCCGGGCATGCTCATCATGACCCCGAGCGATGAAAACGAACTGCGCAAGATGCTCACCACCGGCCACCTCTACAACGGCCCGGCGGCAGTGCGTTACCCACGCGGCAGCGGGCCGAATGCAGTCATCGAAAAAGATCTCGAAGCGATCGAAATCGGCAAGGGCATCGTCCGTCGTCAGGGCAGCAAGGTCGCCATGCTGGTGTTCGGCGTGCAACTGAGCGAAGCCTTGAAAGTCGCCGAGAAACTCGACGCCACCGTGGTCGACATGCGTTTCGTCAAACCGCTCGATGAAGCGCTGGTGCGCGAGATCGCCGGTGGCCACGAGTTGCTGGTGACTATCGAAGAGAACGCAATCATGGGCGGCGCCGGTGGCGCGGTCAGCGAGTTTCTCGCCCGCGAAAACATCCTCAAGTCGATGCTGCATCTGGGCTTGCCGGACATTTACGTCGAGCATGCGAAACCGGCGCAGATGCTTGCCGAGTGCGGGCTGGATGAGGCCGGGATCGAAGCGTCGATTCGCCAGCGGCTGGATTTGCTCGCCCAATAAACGCAATACCCTTGTGGGAGCGAGCCTGCTCGCGAAAGCGGACTGTCAGTCACAGACGAACTGACTGATACACCGCCTTCGCGAGCAGGCTCGCTCCCACATTTGATTTGTGTACACCTGAAACTCCCGTTGGACTGTCCATGAACCTCTCGCGCCTCGCCCTGCCCTTCCTCCTGCTGCCAACCGCCAGCGCCCTTGCCGATACATTCGAACGCGATCAGGCGCTGAAGCTGCCGGACACGTTGATCAGCGCCAATCGTCAGGTCGAGGCGCGCAACGACAGCAGCGCCGCCAACACCGTGTTCACCCGCGAAGACATTGATCGCCTGCAACCAAGCGACGTGCCCGATCTGCTGCGGCGCGTGCCCGGCGTGCAAGTGGCGCAGACTGGCGGGCGCGGCAGTCTGCCGGGGATCTACATTCGCGGCACGCAATCGGCGCAGAGCCTGGTGCTGGTCGATGGCCAGCGCATCGGCAATTCGACTTCCGGCGACAGCAACCTGCAGCATCTGAACATCGAGCAGATCGAGCGCGTCGAAGTGCTGCGCGGTTCGCGCTCGGTGATTTACGGCAGCGACGCGATTGGCGGGGTGATCCAGATCTTCACCCGGCGCGGCACCGAGCAAGGCTTGCAGCCACGCCTGCATCTGGGCTTCGGCAGTCAGCAGACCTGGGAACGCAGCCTCGGCTTGTCCGGCGGCGACGAGAAAACCCGCTTCAACCTCGGCGCCAGCCTCGACGAAACGGCCGGGATCGACCGTACCCACGAGTCGTATCCAAGCGACAGCGACCATGACGCCTACCGCAACAAATCCCTGAGCCTGAGCCTGAGCCACGCGCTGACCGATGACGTCGAAGTCGGCGCCAATCTGCTGGATAACCGTGGCAGGAGCGAATTCGACAATCCGTTCGGCCGCTTCGACATGGCCACGTTCGAGTCGGTGCAACAGCAGCCATACAGTGATTTCAATGTCAGCAGCATCAGCAGTTATGTCGATGCGCAGGTCAACGAAACCTGGAAAACCCGCATCGAATTCGGCCACAGCGAAAACCGCGAAAAGACCTTCGACAAGCTCAGCGACGAGCGCACGGTGTTCAATACCTATCGCGACTCGGTGAACTGGCAGAACGACCTGACGCTGGACGCGCGCAACAGCCTTATCCTCGGCGGCGACTGGTACGAAGACCGGGTCAACAGCAGCACTGCGTTTGACGAGGACAGCCGCTGGAATCGCGCAGCGTTCATCCAGCATCGCTATCAGGCCGACAGTTTCTCCACCGAGATCGGCCTGCGCCACGACGACAACCAGCAGTTCGGCAGCCAGAACACCTGGAGCGGCACTTTCACCCTGCCGCTGAACCCGGACAACGACGTGCTGCTGAGCTACAGCGAAGGGTTCCGTGCGCCGACCTTCAACGACCTGTACTACCCGGATTTCAGCAATCGCGACCTGAAACCGGAAACTTCGAAAAGCTACGAACTGCAATGGCGCAGCCAGTTGAGCGACAGCGCGCGGCTGGAAGCCTCGATTTACCGTACCGACCTGGAAGACGCGATCATCTTCGGCAGCAACTCACGCCCACAGAACGTTGCGTCAGCGCGCATCAACGGTTTTGAAGCAGCGTTGAAGCAGGAGCTGTTTGGCTGGCAGAGCAATCTCGGCGTGGCGATCATTGATCCGCGAGATCGCGATACCGGGCATACCCTGGCGCGACGGGCGCGGCGCACGGCCAGTTGGGATCTGGATCGGCAGTTTGATCGCTTGGGACTCGGCGCCAGTTGGCAATTGGTCAGCGGCAGTTACGACGACTTGAACAACACCCAGTCGCTGGGTGGCTACGGCACGCTCGGGCTGCGCAGCAGTTGGGCGCTGAACCGTGAGATCAAGCTGGATCTGAAGGTGGATAACCTGCTGGACAAGGGTTACAGCCGGGCGAATTACAGCTATGACGGTGCGCAGTATGGCTATCGCGAGGAAGGTCGGGCGTGGATGTTCGGGGTCACCTGGATTCCTGAACTCTGAACTGACATTTGTGTTGGTTGGCAGGCCTCTTCGCGAGCAGGCTCGCTCCCACAGTAGATTGAGTGCGGCCACACCTTTTGTTTTCACCGCAACTCCAGTGTGGGAGCGAGCCTGCTCGCAAATACAGGCGATGCGGTCTACCGATCCGGCGCGATCAATTGGCAGAGTTTGGCGGTCGCACTGATCATCTGACCACTGGGCCTTTCCAGACCTTTATCACTGACCAATAACAGTCTCCCCTGCCTGACTGCTGCCACCTGCGGCCAGGTCTTCCACGCCCCAAGCTGCGCCTGATCACCGGCGACAATCACTTCGGGATCACGCTGCAATACCGCCTCGATACTCACCTGCGGTGCCGGCAGATTCAGCTCGGCGAAGACATTGCGCGCGCCGCACACCTCAAGCGCATCGCTGATGATCTGCCCGCCCCCCACGGTATACAGCGGCTTGTCCCAGACCTGATAAAACACCCGCAGCGGCACATCACGACGATAACGCTGACGAAGGTCATCCAGTTGTTTACGCAATTCGGCCGCTCGTTGCGCCCCGCGTTCAGGACGCCCGAGCTGTTCGGCAATGGCTTCGATCTGCGCCGCGAGTTGCATCAACGTATGCGGCTCGGCGACGAAGGTTGGAATGTTCAGGCGCTTGAGCTGATCACGCTGCCCGGCGCCAACACTGCCGGGCCAGAGCAGCAGCAAATCCGGTTTCAGGCTGAGCAAGCGCTCCATGTCGAGCTGGCCGTAGCGGCCCACAGATGGAACATCGGCAATCGCCGGCGGCCGCTCGCCCGCATCCAGTACGCCGACCAGCAGGTCAGCGGAATCCAGTTCAACGACGATTTCAGACAGTGAGGGGGCGAGGCTGACCACACGCAGTGCGGCCAGCGCCGGGCTGCTCAGGGCGAGCAGCAGAACCGCCAGCCACAGGCGATGCATCAGCCGAGTTGACGCGGAATACGATAGAGGTAGAACAGCACGGCGGTGGACAGCGCCAGCAACATCAACGGCACGGCTTCGAGGCCGACGAATACCGCCAGTGCGCCGATCCAGGCCGGCAAGGACGCTACCAGCAACGCCGTACGCCGACGCGCCGCAAGGGCAATCCAGGCGGTGGGTTCTTCGGCGGTATCGAGGGCTTTTTGCGTGGCGATCAGGGCGTGTTTGTAGCGGGCGAAATACTTCAGGCTGACAAACATCGAGGCGACGCCGGCGATGAACAAAGGCATTGCCAGCACTGGCAGCAGGCCCTGGCCTTCACCGAACAGCGCGTTGAGCACAAACAGCGGCAACAGGGCCAGCGCCAGGTATTGCCACCAGGCCACCGCCAACCGCCGCCGCACCTGGCCACGGGTCACGCGCGGTCGACCTCGCCCTGATGTTCGTTGCCCATCATGTGGTCGAGCTTGCTGGCCTTGGTCGCCAGATAGAGTTTGTTGTGCGGATTGTGCCCGGTGTGCAGCGGCACGCGCTCGGCGACGACGATGCCCATATCGGTCAGCGCTTTGACCTTGCGCGGGTTGTTGGTCATCAGGCGCAGGGATTTCACGCCCAGATGCTCAAGCATCGGCAGGCACATGGCGTAGTCGCGCTGATCGGCGGCAAAGCCCAGACGCTCGTTGGCTTCCACGGTATCGGCGCCGCCGTCCTGCAACTCGTAAGCGCGGATCTTGTTCAGCAGACCGATGCCGCGCCCTTCCTGACGCAGATACAGCAGCACGCCGCGGCCTTCGCGGGCGATCGCCTGCAACGCGGCTTCCAGTTGCGAGCCGCAGTCGCAACGCTGGCTGAACAAGGCATCGCCGGTCAGGCATTCGGAATGCAGGCGACCGAGTACCGGGGCGCCATCGGCAATTTCACCGAGGCTCAGCACGACGTGCTCACGCCCGGTGCTCTCATCGAGAAAGCCGTGCATGGTGAATTGCGCAAAAGGCGTTGGCAGCTTGGAAGCGGCGACGAAGACGACAGGCACCGATGTGCTCCTGATCTAGAAGACTGAAAATTCGCAGGCGGGCATTGTAACAGCAGGTTCCTGTGGACGCTTAGGCTGAATTATCGGGCATAACCATCAAAAAGTTTGATGACAGCTGCCATACGCTCCCACAGGACATTGTGATCATTTTGGATCAAACGGATACGGCTGCTGCCACTTCTCGAAGACCGGCTTCAACTCTCCGCTCTTGACCAGCTCCGCCATGCGCCGGTCATACAGCGCCATCAACGCGCGAGCCTGTGGGGTATCGGCGAAACCGAGAAACAGCGGCAACTCAGCCAGATGCGAATAGCGATACTGCGCTGGATCCGCGGCATCGCGCACGACCGCTTCAATCTCGGTCAGCGCATCGATGTAGTAATCCGCCCGGCCCTGCTTGAGCATCAGCAGAATGCCGGTACGTCGTTCGATCTGGTTGAAGCGCTGGATGTTCGGCAAGTAGTTTTCGTAGCGGTAGCCGCGCACCCAGGCCAACCGATATTTGTCCAAGGTCGCCTGGGTCGGCGGCGGGCTGCTCGCCAGGCCCAGCGCGTAGATGTGATCAGAATCGAACTTCGATTGCGGGTACAGCACGTGCTCGGCTTCGTCGCGGTAGGAGCCGACCAGCGCGTCGACTTCCTTCAACTGCACCAGCCCGATCGAACGGGTGTACGGCACCGTGCGGATGTCCAGCTTGACCCCGGCCGGCTCGAACACTTTGCGCAACACGTCCCAGGCCAGACCGTGACCATCGGCGGCGGTGTAATCCTCCCAGTCTTCGCTGGCCAGATGGATCACCCCAGGCACAGGCGCGGCGGCCTGCGCGTGGGCGAACGTGCCCAGCAGAGCCAGAAGCAGCAGCGCCAACCCGCGTCGCAGCATTGCGTGGTTCCTCACGTGAGTCGAATCAGGCGAATGCCCATACCAGCCCTTGCATCGCCAGCCAGGCGAACACACCGGCCAGCACGTCGTCGAGCATGATGCCGACGCCGCCATGCACGTGCTTGTCGATCCAGCGGATCGGCCACGGCTTGAGGATATCGAAGAAGCGGAACACCAGAAAACCCGCGAGCAACCAGTACCAGCCTTCCGGCACCAGCCACAGGGTGATCCACATGCCGACCATTTCGTCCCAGACAATGCCTTCGTGGTCGTGCACGCGCAAATCGTCAGCGACTTTGCCGCACAGCCAGAAGCCGAACAGCATGGTGATGCCGAGCATCAGCCAGTAGCCCCAGTCGGGCAGCATCTGCCACAGCGGAATGAACGGCAGCGCCACCAGCGAGCCCCACGTGCCCGGCGCTTTTGGCAAGGTGCCGGAGCCGAAGCCGAACGCGAGGAAATGCCACGGATTGCGCCAGACCGAGGGAGGCACGAATTCGGCAGGGACCTGTTTCGGGTGATCTGTCACGGTGTCTCCTGAAAATGTTGGTAGCCACGAATCTGCGGAGTGATGTCGTGCCCGTCGCGGTCCAGCAGCAGCACGCCCTGGCCCGGCAGCACTCGCCCGATCACATGGATCGGCCAGCCGTCGGCCAACAGTGCCGGCAACTCGGCGGACGGCAAGGTGAAGGCCAGTACGTAATCATCACCACCGCTCAATGCCGCGCGCTCGGCACCGCGCTGACCGAGAAACGCGACTAAAGCATCCGACAACGGTACACGCTCGCGTTCAATCTCAAGTCGCACCTGCGACGCCAGCGCGATATGCCCGCAATCGGCGAGCAGGCCATCGGAGATGTCCAGCGCCGCCGTAGCCTTGCCGCGCAGGGCCTGACCGAGGGCCAGTTGCGGCTGCGGCGACCAGTAATGCTCGAGCAGCGGCTGGGCGATATGCGCTTCGGCATCACGTTGAGCCAATACCAGCGGCAAGGCGCCGGCCGCATTGCCCAGTTCGCCGCCGACGCAGAGCAGATCACCGGCCTGCGCACCGCTGCGGGTCAAGGCCTGGCCAGCGGGTACGCGGCCGAACACGGTGACCGTCAGGCTCAACGGTCCGCGCGTGGTATCGCCGCCGACCAGCGCGACGCCGCAGCTTTGCGCCATGCGGTTCAAACCACGGGCATAGGCTTGCAGCCAATCGGCAGTCACCGTCGGCAAGGTCAGGGCAAGGGTAAAGGCAACGGGCGCGGCGCCCATGGCGGCCAGGTCACTGACCGCGACGGCCAGCGAGCGCTGGCCGAGCAGAAACGGATCGCAGGGGTCGGCGAAATGCACACCGGCCACCAGCGTATCGGTAGAAACCGCCAGCTGTTCCCCAGCGGGAACCGCCAGCAAGGCGCAGTCGTCGCCGATCCCCAGAGCAACGCCTTCGCCGCCCTGCGCACAAGGCGCGGCGGCGAAGAAATTGCGGATCAGCTCAAACTCGCCCATGGCCGAGAAAAAGTATTCAAGCGCCGATCAGCGCTTGAACGCCTTCACTTCAGCTTCACGCAGGCGCGGGGCCAGCTTGTCGAGCACGCCGTTGACGAACTTGTGGCCGTCGGTCGAACCGAACACTTTGGCCAGCTCGATACCTTCGTTGATCACAACGCGGTATGGCACGTCGACGCGCTTGAGCAGTTCCCAGGTCGACAGGCGCAGAACCGCCAGTTCAACCGGGTCCAGCTCTTCGATCGCCAGATCCAGGCAAGGCGTCAGGGCAGTGTCGATTTCGGTCTTGAACTGCGGAACCCCGTGAAGGATTTCACGGAAGTAGGCGCCGTCGACATCGGTGAAATCGTTATCAACGCGAAACTGCGCTTCGATCTCGTTCAGCGATTGCCGGGCCATGTGCCACTGGTACAGCGCTTGAGTCGCGAGCTGACGGGCTTCGCGACGCTTGGCGCTCTTCGACGGCTTGCCGGCATCCGCAGGTTTCGGATCGCGCGGGTTGAAACGATCGCTTTCGTCGCTAATCACTTGGCCTCCAACTGCGCCAGCAGGCTGACCATTTCCAGAGCGGACAGGGCAGCTTCGGCACCTTTGTTACCGGCCTTGGTGCCGGAACGTTCGATGGCTTGCTCGATGGAATCGACGGTCAGCACGCCAAACGCGACCGGTACGCCGAATTCCATGGAGACCTGGGCCAGGCCTTTGGTGCACTCGCCAGCCACGTATTCGAAGTGCGGAGTACCGCCACGAATGACCGCGCCGAGGGCGATGATCGCTGCGAACTCGCCTTTCTGGGCGACTTTCTGCGCAACCAGCGGGATTTCGAAGGCGCCCGGTGCGCGGATGATGGTGATGTCGCTTTCGCTCACGCCGTGGCGAACCAGGGCATCAACGGCACCGCTGACCAGGCTTTCAACCACGAAGCTGTTGAAGCGGCCCACTACCAGAGCGTAGCGGCCTTTGGGGGCGATGAAGGTACCTTCGATGGTCTTCAGGGTCATTCGTCAGTTCTCTTAAAGAGCCGGGACGCGTTTGCTACGCGTCCCTCAGTGATTTATTTGCCGCGAATCGGAGTCCGGAAACAGCCGGTCATTATTCGGAGGGCACGTATTCTACAACTTCCAGATCGAAACCGGATATCGCATTGAACTTCATTGGCGCCGACATCAAGCGCATTTTGCGCACGCCGAGGTCACGCAGGATCTGCGAGCCGGCCCCGACAATGCTGTAGGTGGTCGGTTTTTTCGGCGCTGCCTGCTCACCGGTTTCACGGATATGCGCCAGCAGCACGTCGCCATCGAGCGGGTGACCGAGCAGCAGCACCACACCGCTGCCGGCCTCGGCGACCGCAGCCATGGCGGCGCGCAGGCTCCAGCGCCCCGGTTGCTTGACCATCAGCAGGTCGCGCAGCGGGTCCATGTTGTGCACGCGAACCAGCGTCGGCTCCTCAGCGCAGACAGTGCCCAGCGTCAGTGCCATGTGCACGTCGCCTTCCACCGAATCACGATAGGTCACCAGGTTGAATTGGCCCAGTTCGCTGTCCAGCGGCTGCTCGGCAATCCGCTGAACGGTACGTTCGTGGATCATCCGGTAGTGGATCAGGTCGGCGATGGTGCCGATCTTGATGTTGTGTTCGGCGGCGAATGCTTCGAGTTCAGCGCGACGGGACATGGTGCCGTCGTCGTTCATCACTTCGCAGATCACCCCGCTCGGCTCGAAACCGGCCATACGCGCCAGGTCGCAAGCGGCTTCGGTGTGGCCGGCGCGAGCGAGAGTGCCGCCGGCCTGCGCCATCAGCGGGAAAATGTGACCCGGGCTGACAATGTCTTCAGCCTTGGCGTCTTTGGCGGCAGCCGCTTGCACGGTGCGCGCGCGGTCAGCGGCGGAGATGCCGGTGGTCACGCCTTCGGCAGCTTCGATCGAAACGGTGAACTTGGTGCCGAAACCGGAACCGTTGCGCGGCGCCATCAGCGGCAGCTTCAACAGTTCGCAGCGCTCGCGGCTCATCGGCATGCAGATCAGGCCACGGGCGTGCTTGGCCATGAAGTTGATGTGTTCGGCCTGGCAGCATTCGGCGGCCATGATCAGGTCGCCTTCGTTCTCGCGGTCTTCGTCATCCATGAGGATGACCATCTTGCCTTGGCGGATGTCTTCAACCAGTTCTTCGATGCTATTGAGCGCCACAAGGCACCCCCTTCTTTTGAATTATTTGAGGTAGCCGTTTTGGGCCAGAAAGCTTTCGGTGATGGTGCTGCCGGCGGTCTTCTCGGCGGCCTTGTCGCCCAGCAGCAGACGCTCCAGATAACGCGCCAGCAGGTCAACTTCCAGATTCACCCGGCGGCCCGGCTTGTATGAAGCCATGATGGTTTCGCTGAGGGTGTGCGGAATGATCGTCAGCATGAATTCGGCGCCATCGACTTCGTTCACGGTCAGGCTGGTGCCGTCGACGGTGATCGAGCCTTTGTGGGCGATGTACTTGGCCAGCTCTTTCGGCGCGCGGATGCGAAATTCCACGGCGCGGGCATTGTCGCTGCGCGATACCACTTCGCCAACACCATCGACATGACCGCTGACCAGATGCCCGCCAAGGCGAGTGGTCGGGGTCAGGGCTTTTTCCAGATTGACCGGGCTGCCGCTTTTCAGGTCATTCATGGCGGTGCAATCAAGGGTTTCGCGGCTGACGTCGGCGGCAAAGCCGTCGCCCGGCAACTCGACGGCGGTCAGGCAAACGCCGTTGACCGCGATGCTGTCGCCGAGTTTGACGTCGCTCAGATCGAGCTTGCCGGTTGCGACGTGCACCCGCACATCACCGCCCTTTGGGGTCAGTGCGCGGATACTGCCGATGGATTCGATGATGCCGGTGAACATGGGGTTCTCCTTGAGAACGAGGCCAGCGCTAACGCGATGGCCGGGAATTATACGCGGGCTGAAGGCACAGGGATCGCAGTGACTCGCCAGTCATCGCCCACCGCGCGGATTTCAGTGATTTTCAGTTCCGGCGCATCTTTCATCTGCGCCAGCGGCCAGTCGAGCAGCGGACGCGCCGTGGAGCCGAGGAACTTGCCGGCAATGAAGATCACGAATTCGTCGACCAGCCCCAGTTGCGCAAAGGCGCCGGCCAGACGCGGCCCGGCCTCGACCAGCACCTCGTTGGTGCCACGGCTGGCCAGTTCGATAAGCAATTGATGCAGATCGACCTGGCCGTCGGCACCCGGCACGATCAGGCATTCCGGGCCATTGGCATATTGCTCCTCGACCGCGACACAGGTGGCGACCAGCGCCGGCCCGGCCTTGAAGAACGGCGCATCCAGCGGCACCCGCAGGCGGCCATCGATCAACACGCGCAATGGCGGGCGACTCATGGCCAGCGCGGTTTGCTCACTGCCCAGACCGAGTTCGTCCGCGCGTACGGTCAAGCGTGCGCCATCGGCCAGCACCGTGTCGGCGCCGGTCAGCACCACAGCCGCCTCAGCGCGCAAACGCTGTACCGCAGAACGCGCCGCCGGGCCGGTGATCCACTGGCTCTCGCCGCTTTCCATAGCTGTGCGACCGTCGAGGCTCATGGCCAACTTGACCCGCACGAACGGCAAGCCAAGTTCCATGCGCTTCAGAAAACCTTGATTGAGCTTGCGTGCTTCAGCCTCCAGCACACCACTTTCGGTGGCAATACCAGCCTCGGCCAAGCGCTGCAAACCGCGCCCGGCGACCTGCGGATTGGGATCACGCATCGCCGCCACGACCCGGGCAACGCCAGCGATCACCAAGGCATCGGCACACGGCGGCGTGCGCCCGTGGTGGCTGCAAGGCTCGAGGGTCACGTACGCCGTCGCGCCCCGGGCCTGCTCGCCAGCGGCGCGCAGAGCGTGGACTTCGGCATGGGGTTCGCCGGCGCGCTCATGCCAGCCTTCGCCGACAATCTGGCCGTCACGCACCACCACGCAACCGACTCGCGGATTGGGATGGGTGGTGTAGTGGCCCTTGCGCGCCAGTTCCAGTGCGCGGGCCATGAAATGCGCGTCGAGGATCGCCTGCTCGGCGGCGGTGGTCATTCTTTCACCGGTTCGCGGGCGAGGCGGTCGATCTCTTCGCGGAATTCATTGAGGTCCTGGAAGCGCTTGTACACCGAGGCAAAACGGATATAGGCGACTTCATCAAGCTTTTGCAGCTCGGCCATCACCAGCTCGCCGACCACGAGGGATTTGACCTCGCGTTCGCCGGTGGCGCGCAGCTTGTGCTTGATGTGGACCAGAGAGGATTCGAGGCGCTCGACGCTGACCGGACGTTTCTCCAGCGCGCGTTGCATGCCGGCGCGGAGTTTTTCTTCGTCGAACGGTTGGCGGCTGCCGTCAGTTTTGATCAGGCGCGGCAACACCAGCTCGGCCGTCTCGAACGTCGTGAAACGTTCGCCGCAGGCCAGGCATTCACGCCGGCGGCGCACCTGTTCGCCCTCGGCGACCAGACGCGAGTCGATGACCTTGGTGTCGTTGGCACCGCAGAAGGGACAGTGCATGGTGGCTGGCAACAAAAAATGGGAGGGCCATGGTAGCGCATCCCCGTGGCAAGACAAGCCATAGGCTTTGCGGTATACAGAACGGCATGATCGTCTGATCCATGGAATTCATTCTGCCGGAGCCTCCAATGCCGTTACGTCCGCTTGTTCTGCTCAGTCTTTTCAGCCTGCTGGTGGCCTGTGGCAGCGACGCACCCAAGCCGCAACCGCCGACCCCAGGCCCCGCGCCGCAACAGGCGCAGAAAAAAGCCAAAGAGGCCGCCGAACTCGGCCCGCTGCCAGCGCATCAGCGCGAATTGAGCGGCACCCTGCAAGGCGTGCCAACCGGCGCCGAAGTCGAATTGGCGCTGCTGGTGATTGATGAAAAGGATCGCCCGCAACAATTGCTCGCCAGTTCCAGCCTGATCGGCAACAACCAGATCCTGCCGTTTCATCTGCGCTTCAACCCCGAGGCATTTCCGGCCGGCGCACGGGTTGAGCTGCGCGGTCGCGCCAGCCAGTCCGGACAACTGATCCTGCACCTGCCGTCGCAGACCATCACTCAACCGACCACTCAGGCTTTGGGCCAGCTGCAATTCGTCAAAGCGCCATGACAGCACCGCTCGACCTGCAACAGGCCTTGGGGGAATTGCTCGGCGACGCCAGACTGAAAGCCTGCGCGTTGCCTGGCACCGATTTGCAGCTGTGGTTGATCGATGGCGACAACATGGCCCGCGAATTCAGCCAGGAAGAAACCCAGCGCATCCTGCATGAACCGCCCTATTGGAGTTTTTGCTGGGCCAGCGGCTTGGCCGTGGCGCGTTATCTGGCACAGTTTCCAGAGTGGGTGCGCGGCAAGCGCGTGCTGGATTTCGGCGCCGGTTCCGGGATCGCCGGCATCGCAGCGGTGAAGGCCGGGGCGCTGGAAGTGGTGGCCTGCGATCTCGATCCGTTGGCGATCGCCGCGTGCAAGGCGAACGCCGAGCTCAACAATATGCAGATGAGCTACTCGACGGATTTCTTTGCCGAGGCCGATCGCTTCGATCTGATTCTGGTCGCCGACGTGCTGTACGACCGCGCCAATCTGCCGCTGCTCGACGCGTTTCTCACTCGCGGACGCGAAGCGCTGGTGGCGGATTCACGTGTGCGGGATTTTCGTCATCCGTTGTATGAGCGAATTGAAATGCTCGAGGCGATGACCTTGCCGGATCTGGCCGAGCCGGAAGAGTTTCGGCATGTGAGCCTTTACCACGCCACCCGCGCATGATCGTTCCCACGCTCTGCGTGGGAATGCAGCCCGGGACGCTCCGCGTCCCTTCGTACGGCGTAACGCAGAGCGTCACCGGAGGCATTCCCACGCGGAGCATGGGAACGATCAGTGTTACAGCTTTCAGCAGCCCCTCGCGAAGCTTTATAGTGAGCCCATCCACGCTTTGACGAGATCCCCCATGAGTCAGCAAACGCCGTACATCTTCGACGCCACGACTGCCGATTTCGACCAGTCGGTGATCGAAGCCTCCTTCAACAAACCGGTGCTGGTGGATTTCTGGGCCGAATGGTGTGCGCCGTGCAAGGCGTTGATGCCGATGCTGCAGGGCATTGCCGAGAGCTATCAGGGCGAGTTGCTGCTGGCCAAGGTCAACTGCGACATCGAGCAGGACATCGTCGCCCGCTTCGGCATTCGCAGCCTGCCGACCGTGGTGCTGTTCAAGGACGGTCAGCCGGTCGACGGCTTTGCCGGGGCACAACCGGAATCCGCCGTGCGCGCGCTGCTGGAACCGCATGTGCAGATGCCGCCACCGGCCGCTGCCGACCCGTTCGAACAGGCTCAGGCGATGTTCGACGAAGGCCACTTCGCCGAGGCGGAAGCGGTGCTGGTGACCATTCTCAATGAAGACAATACCAACGCCAAAGCGCTGATCCTTTACGCACGCTGCCTGACCGAGCGCGGTGAGCTGGGCGAAGCGCAAACTGTGCTCGACGCGGTCAAGAGCGATGAGCACAAGGCCGCACTCGCCGGCGCCAAGGCGCAGATCCAGTTCCTCGGCCTCGCCCGCGATCTGCCGGACGCCGCCGACCTGAAGAGCCGCCTGGCGCAAAATCCGCAGGATGATGAAGCGGTGTACCAACTGGCGATCCAGCAACTGGCGCGCCAGCAATACGAAGCGGCGCTGGACGCCTTGCTGAAGCTATTCATCCGCAACCGCAGCTACGGCGAAGGCTTGCCGCACAAGACCTTGCTGCAGGTGTTCGAACTGCTGGGCAATGATCATCCGTTGGTGACGGCTTACCGTCGCAAAGTGTTTGCGGCGCTGTATTAAGGCCTCACCCGATCCAGCTATAGAGCGGCGTATCCCCGCCGCTCGCCACTTTCACATCGGCACTGTGGCGCAGACGCACCAGCAAACGCTTGCCCGCTGCCGTACTGCCGGTGAGCGCCTCCAACTGATCGAGCAGATCCGGTCCACTGAGTTGCCCGGCCTTGCGCAGCAAGTCTTTGGCCACCTGCCACAGCGCATCGTCCTGATTCACCGGCTTCGCCGCCGGGGCCGACGCCACTGCCTCAGACTGCGCGACCGGCGCCTGCCCGCTCAGCGCCGAACCCAGCCTCGCCCAATCGCTGTCATCCAGCTCCACCGTCAAATCCACCGGCACCTCGCCGACCGTTCCGCGTATCCGCAACATCAAGTTCGCTCCTGCACTTTTCTGACCTGCATCCTCCCATGGGACTTGTGCAACGCCAAGCGACGTTGTCCAGTGTGGCGGTTATCGAGCATTCATCTACAGTGTCCTTTTTCTCACAGCACCCTGTAATGAAACGAAGTTACTACGCCCTATTGATGACCCCACTCTTGCTCATCGTGGCATGGCGCATCTGGTTGCCTGCCGATCTTTCGGCTTGTCCCGCTGACGGGGAAACTGCAGGTCCACTGACCCTTGTTATTCGTGATTACTTTGAGCGCAATAGCCGGACCGACTGGCGAGACATGGATGATCGTTTCGACATACTTTCAACCCCCGAAGGCCAGAGCATAGCGAGTCAACCGAATTCACACACTTGCGAAGCATTGCGGGTACTGCAGAGTCCGGCGTTCAGTCAGAGTGAAAAAATCTTCACCATGGCACTTATGTTCAGACTGCCAATCGACCAGTACATGGCCCTGATGGATCGCAGTCATCAACTCTACACGCAGGGCAAAATGGATAAGGAGGTGCTGACTCTGGTGGTATTTCCGCGCGGAACAGCCATCAACTACTGGTGGCTTCCGGCTTGGCGACAGCGTTTCAGTCGCGATGCCCCGAGCGTGCTCGACGCAAATATGATCAACGATGTTCTTTCGGGACGCTATTGGTTCGATTATCCAGGCGCAGGCTTCTGATTCTGTAAGCATGACATCCAATCCCAGCACCGCCCGCGAACTCATCCCGGGCGGTGCTTAGCCATGTCTTGCGCAATCTCAAGCGCACGGGCACACTCTGCGCACTTTCGTTATAAGATTACATAACAAACTTTTCATTTTTCTCGGAGTCCGTCATGCGTCGTTTGCTGCTCGCTTTGCCGTTTGCCCTGTTGCCGCTGGCCGCTGCCCATGCGGTTGATGAGCACGATCATGATCATGAGCACGGCAGCCTCGGCGCCCACGAACATGGCGTGGGCCGGCTGAACGCCGCGCTGGATGGTCAGACCCTGGAGCTGGAGCTGGAAAGCCCGGCGATGAATCTGGTGGGTTTTGAACACGCCGCGACATCGGATGCCGACAAGGCCAAAGTCGCTGCCGCTCGTGCGCAGCTGGAAAAACCATTGGCCCTGTTCAGCCTGCCCGCTGCGGCCGGCTGCAAGGTGGTCAGCCAGGAACTGGAAAGCCCGCTGTTCGGCGACAAGCCGGACGCCGATGATCACGACGAAGATGAAGCGGACAAGGACGGTCACGAGCATCACCACGACCACAGCGAAATCCATGCGCATTACCAGTTCAGCTGCGCCACACCGGGGGCACTGAACACGCTGAACCTGACGAACATCTTCAAGACCTTCCCGGCGACGCAGAAGATTCAGGTACAACTGATCAGCGCGACCGGCCAGCAAGGTACCGAAGTGACGGCGAAATCGGCTGCGCTGAAATTCTAGAATCCACCGAAATCCCCTGTGGGAGCGAGCCTGCTCGCGAAGGCGGCGTGTCATCTGACATGTGGGTGTCTGACCCAGCACTTTCGCGAGCAGGCTCGCTCCCACAGGGTTATGTGTTCACTTCATGAAAATCGGTGCCATGACCCAAGCACTCATCGAACTTTCCGACCTTGGCTTCAACTGGCCCGGTCACCCGCCGCTGCTGGACATCCCGGCGTTTCGTCTGGAAGCCGGCGAAACCCTGTTTCTCAAAGGCCCCAGCGGCAGCGGCAAGACCACTCTGCTCGGCCTGCTCGGCGGAGTGCAGAAGCCCGGTCGCGGCAGCATTCGCCTGCTCGGCCAGGAGCTGACAGAACTGTCTGCCGGCAAGCGCGATACGTTTCGCGTCGATCACACCGGTTACATTTTCCAGCAATTCAATCTGCTGCCGTTTCTCTCGGTGCGCGAGAACGTTGAGTTGCCGTGTCACTTCTCGAAACTGCGTGCGCAACGGGCGAAACAGCGCCACGGCAGCGTCGATCAGGCCGCCGCCACCCTGCTCGCGCACTTGGGTCTGAAAGACGAAAGCATCCTCAGCCGCCGCGCCGACTCGCTGTCCATCGGCCAGCAACAACGGGTCGCTGCCGCCCGCGCGTTGATCGGCCAACCGGAACTGGTGATCGCCGACGAACCGACCTCGGCGCTGGATTACGACGCCCGCGAGAACTTCATTCGCCTGCTGTTTGCCGAGTGCCGCGAGGCCGGATCGAGTCTGTTGTTCGTCAGCCACGACCAGAGCCTGGCGCCGCTGTTCGACCGTCATCTGTCCCTGGCCGAACTCAATCGCGCCGCCACGTCCGCCGAGGTCTGAGATGTATCTGTTTCGTCTGGCCATGGCCAGCCTGGCCAACCGCCGATTCACCGCATTGCTCACTGCTTTCGCCATTGCTCTTTCGGTGTGCCTGCTGCTCGCCGTCGAGCGCGTGCGCACCGAAGCCAAGGCCAGTTTCGCCAGCACCATCAGCGGTACTGACCTGATCGTCGGTGCTCGTTCGGGCTCGGTGAACCTGCTGCTGTATTCGGTGTTCCGCATCGGCAACGCTACCAACAACATCCGTTGGGACAGCTTTGAACACTTCGCCAACAACCCGAAAGTGAAGTGGGCAATCCCCATGTCCCTCGGCGATTCCCATCGCGGCTATCGCGTGATGGGCACCACCGAAGCCTACTTCGAGCACTACCAGTACGGGCGCCAGCAACACCTGGCGCTGGCCGACGGTCGCGCGTTTGCCACCGATCCTTTCGAAGTGGTGCTCGGTGCCGAAGTCGCCGAAGCGCTGCACTACAAGCTCGGCGACAAACTGGTACTGGCCCACGGCGTGGCGGCGATCAGCCTCGTCAAGCATGACGACAAACCCTTCACCGTGGTCGGCATCCTCCAGCGTACCGGCACCCCGGTGGACCGCACGTTGCACATCAGCCTCGGCGGCATGGAGGCGATTCACATCGACTGGCACAACGGTGTGCCGGCGCGCGGTAACGGGCGGATCAGCGCTGATCAGGCGCGCAACATGGACCTGACCCCGCAAGCGATCACCGCGTTCATGCTCGGCCTCAACAGCAAGATTTCCACCTTTGCCTTGCAGCGCGAGATCAACGAGTACCGTGGCGAACCGATGCTGGCGATCCTGCCGGGCGTGGCCTTGCAGGAATTGTGGAGCCTGATGAGTACGGCCGAGAAAGCCTTGTTCGTGGTCTCGCTGTTCGTTGTGCTGACCGGGCTGATCGGCATGCTCACAGCGATTCTCACCAGCCTCAACGAACGTCGCCGCGAGATGGCGATTCTGCGTTCGGTGGGCGCGCGGCCGTGGCACATCGCAAGTCTGCTGGTGCTGGAAGCTTTCGCCCTGGCGCTGACCGGGGTGATTGCCGGGCTGGCGTTGCTGTACATCGGCATCGCCGCTGCGCAAGGTTACGTGCAAGCCAATTACGGTTTGTATCTGCCGCTGGCATGGCCGAGCGAGTATGAATGGACGCTGCTCGGTGGCATTCTGGCGGCCGCGCTGCTGATGGGCAGTGTGCCGGCCTGGCGCGCGTATCGCCAATCATTGGCCGATGGCCTGTCGATCCGTTTATGAGGATGTTCACCATGCCCCGCGCCTTGCTTGCGCTGCTGATGCTGGTCGCCCTGCCCGTGTGGGCGGCGGCGCCGAAAGACCTGACCTGGTCGGAAATGATCCCGCCGGACGCCGCGCCGGAAGTACCCAACATGACCCCGCTGCACGACCTGTCGAAGATGGGCGACGCACTCTCCGCCGAGTCCGCGCCGGCGGCCAAGCAGGACATGCCGAATGCGCCGGTCGTGAAGAGCCTCGACGGGCAGAACATTCGCCTGCCCGGTTACATCGTGCCGCTGGAAGTCAGTGAAGAGGGGCGCACCACCGACTTTTTGCTGGTGCCGTATTTCGGCGCCTGCATCCACGTACCGCCACCGCCGTCGAACCAGATCGTCCATGTGAAAAGCGAACTGGGCGTGAAGCTCGATGAGCTGTATCAGCCGTATTGGGTTGAAGGACCGTTGCAGGTTAAAGCCTCGAGCAGTGAGCTGGCCGATGCCGGGTATCAAATGGAGGCGGAGAAGATTTATGCGTATGAGCTGCCGGAGTGAGTCCCGGTAGTTTTGTATTGGCTGGTCTATCGTCTTCGCGAGCAGGCTCGCTCCCACAGGTGATCACATTCCAAAGTGGGAGCGAGCCTGCTCGCGAATAGGCCCTCAAAGGTTCCACAAAACCCCGCCCCTTCACTGTTTCATTGAGCTGAGTCAAAACACCGTATCAGACGGCTTCGTACCCTAGGACATCGAATTTTTATGTCCTTTCGGAGCCCCCATGAACAAGTCCTTGCTCAGCGCCTCGCTGTTTGCCCTCGCGCTCGCAGCCCCGCTCGCCCACGCCCACGAAGCCGGTGACATTCTCGTGCGCGCCGGCGCGATCACCGTCAACCCGAAGGCCGACAGTTCCAGCGTCAAGGTCGATCAGGGTCCGCTAAGCGGCACCAATCTGGGCGGCAAGGCGACCATGAGCAGCGACACCCAACTGGGTCTGAACTTCGCCTACATGCTCACCAATAACATCGGTATCGAGCTGCTGGCAGCCACGCCGTTCGAGCATGACGTCAAGCTCAAGGGCACCGCCCTGCCCGCCGCCAACGGCAAGCTCGGCACCCTGAAACACCTGCCGCCGACCCTCAGCGTCGTCTACTACCCGCTGGATTCGAAATCGGCGTTTCAGCCGTATGTCGGTGGCGGCATCAACTACACCTGGATCTACGACGAACACGTCGGCAGCGAAGCCAGCGCCAACGGCTTCAGCAACTTCAAGGCGAAGAACTCCTGGGGTCTGGCCTGGCAGGTCGGCGCCGACTACATGATCACCGACAACATCATGCTCAACGCCCAGGTGCGCTACATCGATATCGACACGCGCGCGACCGTGGAGAACAACGCCGTCGCACCCGGCACCCGTGCACGGGTGAATGTGGATGTCGATCCGTTCATCTACATGGTCGGTCTGGGCTATAAGTTCTAAGTCGATTTTTTATTGAACGTTCACGTGGTGGTGAATGAGGCTTGGTGGCGGGCAGGCACAGACCTGACGACGACCGTACGCAGTTGATCGGGGGATAACATTCCCTCGCCACAGGGATAGCGATATTCCGGCCGTGAAAAAGGCGCCTGATGAAGGGCGCCTTTTTCATGTCTGGGGATTGGTGGTGCGTTTGAGGTCCAGGCCCCTCACCCCAGCCCTCTACCGGGGGAGAGGGAGCCGATTTATGTGTTCTTCAAAACCTGAGTTCGACTGGGTATCGCAAGTCGGCGTACTTCTCACAATCACCTTAGTCAGTTCCCTCTCCCCTGGGAGAGGGCTAGGGTGAGGGGGTTCTCAGGAGCGCCCGAGCAAGCGCGCCAAGCCCACACTCATCGGCGTCTGCGGCGGCATTTCGAAGCGCTGCAGCAAGCGTCGGTTATCGGCTCGCGAATGGCGGATATCACCTGAACGCGCCGGCCTGTAGCTCACGGGCGGCAGTTCACCGACCACTGATTTCAATGCTTCGAGCATCTGCTTCAGGCTCATCGCCTGATTCCAGCCAACATTGACCGCGCCTTCCTGTACATCAGGCTTTTCCAGCGCCTGCACCAGCAAATCGACCAGATCACCGACATAGAGGAAATCGCGAGTCTGCTCGCCATCGCCAAACACGGTGATCGGTAAACCTTTCGACGCGCGTTCGCTGAAGATGCTGATCACCCCGGAATACGGCGAGGACGGATCCTGGCGTGGGCCGAAGATGTTGAAGAAGCGAAAAATTGCCGGTTCCAGGCCATGCTGGCGACGGTAGAAATCGAAGTACTGCTCACCGGCCAGTTTGTCCGAGGCATAGGGTGTCAGCGGCGCTTTTGGCGTGTCTTCATCAATCGACTCGCCCTCGCCATTGTTGCCGTACACCGCCGCGCTGGAGGCATACACCACACGCTTGACCCCGGTCAGGCGCATGGCTTCGCAGACATTCAGGGTGCCGATGAAATTGCTCTGGTGGGTTTTCACCGGATCGTCCACCGAGGCCTGCACCGAGGCCACGGCCGCCAGATGCGCGACAGCGTTGCAGCCTTGCATGGCGCGGGCGACCAGGCCGGCATCAGCGACATCGCCGACCACCAGTTCGACCTTGGGATTGTCCAGCGGCAGGTTGCTGCGCTTGCCGGTCGACAGGTCGTCGAGCACGCGTACCGCATAGCCCTTGGCGAGCAAGGCGTCGGTCAGGTGCGAGCCGATGAATCCTGCTCCGCCGGTGATTAGAACCGTTGCTTCAGCCATGTCGGTAAAACCTGTCCAGTAGACCCGGGAGCGCGGCACGCCAGGCGCGCGGTTTGATCCCGAAAGTGTGGAGAATTTTCTTGCAAGCCAGCACCGCATGTTGCGGTTCTTCGGCGGCGTCCGGGCGCGCGGCGTGGGCCTGCGCGGTCGGTGCTTCGATCGCCAGCGGATGCAGGCTGCGTGCTTCGGTGAGAATCGCCTGGCCCAGCGCCAGCGGTGTGGTCGCTTCGTGGCCGGCGTAATGGTAAGTGCCCCACAGCGGCGCGGCGCAGTCGAGTTGCTTGAGCACGGAGATGATCACTCGCGCGGCGTCATCGACCGGAGTCGGATTGCCGCGACGATCATCGGCCAGCAGCAACTCTTCGGGTTGTTCCGCACGGGCGAGGAAGCGCCCGAGGGTGCCGTCCGGGCTGTCGTCGAGCAGCCAGCCGAAACGCAGCAGTACATGTTGCGGGCAGGTCGCGCGCACGCTTTGCTCGATGCGCCACAAGGCCTGACCACGCAGGCCCAGCGGCACCGGTTCGTCTTTTTCGCTGTAAGCGGTAGCACGTGAGCCGTCGAACACGCGATAGCTCGACGGCTGCACGAGGACAATGTTGTGGTGCTGGCACAGTTCGGCCAGACGCTCGATGGCGCGTTCCTGGCCGCTCATGCGGCTTTCGCTGACGCTCTCGGCCTGGAACCAGTCGAAATAGTAGGCGAGGTTGATCAACGCATCGGGACGGGTGTCGTCGAGCAGTTGGGTGAGGCTCGCGGCATCCCAGCCGTTTTCGGGCGGGCGGGGGGCGAGGAAACCGATGTCTTCTTCCGCACCGAGGCGAATCAGCGCCTGCCCAAGGGCATTTCCGCCGCCCAGTAACATAAGGCGCATTCGCATAGAGTCAGCAGGCCCAGTCTGATTGGAACGATGGCTTTGGCGACGGTTCTCGTGGAACCGTCGTCGATAATTGCCGGAATCGTTGCATTTTGCGGGTTTAGTGCGCAACCGTCATCCGTAAAGTGTAGATCCGCGAATTTGCGGCGTCCTGACCGGCCCCTTCGCGAGCAGGCTCGCTCCCACAGGGGACCGGGTTCCAAGGTGGGAGCGAGCCTGCTCGCGAAGGCGTCCGAACGGTACTTGCATCTTCCCGCCCCCGCCCGCATAACTTCAGTCATGAATCTGCCCCTCCCCGCCAACAGTGCGCTGGCCGGCTTTCACCCCGCCGTCAGCGCCTGGTTCAACAAGACTTTCCCAGCGGTCACCACCGCTCAGGCCCGTGCGTGGCCGTTGATCCGCCAGCGCCGGTCGACGCTGATTGCCGCGCCCACCGGCTCCGGCAAAACCCTGACCGCGTTCCTCGCCGTGCTCGATGAGCTTGTCCATCGCGGTCTTGAGCATCCTGACGGTTTGCCCGCCGAAACCCTGGTGGTCTATGTCTCGCCGCTGAAGGCACTGTCCAACGACATTCAGATCAACCTGCAGAATCCGCTCGCCGGCATCACTGCGCAATTGCGCGAAATGGGCCTGCCGGAGCTGACCATCACCACCGCCGTACGCACTGGCGACACGCCGCAGAAAGACCGCGCCGCCATGCGCAAGAGCGCGCCGCACATTCTGGTGACCACCCCGGAATCGCTGTACGTGCTGCTTGGCTCGGAATCCGGGCGCAGGATGCTCGGCACCACGCGCACGGTGATCATCGACGAAATCCACGCGATGGCCGCCGGCAAGCGTGGCAGTCATCTGTCCTTGAGCCTTGAACGGCTGCAAGCGTTGTGCGCCGAACCGCTGACCCGCATCGGCCTGTCCGCGACGCAGAAACCGGTAGAAGCCGTGGCGCAATTCCTGGTCGGTCACGATCGCCCCTGCGAAATCGTCGACATAGGCCACGCCCGTCCACGAGACCTCGGCATCGAAGTGCCGCCGGTGCCGCTGTCGGCAGTGATGGCCAACGATGTCTGGGAACTGGTGTACGAGCGCCTCGCCGAACTCGCCCGCGAGCACCGCACCACACTGATTTTCGTCAACACCCGACGCCTTGCCGAGCGCCTCAGCCGGCATCTGAGCGAACGCCTCGGCAAGCAGGCGGTGGCGGCGCACCACGGCAGCCTGGCCAAGGAGTTTCGCCTCGACGCCGAACAACGGCTCAAGCGCGGCGAGCTGCAGGTGCTGATCGCCACGGCATCACTGGAACTGGGCATCGATATCGGTGAAGTCGACCTGGTCTGCCAGATCAGTTCACCGCGTTCGATCGCCGCGTTTCTGCAAAGGGTTGGCCGTTCCGGACACCAGGTCGGCGGCACGCCCAAGGGGCGTTTGTTCGCCACCACCCGCGACGACCTGATCGAGTGCGCCGCCCTGCTCGACTGCGTGCGTCGGGGCGAGCTCGATACGCTGCACATTCCGGAAAAACCGCTGGACGTGCTGGCGCAGCAGATCATTGCCGAGGTCAGTTGCCAGGAATGGTCGGAGCACGCGTTGCTGGCGATGTTCCGCCGAGCCTGGCCGTATCGCGATCTCGATGAAAAACACTATCAGGCCCTGCTGAGCATGCTCGCCGAGGGTTACAACGGCCGCCAAGGCATCCGCAGCGCCTATCTGCACCGCGATGCCGTCAGTCGCACCTTGCGTGGCCGGCGCGGCGCGCAACTGACCGCCGTGACCAGTGGCGGCACCATCCCGGACAACGCCGACTACAGCGTGCTGCTCGAACCCCAGGGTTTGAACATCGGCAGCGTCAACGAAGACTTCGCCGTGGAAAGTATCGCCGGCGACGTGTTCCAGCTCGGCAATACCTCGTACCGCATCTTGCGGGTGGAAAGTGGCAAGGTGCGGGTCGAGGATGCGCAGGGGATGCCGCCGACCATTCCGTTCTGGCTCGGCGAAGCGCCGGGGCGCAGTGATGAACTGTCGGCTGCCGTCGCGCGCCTGCAAGCGCAACTGGATGAGCTGCTCAGCGCCAGTCCCGGCAATCTGCAACCGGCACTCGACTGGCTGACCGCAACACTCGGCCTCAACCTCGCCAGCGCCGAGCAACTGGTCGAATACCTCGCTCGCGCACGGCAGACCCTCGGCGCCCTGCCCTCGCAGGACACGCTGTTGATGGAGCGGTTTTTCGACGAGTCCGGCGGCACCCAACTGATCATTCACACGCCGTTCGGCAGCCGCATCAACCGCGCCTGGGGCCTGGCCTTGCGCAAGCGTTTCTGCCGCACCTTCAACTTCGAGTTGCAGGCCGCCGCCAGCGAAGACGCGATCGTGCTGTCGCTGTCCACCAGCCACAGCTTCGAGCTCGACGAAGTCTGGCGTTACCTGCACAGCAACAGCGCTGAACACACGCTCATTCAAGCCGTGCTTGATGCGCCATTGTTCGGCGTGCGCTGGCGCTGGAATGCCGGGGTGGCGCTGGCGTTGCCGCGCTTCACCGGCGGGCGCAAAGTCGCTCCGCAACTGCAACGGATGAAAAGCGAAGACCTCATCGCCAGCGTCTTCCCCGACCAGATCGCCTGCCTGGAAAACCTCGCCGGCGAGCGTGAAGTCCCCGAGCATCCGTTGGTGGAACAGACCCTCGACGATTGCCTGCACGAAGCGATGGACAGCGAAGGCTGGCTGACCCTGCTGCGGCGCATGGAGCGTGGCGAGGTGCGCCTGATTGCCCGTGATCTGCCTGCGCCGTCGCCGCTGGCGGCAGAAATTCTCAGCGCCCGACCCTACACGTTTCTCGACGACGCGCCGCTGGAGGAACGCCGCACGCAAGCGGTGATCAATCGACGCTGGAGCGATCCGCAGTCGACCGATGATCTCGGCGCGCTGGACGCCGATGCGATCACCGCAGTGCGCGAAGAAGCCTGGCCGTCGCCCAACTCCCTCGATGAGATGCATGAAGCGCTGATGAGCCTCGCCTGTATCAGCGACGCCGAAGCCCGCGCCAACGCGGGTTGGCCGGACTGGCTGCAAACGCTGATGGCCAGCGGCCGCGCCTGCCTGTTGCAGATCGACGCCGAGCATCAGTTATGGCTGGCTCGCGAACGCCTGAGTTGTCTGCAAGCACTTTATCCGCAGGCCACGTTGCTGACTGAGGCGGTGGTGCTGCCCGGCTTCGACGACACGTGGGCATTCGATGAGGCGTTGGTCGAAGTGATCCGCGCCCGCCTCGGTGCCTTTGGGCCGACCCCATTGCCAGCCATTGCCGAACCGCTCGCCCTGCCAGCCGCGCAAGTCAATCAGGCCCTCGCGCAACTGGAACGCGAAGGCTATGTGTTGCGCGGCCAGTTCACGCCGAACAGCGCGGTTGAAGAATGGTGCGAACGCCATCTGCTGGCGCGCATCCATCGCTACACGGTCAAGCGCCTGCGCCGGGAAATCGAACCGGTGGCATTGCAGGACTTCATGCGTTTTCTGTTCGACTGGCAGCATCTGACGCCGGCCACCCAAGGTCAGGGCAGTGCGGTGCTGCCGGCGATTGTCGGCCAATTCGAAGGCTACCCGGCGGCAGCTTCGGCGTGGGACAGCGACATCCTGCCGGCGCGCCTCAAGGACTATTCGCCGAGCTGGCTGGATGAACTGTGCCGCAACGGCAAACTGGTGTGGACGCGCATCAATGCGCGGCAGAAGGTCAGCGGCTCGGCATTGCGCAGTACGCCGATTGTGCTTCTGCCGCGCAGCCAGGTGGGTCTGTGGAGTGCATTGGCAGAACAGACACCAGTGAGTGAGTTATCGCCGAAAACACAGAAAGTCTTCGAGGCGCTGAGTCAGCATGGCGCGCTGTTTTTCGATGAGTTGATTCATGAAGCGCGCCTGCTGCGCAGCGAACTGGAAATCGCCTTGCAGGAACTGGTCGCCGCAGGTTTGGTGAACGCCGACAGCTTCGCCGGTCTGCGCGCGCTGATCACGCCGGCAAGCAAGCGCCAGCAGCGCAGCAGTCGACGCGGACGCGGCGCATTCATCGGCGGCATGGACGATGCCGGGCGCTGGGCATTGCTGCGCCGAGGTTCGTCAGCCGATGCCGCCGAGACGCTCGAACATGTCGCCATGACCCTGCTGCGCCGCTACGGCGTGGTGTTCTGGCGTCTGCTCGAACGCGAAGCGGACTGGTTGCCGAGCTGGCGGGAATTGCTGCGCACCTTTCATCGTCTGGAGGCGCGGGGCGAGATTCGCGGCGGGCGGTTTGTCAGTGGTCTGGCTGGCGAGCAGTTTGCCTTGCCTGAAGCCATTCCCTTGCTGCGCGAAGTACGCCGACGCCCGCAGGACGGCAGCCTGGTGGCGGTGTGTGGGGTTGATCCGCTGAATCTGGCCGGGACCTTGTTGCCCGGGGTGAAAGTGCCGGCGCTGGTGAGCAATCGGCTGGTGTATCGCGATGGGGTGCCGGTGGCGGCAGTGATTGCCGGCAAGCAGCAGGTTTGGGTAGAGCTGGATCCGATAGCCATGGGACAACTGCATGCCAAGCTGATCCGGCATTGAGAGTGTTCGCACCGGCGTCTTTCGCGAGCAGGCTCGCTCCCACAGTCCAATCCCGTTTCCCCTGTGGGAGCGAGCCTGCTCGCGAATGGCCGGCCCTGCACCCCAAAATCATGCTTCAGGTCCGCGACTCCTGCGGCACTTCACCCGCAACCACCGCCCCCTCCTCCTGCCGCTTCGGCAACAGCACCTGCTGTGGATAAGTCTGCGCAAAATGCACGTTCGGGGTGTTATCCACAAGCTTCTTCAAGCGCTGGTTGAACGCGCGGCTCACCGCATATTGTCCACCGGACACCGTGCGGAATTGCGCCGTCAACACCACGCCGTTCAAGTCCATCTTGTCCACCCCGAACACATCCAGCGGCCCTTGCAGGTTGTACTTGAGGAACGGGTCTTCGCGGATCGAATCGCCGGCCTCGCGGATCAGCTCGATGGCCTTGTCGACGTCGGTGTCGTAGGTGAACTGCACCGAGAAAAATGCGAAGGCGAACTGGCGTGACTGGTTGGTCACAGCCTTGATCTGGCCGAACGGCACCGAGTGCACAAAGCCTTTGCCGTCACGCAGGCGCAAGGTGCGAATGGTCAGGCCTTCCACGGTGCCGGCGTGGCCGGAATCAAGCACCACCCAGTCGCCGATCGACAGGGTGTCTTCGATGATGATGAACAACCCGGTGATGACGTCCTGCACCAGTTGCTGCGAACCGAAACCGATCGCCAGACCGACCACGCCCGCACCGGCCAGTAGCGGCGCGACGTTGATGCCGAGATTGGCCATGGTGGTAATCGCGCAGATCACCACGAGGATGATTTTGATCGCATTGCGCAGCAGCGGCAGGATGGTTTTCACCCGCGTGCTCGGCTGGCGTGCCGCGCGTTTGCTCATCGGCGGTTTCAGCGCTTCCTGAATCGCCGTGTCGAGCACCACCCACAGCAGCCACGTCACCAGGAAGATCAGACCAATGCTGCTCAAGGCATTGCTGATAGCTCGCCCGACGGTGCTGCTCTGGGCGAAATCGAGCAACGACACGCCCCAGATCCGCCCGAGAATATCGATGAACGCAATCGCCATGACGATCCGCAGCAAAGCATGCAACAGGCTGAGAAAGCGCTCCTTGTAAGCACTGCTGCGCTGGATCGCCTCGGCTTTGCGCGACTTGAACAGGTGCTGCAACACCGTGCTGAGAAACACCGTGGCGATCAGCAGCACGGTGGTGAACAAGGCACAGCGCAGGGCTTTCTGATTGTCCTCGCCAATGCCGATCAGACTGACCGCCGAGACGAGCACCATCAGCACGATCGGCCAGTACCACAACCCGGAAAATATCCGCAGCGACTCCTGCAGCGACGGTTGTTTCAAACGCTGAGCGAGCGGGCGATTGCGGATCAGATGCGCCACCGGGCGGCGCAGGCGAATCACCAGCAAACCGAAAATCACCGAGGCGATCAGCCCGGTGAACACGGCGATGCTGCTGGTGATATTGCCGCCCAATTGTCGGGCGATCTGCGGGCTGGTCAGGGCATCACTGAGGGCGGCGAGAAAGCCGATCAGGAACAGCGGGCGCGGGCAGTATTCACGGATGATTCGCGCGGCGGCGCGCTTGTGGCCGACGTTGAACATCACCACCACGCACAACAACATCGACGTGGAAAAAATGCCGCTGCTGGTGGCGTAGGCCAGACACAGCGCCAGCGCGCGCCCTACCGAAGCTTGCAGAAAGTGGCTGACATACAGCGTCAGCGGCAGGCAGATCAGCGCCGGCACAGTGTAAGGCAGCACGTAGCCGAGCAGATCCTGACTGCGCTGGCGGGTGCGCAACCAGCGGCCCTCACGCAGACGCTTGGCCAACAGGCTGCCGAGCACGGTCAGCAGGGCGAAACTGCCCAGCCATACGCCCGACAACGTGAGGAAATCCCCGGCCACGCTCCAGCCCGAGCGGTTTGACGGTTGCTTGACCAGCCGATCGACCTCATCCGCCGCGCGGTCGGCGCGCAGCCGCCAGGCGTCGACCAGGTGTTCGTTGAGATCGAGTTTTTCCTGCACATCGTCGATGCTCGTACTGATCGCCCCGAGCAAACCACCCTGCACCAGCGGTTCCGGTTCGGCGGGTTTTTCCGTCGTATCGGCGGCGGCCGGAACGCCCGGTAGCGCGGCGGCTTGCGATGCGTTGACGCCCAAGCACAGCAGCGCTCCCAGCAGAATGGCGATCCTGAAATTGCGCAAAGCTCCGATCTCCCGTGGCTGACCCTGGTAAGGAACTGATCGGTAATTGCGCGGCAAGTTCAAGAGCCCCCTCACCCCAGCCCTCTCCCCCAGGAGAGGGAGCCGACCGAGTTGCATGACCAAAATCACCAACTGCACGCCTTGAGTCGAACTCAAGTCCTGAAGACCATGCAGATCTGCTCCCTTCACAGTCGTACGCGATTTCAGGAGGCATGAAGATCTGCTCCCTTCCCCCTCGCCCCCTTGGGGGAGAGGGTTGGGGTGAGGGGGTAAGCTCTTGATCTTCGCTTCACCCGCGACCGTCCGTAACGCCACCGAAACTTTCCCGCCCCCGCCGCAGTCATCACAGAACATCGGCAACACGAGGACTTTCTACGGGAGGATGGGATGGCGACGATTCACATCGGTATTTCAGGCTGGCGCTACGCCCCGTGGCGCGGGGATTTCTACCCGAAGGGACTGGCGCAGAAGCGCGAATTGCAGTTCGCCTCCCGCGCGGTCAACAGCATCGAAATCAATGGATCGTTCTACGCCCTGCAACGCCCCGAACGTTACGCCCAGTGGTACGCCGAAACCCCTGATGACTTCGTGTTCAGCGTCAAGGCGCCGCGCTTCATCACCCACGTGCGCCGCTTGCGCGAAATCGAAAAACCGCTGGCGAATTTCTTTGCCTCGGGTGTGCTGGAACTGAAGGAAAAACTCGGGCCGATCCTCTGGCAGTTTCCGCCAAACTTCAAATTCGACGCCGAGCGTTTCGACCAGTTTCTCGCGCAACTGCCCCACGACACCCAAGCCGCAGTCGCCCTCGCCCGCCAGCACGATTCGCATCTGCCCGGCCACGCCAGCGTCAAAGCCTGGCGCAAAAAGCCGTTGCGCCATGCCGTGGAAATTCGTCACGAGAGCTTTATCGACCCGGAGTTCGTACGCCTGCTCAAGCGCCACAACGTGGCTCTGGTGGTCGCTGACACCGCCGGCAAATGGCCGTACCGCGAAGACCTCACCAGCGACTTCGTCTATCTGCGCCTGCACGGCGCCGAAGAGCTTTACGCCAGCGGCTATTCCGAACAAGCGCTCAAGCGCTGGGCCGAGCGCATCGACGCTTGGCATCACGGTAAACAGCCGGAGGATGCACACCTGATAGCGCCACGCCTGAAACCCCGCGCCCGCAAATCCCGCGAAGTGTTCTGCTACTTCGACAACGACATCAAAGTCCGCGCGCCCTACGACGCACGCAACCTCTTGCAGCGCTTCGACCTCGATAGAGACCTCGCCACGACTCCCGGGCAAGTTGCCGCAGAAGGAGTTCTGTCATGAGTATTCCCGAACCGGTCGGTTTCACCGACGAAGGCTCCGTGGTTGCGCCCTCGGTGCGCACTTTCACCGTACTGACGGTCAACACTCACAAGGGTTTCACTGCGCTGAACCGGCGTTTCATTCTGCCGGAGCTGCGTGAAGCGGTGCGCAGCGTCGCCGCCGACGTGGTGTTTCTGCAGGAAGTCCACGGCACGCACGAGCAGCATCCGAAACGCTACGACAACTGGCCGACGATGCCGCAATACGAATTTCTCGCCGACAGCCTCTGGCCGCAATTCGCCTACGGGCGCAACGCGGTGTATCCGGCGGGCGATCACGGCAATGCGCTGCTGTCGAAATTCCAGATCATCCGCCACGACAACCTCGATGTGTCGATCAGCGGCCATGAGAACCGCGGCCTGTTGCATTGCGTGCTGCGCCTGCCCGGAGACGGCACCGAAGTGCATGCGATCTGCGTGCATCTGGGCCTGCGCGAGAGCCACCGCAACGCGCAACTGGATCTGCTGATGCAACGTCTCGCTGAATTGCCCGCCGATGCCCCGGTGATCGTCGCTGGCGATTTCAACGACTGGCGCCAGCGTGCCGATGCGCAGCTCAAGCCCTGTGGCCTGCGCGAAGTGTTCGCCGAGCAGTACGGCAAACCCGCGCGCAGTTTTCCCGCGCGGCTGCCAGCGCTACGACTCGACCGCATCTACGTACGCAACCTCAAGGCCAGCCGGCCAAAAGTATTGACCAACCGGCCCTGGTCCCACCTTTCCGACCACGCACCGTTATCGGTGGAGATTGAACTATGAACAGTGCGCCACTGGAAAAATCCGCCGTCGACCCGGTCCCGCTGAATCCGCCGGTGCGCGAGCCCGGCCACGTTGACGTCGAGTATCAATGGCACAGCAATAACCGCGTAGAGCTGCTGGAGAACGGCGAGGAATATTTCCCCCGCGTGTTCGAAGCTATGCGCGCAGCCAAGAGCGAGATCCTGCTGGAGACTTTCATCGTTTTCGAAGACAAGGTCGGCGCCGAGTTGCAGCAGATCCTCATCGAAGCCGCCCAGCGCGGCGTGCGCACCACGGTCAGCCTCGACGGCTTCGGCTGTGGCGAGCTGAGCACTGGCTATCTGTCGGCCTTGAGCGATGCCGGCGTGCACTTGCAGATCTTCGATCCGGCGCCGAAGCACCTAGGCATCCGCACCAACTGGTTCCGCCGCTTGCACCGCAAGATCGTGGTGGTCGACGGCTTGATCGCGTTCATCGGCGGGATCAACTTTTCCGGCGATCACCTGGCCGACTTCGGCCCTGAAGCCAAGCAGGATTATTCGGTGGAGATCCAGGGCCCGGTGGTCGCCGATATCCATCACTTCGCCCTGCTGCAAAGCGGTCGTCCCGGACGCGCGCGGTTCTGGTGGCAACGCCGGCGCCAGCGTCTGGAGGAAATGGCCTTCACCGATCACGACGGCCAGGTGCGCCTGGTGTTCCGCGATAACGATCAACACAACACCGATATCGAAGACGTCTATCTGCAGGTGCTGCGCAAGGCCAAGCGCCGGGTGATCATCGCCAACGCCTACTTTTTTCCCGGCTACCGTTTGCTGCGCGAAATCCGCAACGCCGCCCGCCGTGGCGTCGAGGTGCGGCTGATCCTGCAAGGCCAGCCGGACATGCTCGTGGCGAAACTGGCGGCGCGCATGACCTACGATTATCTGCTGCGTGCCGGCGTGCAGATTCACGAATACTGCCAGCGCCCGCTGCACGGCAAGGTCGCGCTGGTCGACGATGACTGGAGCACCGTGGGCTCGAGCAATCTCGACCCGCTGAGCCTGTCACTGAACCTGGAAGCCAACGTACTGATCCGCGATCGAGCGTTCAATCAGCACCTGTACGAGCGCCTCGAAGACCTCAGCCAGAACCACTGCAAAGCCATGGACGCCAAGCTGTTGCCGCGTGGGCGCATCTGGCACATGACCGTGGGCTTTCTGGTGTTCCACTTCCTGCGGCACTTCCCGGCCATGGCCGGTTGGCTGCCGGCGCATAAACCGCGTCTGAAGCCTTTCCGAGGTGCGCGTCCATGAGTCATTCCGAAGTGCACTCCGATAGCCATTCGGCACAAGCGGCGCCGTCGAAATGGAGCCGCTGGAAACGTCCGCTGACCATCCTGTTTTTCCTCGCGCTGATCGTCCTGCTGACGATGTTCGCCACCCGCATCGAATGGGCCGAGGTGTTGGAGACCCTTGCCGATTTCAAGGTGCGCACGCTGATTATCGCCGCCAGCCTGACCCTGCTGAGCTTTCTGGTGTACGCCAGTTTCGACCTTATCGGCCGCACCTACATTCGTCAGGACCTGACCTGGAAGCAGATCCTGCCGGTGGGCATCATCAGTTACGCCTTCAACCTCAATCTCAGCGCCTGGGTCGGCGGCATCGCCATGCGCTATCGCCTGTATTCGCGGCTGGGCGTAAGCAAAGGCAACATCGCCAAGATTCTTGGCCTGAGCCTGGCGACCAACTGGTTCGGCTACATGACCATCGCAGGCGTGGTGTTCAGCAGCGGTCTGGTGACTATGCCGCCGGGCTGGAAGCTCAGCAGTTCGGCCTTGCAACTGGTCGGGGTGTTATTGCTGCTGGTCAGCGCCGGCTATCTGGCGGCGTGTCAGTTTTCCAAGCGCCGCGAGTGGTCGATTCGCGGCGTGGAAATCAACCTGCCGTCGCTGCGCATGGCGGTGTTGCAATTGCTTTTGGGCGCGCTGAACTGGTCGCTGATGGCGGCGGTGATCTTCACTCTGCTGCCGAGCAAACTGGATTATCCGCTGGTGCTCGGCGTGCTGTTGATCAGCGCGATTGCCGGGGTCATCACGCACATTCCGGCGGGGCTGGGTGTGCTGGAGGCGGTGTTCGTGGCGTTGCTGCAGCATGAGGCATCGCGCGGCAGTCTGGTCGCGGGATTGCTGGCGTATCGGGCGATTTATTTTCTTCTGCCGCTGTTGATTACGGTGGTGATGTATCTAGTGGTGGAAGCCAAGGCCAAGGCGTTGCGCATCGAAAAGAAACCGTCCTGACCATGCATTGCTGCTGATGGCCCTTTCGCGAGCAGGCTCGCTTCCACAAACTGTGGGAGCGAGCCTGCTCGCGAAGGGGCCGGTACACGCGACAGATCATCTGGATTGGATAATGCTCAACCGCTCCCCCACCACCATCTCGGTAATCCAGTCCACCAGAATCGAGGTGTAGGCCTGCTGCGACACCGGGTCACTCAACGCGTGATCCGCGCCATCGATGATCCGGTGGGTCAACGAGTGGGTTTGCTGACACGCGGCGCGGTAACTCATGATCGTCGCGTGGGGCACGAAATCGTCGGTTTCCGACTCCACCAATAGCACATCGCCCGTGAATTGCGAGCAGGCATGCAGGGCGCGATTGCTGTCGGCGCGCACCAGCGTGCCGCGATAATCGCGCAGGTCGGCCTTGTCCAGATCGCGTTTGGGCGTGTGCCATTGCTCGTCGCGGTACAGCGCCGGTACGCGCAGCGCCAGCCAGCGCACCGGGCGCAGTGACGTCAGGATCGAGGCCAGATAGCCGCCATAACTGGTGCCGACCACGGCGATCGCCGAAGTGTCGAGGGCCGGGTGCGCCAGCAAGCGATCGTAGGCCGCCAGCAAATCTCGCAGATTGTCTTCACGGGTCACGCGGGTCAGCGGGATTCCGGTGCCGCCGGTATGCCCGCGCAGGTCGAAAGTCAGGCATACGCAACCCAGGCCGGCGATGCCTTTGGCCCGTTCCAGATCACGTTCCTGACTGCCGCCCCAACCGTGCACAAACAACACCCCCGGGACTTTCGATTTGGGACTGAGAAAAGTCCCGCTCATCTGTTCGTCATCAATGTCGATTTGAATGCTTTCGCTTCTAGCCGTCATAGGATTGGACCGTCACATATTTGAGAAGAAACGCGCTGTTTTCAGCCGGACCGCGATAGACCTCGATGGCGTCCGCCGGCAGCGCCTGATCGGTATAGGTCTCCACCGACGACACGCGAATCGCGCGCATCTGTGGATCGTTGACGAAGCTCTGCAGCGCCGCCACTTCGGCGCTGCTGGCACCGCCCATGCGCCAGGATTGTTCGAGCACGCCGCTGCGCGGGTTGCCGCTAGCGTCGAGGCCCTGGGCGATATCGTAATTGCGCCGCGAGGCGAAGAAGCGCGGGTAAGCTTCGTTGGCGGCACTGTCGAAGACCTGCGCCTGCTCGATGGCCAGACGCACATCATCAGGCAGATCCAGCGCGAGCAATTGGTCATAGCCCCCTTGCACCACCAGCAGATTCGAACCGCCGTAGACCTCTTCGCCCTGGCCGTCCTCGGTCAAGTATTGATCACCACAGTAGCTCAACACTTTGCCGCCGATGAACGACTGGCCGACGCTGTGGGTGACGACGTTGCTCAAGTCCTGCTCCAGCACTACGCCGTCCTTGAACAGATTTTGCGCCTCGGGCCGCGCGAGGATCTCATCGAACGCGTCGAGGCTTTTGATCACTTCCTGACCGCGACCGGCGCAAGCGTGAACCGGCTTCAAGCGAATCGGCCCGGCGTACAGCAGATGTTCGGCGGCGGGCCGTGCATCTTCCAGGGCAAATACGCTGAGACCGTCGAGCACAACGTTGCGCACCCGTTCCGAAAACAGCGGCGACCAGCCCTGCGGCGCCTGCGCCAGATGACTGCGCAAACCGTGGCTGATGGCTTTGGTGCAGATGAAATCGTATTCGACGTAACCGCCCCACAAGTCATCGGGGCCGTTGATGCCAAGTGCTTGCGCGTGGGCCGCGCCGACGATGGTTTGTGTTGGCAGCAGATAGAGGTCGCGGCCCGAATGTTTGGCCGGGTCGTAACTGCCGCCGAATTTGCAACCGAGAATCTGCGCCAGCCAGCGCGCCAGAGCCTTGTTGGTCTCGACTTCATGTTGCGGCGCCTCGGCACGCACCGAATGGGCCACGACGATTTTGTTGCTGGGTGTCGGGGTCATGCGTTCCCCTTTTATCAGTCGATGGGTTCTCAAAGGAAATTGCAGAGATCAGGCCAATCAGCGATCCCCACGAACCGCCCGATAATCGGGAGCCTGCCGTGACTGTGCTGGCATGAAGCCTGTTTCAAACTGCACGACGGCGCGCAAAACTCCGGCAAATTGCACGATCTGTCATCCTGCCGCGATCATTGTGGGAGCGAGCCTGCTCGCGAAAGCGTAGTGTCAGCCGACTACAATTCTGTAGATCCAGCGCCTTCGCGAGCAGGCTCGCTCCCACATTAGTTCATCGTCGTTCTGGGAGCGGGGTTCAGACCAAACCGCCCCCGGTACTCACTCGGCCCCAGCCCGGTAATCTTCTTGAAAATCGCACGAAACGCGCCCGGATCCTGATAGCCCACCGTCCAGGCAATGTGGTCGATCGTGCCATTGCTGAACTCGAGCATTTCTCGCGCTTTACCAACCCGCAGGTGCTGGCAATATTCGGTCGGTTTCAAGCCTGTCGCGGCGCGGAATCGGCGCAGGAAAGTGCGTTCTTCCAGGCCCGCGCGCTCGGCCATCGCGTTCAGCGAAACATCCGTCGCCCCGGTGCTTTGCAGCCAGTGCTGGACCTTGAGAATCGCCGCGTCGCCATGGCTGAGGATCGGTGCGAAATTGCTTCCGCATTCACTGGCGCTGTCGCTGTGTTCCATCACCAGAAAACGCGCGGTCGCGGTGGCGATGCTCGGGCCAAGCAAGCGATCGACCAGACGCAGTCCCAGTTCCGACCAGGCCATCAGCCCCGCCGTGGTGATCAGGTCACCGTCGTCGACAATCGGCGTGTCGGCCTTGAGTTTGATCTTCGGGTAACGCTCGGCAAACGCCTGGGCCGAGGTCCAGTGGGTGGTGGCGCTGCGACCGTCGAGCAAGCCGCTTTCAGCGAGCATCAACGAGCCCACACAAACACCACCGAGGGTCGCGCCGTGTGCATGCTGATCGCGCAGCCATTGCGCAAGACTCGCGGTCATCTGCGCCGCATCGAACCCGCCGAGAGACGGCGGAATCAGCACGGCAAGCAAAACGTCCTCGTCGCCCGGATGACTGTCGTAAACCCGCGTCGGCAACTGCTCGCCCTCGACCTGCCAGTGACTGACCCGCAGCAAGGGCAATTGCACAGCCTGATACTCGGCGGCAATGCGGTTGGCCACCGCGAACAGGTCGGTCAGACCGTGCACCGCCGCCAGTTGCGCGCCGGGGTAAATCAGCACGCCCAGTTCAGCGGTGGCGGCTCTTTGTGCAGCCATTGTCAGTTTTCCCCCGTCTATTGTCGGTGCGGCCAATCCTCGAATCCTCGGCCAGCGTCAATACTGAGACCACACCCAATCACTGCCTCGAGGACAATCCCATGGCCAAGCAAGCGCTCATCGTAGTCGATATCCAGAACGACTACTTCCCCCAAGGCAAGTGGCCGCTGGTCGGCGCCGACGCCGCTGCGGACAACGCCGCACGGCTGATCGCAGCCTTTCGCGCAGCGGGCGATCCGGTGGTGCACATTCGGCATGAATTCACTTCCGACGAGGCACCGTTTTTCACTCCCGGCTCCGAGGGCGCGAAACTGCATCCGAAAGTGCTCAACCATGCCGATGAGCCGGTGGTGCTCAAGCACTTCGTCAACTCGTTCCGTGAAACCGAACTGAAAGCGGTGCTAGACGAACAAGGCATCACCGACCTGGTGGTGGTCGGCAGCATGAGCCATATGTGCGTCGATGGCATCACCCGCGCGGCGGCGGACATGGGTTACAGCGTGACCGTGATTCACGATGCCTGCGCCAGCCGTGATCTGGAATTCAACGGCCTGACGGTGCCGGCCGCCCACGTGCACGCAGCCTTCATGGCGGCGCTGGGTTTCGCCTATGCCAGCGTGGTATCGACTGAGCAGTTCCTGGGCAGCAACGCCTAGCAACAACTGCGCAATCCCCTGGCCCGCCCCGTTGCGGGCCTTTTTGCGTCTGTCTTGAAAATCTCACGCGTGAGTCATTGATGGCACTTTGCATTGGTTGTAGTGTGGCCCACGCGTGAGACGCTCATAACCGGATTCCAGCCATGACAAGCCGCACTCCGACGCCTGCCGCAGCCAGCCCCAAGGGCGAGCGTGGCAAGACGTCAGCGAAAAAACCGTCGAGCTTCTACATGAAGCAGATGCGCGCAGGCCTGGCCGCCGCCGGTTATGTGAAACACGAAACTTGGGTGCTTCCGGAAAACCGAAGCTTGCTCAAGCAAATGGAGCAACAGCTACGCCAACCGATTCTGGCTGGCTCTTTCATGTCGGAGAAATACATGAGCGCAGGCAACAACTGGACCATCGACAGCCTCTTCAATGCCCTCAAGGCGCTGGACGAGGTGGCTTCCCAAGAGATTTCGCTGTCCCTGATCCAGAGCTCCGAACCGAGCATCAAGCTGGAAATGAACGAATTCGGCGGCCTGCCGATTCACATCGCCCTGGCCGGCCAGCAGATCATCGTCGACACCGTGCTGGTGGACATCGATTCGATCAGCAATGTCCAGGCGTTCAACGATGCCGTGCTGCGCAGCCGCGAGATGTTCCCGCTGTCGTCGATCGGGATCGAGTCGATGCCCAATGGCCAGACCGTCTACAACATGTTCGGCGCCCTCAGCGCAGACTCGAGCCTGACCAACGTCGTTACCGAGGTGAAAACCCTGGTCGACAATGTGCAGCGCGCCAGCGAAGCCTTCGAACACTTCTTCAAGTAATCAACAGGGAATATCCAATGACTCAGTCCATCTGGAGCAAGTTGTTCACCGCACTGCGCGGCGGCGCCAATGAAGTCGGCGAAGCCATCGCCGACCAGCAGGCCCTGCGCATCCTCGATCAGGAAATCCGCGACGCCGACACCGCGCTGTCCAATGCCCGCCGCGAACTGGTGACGATCATGGCCAAGCACAAACTGGCCGCCGACCGCGTCAGCGAATACGACGCCAAGATCAAGGACCTCGAAGCCAAGGCTGTAGCCGCGTTGAATGCCGGCCGTGAAGACCTGGCGCTGGAAGTGGCCGAAGCGATTTCGACCCTGACCAACGACCTCGCTGCCGAGAAGAAACTCAGCGATGAATTCGGCGCCTACGCCGACAACATGCGCAAAGACATCAGCAAAGCCGAATCGCGAATCAAGAGCCTGCGCCAGCAAGTGGACATGGCCAAGGCCCGCGACAGCGTGCAGAAAGCCCAGGTCAGCGCCTCGATTGCCAGCGGCGGCGCCAACGGCAAACTGGAAACCGCGGTCGGCACCCTGAACCGCCTGCAAGCCAAGCAGCAGCAACGCGCTGCCGAACTGAACGCCGCAGACGAACTGGCCGACGCCTCCACCGGCAACGACCTGGAACGCAAACTGCGCGACGCCGGCATCACGCCGAACGAAGGCAGCGCCAATGCGATCCTTGAGCGGCTGAAACAGAAGTCCGCGCAGTAATGACTGAACGGTAACTTGTGGGAGCGAGCCTGCTCGCGAAAGCGTCGTGACAGTCAAATAATCGAGTGACTGACACAACCCATTCGCGAGCAGGCTCGCTCCCACATGGTTTTGCGGCGTAATTGCCTCTGCTCGTTCACCGCTTCGCCCGTTACACTACCGCCACTTTTTCACCCCCGAACACCTCCACCCGCTTCAAGGAACGTACCCATGGGATGGTTTAAAGACTTGCTCGGCACCAGCAATTGGCAGACCGCTGCGCCAACGAGCACCGGCGCCAGCGGTCCACTGGGCATGGCACAAGGCAAAGGCGTGCGCTTCGACACGACCCTGGCATTGCTGCTGGAAGGCTCGACCTCGGTGCGGGTGCCATTCGATCAAGCGGTGTGGAGCGCCGGCTGGGTCGATCTCGGCCAGTCCAACAAGCTGCACCGCTACTACATGAACGAAGAGGATTTCTGGGTGCAGATCCACGTCACCGGCGACGATCAGGTCGAGTCGGTCACCCTGCTCAATTACCTCAGCTATGTAACGGTCAACAGTGACGCCGAACTGCAGCGTCTGGCCGGCCCCAACAGCCTGATCGGTCTGCCGACCTACACCCACGACGGTGTTGAATACACCCGCGAATGGGGCACCGAGTTGCATCAGACCGAACTGGTGCCAATGACCGAACACGTGGTCAACCCGGACGAGTCCTACACCATCAAGCACCACGCCATGCTGTATGCCCGCGACACCGGCCTGACCGATCGCCGCGAACTGCTGCTGTTCTCCGTCGAACAGGACGAAGAAGGCACCGTCAGCCTGAGCACCTCGCTGGGCATCTCGCTGTACACGACTGATTTGAGCGCCATTTAAAAAAGGAAGTTTTTCATGCTGGAAGTCTTGGCCGTTTCCCTGAACAAAACCGCGCTGGTCGGTTTTGTCGTCTACCTGATCGGCGCCGTGTTGCTGTTCATGCTGTTTCAATTCGTCTACACGCGCATTACCGCGCACAAGGAATTCGAGCTGATCCGCGCCGGCAACACTGCCGCCGCCATTGCCCTGTCCGGGGCGATCATCGGTTTCGCGATTCCGGCGAGCAACGTGATCGCGTATTCGGTCAACGTGCTCGACTTCGTCCTCTGGGCGGTCATCGCCGCCGTCGTGCAATTGCTGGCATTCGTTGCGACCGGGCTGGTGCTCAAGGGCACGTCCCAGCGCATCGCCAACGGCGAAGTCGCCGCCGGCATTTATGTCGCCGCCGTGGCGATCAGCGTCGGCATGCTCAATGCCGCGTGCATGACCCCGTCCCACTGACCGGCAGGAAGCCTCTCGATGAAACGCAGCAAATACGTGCAATTGTCCCTCGCCGCATCGGTGGCGATGGCGATTTCCGGTGAAGCAGCGGCGCTGGATCAGCCGCGCAATTTCCAGAGCGTTGAACAGTGTGTCGACGCCGAAGTGGCCGCCGATCTCTGCTCCAGCGCCTACGTCGCCGCACTGAACGAGCACCGGCGTATCGCCCCGGCCTACACCGACAAGGCCAAGTGCGACGCAGACTTTGCCGCTGGCTGGTGTCAGAAAAATTCCGATGGTCGTTTCGTGCCGAAACTCGGCGGCTTCAAAGTGCCGGGCAATGCCGAGACGCCGCAGGATCTCGATGCCATCGCCAATTCGCAAATGCCGGCGGGCGACACCAGCAGCAGCGCAAGCCACGGCGGCTCGCACTATTCCGGTGGCTCAGGTGGCGGCGGCAATGGCTGGCTGACCGGCTGGCTGATCGGCAACGCAATGAGCAACAACGCCGAACGCACCGTTTACCGTGATCGCGAAACGCGCCAGCCGTACAACACCTCAACGCAGTACCGCCGAGCTGACACAACCTCGCGCAGCCAGTCGGATTACGAGAGCAGCAAGAGCAAACCGGTGAACGTTGCGTCGTCGACTTCGCGCGGCGGCTTCGGCAGCCAGTCCAGCGCCCGCAGCGGTTGGGGTGGCTGGGGCAGCAGTTCCGGACGCTCGAGCAGCTGACATGAAAAAGATCCACTGCGCCGAGCGCCCCGACTGGAAACACACCGCCGAAAGCCTCGGTTTCCTGTTCCACACCATCGACGACGAACCGTACTGGGACGAAAGCGCCTACTACCAGTTCAGCCTGGCGCAGATCGAAAACGATCTCGAAGATCCGACCACCGAACTGCACGAGATGTGCATGGATCTGGTTGATCGCGTCGTCAACAGCGAGGAGTTGCTCGATCGCCTCAGCATCCCGGCGGCGTACTACGACATGATCCGCACCTCCTGGCGCGAGGGTCATCCGCATCTGTACGGTCGCATGGACTTTTCCTACAGCGGCAACGGGCCGGCGAAACTGCTGGAACTCAACTACGACACGCCGACCAGCCTTTATGAGGCGGCGGCGTTTCAATGGGGCTGGCTGGAACAATGCATCGAGCGTGGCACGCTGCCGCCGCATGCTGACCAGTTCAACAGCATCGACACCAAGCTGCATCAGGCCTTCGCCGAATTGCAGTTGAAGCGGCCGTTCTACTTTGCCTCGATGAAGGACTCGGTCGAGGACAAAGGCACCACCGACTATCTGCGGCTGATCGCGGAAAAGGTCGGCATCGAATCACGCCACATCGATATCGAAGACATCGGCCTGACGGCTGAGGGCCGTTTCGTCGATCTGCAGGATCGCTGGATCCCGCATCTGTTCAAGCTGCACGCCTGGGAATTCATCTTCCACGAACCGTTCGGCGCGGCGATCGCCGAATGCGATACGCAGTTTTTCGAGCCGGCGTGGAAGGCGATCCTGTCCAACAAGGGTGCGCTGCCGCTGCTGTGGGAAGCGCACAAGGAACATCCGAATCTGCTCGCTGCGCACCTTGATCCGAATCCGCAGAGTGCGGTGCCGAAGGGCTGGGTGCGCAAGCCGTACTTTTCCCGCGAAGGTGCCAACATCGAACTGCAAACAGCGGAAGGTCTGATCATCAAAGAGGACGGGCCCTACACCGACGCGCCATTCATCCTGCAGGAGTTCGCACCGCTGCCGAAGTTTGGCGACAGCTACACGCTGATTGGCTCGTGGGTGATTGGTGATGAGGCGGCAGGGATTGGTGTGCGCGAGGACAACAGTCTGATCACCAGGGACTCCAGCCGCTTCCTGCCGCATCTGATTCTGGATTAAGACGAAGTTACCTTGTGGGAGCGACCCTGCTCGCGAAAGCGTCCTGTCAGTTAGTGGTGCGCCGACTGATCTGACGCCTTCGCGAGCAGGCTCGCTCCCACAGGAGATTGCGAGTAGCCAGGAATTTCCTGAACAAAAAAGGCCCGTCGTTTAAGCGACGGGCCTTTTTCATTTAAGACGGTTACAGCGGCAAATCAGAACGGAATATCGTCATCGAAGCTGTCGAAATCCGGAGCCGGTTGCGGTGCGGCCTGCTGAGGTGCCGGAGCCGAACGCTGCTGGGGAGCCGACTGCTGCGGGCGTGGAGCCTGCTGACGTGGCGCCTGCTGCTGGTAGTTGTTGCCGCCTTGCTGATCGCCCTGTTGTGGACGGCCGCCGAGCAGTTGCATGGTGCCTTGCATGTCGACCACGATTTCAGTGGTGTAACGCTTGATGCCGTCCTTTTCCCACTCGCGGGTCTGCAGTTTGCCTTCAATGTAGACCTGCGAACCCTTGCGCAGGTATTCACCGGCGATCTCGGCAACCTTGCCGAACATCGACACACGGTGCCACTCGGTCTTCTCGACCTTCTGACCGGTCTGCTTGTCGGTCCATTGTTCGCTGGTGGCCAGACTCAGGTTGGTCACGGCGTTACCGTTAGGCAGGTAGCGAACTTCGGGATCCTGGCCGCAAGTGCCGACCAATATGACTTTGTTAACCCCACGGGCCATAACGTTCTCCTAAGCGTCGCACGCAGCCCCGGCCGGGTTGTTGACCAGGCGTTCGAGGGTGCTGCGATCCACTAATTCTTTGTCCAGTTTGATGTAAACAGCCGCCTCTTCGGCGACTATCACTGCATCTGTTACCCCTACCAGGGCCTTGAGGCGCTCGACCAGACCCGCTTCGCGGATCGCTTCGGGCGACAACGGCAAGCGCAGGCTCGTCACGTAGGGAGGTTCGCGCATGGTAACAGCAAAGGCCAGCCAAAGTGCAGCCAGCGCGGCGCATCCGAGGAACACAACCGACAGACCGCCATGCTGGAACAACCAGCCGCCGAGTATCCCGCCGAGTGCCGAACCGAGGAACTGGCTGGTGGAGTACACGCCCATGGCCGTGCCCTTGCCGCCTGCCGGTGAAACCTTGCTGATCAGCGACGGCAACGATGCCTCGAGCAGATTGAACGCGGTGAAAAACACCACCGTACCGATCACCAGAGCACGCAGGCTATCGCCGAACTGCCAGAAGAATAGTTCAGTCAGCATCAATGTCATGACGGCGCCGAGCAAAACTCGTTTCATTTTGCGTTTCTTCTCGCCGTAGATAATGAACGGGATCATGGCGAAGAACGAAATCAGCAGCGCGGTGAGGTAGACCCACCAGTGCTGTTCCTTGGGCAGACCGGCTTTTTCCACCAGTGCCAGCGGCAAGGCGACGAAGCTCGACATCAACATGGCATGTAACACAAAGATGCCCAGATCCAGGCGCAGCAGGTCCGGGTGCTTGAGAGTCGGCATCAGCGCCTGCCGGGCCACGCCGGATTCCCGGTGCTGCAACGGCCCTGTGGACTGCGGCACCATGAACATGATGATCAGGATGCCGACCAGCGCCATGGCGCCAGTGGCAAGGAACAGCCCGGACAGCCCGAACGCACTGGTCAGTAACGGCCCGACCACCATGGCCACGGCAAACGACAGGCCGATGGTCATGCCGATCATCGCCATGGCTTTGGTCCGATGCTGCTCGCGGGTCAGGTCGGAAAGCAGCGCCATCACCGCTGCGGAAATCGCCCCGGCGCCTTGCAGGATCCGCCCGGCGATCACACCCCAGATCGAATCGGCCTGGGAAGCCAGAACACTGCCGAGAGCGAAGACGATCAGGCCGAGGTAGATCACCGGCCGGCGACCGATGCGGTCGGAAATGATCCCGAACGGAATCTGGAAAATTGCCTGGGTCAGACCGTAAGCGCCAATCGCCAGCCCGATCAGGGCCGGGGTCGCTCCCGCCAGATCCATGCCATAGGTCGCCAGCACCGGCAACACCATGAACATGCCAAGCATACGGAAGGCGAACACCAGGGCCAGACCGCTCGCCGCGCGGGTCTCGCTGCCACTCATGCGTTCGCTGTGGGGATCGTGCATGGAAAAACCTCGTGTGAACCGGCGGCGATTCTACCAGTCCCATCGGAAGACGGGGTATATCGCGACGCTATGACGCGTATAGATGAAACTCTCTTCATGAACGGCAAAACGCCCTTCGTTTGATAGTGTGCATCCATCCAGTATTTGCCCGTATACTCCTACGTTTTCGACGCCCGCCAAGCGAGGCCACTTTGGACAAGATCCTGATACGTGGGGCCCGTACCCACAACCTGAAGAACATCGACCTGACCCTGCCACGGGACAAACTGATCGTCATCACCGGCCTGTCCGGATCCGGCAAGTCGTCCCTGGCGTTCGACACGCTGTATGCCGAAGGTCAGCGCCGCTATGTCGAATCGCTGTCGGCCTATGCCCGGCAGTTCCTGTCGATGATGGAAAAACCCGACGTCGACACCATCGAAGGCCTGTCGCCGGCGATCTCCATCGAACAGAAGTCGACCTCGCACAACCCGCGTTCCACGGTCGGCACCATCACCGAAATCTACGACTACCTGCGCTTGCTCTATGCCCGCGTCGGTACGCCGCGTTGCCCGGATCACGACATTCCACTGGAGGCGCAGACCGTCAGCCAGATGGTCGATCTGGTGCTGGCGCAGCCGGAAGGCAGCAAACTCATGCTGCTGGCGCCGGTGATCCGCGAGCGCAAGGGCGAACACCTGTCGGTTTTCGAAGAATTGCGTGCGCAAGGTTTCGTCCGCGCCCGGGTCAACGGGCGGATCTGCGAACTCGACGAGCTGCCGAAGCTGGATAAACAGAAGAAGCATTCCATCGATGTGATCGTCGATCGCTTCAAGGTCCGCGCCGATCTGCAGCAACGTCTGGCCGAATCCTTCGAAACCGCGCTGAAACTGGCCGACGGCATTGCCCTGGTGGCGCCAATGGACGACGAGCCCGGCGAAGAAATGATCTTCTCCGCACGCTTCGCCTGCCCGATTTGCGGCCATGCGATCAGCGAACTGGAACCCAAGCTGTTTTCCTTCAACAACCCGGCCGGCGCCTGCCCGACCTGCGATGGCCTGGGCGTGAAGCAGTTCTTCGACATCAAGCGTCTGGTCAATGGCGAGCTGACCCTGGCCGAAGGTGCAATACGCGGCTGGGACCGGCGCAACGTCTATTACTTCCAGATGCTCGGCTCACTCGCCTCGCACTACAAGTTCAGCCTGGACAAGCCCTTCAACGAGCTGAGCGCCGAGCAGCAGAAGTTCATCCTGCACGGCAGCGGCTCGCAAAACGTCGACTTCAAATACCTGAACGATCGTGGCGATATCGTCAAACGCTCGCACCCGTTCGAAGGCATCGTGCCAAACCTGGAGCGCCGTTACCGTGAAACCGAATCGGCGAGCGTGCGTGAAGAGCTGGCCAAGTTCCTCAGCCATCAGGCCTGCCCGGATTGCCGTGGCACGCGTCTGCGCCGCGAAGCCCGGCACGTCTGGGTCGGTGAGAAAACCCTGCCGGCAGTGACCAATCTGCCGATCGGCGATGCCTGCGAATATTTCGGTGCGCTGAAGATGACCGGTCGGCGTGGCGAGATCGCTGACAAGATCCTCAAGGAAATCCGCGAGCGTCTGCAGTTTCTGGTCAACGTCGGACTCGACTATCTATCGCTGGATCGCAGTGCCGACACATTGTCCGGTGGCGAGGCGCAGCGGATTCGTCTGGCAAGCCAGATTGGCGCCGGCCTGGTCGGCGTTCTGTATATCCTCGATGAACCATCCATTGGCCTGCATCAGCGCGACAACGATCGGCTGCTCGGTACGCTCAAGCATTTGCGCGATATCGGCAACACGGTGATCGTGGTCGAGCATGATGAAGACGCGATTCGTCTGGCTGACTATGTCGTCGATATCGGCCCTGGCGCCGGTGTGCACGGCGGGCGGATCGTTGCCGAAGGCACGCCGGACGAAGTCATGGCGCACCCGGATTCGCTGACCGGCAAATACCTGTCCGGCCGGGTGAAGATCGAAGTGCCGGCCAAACGCACGCCGCGCAACAAGAAGCTCAACCTGTCGCTCAAAGGTGCGCGTGGCAACAATCTGCGCAACGTCGATCTGGACATCCCGATTGGTCTGCTGACTTGCGTGACTGGCGTATCCGGTTCGGGCAAATCGACACTGATCAACAACACGCTGTTCCCGCTGAGCGCAACGGCACTCAACGGTGCGACCACGCTGGAAGCCGCCGCGCATGACAGCATCAAAGGTCTGGAACATCTCGACAAAGTCGTCGACATCGACCAGAGCCCGATCGGCCGTACGCCGCGTTCCAACCCGGCGACCTACACCGGGCTGTTCACACCGATCCGCGAACTGTTTGCCGGCGTGCCCGAGTCGCGCTCCCGTGGTTACGGCCCGGGGCGTTTCTCGTTCAACGTCAAGGGCGGTCGCTGCGAAGCGTGCCAGGGCGATGGCCTTATCAAGGTGGAAATGCACTTCCTGCCGGACATCTATGTGCCCTGTGATGTGTGCAAGAGCAAGCGCTACAACCGCGAAACCCTTGAGATCAAATACAAGGGAAAGAGCATCCACGAAACCCTCGAAATGACCATCGAGGAAGCGCGGGAGTTCTTCGACGCGGTGCCGGCACTGGCGCGCAAGCTGCAGACGTTGATGGATGTTGGCCTGTCGTACATCAAGCTGGGGCAGTCGGCGACGACCTTGTCCGGTGGTGAAGCACAGCGGGTCAAGTTGTCGCGAGAACTGTCCAAACGCGATACCGGCAAGACTCTGTACATCCTCGACGAACCGACCACCGGCCTGCACTTCGCCGATATCCAGCAATTGCTCGACGTTCTGCATCGCCTGCGCGACCACGGCAATACCGTGGTGGTGATCGAGCACAACCTTGATGTGATCAAGACCGCTGACTGGCTGGTGGACCTCGGTCCTGAAGGCGGTTCCAAAGGCGGGCAGATCATTGCCACCGGTACGCCGGAGGAAGTTGCCGAGATGAAGCAATCTCACACCAGCCATTATCTCAAGCCGCTGCTGATCCGCGATCGGGCCTGACCGCCAGGCATGAAAAAGCCCCTGTCACCGTTGAAGTGACAGGGGCTTTTTTATAGCCGTTGCAATCAGGACGCGTGGGATTGCAGGTAATTCTCGAGACCGATCAGTTTGATCAGGCCCAGCTGCTTTTCCAGCCAGTAGGTGTGATCTTCTTCGGTGTCATTGAGTTGAACCCGCAGAATCTCACGGCTGACGTAGTCCTTGTGTTGCTCGCAAAGCTCGATGCCTTTGCACAGCGCAGCGCGGACTTTGTATTCGAGGCGCAGATCAGCTTCGAGCATCGCAGGCACCGTGGTGCCGACATCCAGATCATCCGGACGCATGCGCGGCGTGCCTTCGAGCATCAGAATCCGCCGCATCAGCGCATCGGCGTGGCCGGCTTCTTCTTCCATCTCGTGGTTGATGCGCTCGTAGAGCTTGGTGAACCCCCAGTCCTCATACATCCGCGAATGAACGAAATATTGATCACGCGCGGCCAGTTCGCCGGTCAGCAACGTATTGAGGTAATCGATTACATCTGGGTGGCCTTGCATCGCCCTACATCTCCCTTCCTGAAAGTCTGTAGTTTGAACCAACCTGACCGGAAGGTCACTCGCTTCGCGCAATAAAAGCGAAGATATTCTGAGAAAACCGAGCCAAATAACGCAAAAACCGCCCAAATGAGGGCGGTTCTGCTTCTCGTTTAGACTACGTTAAGCTGTCAGTTGAGCAGCTTTGCGATTGCTTCTCCATACGCCGGATCGGCTTTGTAGAAATGCTGCAACTGGCGATCGACGACGTCGCTTGAAACACCCGCCATTGCGCCGGCAATGTTGCTGACCAGCAATGCTTTCTGCTCGTCGCTCATCAAGCGGAACAAGGCACCGGCATGGCTGTAGTAGTCGGTATCTTCGCGGTGATCATAGCGATCAGCGGCACCGCTCAAGGCCAGCGCTGGCTCTGCGTAATGCGGCGCTTGCTTCGGCGACTCAACGTAGCTGTTCGGTTCGTAGTTTGGCGCCGCGCCGCCATTGCTGCCGAACGCCATGGAGCCGTCACGCTGATAAGTATTCACCGGGCTGCGCGGAGCGTTCACCGGCAATTGCTGGTGATTGGTGCCCACACGGTAGCGGTGCGCGTCAGCGTAGGCGAATACACGGCCTTGCAGCATGCGGTCTGGCGACAGACCGACGCCTGGCACCATGTTGCTCGGGCCAAACGCAGCCTGTTCAACTTCAGCGAAGTAGTTCAGCGGGTTGCGATTCAACTCCAGCTCACCGACTTCGATCAGCGGAAACTCCTTCTGCGACCACGTCTTGGTCACGTCGAACGGATTCTCGTAATGAGCCGCCGCTTGCGCTTCGGTCATGATCTGAATGCACACGCGCCATTTCGGGAATTCACCGCGCTCGATGGCCTCGAACAGGTCACGCTGCGCGTAGTCCGGATCGGTACCGGCCAAACGGGCGGCGTCGGCGGGCGCCAGGTTCTTGATGCCTTGCTGGGTCTTGTAGTGCCACTTCACCCAGTGACGCTCGCCTTTGGCGTTGATCAGGCTGTAAGTGTGACTGCCGAAGCCGTGCATATGGCGATAGCCGTCAGGGATGCCGCGATCAGAAAACAGGATGGTGACCTGGTGCAGCGCCTCAGGCGAATGCGACCAGAAATCCCACATCATCTGCGCGCTTTTCAGGTTGCTTTGCGGCAGACGCTTTTGCGTGTGGATAAAGTCAGGAAACTTCAGCGGATCACGGATGAAGAACACTGGCGTGTTGTTGCCAACGATGTCCCAATTGCCTTCCTCGGTGTAGAACTTCAAGGCGAAGCCGCGCGGATCGCGCTCGGTGTCGGCCGAACCACGCTCGCCACCTACGGTGGAAAAGCGCAGAAAGGTTGGCGTTTGTTTGCCTACCGACTCGAACAACTTTGCACTGGTGTATTCAGTGATGTCACGGGTAACGGTGAACGTGCCGTAGGCGCCCGAGCCTTTAGCGTGGACACGGCGCTCAGGAATGTTTTCACGGTTAAAGTGCGCGAGTTTTTCGATCAGATGGAAATCGTCGAGAAGCAGCGGACCGCGTGGGCCGGCGGAACGGGAATTCTGGTTGTCAGCGACTGGCGCGCCACTGGCGGTTGTAAGCGTCTTGGTCTGGCTCATGCGGTCTTCTTCCTCTGTCAGTCTTGAACTGCCGGCTAATGGGCTTGGCGGGAAGTATTGATCATCGACGTTACAGCTACAAATTCATTAACTTGCAGACATCGATAGATAATTACTAATTATGTTTTCCCGGCACATAGTGGCAGTTCAACCATGTCAGAAACTTGTACGGACGGCGCATTTCTTACAGGCACAAAAAACCGGGCACTAGGCCCGGTTCTTTGTTTCAGACTGACGTCTTACTCGGCGGATACAGCTTCGCCAGCAGTAGCACGATCAACCAACTCGACGTACGCCATAGGCGCGTTGTCGCCAGCGCGGAAACCGCACTTGAGGATGCGCAGGTAGCCACCCTCACGGGTAGCGTAACGCTTGCCCAGGTCGTTGAAGAGCTTACCAACGATAGCTTTCGAACGAGTACGGTCGAAAGCCAGACGGCGGTTAGCCAGGCTGTCTGTCTTGGCCAGAGTGATCAGCGGCTCGGCAACGCGGCGCAGTTCTTTGGCTTTTGGCAGAGTAGTTTTGATCAGCTCGTGCTCGAACAGCGACACCGCCATGTTTTGGAACATGGCCTTGCGGTGCGAGCTGGTGCGGCTCAGGTGACGACCACTTTTACGATGACGCATGGTTCATTCCTTACCAAACACTACGTTCGGTGATTACGACGATCAGGCAGTCGCCTTGTCGTCCTTCTTAAGACTTGCAGGCGGCCAGTTGTCGAGGCGCATGCCGAGGGACAGACCGCGGGAGGCCAGAACGTCCTTGATTTCAGTCAAGGATTTCTTGCCCAGGTTCGGAGTCTTCAACAGCTCTACTTCGGTACGCTGAATCAGGTCGCCGATGTAGTAGATGTTTTCCGCCTTAAGGCAGTTAGCCGAACGTACAGTCAGTTCCAGATCGTCAACCGGGCGAAGCAGGATCGGATCGATCTCGTCTTCCTGCTCGACAACCAGCGGCTCACTTTCACCTTTGAGGTCGACGAACGCAGCCAGCTGCTGTTGCAGGATGGTTGCAGCGCGACGGATAGCCTCTTCAGGATCCAGGGTACCGTTGGTTTCCAGATCAATAACCAGCTTGTCCAGGTTGGTACGCTGCTCGACACGGGCGTTTTCCACCACGTAAGCGATACGGCGAACCGGGCTGAACGAAGAGTCGAGCTGCAAGCGACCGATGCTGCGGCTTTCGTCTTCATCGCTCTGACGCGAGTCGGCTGGTTCATAACCACGACCACGAGCTACGGTGAGCTTCATGTTCAGGGCGCCGTTAGACGCCAGGTTAGCGATTACGTGATCGGGATTAACGATCTCGACATCATGATCCAGCTGAATATCGGCAGCGGTAACCACCCCCGAACCCTTCTTCGACAAGGTCAGCGTAACTTCGTCACGACCGTGCAGCTTGATGGCCAGACCTTTAAGGTTCAACAGGATTTCAATTACGTCTTCCTGTACACCTTCGATGGCGCTGTACTCGTGGAGCACACCGTCAATCTCGGCCTCGACTACTGCGCAGCCGGGCATTGAGGACAACAGGATGCGGCGCAGCGCGTTGCCCAGGGTGTGGCCAAAACCACGCTCGAGAGGCTCGAGAGTGATCTTGGCGCGGGTTGGACTGACAACCTGCACATCAATGTGGCGGGGTGTCAGGAACTCATTTACCGAAATCTGCATGGATGCACCTATTTTCTAGCCCTTACTTGGAGTAGAGCTCGACAATCAGGCTTTCGTTGATGTCGGCGGACAGATCACTGCGAGCAGGAACGTTCTTGAAAACGCCCGACTTCTTCTCAGTGTCTACTTCTACCCATTCTACGCGGCCACGTTGGGCACACAGATCGAGAGCTTGGACAATGCGAAGTTGGTTTTTTGCTTTCTCGCGAACTGCAACCACGTCACCAGCACGAACCTGATACGACGGAACGTTTACGGTCTGACCGTTTACGCTGATCGACTTGTGCGATACCAGCTGGCGGGATTCGGCACGAGTCGAACCAAAGCCCATACGGTATACAACGTTGTCCAGACGGCATTCGAGCAGTTGCAGCAGGTTTTCACCGGTTGCACCTTTCTTGCCAGCAGCTTCTTTGTAGTAGCCGCTGAACTGACGCTCGAGAACGCCGTAGATACGACGGACCTTCTGCTTTTCACGCAGTTGGGTGCCGTAGTCGGACTGGCGACCGCGGCGTTGGCCGTGGATACCAGGTGCTGCTTCAATGTTGCACTTCGATTCGATCGCGCGCACGCCGCTCTTCAGGAAGAGATCGGTGCCTTCGCGACGAGCGAGTTTGCATTTTGGACCAATGTAACGAGCCATTCTTTACAATCTCCTGGATTACACGCGGCGCTTCTTCGGCGGACGGCACCCGTTGTGCGGGATTGGCGTCACGTCGGTGATGCTGGCGATCTTGTAGCCACAGCCGTTCAAAGCGCGGACTGCGGATTCACGACCTGGACCTGGACCCTTGACGTTTACGTCGAGGTTTTTCAGGCCGTATTCCAGCGCAGCTTGACCAGCACGCTCAGCAGCTACTTGAGCAGCGAACGGGGTGGACTTGCGGGAACCGCGGAAACCCGAACCACCGGAGGTAGCCCAGGAAAGAGCGTTACCTTGACGGTCGGTAATGGTCACGATGGTGTTGTTAAAAGATGCATGGATGTGGGCGATGCCATCAACCACTGTCTTTTTAACTTTTTTACGAGGACGAGCAGCAGGTTTTGCCATGATTAAATTCCTGTCGATTCGCTGGGGCGATTACTTGCGGATCGGCTTACGCGGACCTTTACGGGTACGCGCGTTGGTCTTGGTACGCTGACCGCGTACTGGCAGACCACGACGATGACGCAGACCGCGATAGCAACCGAGGTCCATCAAGCGCTTGATTTTCATGTTGATTTCGCGACGCAGGTCACCTTCAGTGGTGAACTTCGCCACTTCGCCACGCAGCTGTTCAATTTGCTCGTCGCTCAGATCTTTGATCTTTGCTGCTGGGTTTACCCCAGTCACTGCACAGATCTTCTGCGCAGTAGTGCGACCAACACCATAGATGTAGGTCAGCGAGATAACAGTATGCTTGTTATCTGGAATGTTAACGCCTGCAATACGGGCCATTCAGTGGGACTCCAATTGACAGCTACCTACGCCCCGGAAGCCAAGAAATAGGGCGCGAGATAATATCGCTGTAATAACAAATAATCAACCCGGTAGCGCACTAGCTACCGGGCTTGAAGCACAATCACACTCAGCCTTGGCGCTGTTTGTGACGCGGTTCCGCGCTGCAAATTACTCGAACAACACCTTCGCGGCGAATAATCTTGCAGTTACGGCACAGCTTTTTCACCGATGCACGAACTTTCATCACCAACTCCTCGAACCTTATGGGTACTCAGCGCAACATGCCGCTGCCGTAACCCTTCAGGTTGGCTTTCTTCATCAGGGATTCGTACTGGTGCGAAACGAGGTGCGATTGTACTTGGGACATGAAGTCCATCACAACCACGACCACGATCAGCAACGAGGTCCCGCCAAGGTAGAACGGAACGTTTGCTGCAACCACCAGGAATTGGGGCAACAGGCACACGGCCGTCATGTAAAGAGCACCGAACAGGGTCAAGCGGGTCAGAACGCCATCAATATAGCGCGCAGACTGCTCACCTGGACGGATGCCCGGAATAAAGGCACCGGACTTCTTCAGGTTTTCCGCTACGTCTTTCGGATTGAACATCAACGCCGTATAGAAGAAGCAGAAGAAAATAATCCCTGCACTAAACAGCAGAATATTCAACGGCTGACCAGGAGCGATCGACTGCGAGATGTCCTGCAACCAGCCCATACCTTCAGACTGACCGAACCAGGCACCCAACGAAGCCGGAAACAGCAAGATGCTGCTCGCGAAAATAGCCGGAATAACACCGGCCATGTTCACCTTCAGCGGCAAGTGGCTTGTCTGCGCAGCAAAAACCTTGCGGCCCTGCTGACGCTTGGCGTAGTGAACAGCAATACGACGCTGACCACGCTCAATGAACACCACGAAACCGATAATCGCTACTGCCAGCAAACCGATGGCAACCAGGGCGAAGATGTTGATATCACCCTGACGCGCAGACTCGAAAGACTGCCCGATTGCTCTCGGAAGACCGGCGACGATACCCGAAAAAATCAACATCGAGATACCGTTGCCAACACCACGCTCAGTAATCTGCTCACCCAGCCACATCATGAACATCGCACCAGCCACAAATGTGGTTACCGCGACGAAATGGAAGCCAAAGTCACCAGTGAACGCGACGCCCTGCCCCGCCAGACCAATGGACATGCCAATAGCCTGGACCAGAGCGAGAGCGACGGTGAGGTAGCGGGTGTACTGGCTAATCTTGCGACGGCCAGCTTCACCTTCCTTCTTCAACTGCTCCAGCTGCGGGCTGACGGCGGTCATCAGTTGCATGATGATCGATGCCGAAATGTACGGCATGATCCCCAGTGCAAAGATGCTCATCCGTTCCAGCGCGCCGCCGGAGAACATGTTGAACAAGCTAAGAATGGTCCCCTCATTCTGTCGAAACAGGTCTGCGAGTCGGTCCGGGTTGATACCTGGAACCGGGATGTGTGCGCCTATTCGGTAGACGATAATCGCCAGGAACAGAAAACGCAGACGAGCCCAGAGTTCAGACATACCGCCTTTGCCGAGCGCAGAGAGAGCACCTTGCTTAGCCATTTATTCCTCGAACTTGCCGCCAGCTGCTTCGATAGCCGCACGCGCACCTTTGGTGGCGCCGATTCCCTTGCCGATAGTGACAGCGCGAGTCACTTCACCGGACAGCATGATTTTCACACGCTGTACGTTGACGTTGATCACGTTGGCATCTTTCAGGGACTGCACAGTAACGATGTCGCCTTCCACTTTGGCCAGCTCGGACAAACGCACTTCTGCGCGATCCATGGCTTTCAGGGAAACGAAACCGAACTTGGGCAGACGACGATGCAGCGGCTGTTGACCGCCTTCAAAGCCTGGAGCGATGGTGCCACCGGAGCGGGAGGTCTGACCTTTGTGACCACGGCCACCAGTCTTGCCCAAACCACTACCGATACCACGGCCCGGACGATGCTTTTCGCGACGGGAACCCGGCGCTGGACTCAGATCATTGAGTTTCATCGATTAACCCTCGACACGCAGCATGTAGTAAGCCTTGTTGATCATCCCGCGATTCTCGGGAGTATCCTGGACTTCTACAGTGTGACCGATGCGACGCAGACCCAGACCCTTAACGCACAGTTTGTGGTTAGGGATGCGGCCGGTCATGCTTTTGATCAGCGTAACTTTAACGGTAGCCATGATTACTTGATCTCCTCAACACGCAAGCCACGCTTGGCAGCGATGGACTCAGGAGACTGCATAGCCTTCAGACCCTTGAAAGTGGCGTGAACCACGTTTACCGGGTTAGTCGAGCCGTAGCACTTGGCCAGAACGTTCTGAACGCCAGCAACTTCGAGGACAGCACGCATAGCGCCGCCAGCGATGATACCGGTACCTTCAGAAGCAGGCTGCATGTACACCTTCGAAGCGCCGTGAGCGGACTTCATTGCGTACTGCAGAGTGGTGCCGTTCAGGTCAACTTGAATCATGTTGCGGCGAGCAGCTTCCATTGCCTTCTGGATCGCAGCAGGCACTTCACGTGACTTGCCACGGCCGAAGCCAACACGCCCCTTACCATCACCAACCACGGTCAACGCGGTGAAAGTGAAGATACGGCCGCCTTTAACGGTTTTGGCTACGCGGTTAACTTGAACCAGCTTCTCGATGTAGCCTTCGTCGCGCTTTTGGTCGTTATTTGACATAACTTAGAACTCCAGCCCAGCTTCACGAGCAGCATCAGCCAGCGCTTTAACGCGGCCGTGGTACTTGAAGCCAGAGCGGTCGAAAGCCACTTGCGAGACGCCAGCGGCCTTAGCACGCGTAGCGACCAGCTGGCCAACCTTTGTGGCCGCGTCGATGTTGCCAGTGGCACCATCACGCAGTTCTTTATCCAAAGTCGAGGCACTTGCCAGGACTTTGTTGCCGTCGGCCGAGATGACCTGGGCGTAGATGTGCTGCGACGAGCGGAACACGCAGAGACGCACGACTTCGAGTTCGTGCATTTTCAGGCGTGCTTTGCGAGCGCGACGCAGTCGAGTAACTTTTTTGTCGGTCATTTGCTATGCCCTACTTCTTCTTGGCTTCTTTACGACGGACGACTTCGTCCGCGTAGCGCACACCTTTGCCTTTGTACGGCTCTGGTGGACGGAAGTCGCGGATCTCGGCGGCCACTTGACCTACCAGCTGCTTGTCGATGCCCTTGATCAGGATATCGGTCTGGCTAGGAGTCTCAGCGGTGATGCCTTCCGGCAGTTCGTAATCCACTGGGTGCGAGAAGCCAAGAGCCAGGTTCAGAACCTGACCTTTTGCTTGCGCTTTGTAACCAACACCGACCAGCTGGAGCTTGCGCTCGAAGCCTTGGCTTACGCCCTGGACCATGTTATTTACCAACGCACGCGTGGTACCGGCCATTGCGCGAGTTTGTTGATCGCCATTGCGAGCAGCGAAACGCAGCTCACCAGCTTCTTCAACGATCTCCACGGACGAATGGATGTTCAGTTCAAGAGTACCCTTGGCACCCTTCACCGAAAGCTGTTGGCCTGCGAATTTGACTTCGACACCGGCTGGCAGCTTAACGGGGTTCTTAGCGACGCGAGACATGCTTATCCCCCCTTAGAACACAGTGCAAAGAACTTCGCCGCCGACACCGGCAGCGCGCGCAGCACGATCCGTCATCACACCTTTGTTGGTGGAGACGATAGACACGCCAAGACCGCCACGAACTTTCGGCAGATCTTCAACGGACTTGTACTGACGCAGGCCTGGACGACTAACGCGCTTCACTTCTTCGATAACCGGACGGCCTTCGAAGTACTTCAGCGAGATGGACAGCGACGGCTTGGCGTCGGTGGTGATCTGAAAATCCGCGATGTAACCTTCGTCCTTCAGGACTTTTGCTACAGCTGCCTTCAACGTGGAAGACGGCATGCTTACGACAGACTTTTCAGCCATCTGGGCATTACGGATTCGAGTTAGCATGTCCGCTAACGGGTCCTGCATACTCATGGGCTAGACGCTCCTAATACAAAAAAATTAGCCTTGCGGCTACTACTTGTCGCCGAGAACTTCCGGGCAGAAAAACACGGGCTCAGGCGAGCCGGTCATTCTAGACACACCCCAGAAATGAATCAAGCCCCAAAAGGGGCTTGATTCAGATTCAAGGCCACCGATGGTCAGGTTCTTGCGAACCCGAACATCGAGACTTTGACAACTGTTACCAACTGGCTTTAACCAGACCTGGTACGTCACCACGCATTGCAGCTTGACGCAGCATGTTACGGCCGAGGCCGAACTTGCGGTACACGCCGTGCGGACGACCAGTCAGGCGGCAACGGTTACGCATGCGCGAAGCGCTTGCGTCACGTGGTTGCTTCTGCAGAGCTACGGTAGCTTCCCAACGCGCTTCTGGACTTGCGTTCAGATCGACGATGATAGCTTTCAGCGCTGCACGCTTGGTGGCGTACTTGGCAACGGTGAGCTGACGCTTCAGCTCACGGTTCTTCATGCTCTTCTTGGCCATTTTCCTACTCCAATCAGTTGCGGAACGGGAATTTGAAAGCACGCAGCAGAGCGCGGCCTTCATCATCGTTCTTGGCAGTGGTGGTCAGGGTAATGTCCAGACCGCGGAGAGCATCGATCTTGTCGTAGTCGATTTCCGGGAAGATGATCTGCTCTTTCACGCCCATGCTGTAGTTGCCACGACCATCGAAGGACTTGGCATTCAGGCCGCGGAAGTCGCGAACCCGAGGCAGGGAGATCGACAGCAGACGATCCAGGAACTCATACATACGCTCACGGCGCAGGGTCACTTTGACGCCGATCGGCCATCCTTCGCGGACTTTGAAGCCAGCGATGGATTTACGAGCGTAGGTCACAACGACTTTCTGGCCGGTGATCTTTTCGAGGTCAGCAACAGCGTGCTCGATGACTTTTTTGTCGCCGATCGCTTCGCCCAGACCCATGTTCAGGGTGATTTTGGTAACGCGCGGAACTTCCATCACGTTCGAAAGCTTAAGTTCTTCCTTAAGTTTCGGAGCGATTTCCTTCCGGTAAATCTCTTTTAGTCGTGCCATGGTCTTCTACCTAGCAGTGTTCAAGCATCAACCGCTTTTTGGGTCGACTTGAAGACACGAATTTTCTTACCGTCTTCTACTTTGAAACCAACGCGGTCAGCCTTGTTGGTTTCGCCGTTGAAGATGGCGACGTTGGAAGCGTGCAGTGGCGCTTCTTTCTCGACGATACCGCCCTGTACGCCCGACATCGGGTTAGGCTTGGTATGACGCTTGACCAGGTTCAGACCACCAACAACCAAACGGTTGTCAGCAAGAACCTTCAGCACCTTACCGCGCTTACCTTTGTCTTTGCCGGCGATCACGATGATCTCGTCGTCACGACGAATCTTTTGCATGTCGGATCTCCTTACAGCACTTCTGGGGCGAGCGAGACGATCTTCATGAACTTCTCAGTACGAAGTTCACGGGTCACTGGCCCAAAGATACGGGTGCCGATCGGCTCTTGCTTGTTGTTCAGAAGAACAGCAGCGTTGCCATCAAAGCGGATAATGGAGCCATCAGCACGACGTACGCCGTGACGAGTGCGGACTACAACAGCAGTCATCACTTGGCCTTTTTTCACTTTACCGCGAGGAATTGCTTCCTTGACGGTAACTTTGATGATGTCACCGATACCAGCGTAACGACGATGGGAGCCACCCAGCACCTTGATGCACATAACACGGCGAGCGCCGCTGTTATCGGCCACATCGAGCATGGATTGAGTCTGAATCATATAATTTCTCCGACCCCTAGCCCTTAGACTTCCACAGCGCGTTCGAGAACATCAACCAGCGCCCAAGACTTGGTCTTGGCCATCGGACGAGTTTCACGAATAGTGACTTTGTCGCCGATGTGGCACTGATTGGTTTCGTCGTGCGCGTGCAGCTTAGTCGAACGCTTAACGTATTTACCGTAGATCGGGTGCTTTACGCGACGCTCGATCAGAACGGTGATGGTTTTGTCCATCTTGTCGCTGACAACACGGCCAGTCAGCGTACGGACAGTTTTTTCGGCTTCAGCCATGATCACTTACCTGCCTGCTGGTTGAGCACAGTCTTCACGCGAGCGATGTCACGCTTAACTTGCGAGAGCAGATGAGACTGCCCCAACTGGCCAGTTGCTTTCTGCATGCGCAGATTGAACTGGTCGCGCAGCAAGCCGAGCAGTTGCTCGTTCAGCTGCTGTGCGGATTTTTCACGAAGTTCATTCGCTTTCATCACATCACCGTCCGTTTAACAAAGGAGGTGGCGAGCGGCAGCTTTGCAGCAGCCAGGGCGAAAGCCTCACGCGCCAGCTCTTCAGAAACACCCTCGATTTCATACAGGACTTTGCCTGGCTGAATCTGGGCAACCCAGTACTCCACGTTACCCTTACCTTTACCCATACGAACCTCGAGAGGTTTCTTGGAGATCGGCTTGTCCGGGAATACACGGATCCAGATCTTGCCGCCACGTTTTACGTGACGGGTCAGAGCACGACGCGCTGACTCGATCTGACGAGCGGTGAGACGACCACGAGCAACAGACTTCAGCGCGAACTCGCCGAAGCTGACTTTGCTACCGCGCAGTGCCAGACCACGGTTGTGGCCGGTCATCTGCTTGCGGAACTTCGTACGCTTTGGTTGCAACATTTGGCGTACCCCTTACTTAGCAGCTTTTTTACGAGGCGCTGGTGCTTGTGGTTTCAGTTCTTCTTGGCGACCACCAATAACTTCGCCTTTGAAGATCCAAACCTTTACACCGATCACACCGTAAGTGGTGTGAGCTTCGTAGTTGGCATAGTCGATGTCGGCACGCAGGGTGTGCAGTGGCACACGACCTTCGCGATACCATTCAGTACGTGCGATTTCAGCACCGCCGAGACGACCGCTCACTTGGATTTTGATGCCTTTGGCACCAATGCGCATGGCGTTCTGTACAGCGCGCTTCATAGCGCGACGGAACATTACACGACGCTCCAGCTGCTGAGCTACGCTCTGCGCAACCAGCATACCGTCGAGCTCCGGCTTGCGGATCTCTTCGATATTGATGTGCACAGGCACACCCATTTGCTTGGTCAGGTCCTGACGCAGTTTCTCAACATCTTCACCTTTCTTCCCGATAACGATACCTGGACGAGCGGTGTGGATGGTGATGCGTGCAGTTTGGGCCGGACGATGGATATCGATACGGCTTACGGACGCGCTTTTTAGTTTGTCTTGGAGATACTCACGCACTTTCAGATCTGCGAACAAGTAGTCCGCATAAGTCCGACCGTCTGCGTACCAGACGGAGGTGTGCTCCTTGACGATTCCCAGGCGAATGCCAATGGGATGTACTTTCTGACCCATCTCTTCGACTCCGTTACTTGTCAGCAACCTTGACAGTGATATGGCAAGACCGCTTGACGATGCGATCAGCACGGCCTTTGGCACGCGGCATGATGCGCTTCAGCGAACGCCCTTCGTTGACGAAAACGGTGCTGACCTTCAGGTCATCAACGTCTGCGCCTTCGTTATGCTCGGCGTTGGCTACGGCCGACTCCAGCACTTTCTTCATGATCTCGGCGGCTTTCTTACTGCTGAAAGCCAACAGGTTGAGCGCTTCGCCCACCTTCTTCCCGCGGATCTGGTCGGCGACCAAGCGGGCTTTCTGGGCGGAGATTCGAGCGCCCGACAACTTAGCGGCTACTTCCATTTCCTTACCCCTTAACGCTTGGCTTTCTTGTCAGCCACGTGCCCGCGATAGTTGCGGGTACCGGCGAACTCGCCCAGTTTGTGGCCGACCATGTCTTCGTTAACGAGAACTGGGACGTGCTGACGACCGTTGTGTACTGCGATGGTCAGACCGACCATTTGTGGCAGGATCATCGAACGACGCGACCAGGTTTTAATTGGTTTGCGATCGTTCTTTTCCGCCGCCACTTCGATCTTCTTCAGTAGGTGAAGATCAATAAAAGGACCTTTTTTCAGAGAACGTGGCACTGTCGTATCCCTCTATTTACTTGCGACGACGGACGATCATTTTGTCGGTACGCTTATTACCACGAGTCTTCGCGCCCTTAGTCGGGAAGCCCCATGGCGATACCGGATGACGACCACCAGAGGTACGACCTTCACCACCACCATGTGGGTGGTCAACCGGGTTCATGGCAACACCACGAACGGTTGGGCGAACGCCACGCCAGCGTTTGGCACCAGCTTTACCCAGCGAACGCAGGCTGTGCTCGGAGTTCGAGACTTCGCCCAGGGTCGCACGGCATTCAGCCAGGACTTTACGCATTTCACCGGAACGCAGACGCAGGGTCACGTAGACACCTTCACGAGCGATCAGCTGAGCCGAAGCACCAGCGGAACGAGCGATCTGTGCACCTTTACCTGGCTTCAATTCGATGCCGTGTACGGTAGAACCGACTGGAATGTTGCGCAGCTGCAGAGCGTTGCCTGGCTTGATTGGAGCCAGAGCGCCTGCGATCAGCTGGTCGCCAGCACTCACGCCTTTAGGGGCGATGATGTAGCGGCGCTCGCCGTCTGCGTAGCACAGCAGTGCGATGTGAGCAGTACGGTTTGGATCGTATTCGATACGCTCGACAGTGGCGACGATGCCATCTTTGTCGTTGCGACGGAAATCGACCATACGGTAATGCTGCTTATGACCACCACCGATGTGACGAGTGGTAATACGGCCATTGTTGTTACGACCACCAGACTTCGATTTTTTCTCGAGCAGCGGTGCGTGAGGAGCGCCTTTATGCAGCTCCTGGTTGACCACCTTGACCACAAAACGGCGGCCAGGGGAAGTCGGTTTGCATTTAACGATTGCCATGATGCACCCCTTCCTTACTCAGCACTGCTGCTGAAATCGAGATCTTGGCCTGGCTGAAGGGAGATAACTGCCTTCTTCCAGTCATTACGCTTGCCCAGACCGCGAGCAGTGCGCTTGCTCTTACCCAGAACGTTCAGGGTAGTGACGCGCTCTACTTTCACGCTGAACAGGCTTTCGACGGCCTTCTTGATTTCCAGCTTGGTTGCATCGGTAGCAACCTTGAAAACGAACTGGCCTTTCTTGTCTGCCAGAACCGTAGCCTTCTCGGAAACGTGCGGGCCAAGCAGAACTTTAAATACGCGTTCCTGGTTCATCCCAGCAGCTCCTCGAATTTCTTCACGGCCGACACGGTGATCAACACCTTGTCGTATGCGATCAGACTAACTGGATCGGAACCTTGCACGTCACGTACATCTACGTGCGGCAGGTTGCGAGCAGCCAGGTACAGGTTCTGATCAACAGCGTCCGACACGATCAGAACGTCGGTCAGGCTCATGTTGTTCAGTTTGCCCAGCAGATCTTTGGTTTTCGGAGTTTCAACAGCGAAATCCTGAACCACGACCAGACGATCAGTACGCACCAGCTCAGCAAGGATGGAACGCATTGCTGCGCGATACATCTTCTTGTTCAGCTTCTGGGAGTGATCCTGTGGACGAGCTGCGAAAGTGGTACCGCCGCCACGCCAGATTGGGCTACGGATAGTACCGGCACGAGCACGGCCAGTACCTTTCTGACGCCATGGGCGCTTGCCGCCACCACGAACGTCGGAACGGGTCTTCTGCTGCTTGCTACCTTGACGGCCGCCGGCCATGTAGGCCACGACTGCTTGGTGAACCAGCGTCTCGTTGAATTCGCCGCCAAATGTCAGTTCGGAAACTTCGATCGCTTGAGCGTCATTTACATTTAATTGCATGTCAGCTTCCCCTTAACCGCGAGCCTTGGCTGCTGGACGTACAACCAGGTTGCCGCCAGTAGCGCCAGGAACAGCACCCTTGACCAACAACAGATTGCGTTCAGCGTCCACGCGCACTACTTCCAGGGACTGCACGGTCACGCGCTCAGCGCCCATATGACCGGACATTTTTTTGCCCTTGAATACACGACCAGGAGTCTGGCACTGGCCGATAGAGCCTGGGACGCGGTGGGATACGGAGTTACCGTGGGTGTTATCTTGCCCGCGGAAATTCCAACGCTTGATCGTACCCTGGAAGCCTTTACCCTTGGACTGACCGGTTACATCAACCAGTTGACCAGCGGCGAAGATTTCAGCGTTGATCAGATCGCCAGCCTGGTACTCGCCTTCTTCAAGGCGGAATTCCATGGTGGTGCGACCAGCGGCAACGTTCGCTTTAGCGAAGTGGCCAGCCTGAGCTGCTGTTACACGCGAAGCGCGACGCTCGCCGACAGTGACCTGCACTGCACGATAGCCATCGGTCTCTTCAGTTTTGAACTGGGTGACGCGATTCGGCTCGATCTCAATGACCGTGACCGGAATGGAGACACCTTCTTCGGTGAAAATACGGGTCATACCGCATTTACGACCGACTACACCAATAGTCATGTTGTAAACCTCATGAGTGTACGGGGCTTTCACCCGCTATGGCCGCCCATTTCAGAGCGTTACACGACCAAGACCGAGTCTTAGCCGAGGCTGATCTGCACTTCCACACCGGCCGCAAGATCAAGCTTCATCAGCGCGTCAACGGTTTTATCCGTTGGCTGGACGATGTCCAGAACACGCTTATGAGTGCGGATCTCGTACTGGTCACGCGCGTCTTTGTTGACGTGCGGGGAAACCAGAACGGTGAACCGCTCTTTACGGGTAGGCAGTGGAATTGGACCACGCACTTGAGCACCAGTACGTTTCGCGGTTTCCACGATTTCCTGGGTTGATTGGTCGATCAGGCGATGGTCAAAAGCCTTCAACCTGATACGGATTTGCTGATTTTGCATTGGATTTCAGACTCCGGCTGCTATTCCCACCGGGCGCAATACGCCCGTTAAAAGGAGGCGCAATTCTATAGACGCCCCCGATAGGTGTCAACCCAATAAAAAAGCCCCCGCTGAGCGGGGGCTTTTTCAATCCATCAAGCTGACTTTAAAAGTCTTACTCGATGATTTTGGCTACGACGCCGGCGCCGACGGTACGACCGCCTTCACGGATAGCGAAACGCAGACCGTCTTCCATCGCGATGGTTTTGATCAGGGTAACAGTCATCTGAATGTTGTCACCTGGCATTACCATTTCAACGCCTTCTGGCAGCTCGCAGTTACCAGTCACGTCAGTAGTACGGAAGTAGAACTGTGGACGGTAGCCTTTGAAGAACGGAGTGTGACGACCGCCTTCTTCCTTGCTCAGAACGTAAACTTCTGCGGTGAACTTGGTGTGCGGCTTGACCGAACCTGGCTTGACCAGAACCTGGCCACGCTCAACGTCGTCACGCTTGGTACCACGCAGCAGAACGCCGCAGTTCTCGCCAGCACGACCTTCGTCGAGCAGCTTGCGGAACATCTCAACACCGGTGCAGGTGGTGGTGGTGGTGTCACGCAGACCAACGATTTCCAGAGCATCCTGAACGCGAACGATACCGCGCTCGATACGACCAGTCACAACAGTACCGCGACCCGAGATCGAGAATACGTCTTCGATTGGCATCAGGAATGGCTTGTCGATCATACGAACTGGTTCTGGGATGTAGGTATCCAGAGTTTCAACCAGTTTACGAACGGCAGTGGTGCCCATTTCGTTGTCGTCTTTGCCTTCCAGCGCCATACGAGCCGAACCGATGATGATCGGAGTGTCGTCGCCTGGGAAGTCGTAGGTCGACAGCAGGTCACGAACTTCCATCTCAACCAGCTCGAGCAGCTCAGCGTCGTCTACCAGGTCAGCCTTGTTCAGGAAAACCACGATGTACGGAACGCCTACCTGACGGGACAGCAGGATGTGCTCACGGGTTTGCGGCATCGGACCATCAGCGGCCGAGCAAACCAGGATCGCGCCGTCCATCTGGGCAGCACCGGTGATCATGTTCTTCACGTAGTCAGCGTGACCTGGGCAGTCAACGTGAGCGTAGTGACGAATAGTCGAGTTGTACTCAACGTGAGCGGTGTTGATGGTGATACCGCGAGCTTTTTCTTCTGGTGCGCTGTCGATCTTGTCGAATTCAACGACGGCCGAACCGAAAACTTCGGAGCAGACGCGAGTCAGAGCAGCAGTCAGAGTGGTTTTACCGTGGTCAACGTGACCAATGGTGCCAACGTTGACGTGCGGTAGGGAACGATCAAATTTTTCTTTAGCCACGACAATTAACTCCTAGCCTAAAGGGGCTGAATCAGCCTTGTTTTTTGGTTACGGATTCGACGATGTGCGACGGAGCCGTATCGTATTTTTTGAATTCCATAGAGTAGCTTGCGCGACCCTGGGACATGGAACGAACGTCGGTCGCATAACCGAACATCTCACCCAGTGGAACCTCGGCACGGATAACCTTGCCGGACACTGTGTCTTCCATACCCTGGATCATGCCGCGACGACGGTTAAGGTCGCCCATCACATCACCCATATAGTCTTCAGGCGTAACAACCTCTACCGCCATGATCGGCTCGAGCAACTCACCACCGCCCTTCTGGGCCAGTTGCTTGGTCGCCATGGAAGCAGCCACCTTGAACGCCATCTCGTTGGAGTCGACGTCGTGGTAAGAACCATCGAACACGGTAGCCTTCAGGCCGATCAGCGGATAGCCGGCAACAACGCCGTTCTTCATCTGCTCTTCGATACCCTTCTGGATAGCCGGGATGTATTCCTTAGGAACCACACCACCTACAACTTCGTTCACGAATTGCAGACCTTCCTGACCTTCGTCAGCAGGAGCAAAACGGATCCAGCAGTGACCGAACTGGCCGCGACCACCGGACTGACGAACGAACTTGCCTTCGATTTCACAGTTCTTCGTGATGCGCTCACGATACGAAACCTGAGGCTTGCCGATGTTGGCTTCGACGTTGAACTCACGGCGCATCCGGTCAACCAGGATGTCCAGGTGCAGCTCGCCCATGCCGGAGATGATCGTCTGACCAGTCTCTTCATCAGTTTTAACGCGGAAAGACGGGTCTTCCTGAGCGAGTTTGCCCAGAGCGATACCCATTTTCTCCTGGTCATCCTTGGTCTTAGGCTCTACGGCAACCGAAATAACCGGCTCCGGGAAGTCCATGCGAACCAGGATGATTGGCTTGTCAGCATTGCAGAGGGTTTCACCGGTGGTGACGTCCTTCATGCCGATCAGGGCCGCGATGTCACCAGCGCGTACTTCCTTGATCTCTTCACGGGCGTTTGCGTGCATTTGCACCATACGGCCCACGCGCTCTTTCTTGCCCTTGACCGAGTTGATCACGCCGTCGCCGGAGTTCAACACGCCCGAGTAAACGCGGACGAAGGTCAGAGTACCCACGAATGGGTCGGTAGCGATCTTGAACGCCAGAGCCGCGAAAGGCTCGTTGTCGTCTGCATGACGCTCCATCTCTTCTTCCTCGTTATCAGGGTTGGAACCCTTGATAGCGGGAATGTCGGTCGGAGCAGGCAGGTAGTCGATAACGGCGTCGAGAACCAGGGGAACGCCCTTGTTCTTGAACGAAGAACCGCAAACGGCCAGAACGATTTCGCCGGCGATAGTACGCTGACGCAAAGCAGCCTTGATCTCTTCGATCGACAGCTCTTCGCCTTCCAGGTACTTGTTCATCAGCTCTTCGTTGGCTTCGGCGGCAGCTTCAACCATGTTGTTGCGCCACTCTTCAGCCAGCTCTTGCAGCTCGGCAGGAATGTCCTTGCGAACAGGGACCATACCTTTGTCGGAGTCGTTCCAGTAGACAGCTTGCATGTTGATCAGATCGATCTGACCCTGGAAGTTGTCTTCGGAACCGATGGCCAACTGGATCGGCACCGGAGTGTGACCCAGACGCTGCTTGATCTGACCGATCACGCGCAGGAAGTTGGCGCCGGCACGGTCCATCTTGTTTACGTAAACAAGACGTGGAACGCCGTACTTGTTGGCTTGACGCCATACGGTTTCCGACTGCGGCTCAACACCCGAAGTACCGCAGAACACAACGACAGCGCCGTCGAGTACGCGCAGGGAACGCTCAACTTCAATGGTGAAGTCAACGTGGCCCGGGGTATCGATTACGTTGAAACGGTGCTCGTGAGAGTACTGCTTCTCGGAACCTTTCCAGAAGGCGGTAATGGCAGCAGAAGTAATGGTAATACCACGCTCCTGCTCCTGAACCATCCAGTCTGTGGTCGCGGCGCCATCATGCACCTCGCCCATTTTGTGACTTTTGCCGGTGTAAAACAGTACGCGCTCGGTGGTGGTGGTTTTACCAGCATCCACGTGAGCGACGATACCGATGTTACGGTAGCGGCTAATCGGAGTAGTACGAGCCATAAAGCCCTCGCAAAATTAGTGAAGCTAAAATTAGAAGCGGTAGTGCGAGAAAGCTTTGTTAGCTTCGGCCATACGGTGCACGTCTTCACGCTTCTTAACAGCAGCACCTTTACCTTCAGCAGCATCCAGCAGTTCGCCAGCCAAACGCAGAGCCATAGACTTCTCGCCGCGCTTACGGGCGAAGTCTACCAACCAGCGCATTGCCAGAGCGTTACGACGGGAAGGACGAACCTCGACCGGAACCTGGTAAGTAGCACCACCAACGCGGCGCGACTTCACTTCGACCAGCGGAGCGATGGCGTCGAGTGCTTTTTCGAAGAGTTCCAGGGGATCGGTGCCAGCCTTACGGGCCGCAACGGTTTCCAGGGCACCATAAACGATACGCTCGGCAACGGCTTTCTTGCCGCTTTCCATAACGTGGTTCATGAATTTGGCGAGGATCTGGCTTCCGTATTTCGGATCGTCCAGAATCTCACGCTTTGCTGCTACGCGACGTCTTGGCATGATAAGCCCTCAAGCGGTCTTCAGGTTAGCTCGGGACAGATCCAGAGGATGCGTGCCCGACCTTACTCTTATCGACTCAATAAAATAAAAATCTGCAAAACGGCCGATTACTTCGGACGCTTGGTACCGTACTTCGAACGACCCTGGTTACGGCCTTTAACGCCGGAAGTATCCAAGGAGCCGCGAACGGTGTGGTAACGAACACCTGGCAAGTCTTTTACACGACCGCCGCGGATCAGTACCACGCTGTGCTCTTGCAGGTTGTGGCCTTCACCACCGATGTACGAGGAAACCTCGAAACCGTTGGTCAGACGCACACGGCATACTTTACGCAGTGCCGAGTTAGGTTTTTTCGGCGTGGTGGTGTACACACGAGTGCACACGCCACGACGTTGCGGGCAGTTCTGCAGCGCAGGCACGTCGGATTTCTCGACGATACGCTTACGCGGCTGACGTACCAGCTGGTTGATAGTTGCCATCTACTAGCTCCACTGTTGTCTTGCGACGCTATTGTCTTGCAAGAAAAGCAAAATGGCAGGAACGAATTCCCGCCAAATTTAGGGGATCAAGAGTCTAAAGAGGATCTTGATTCCAGTCAAGGCAAGGCCCCGACCTCCCCGCCCATCGAACCTTGACTTGATGTCTCGATTCGACGAACGGAGCGATCAGGGCCTCACTCTCGTTTATCGCAGAACTCAGTTACCGCTCGAGTTCAGCGCTTCGGTCAGTGCAGCTTCCACTTCACTGGCGCTTACGCGCAACGGCTTGTCGGCATCACGGCGACGCTTGCGCTCGCTGTGATAGGCAAGACCGGTACCGGCCGGGATCAGACGACCCACGACTACGTTTTCTTTCAGGCCGCGCAGGTAATCGCGCTTGCCGGTGACTGCCGCTTCGGTCAGTACGCGGGTGGTTTCCTGGAAGGAAGCCGCCGAGATGAACGATTCGGTGGACAACGACGCCTTGGTGATACCCAGCAGAACGCGAGTGAACTTGGAGACAAACTTGTCTTCCGCGCTCAGACGCTCGTTCTCTACCAGTACGTGAGTCAGTTCCATCTGGTCGCCCTTGATGAAGCTGGAATCGCCGGACTCGGAGATTTCAACTTTACGCAGCATCTGACGCAGGATGGTCTCGATGTGCTTGTCGTTGATCTTCACGCCTTGCAGACGATAAACGTCCTGGATCTCGTTGACGATGTACTTGGCCAGCGCGCTTACACCCAGCAGACGCAGGATGTCGTGCGGATCGCTTGGACCGTCGGAGATAACTTCGCCGCGGTTTACCTGTTCGCCTTCGAAGACGTTCAGGTGACGCCACTTCGGAATCAGCTCTTCGTACGGATCGCTACCGTCGTTCGGGGTAATGACCAGACGGCGCTTGCCCTTGGTCTCTTTACCGAACGCGATGGTGCCGCTGACTTCAGCCAGAATCGACGCTTCTTTCGGACGACGGGCTTCGAACAGGTCGGCAACACGCGGCAGACCACCGGTGATGTCACGGGTCTTCGAAGTTTCCTGCGGGATACGAGCGATAACGTCACCGATCGCAATCTTCGCACCGTCAGCCACACCGACCAGGGCGTTGGCTGGCAGGAAGTACTGAGCGATAACGTCAGTGCCTGGCAGCAACAGATCCTTGCCGTTGTCGTCGACCATCTTCACTGCTGGACGGATTTCCTTACCGGCAGCTGGACGATCTTTCGCGTCAAGTACTTCAATGTTGGTCATACCGGTCAATTCGTCAGTCTGACGCTTGATCGTGATGCCTTCTTCCATGCCCACGTAGGTCACGGTACCTTTCATTTCGGTAACGATCGGGTGAGTGTGCGGATCCCACTTGGCCACGATTGCGCCAGCGTCGACCTTGTCACCTTCCTTAACCGAAATCACAGCACCGTACGGCAGCTTGTAACGCTCGCGCTCACGACCGAAGTCGTCCGCGATTGCCAGCTCACCGGAACGGGACACAGCAACCAGATGGCCATCCACTCGCTCAACGTGCTTCAGGTTGTGCAGACGGACTGTACCGCCATTCTTCACCTGAACGCTGTCGGCTGCGGAAGTACGGCTTGCCGCACCACCGATGTGGAACGTACGCATGGTCAGCTGAGTACCCGGCTCACCGATGGACTGGGCAGCGATAACGCCGACCGCTTCACCGATGTTCACCTGGTGACCACGAGCCAGATCACGGCCGTAGCACTTGGCGCAGATGCCGTAGCGGGTTTCGCAGCTGATCGGCGAACGCACGATCACTTCGTCGATGCTGTTCAGCTCGATGAACTCGACCCACTTCTCGTCAACCAGAGTGCCGGCGGGAACGATAACGTCCTCGGTACCCGGCTTGAATACGTCACGGGCAATGACACGACCCAATACACGCTCACCCAACGGCTCTACAACGTCACCGCCTTCAATGTGCGGAGTCATCAGCAGACCGTGTTCGGTGCCGCAATCGATCTCGGTAACCACCAGATCCTGCGCCACGTCTACCAGACGACGAGTCAGGTAACCGGAGTTAGCGGTTTTCAACGCGGTATCCGCCAGACCTTTACGAGCACCGTGAGTCGAGATGAAGTACTGAAGTACGCTCAGACCTTCACGGAAGTTCGCAGTAATCGGCGTTTCAATGATGGAACCGTCCGGCTTGGCCATCAGACCACGCATACCGGCCAGCTGACCAATCTGTGCTGCGGAACCCCGCGCACCCGAGTCGGCCATCATGTACATCGAGTTGAAAGACTCTTGGTCGACTTCGTCGCCGTGACGGTCGATGACTTTCTCTTTCGAGAGGTTGGCCATCATCGCCTTGGAAACTTCGTCGTTCGCTTTCGACCAGAGGTCGATCACTTTGTTGTACTTCTCGCCCTGGGTTACCAGGCCGGAGGCGTACTGGCTCTCGATCTCTTTCACTTCGTCGGTGGCTGCACCGATGATGCGGGCTTTTTCATCCGGGATAACGAAGTCGTTAACACCGATGGAAACGCCGGAGATGGTCGAGTAAGCGAAACCGGTGTACATCAACTGGTCAGCGAAGATCACGGTCTCTTTCAGACCAACCACGCGGTAGCACTGGTTGATCAGCTTGGAGATCGCCTTTTTCTTCATCGGCAGGTTGACGACGTCGAACGACAGACCTTTCGGCACAACCTGGAACAGCAGCGCACGGCCGACAGTGGTGTCGACGATACGGGTACCGCTCACGCTGTTGCCGTCACGGTCGTTGACGGTTTCGTTGATACGAACCTTGACCTTGGCGTGCAGTGCGGCTTCGCCGGCACGGAACACACGGTCGACTTCCTGCAGATCCGCGAACACACGACCTTCGCCCTTGGCGTTGATCGCTTCACGAGTCATGTAGTACAGACCCAATACAACGTCCTGCGACGGAACGATGATTGGCTCACCGTTGGCTGGCGACAGAATGTTGTTGGTCGACATCATCAACGCACGCGCTTCGAGCTGGGCTTCCAGCGTCAGCGGTACGTGCACGGCCATTTGGTCGCCGTCGAAGTCAGCGTTGTACGCGGCGCAGACCAGAGGGTGCAGCTGGATAGCCTTACCTTCGATCAGTACCGGTTCAAACGCCTGGATACCCAGACGGTGCAGGGTCGGCGCACGGTTGAGCAGAACCGGGTGTTCGCGAATCACTTCAGCGAGAACGTCCCAAACCTCTGGCAACTCGCGCTCGACCATTTTCTTGGCCGCTTTGATGGTGGTCGCCAGACCACGCATTTCCAGCTTGCCGAAAATGAACGGCTTGAACAGCTCGAGAGCCATCTTCTTCGGCAGACCGCACTGATGCAGACGCAGGGTCGGGCCTACGGTAATTACCGAACGACCGGAGTAGTCAACACGCTTACCGAGCAAGTTCTGACGGAAACGACCCTGCTTACCCTTGATCATGTCAGCCAGGGATTTCAGAGGACGCTTGTTGGAACCAGTGATTGCGCGACCACGACGACCGTTGTCGAGCAATGCATCGACCGCTTCCTGCAACATACGCTTTTCGTTGCGCACGATGATGTCCGGCGCGGACAGATCCAGCAGGCGCTTCAAACGGTTGTTACGGTTGATCACTCGACGATACAGATCGTTGAGGTCGGAGGTCGCGAAACGACCGCCATCCAGCGGGACCAGTGGACGCAGATCTGGCGGCAGAACCGGCAGAACGGTCAGCACCATCCACTCTGGCAGGTTGCCGGAACCCTGGAAGGCTTCCATCAACTTCAGACGCTTGGACAGCTTCTTGATCTTGGTTTCCGAGTTGGTTTGCGGAATCTCTTCGCGCAGACGGCCAATCTCGTGCTCCAGGTCGATAGCGTGCAGCAGTTCACGGACAGCTTCGGCACCCATGCGGGCGTCGAAATCGTCACCGAACTCTTCCAGCGCTTCGAAATACTGCTCGTCGTTCAGCAGCTGACCTTTTTCAAGGGTGGTCATGCCTGGATCGATAACGACATAGCTCTCGAAGTAGAGAACGCGTTCGATATCACGCAGGGTCATGTCCATCAGCAAGCCGATACGCGACGGCAGCGATTTCAGGAACCAGATATGGGCAACCGGCGAAGCCAGTTCGATGTGCGCCATGCGCTCACGACGAACCTTGGCCAGTGCAACTTCAACGCCGCACTTCTCACAGATCACACCACGGTGCTTCAAGCGCTTGTACTTACCGCACAGGCACTCGTAATCCTTTACCGGGCCAAAGATCTTGGCGCAGAACAGGCCGTCACGCTCAGGTTTGAACGTACGGTAGTTGATGGTTTCCGGCTTTTTAACTTCACCGAACGACCACGAACGGATCATCTCCGGCGAGGCCAATCCGATACGGATGGCGTCGAACTCTTCGACTTGACCCTGGTTTTTCAGCAAATTCAGTAGGTCTTTCAAGGCCTTTCCTCCTGGCGGAGCAGAGAGCGGGCAATCCTGCCCCGCTCTCGATTCGCGTCACGTGTTATTCGGTTTCCAGATCGATATCGATGCCGAGGGAACGAATTTCCTTGATCAACACGTTGAAGGACTCGGGCATGCCCGGCTCCATACGGTGATCGCCATCCACGATGTTCTTGTACATCTTGGTACGGCCGTTCACATCGTCCGACTTCACTGTGAGCATTTCTTGCAGAGTGTAAGCAGCACCGTATGCTTCCAGTGCCCAGACCTCCATCTCCCCGAAACGCTGACCACCGAACTGCGCCTTACCACCCAGCGGCTGCTGGGTAACCAGGCTGTAAGAACCGGTAGAACGCGCGTGCATCTTGTCGTCTACCAAGTGGTTCAGCTTCAGCATGTACATGTAGCCAACGGTAACTGGACGCTCGAACTTGTTGCCAGTACGGCCGTCAGTCAGCTGCATCTGGCCGCTTTCCGGCAGGTCTGCCAGTTTCAGCATGGCCTTGATTTCGCTTTCCTTGGCGCCGTCGAACACTGGAGTGGCCATTGGAACGCCGCCACGCAGGTTGTTCGCCAGATCGAGGATTTCCTGATCGGAGAAGCTGTCCAGATCTTCGTTACGACCGCCGATCTGGTTGTAGATCTCATCCAGGAAGGTGCGCAGCTCAGCCACTTTACGCTGCTCTTCGACCATCCGGTTGATCTTCTCGCCCAGACCCTTGGCCGCGAGGCCCAGGTGGGTTTCGAGGATCTGACCAACGTTCATACGCGAAGGTACGCCCAGCGGGTTGAGGACCACGTCGACCGGGGTGCCATTGGCATCGTGCGGCATGTCTTCAACCGGCATGATCACGGAGACCACACCCTTGTTACCGTGACGACCGGCCATCTTGTCGCCCGGCTGGATGCGGCGACGGATTGCCAGGTAAACCTTGACGATTTTCAGCACGCCTGGAGCCAGGTCATCGCCCTGCTGCAGTTTGCGCTTCTTGTCTTCGAACTTGTCGTCCAGCAGACGGCGACGATCAACGATGTAGGCCTGAGCCTTCTCGAGCTGCTCGTTCAGAGCATCTTCAGCCATGCGCAGTTTGAACCACTGGCCGTGCTCAAGACCGTCGAGTACTTCGTCGGTGATGTCCTGACCCTTCTTCAGGCCGGCGCCGCCTTCGGCCTTGTGGCCTACCAGTGCGGAACGCAGACGCTCGAAAGTCGCGCCTTCAACGATGCGGAACTCTTCGTTCAGATCCTTGCGGATCTCGTCCAGCTGGGACTTCTCGATCGACAGTGCACGCGCATCACGCTCAACGCCGTCACGGGTGAAGACCTGTACGTCGATGACAGTACCTTTGGTGCCGGTTGGCACGCGCAGGGATGTGTCTTTAACGTCGCTGGCTTTTTCACCGAAGATTGCACGCAGCAGTTTTTCTTCCGGAGTCAGTTGGGTCTCGCCTTTCGGAGTGACCTTGCCAACCAGGATGTCGCCTGCGCCTACTTCAGCACCTACGTAAACGATACCGGCTTCGTCCAGCTTGTTCAGTGCAGCTTCACCCACGTTCGGGATGTCCGCAGTGATTTCCTCTGGGCCAAGCTTGGTGTCACGGGCCACACAGGTCAGTTCCTGAATGTGGATCGTGGTGAAACGGTCTTCCTGAACCACACGCTCGGACAGGCAGATGGAGTCTTCGAAGTTGAAGCCGTTCCATGCCATGAACGCGATGCGCATGTTCTGACCCAGTGCCAGTTCACCCATGTCGGTGGACGGGCCGTCGGCCATGATGTCGCTACGCTGAACACGATCACCTTTACGCACCAGCGGACGCTGGTTGATGCAGGTGTTCTGGTTCGAGCGGGTGTACTTGGTCAGGTTGTAGATGTCGACACCGGCTTCACCGGTTTCAACTTCGTCATCGGCAACACGAACCACGATACGGCTGGCATCGACGGAATCGATCACGCCACCACGACGAGCCACGACGCAAACGCCGGAGTCACGGGCTACGTTACGCTCCATGCCGGTACCTACCAGCGGCTTGTCAGCGCGCAGAGTCGGTACAGCCTGACGCTGCATGTTCGAACCCATCAACGCACGGTTGGCGTCGTCGTGCTCGAGGAACGGAATCAGCGACGCTGCAACCGACACAACCTGCTTCGGCGAAACGTCCATCAGGGTGACGTCTTCCGGCGCCTTGACGGTGAATTCGTTCAGGTGACGTACGGCAACCAGTTCGTCGATCAGGACTTTCTGCTCGTTCATGGTCGCCGAAGCCTGCGCGATCACGTGATCGGCTTCTTCAATAGCGGACAGGAACACGATCTCGTCGGTGACCACACCCTCTTTCACCACGCGGTACGGGCTTTCCAGGAAGCCGTACTGGTTGGTGCGAGCGTACGCAGCCAGGGAGTTGATCAGACCGATGTTCGGACCTTCCGGCGTTTCAATCGGGCAGACACGACCGTAGTGAGTCGGGTGTACGTCACGAACTTCGAAGCCCGCGCGCTCACGAGTCAGACCGCCAGGGCCGAGTGCAGAGACACGACGCTTGTGGGTGATCTCGGACAGCGGGTTGTTCTGGTCCATGAACTGCGACAGCTGGCTGGAACCGAAGAACTCTTTCACCGCCGCAGCCACTGGCTTGGCGTTGATCAGGTCTTGCGGCATCAGGCCTTCGCTTTCAGCCATCGACAGACGCTCTTTGACCGCACGCTCAACACGTACCAGGCCAACGCGGAACTGGTTCTCGGCCATTTCGCCTACGCAGCGAACACGACGGTTACCCAGGTGGTCGATGTCATCGACGATGCCTTTACCGTTACGGATGTCGACCAGAGTCTTCAGGACCGCGACGATGTCTTCCTTGCACAGCACGCCCGAACCTTCGATTTCGGTACGACCGATACGACGGTTGAACTTCATCCGGCCGACCGCAGACAGGTCATAGCGCTCGGGGCTGAAGAACAGGTTGTTGAACAGGGTTTCGGCAGCGTCTTTGGTTGGCGGCTCGCCTGGACGCATCATGCGATAGATCTCGACCAGCGCTTCCAATTGGTTGCTGGTGGAGTCGATCTTCAGCGTGTCGGAGACGAACGGACCGCAGTCGATGTCGTTGGTGTACAGGGTCTCGATGCGAACAACCTGGGCCTTGGCAATCTTTGCCAGGACTTCAGTGTTCAGCTCGGTGTTGCATTCAGCCAGGATTTCGCCGGTAGCCGGGTGCACGATAGCCTTGGCGGTGGTGCGGCCGAGGACGTAGTCCAGTGGCACGTCCAGCGTCTTGATACCGGCTTTCTCGATCTGGTTGATGTGGCGCGCGGTAATACGGCGGCCTTGCTCAACGATGACCTTGCCCTTCTCGTCCTGGATGTCCAGAACTGCAACTTCACCACGCAGGCGCGATGGCACCAGTTCCAGGCTGAGGGTTTCGCCGCTCAGGTGGAATACGTTGGTGGTGTAGAACGCGTCCAGCACTTCTTCGGTGGTGTAACCGAGTGCGCGCAGCAGTACCGAAGCCGGCAGTTTGCGACGACGGTCGATACGCACGAAGACGCAGTCTTTCGGGTCGAATTCGAAGTCCAGCCACGAACCGCGGTAAGGAATGATGCGAGCCGAGTACAGCAGTTTGCCGGAGCTGTGCGTCTTGCCGCGGTCGTGGTCGAAGAACACGCCCGGGGAACGGTGCAGCTGGGAAACGATAACACGCTCGGTACCGTTGATTACGAAGGTACCGTTCTCAGTCATCAGGGGGATTTCACCCATGTAGACTTCTTGCTCTTTGATGTCCTTGATCGCTTTGTTCGACGATTCTTTGTCGAAAATGATCAGGCGCACTTTTACCCGCAAAGGTACGGCGAAAGTTACACCGCGCAATACGCATTCTTTGACATCAAATGCCGGTTCGCCCAGGCGATAACCGACGTACTCCAGCGCAGCATTGCCGGAGTAGCTGATGATCGGGAAAACGGATTTGAAGGCCGCATGCAGGCCCACGTCGCGGAACTGATCTTTAGTCGCTCCCGCTTGCAAGAATTCACGATACGAATCCAGCTGGATGGCCAGGAGGTAAGGCACATCCATGACGTCCGGCAACTTGCTAAAGTCCTTGCGGATACGTTTTTTCTCAGTATATGAGTAAGCCATCAGCGTTCCCCAGCTTGGTCACCTGCTTGTTTGGCCCCTCCCGACGGGAGCAGCCAGAAAATCGTGCAAACCCCATGGTTTGCGCCACCGCATCGGGTGGTTACAGCGCCTTTACCGGCACCGACCCAGTCGGCTGCCAATAACGGAAAAAGGCCGGTGGCAAGAGCCACCAGCCATCAGCCTGTCGCTTGACGCTCGGGCTGGAGGAGCAAAGTCGATGCTTACTTCAGCTCGACTTTAGCGCCTGCTTCTTCCAGCTTCTTCTTGGCGTCTTCAGCCGCTTCTTTCGAAACGCCTTCAGCTACAACCTGAGGAGCGCCGTCTACTTTCTCTTTGGCTTCTTTCAGGCCCAGACCGGTCAGTTCACGAACTGCCTTGATCACGTTAACCTTCTTCTCGCCAGCTTCCAGCAGAACAACGTTGAACTCGGTTTGCTCTTCAACAGCAGCAGCAGCTACAGCTGGGCCAGCCGAAGCGGCAGCAGCGGTAACACCGAAGGTTTCTTCCATCGCTTTGATCAGCTCAACGATTTCCACTACGGATTTCTGGCCGATTGCTTCGATGATTTGTTCGTTAGTCAGAGACATGACTCAATTCCTGAATTGGGGGACGGCCTACGCGACCATCGAAATAAACAAAAAACGCGAGAAGTGACGAGCCTTAGGCTGCGGCAGCTTCTTTCTGGTCGCGAATTGCCGCCAGAGTACGAGCCAATTTGCTGGTAGCGCCTTGAATCACGCTCATCAGCTGGGAAATTGCTTCGTCACGGGTCGGCAGAGTTGCCAGTACGTCGATCTGATTAGCTGCGAGGAACTTGCCCTCGAACGCAGCTGCCTTGATCTCGAACTTGTCCTGACCCTTGGCAAACTCTTTGAAGATACGGGCAGCAGCGCCCGGATGTTCGTTGGAGAATGCAATCAGGGTCGGGCCGGTGAACACGTCGTTGAGGACACTGTATTGAGTGTCAGCAACAGCGCGCTTGAGCAGGGTGTTACGTACAACACGTACGTAAACGCCAGCTTCACGAGCCTCTTTACGGAGTCCGGTCATTGCGCCTACTGTTACGCCACGTGCATCAACCACGACAGCGGACAGAGCGACTTTGGCAGCCTCGTTGACTTCAGCGACGATGGCCTTCTTGTCTTCGAGATTAATTGCCACGGGTTTAACTCCTGCTTGTTACCGTTTCATTCGATCGGAACCGAATGTCGTTTTGGTGTCTGATTCGGTAAGGAACCGGGAGCACCATCTGCGTAGGCTTGAGGTTTAAGGCTTGCGCCGCCTACGGTCTTGGATAGCCCCCGCCAGGCAGGGACCCCAATCTTTCAATTGGCGCGACAATCCGCGCCAACCTTTGTCTTACGCGTCGAGCGAGCTCTGATCGATAACCAGACCTGGGCCCATAGTGGTGCTCAGGGTAACGCGCTTGACGTAAATGCCTTTCGACGAAGCTGGCTTGATACGCTTCAGATCAGCGATCAGGGCTTCAACGTTTTCCTTCAGCTTGACGGCGTCGAAGCCCATCTTGCCAACGGAAGTGTGGATGATGCCGTTTTTGTCGGTGCGATAACGAACCTGACCAGCCTTGGCGTTCTTGACCGCGTTGGCTACGTCTGGAGTTACTGTGCCGACTTTAGGGTTAGGCATCAGGCCGCGTGGACCGAGGATCTGACCCAGCTGACCTACAACGCGCATGGCATCCGGGGATGCGATCACTACGTCATAATTCAGGTCGCCGCCTTTCATTTCGGCAGCCAGGTCGTCCATACCTACACGGTCAGCGCCGGCAGCCAGAGCGGCCTCAGCAGCTGGACCCTGGGTGAACACAGCAACGCGAACGGTCTTACCAGTGCCGTGTGGCAGCACAGTAGCGCTACGAACAACCTGGTCGGATTTACGCGGGTCTACACCCAGATTTACAGCAACGTCGAACGACTCGCTGAACTTGACAGTCGACAGCTCGGCCAGCAGAGCAGCGGCGTCTACAATGTTGTAGGCCTTGCCTGCTTCGATTTTGCCGGCGATAGCCTTTTGACGCTTGGTCAGCTTAGCCATTACACACCCTCCACGTTAAGGCCCATGCTACGAGCAGAACCGGCGATAGTACGCACGGCTGCATCCATATCAGCTGCAGTCAGATCCGCGTTTTTGGTTTTCGCGATCTCTTCCAGCTGAGCACGGGTAACGGTGCCAACCTTAACGGTGTTCGGACGAGCGGAACCGCTGGTCAGACCGGCCGCCTTCTTCAGCAGAACCGAAGCAGGGGTGGATTTGGTTTCGAAAGTGAAGCTACGGTCGCTGTAGACAGTGATGATCACTGGAGTCGGCAGACCTGGCTCAAGACCCTGAGTACGGGCGTTGAAAGCCTTGCAGAATTCCATGATGTTCACGCCGTGCTGACCCAGAGCAGGACCAACCGGTGGACTTGGGTTAGCCTGAGCGGCCTTCACTTGCAGCTTGATGTAAGCGGTAATCTTCTTGGCCATGAGGCACTCCAATTACGGGTTCGAACGCCTCGAAAGGCTCCCCGGTTACTTGCGCGTTTATCCCAGTGACGACAAAACCCCACAGCCTAAGGCTGCGGGGTTGGGATTGCTTGCCCAGTTAGACCTTCTCGACCTGACTGAACTCGAGCTCCACCGGAGTAGAGCGACCGAAAATGAGCACTGCCACTTGGATCCGGCTCTTTTCGTAGTTAACTTCTTCCACAACGCCATTGAAATCAGCGAATGGACCGTCATTGACACGTACCGTCTCGCCTGGCTCGAACAACGTCTTCGGCTTCGGCTTGTCGCTACCATCAGCAACGCGACGCAGAATCGCTTCTGCCTCTTTATCGGTGATCGGTGCAGGCTTGTCAGCGGTACCGCCGATGAACCCCATCACCCGAGGAGTATCCTTGACCAAGTGCCAAGTACCCTCGTTCATATCCATCTGGACCAGCACATAGCCTGGGAAGAACTTCCGTTCGCTTTTGCGCTTCTGGCCGTTACGCATCTCTACCACTTCTTCAGTGGGAACCAGAATCTCGCCGAAGCCATCTTCCATGCCAGCCAGCTTTACGCGCTCGATCAGCGAGCGCATCACATGCTTCTCGTAACCCGAGTAAGCATGCACAACATACCAACGCTTAGCCACGGGACACCCTTAGCCGACAATCAAGGAAACAAGCCAGCCGAGCAGGGAATCAAGACCCCACAACAGCAACGCCATAACCAGAACAACAGCCACGACAATCAGCGTGGTCTGCGTGGTTTCTTGGCGAGTTGGCCACACGACTTTACGAATCTCGGTGCGAGCTTCCTTAACCAGTACAAAGAAAGACTTGCCCTTCGCGGTCTGCAGGCCTACAAAGGCAGCTACAGCAGCAATGGCAAGCAAAGCGAGTACACGGTACAGGATCGGCGACGCAGCGTAATACTGATTGCCAACAACGCCAACAACTACCAAAGCAACTACTACAAGCCACTTGAGCAGATCGAAGCGAGAGCCTTGAGCTTCAGCTTTAGGAGTCATCTATGAAGATCCTGTGAAAAGAAAGCCAGACACACCGAGTGAATCTGGCAGGTCAGGAGGGAATCGAACCCCCAACCTACGGTTTTGGAGACCGTCGCTCTGCCAATTGAGCTACTGACCTAAAACAAAATCAGGCCGACCATTATGCCGGCCCGAAAAATACATTACAACCGCTTATTCGATGATTTTGGCTACGACGCCAGCACCGACGGTACGACCGCCTTCACGGATAGCGAAACGCAGACCATCTTCCATCGCGATGGTTTTGATCAGGGTAACAGTCATCTGAATGTTGTCACCTGGCATTACCATTTCAACGCCTTCTGGCAGCTCGCAGTTACCAGTCACGTCAGTAGTACGGAAGTAGAACTGTGGACGGTAGCCTTTGAAGAACGGAGTGTGACGACCGCCTTCCTCCTTGCTCAGAACGTAAACTTCTGCGGTGAACTTGGTGTGCGGCTTGACCGAACCTGGCTTGACCAGAACCTGGCCACGCTCAACGTCGTCACGCTTGGTACCACGCAGCAGAACGCCGCAGTTCTCGCCAGCACGACCTTCGTCGAGCAGCTTGCGGAACATCTCAACACCGGTGCAGGTGGTGGTGGTGGTGTCACGCAGACCAACGATTTCCAGAGCATCCTGAACGCGAACGATACCGCGCTCGATACGACCAGTCACAACAGTACCGCGACCCGAGATCGAGAACACGTCTTCGATTGGCATCAGGAATGGCTTGTCGATCATACGAACTGGTTCTGGGATGTAGGTATCCAGAGTTTCAACCAGTTTACGAACGGCAGTGGTACCCATTTCGTTGTCGTCTTTGCCTTCCAGCGCCATACGAGCCGAACCGATGATGATCGGAGTGTCGTCGCCTGGGAAGTCGTAGGTCGACAGCAAGTCACGAACTTCCATCTCAACCAGTTCCAGCAGCTCAGCGTCGTCTACCAGGTCAGCCTTGTTCAGGAAAACCACGATGTACGGAACGCCTACCTGACGGGACAGCAGGATGTGCTCACGGGTTTGTGGCATCGGACCATCAGCGGCCGAGCAAACCAGGATCGCGCCGTCCATCTGGGCAGCACCGGTGATCATGTTCTTCACATAGTCAGCGTGACCTGGGCAGTCAACGTGAGCGTAGTGACGAATAGTCGAATTGTACTCAACGTGAGCGGTGTTGATGGTGATACCGCGAGCTTTTTCTTCTGGTGCGCTGTCGATCTTGTCGAATTCAACGACGGCCGAACCGAAAACTTCGGAGCAGACGCGAGTCAGAGCGGCAGTCAGAGTGGTTTTACCGTGGTCAACGTGACCAATGGTCCCAACGTTGACGTGGGGCAGGGAACGATCAAATTTTTCCTTAGCCATCGATATCACCCTCTACAGAAGAAATTAGACAAACAATATCAACCATTAAAACAAAGGCAGATATTTTCATATCTGCCTTGTTATATGGAGCTCTTGAGCGGATTTGAACCGCTGACCTCACCCTTACCAAGGGTGTGCTCTACCAACTGAGCTACAAGAGCAAAACCCTTTTGCACAACCTGCAAACTTGGAGCGGGTAGCGGGAATCGAACCCGCATCATCAGCTTGGAAGGCTGAGGTTCTACCACTAAACTATACCCGCGGAGCCTGCAGCTCACGCTTAAATCTGGTGGAGGGAGAAGGATTCGAACCTTCGAAGTCGTAGACGTCAGATTTACAGTCTGATCCCTTTGGCCGCTCGGGAACCCCTCCTAATCAGGCCGGCATTCTATATCATGCCAAACCCCTGTCAAGCATTTTCTCATTTAAAAACCTGAGGTTAGCTGCGTTGACACGCTTCACTTCGAATCCCGTTTAAGGTCTTCGCTGTGGAGCGGGCGCCATTCTATGCAAACTATTGAGCAGGTGCAACCCCTTCGCACAGCATTATTTTATGTTTTAACTCATTGAATTCCTTGGAAAGGTTTTGCAACTGCTGATCGCCTAACAAACGCTGGCTGTCGGGCGCAACTGCCAGCCAGTATCCGCTTCCAGCAGCATCTTTTGGCGCGGATTGCACATTGACCTTCATTGCCAACAGACGCTGCTGCAACTTGGCAATCGAATCCTCATCAGAAAACCCACCAAGGAACAGACACTGCTGACGCGGAGCAGCCTCTACTCTGCGCCCATCACCGGCTGTTTCGCTCAGCAGACGAATATCCTGCTGCGGACCACGATATAAATTCAAAGGCGTCACGTCTTTGGCTCGCAAGGGCGCTTCCTGCTGATGCCAGACATAATAGAAAACATTGAGAACGACGAGCAGGAGAAACAACCAACGCATAGAAACCTCAAGACAAAGGACACGCCATGGCCAGGCCGACAAACACCAGGTCGGGCACAACCCTGGCCTCAGGCACGACGCCATCCACCAACTCGGCATCCCCTCCTGTAATGAAGACCATGAAGTTTTCGCCCCAATATGCTCGAGCCAGCTCTAATTGAGTGAGTACGAAGCCCCTCAGCATCAGAGAACAACCGCGCTCCACCGCTTCAACGGTGGTCCGTCCCGGCACATGGCTGGATAGGGCCCGCTCCGCCGCCTCATCACCATAGCGAATTTTACGCGTATGGGTGCGCAGCTGGTTTCGCATCAAAGGCATGCCAGGACAAATGAACCCACCAAGATGCTCACCGTCAGCCGCAACAAAATCAGCAGTGACTGCTGTACCGAAGTCCAGAACCAGGCAAGCGTAGCCGGCTGCCAGGTGAAATCCACCAAGCACCGCCAGCCACCGATCAAGCCCTAAGCGCTCATAGTCTTCATAACCGTTTCGAACACCGGACATCTCGCGAGCGGGCTTCGCACACACGATAGGAATACTGAACTCGCGCTCAAGCATTTCGGTTAAAGCGCTGGTTTCCTCGCTGGTCCTGACGCTTACCAAACGACACTTGCGCAGCGAGAGTGACTTTATGATGCGTAGGCTCCCAAGCAAAGCCTGATTGGAATCTACAACTCCTTCCGAGACCAGCTCGCTCGCCGACGCATCCAGCACGCGCCATTTTATAAAGCTATTGCCGCAGTCAAGCTCAAGAATCATCACGCAACCTCAGGCTGAGCTCTCCGCCACTAAAAGCCTTTTCGACACCATCTACAATCAAGCGCAACCCGCCTTGGTTATCAATCCCGAGCACTACTCCATCGATACGGCTGTTACCCGCGATCAACGACACGGAGCGCCCCTGCCACAGATGATTTTCCGCCCATTCTGCCTGCAGACTTGCGAACCCGTTGAGCTGGTGTTTATGGATATAAGTCTTGAGTTGATTACTCAATTCAACCACCAGAGCATTGCGATCGCAGGCTTTGCCTGACTCCAGTTTTATAGAAGTCCATTGCTGGTCGACCTCATCGGCAACCTGCATATTCACGTTGATTCCTATACCCAATACAACATGACACACATCCGCCGGATCGCCGACGAGCTCGAGCAGAATGCCAGCTATTTTCTTGTTACCCACCAAAACATCATTGGGCCACTTCAAACCGGCATTGGGCACACCGGTGTTTCGCAAGGCCTGCATCACCGCCAAGCCAACAACAAGGCTCAATCCCTCAAGCTGACGCATGCCGCCTTCGATGCGGAGTACAAGGCTGTAATAAAGATTTTCTGCAAATGGGCTTACCCACTTACGACCTCGACGACCACGGCCTGCCAATTGTCTCTCCGCGAGCACCAAAAACGGCGCGGCGGCGCCGTCACTGATGGAGCGCAGAGCTTCGGCATTTGTCGAGTCAACAGAGTCGAACACACGCACCGGCCATTGAGGCATCTTCCTGGTTATTTCCAGAGGATCAAGGAGCGTCAGAGGCGTCGACAATTGATATCCGCGACCGCGAACTTTATGGATCGACAGGCCAAGTTCAGCTTCAAGCTGTTGTAGCTGCTTCCATACAGCACTTCGGCTTATTCCCAGGGCAACGCCCAAGTCCTGTCCGGAATGGAATCGTCCATCCTTCAGTAGATTCAACAACGTCAGCATGCAGGTATCGCCTCACAATGAGGCCCGCATAATAGCCATGCCCCGGGCCGTTGCATAGAAATCAAGCGGACACATTTCTCGCAGGCAAAACAAAACCCCAACTGCTTTCGCAATTGGGGTTTCGGAATTTAATCTTGACGATGACCTACTCTCACATGGGGAAACCCCACACTACCATCGGCGATGCATCGTTTCACTGCTGAGTTCGGGATGGGATCAGGTGGTTCCAACGCTCTATGGTCGTCAAGAAATTCGGGTACTGACTCGTGACCAGATGGCCTCGCTTCAGCAAATTGGGTATGTGACAGCTGGTGTTTGTGCGTTTCGAACTTTCGGTTCGTTTCGTCTTCACACACCGCAATCTGGCCTTTCGACGCAAATTGCTTGGGTGTTATATGGTCAAGCCTCACGGGCAATTAGTATTGGTTAGCTCAACGCCTCACAGCGCTTACACACCCAACCTATCAACGTCGTAGTCTTCGACGGCCCTTCAGGGAACTCAAGGTTCCAGTGAGATCTCATCTTGAGGCAAGTTTCCCGCTTAGATGCTTTCAGCGGTTATCTTTCCCGAACATAGCTACCCGGCAATGCCACTGGCGTGACAACCGGAACACCAGAGGTTCGTCCACTCCGGTCCTCTCGTACTAGGAGCAGCCCCTCTCAAATCTCAAACGTCCACGGCAGATAGGGACCGAACTGTCTCACGACGTTCTAAACCCAGCTCGCGTACCACTTTAAATGGCGAACAGCCATACCCTTGGGACCGGCTTCAGCCCCAGGATGTGATGAGCCGACATCGAGGTGCCAAACACCGCCGTCGATATGAACTCTTGGGCGGTATCAGCCTGTTATCCCCGGAGTACCTTTTATCCGTTGAGCGATGGCCCTTCCATACAGAACCACCGGATCACTAAGACCTACTTTCGTACCTGCTCGACGTGTCTGTCTCGCAGTCAAGCGCGCTTTTGCCTTTATACTCTACGACCGATTTCCGACCGGTCTGAGCGCACCTTCGTACTCCTCCGTTACTCTTTAGGAGGAGACCGCCCCAGTCAAACTACCCACCATACACTGTCCTCGATCCGGATAACGGACCTGAGTTAGAACCTCAAAGTTGCCAGGGTGGTATTTCAAGGATGGCTCCACGCGAACTGGCGTCCACGCTTCAAAGCCTCCCACCTATCCTACACAAGCAAATTCAAAGTCCAGTGCAAAGCTATAGTAAAGGTTCACGGGGTCTTTCCGTCTAGCCGCGGATACACTGCATCTTCACAGCGATTTCAATTTCACTGAGTCTCGGGTGGAGACAGCGCCGCCATCGTTACGCCATTCGTGCAGGTCGGAACTTACCCGACAAGGAATTTCGCTACCTTAGGACCGTTATAGTTACGGCCGCCGTTTACCGGGGCTTCGATCAAGAGCTTCGCGTTAGCTAACCCCATCAATTAACCTTCCGGCACCGGGCAGGCGTCACACCCTATACGTCCACTTTCGTGTTTGCAGAGTGCTGTGTTTTTAATAAACAGTCGCAGCGGCCTGGTATCTTCGACCGGCATGAGCTTACGGAGCAAGTCCTTCACCCTCACCGGCGCACCTTCTCCCGAAGTTACGGTGCCATTTTGCCTAGTTCCTTCACCCGAGTTCTCTCAAGCGCCTTGGTATTCTCTACCCAACCACCTGTGTCGGTTTGGGGTACGGTTCCTGGTTACCTGAAGCTTAGAAGCTTTTCTTGGAAGCATGGCATCAACCACTTCGTCACCCAAAGGGTAACTCGTCATCAGCTCTCGGCCTTAAGATCCCGGATTTACCTAAGATCTCAGCCTACCACCTTAAACTTGGACAACCAACGCCAAGCTGGCCTAGCCTTCTCCGTCCCTCCATCGCAATAACCAGAAGTACAGGAATATTAACCTGTTTTCCATCGACTACGCTTTTCAGCCTCGCCTTAGGGACCGACTAACCCTGCGTCGATTAACGTTGCGCAGGAAACCTTGGTCTTTCGGCGTGGGTGTTTTTCACACCCATTGTCGTTACTCATGTCAGCATTCGCACTTCTGATACCTCCAGCAAGCTTCTCAACTCACCTTCACAGGCTTACAGAACGCTCCTCTACCGCATCACCCGAAGGTGATACCCGTAGCTTCGGTGTATGGTTTGAGCCCCGTTACATCTTCCGCGCAGGCCGACTCGACTAGTGAGCTATTACGCTTTCTTTAAAGGGTGGCTGCTTCTAAGCCAACCTCCTAGCTGTCTAAGCCTTCCCACATCGTTTCCCACTTAACCATAACTTTGGGACCTTAGCTGACGGTCTGGGTTGTTTCCCTTTTCACGACGGACGTTAGCACCCGCCGTGTGTCTCCCATGCTCGGCACTTGTAGGTATTCGGAGTTTGCATCGGTTTGGTAAGTCGGGATGACCCCCTAGCCGAAACAGTGCTCTACCCCCTACAGTGATACATGAGGCGCTACCTAAATAGCTTTCGAGGAGAACCAGCTATCTCCGAGCTTGATTAGCCTTTCACTCCGATCCACAGGTCATCCGCTAACTTTTCAACGGTAGTCGGTTCGGTCCTCCAGTCAGTGTTACCTAACCTTCAACCTGCCCATGGATAGATCGCCCGGTTTCGGGTCTATTCCCAGCGACTAGACGCCCTATTAAGACTCGCTTTCGCTACGCCTCCCCTATTCGGTTAAGCTCGCCACTGAAAATAAGTCGCTGACCCATTATACAAAAGGTACGCAGTCACAGAACAAAGTCTGCTCCCACTGCTTGTACGCATACGGTTTCAGGATCTATTTCACTCCCCTCTCCGGGGTTCTTTTCGCCTTTCCCTCACGGTACTAGTTCACTATCGGTCAGTCAGTAGTATTTAGCCTTGGAGGATGGTCCCCCCATATTCAGACAAAGTTTCTCGTGCTCCGTCCTACTCGATTTCATTGATAAGAGATTTTCGCGTACAGGGCTATCACCCACTATGGCCGCACTTTCCAGAGCGTTCCGCTAATCTCAAATCAACTTAAGGGCTAGTCCCCGTTCGCTCGCCACTACTAAGGGAATCTCGGTTGATTTCTTTTCCTCAGGGTACTTAGATGTTTCAGTTCCCCTGGTTCGCCTCTTGCACCTATGTATTCAGTACAAGATAACCATCTTATGATGGCTGGGTTCCCCCATTCAGACATCTCCGGATCAAAGTCTGTTTGCCGACTCCCCGAAGCTTTTCGCAGGCTACCACGTCTTTCATCGCCTCTGACTGCCAAGGCATCCACCGTATGCGCTTCTTCACTTGACCATATAACCCCAAGCAATCTGGTTATACTGTGAAGACGACATTCGCCGAAAATTCGAATTTCTCAACTAAGAGAACTCACAAATTTTACCTTAGCCTGATCCGTTACCAGTGAAAGTAACGTTCAGTCTATCTTTCTATCACATACCCAAATTTTTAAAGAACGATCTAATCAAAAGACTAGAAATCAATATTCAGTGCGAATATTCATTTCTAAACTCTCAAACTTCGAAGCAGTTTATGGTGGAGCCAAGCGGGATCGAACCGCTGACCTCCTGCGTGCAAGGCAGGCGCTCTCCCAGCTGAGCTATGGCCCCATAACAAAATTGGTGGGTCTGGGCAGATTCGAACTGCCGACCTCACCCTTATCAGGGGTGCGCTCTAACCAACTGAGCTACAGACCCAATTTCGAGCTTGTAACTGTTAGCTCAGAGCTATCAGCTTGGAGCTTAAAGCTGCTTCTATCGTCTTCTTCAATGAATCAAGCAATTCGTGTGGGAGCTCATGCAGCAGCTGATGTCGTCGATTAAGGAGGTGATCCAGCCGCAGGTTCCCCTACGGCTACCTTGTTACGACTTCACCCCAGTCATGAATCACACCGTGGTAACCGTCCTCCCGAAGGTTAGACTAGCTACTTCTGGTGCAACCCACTCCCATGGTGTGACGGGCGGTGTGTACAAGGCCCGGGAACGTATTCACCGCGACATTCTGATTCGCGATTACTAGCGATTCCGACTTCACGCAGTCGAGTTGCAGACTGCGATCCGGACTACGATCGGTTTTATGGGATTAGCTCCACCTCGCGGCTTGGCAACCCTTTGTACCGACCATTGTAGCACGTGTGTAGCCCAGGCCGTAAGGGCCATGATGACTTGACGTCATCCCCACCTTCCTCCGGTTTGTCACCGGCAGTCTCCTTAGAGTGCCCACCATTACGTGCTGGTAACTAAGGACAAGGGTTGCGCTCGTTACGGGACTTAACCCAACATCTCACGACACGAGCTGACGACAGCCATGCAGCACCTGTCTCAATGTTCCCGAAGGCACCAATCCATCTCTGGAAAGTTCATTGGATGTCAAGGCCTGGTAAGGTTCTTCGCGTTGCTTCGAATTAAACCACATGCTCCACCGCTTGTGCGGGCCCCCGTCAATTCATTTGAGTTTTAACCTTGCGGCCGTACTCCCCAGGCGGTCAACTTAATGCGTTAGCTGCGCCACTAAGAGCTCAAGGCTCCCAACGGCTAGTTGACATCGTTTACGGCGTGGACTACCAGGGTATCTAATCCTGTTTGCTCCCCACGCTTTCGCACCTCAGTGTCAGTATCAGTCCAGGTGGTCGCCTTCGCCACTGGTGTTCCTTCCTATATCTACGCATTTCACCGCTACACAGGAAATTCCACCACCCTCTACCATACTCTAGCTTGCCAGTTTTGGATGCAGTTCCCAGGTTGAGCCCGGGGATTTCACATCCAACTTAACAAACCACCTACGCGCGCTTTACGCCCAGTAATTCCGATTAACGCTTGCACCCTCTGTATTACCGCGGCTGCTGGCACAGAGTTAGCCGGTGCTTATTCTGTCGGTAACGTCAAAATTGCAGAGTATTAATCTACAACCCTTCCTCCCAACTTAAAGTGCTTTACAATCCGAAGACCTTCTTCACACACGCGGCATGGCTGGATCAGGCTTTCGCCCATTGTCCAATATTCCCCACTGCTGCCTCCCGTAGGAGTCTGGACCGTGTCTCAGTTCCAGTGTGACTGATCATCCTCTCAGACCAGTTACGGATCGTCGCCTTGGTGAGCCATTACCTCACCAACTAGCTAATCCGACCTAGGCTCATCTGATAGCGCAAGGCCCGAAGGTCCCCTGCTTTCTCCCGTAGGACGTATGCGGTATTAGCGTTCCTTTCGAAACGTTGTCCCCCACTACCAGGCAGATTCCTAGGCATTACTCACCCGTCCGCCGCTGAATCCAGGAGCAAGCTCCTTTCATCCGCTCGACTTGCATGTGTTAGGCCTGCCGCCAGCGTTCAATCTGAGCCATGATCAAACTCTTCAGTTCAAACATCTTTGGGTTTTTAAGAAACCCTAAACTTGGCTCAGCAATCGTTGGTTACATCTTTGATTTCTCGCGGAGTAACTTGTGATGCTGATAATCTTGTTGACTATCAGTCTGACTGCACAAGCACCCACACGAATTGCTTGATTCAGTTGTTAAAGAGCGGTTGGTTAAGATCTTTCGTCTCAACCGAGGCGCGCATTCTACAGCAGCCTCATTTGCTGTCAAGTGATTATTTTCAGAAGTTTTCGAAGAATTCTTCAACAACTTCAACCACTTGCGCTTCCGATCTCTCGTTAGCGGGAGGCGAATTCTACAGCGTTAATCGCTGCTGTCAACACCTCTTTTTCTCCGCTTTCGACCGAGAAGATCGAACCGTTAAAAGAGCCACACATCACTGCTCTTTCAACTCCTTCCAGGCTTCGATGATCTGAAGCAAGCCGCTGTCGAAAACTGCGTAACCCTTTGAATCTCAAGGAGTTTTCCGTTTCGACTGCGCCGGAAGTGGGGCGAATTATAGACTTCTAGAATTCGCCGTCAACCCCCAATTTCAACTTTATTCAGATTTCAGCGTAATACGTGCGAAAGCCTTCTTGCCAGCCTGACAAACATGAGTCGCGCCCAGTGCATATATAAAGGAGCGATCAACCACTTCGCCATCGACCCGGACTCCGCCCGCCGCCAACAGATCTCGCGCCGCCGCTGAGTTCTTCACCAAGCCAGCCTTATTAAGGACGGCAGCGATTGGCATATCCTCAACCGAAGACAGTTCGATCTCAGGCAAGTCATCTGGAAGCTCGCCATCCTTCATGCGGTTGCCGGCGCCTCGGTGAGCATTCGCCGCAGCCTCCTCACCATGGAAGCGCGCAACGATTTCTTCAGCCAGCTTGATTTTGATGTCGCGTGGATTCGCCCCAGCTTCGACGTCAGCCCGGAATGCGTTGATTTCATCCATCGAACGGAAGCTGAGCAACTCGAAGTAACGCCACATCAGCGCATCCGGGATGGAAACCAGCTTGCTGTACATAACGCCTGGTGCTTCCTGAATACCGACATAGTTGCCCAGCGACTTGGACATCTTCTTCACGCCATCCAGACCTTCCAGCAATGGCATCGTCAGAATGCACTGTGCCTCCTGCCCATACCCACGCTGCAACTCACGCCCCATCAGCAAATTGAATTTCTGATCGGTACCGCCCAGCTCGACATCCGCGCGCAGCGCGACCGAGTCATAACCCTGAACCAGCGGATAGAGGAACTCGTGAATAGCGATTGGCTGATTAGTGGTGTAGCGCTTGTCGAAGTCATCGCGCTCAAGCATCCGAGCGACGGTGTATTGCGAGGTCAGACGAATGAAATCCGCCGGCCCCATCTTGTCCATCCAGGTGGAGTTGAAGGCAACTTCGGTTTTCGCCGGATCAAGGATTTTGAAGACCTGAGTCTTGTAGGTCTCAGCATTTTCCAAAACCTGCTCACGCGTCAGTGGCGGACGCGTGGCGCTCTTGCCACTTGGATCACCGATCATCCCGGTGAAGTCACCTATAAGGAAGATCACCTGGTGCCCCAGTTCCTGGAACTGACGCAGCTTATTAATAAGCACGGTATGCCCAAGATGCAGATCCGGAGCGGTAGGGTCGAAACCAGCCTTGATACGCAGCGGTTGGCCGCGCTTGAGCTTCTCGACCAGCTCGGACTCGACCAATAGTTCTTCCGCACCACGTTTAATCAGCGCTAGCTGCTCTTCAACCGACTTCATAACAGACCCGCAAGGCTCAGATTCAAAGGGAACCAACCATACAAGAACGCGCACCAATTACAAGTTTTGCCCGGCGCACGGACACCAATCCACAGACCCGAGGTCTGTAGACTTGCTTCAGCGATGATTTGGTTATATTTTATACAGTTATTTCATCTTCATCATGTCATTCATCTTTTCCAATTCATCTATTTCAAAGTCAAAAATTACCTATGACCACAGCACCGTCTAAAGCGCCCCCGCTTTACCCGAAGACCCACCTGCTCGCCGCAAGTGGAATCGCCGCCCTTCTCAGCCTGGCGCTGCTGGTATTTCCCTCCAGCGATGTTGAAGCCAAAAAGACGACTCTGAGTCTTGAACTGGAAAGTCCAGCTGAACAACTGACACAAGATCAAGACGCTGCTGATGCGACTCAAGCCACAAACGAGCCCGTAGCTTCGCCGTTCGCACAAATCGAAAACAGCGACGAAAACGCCGCGCAAACCGCTGAAACCGCGCCGGCACCTGTAGCGCCTGCTGAGAAACCAAAAGAGCCTGGGCACCGTGAGGTCGTGGTTTCCAAAGGCGATACGCTGTCTACCCTGTTTGAAAAAGTCGGTCTGCCTGCGGCCTCCGTGCACGAAGTACTGGCAAGCGACAAGCAAGCCAAGCAGTTCAGCCAACTCAAGCGCGGCCAGAAACTCGAATTCGAACTCAGCCCGGAAGGCCAGTTGACCAGCCTGCACAGCAAGGTCAGCGACATTGAAACCATTACTCTGACCAAGAACGATAAGGGCTATACGTTCAATCGGGTCACCGCCAAGCCAACCGTTCGCACTGCCTACGTCCACGGTGTCATCAACAGCTCACTGTCGCAGTCCGCAGCCCGCGCCGGCCTTTCTCACAGCATGACCATGGATATGGCCAGCGTCTTTGGCTACGACATCGATTTCGCGCAGGACATTCGTCAGGGTGATGAATTCGATGTGATCTACGAGCAGAAAGTCATCAACGGCAAGGCTGTCGGCACCGGCCCGATCCTGTCGGCGCGCTTCACCAACCGCGGGAAGACTTACACCGCTGTTCGCTACACCAACAAACAAGGCAACAGCAGCTATTACACTGCCGATGGCAACAGCATGCGCAAGGCCTTCATCCGTACGCCGGTTGACTTCGCCCGCATCAGCTCGAAGTTCTCCATGGGCCGCAAGCACCCCATCCTCAACAAGATCCGCGCGCACAAAGGTGTCGACTATGCAGCGCCGCGAGGCACGCCGATCAAGGCTGCCGGTGACGGCAAAGTGTTGCTGGCCGGTCGTCGTGGTGGTTACGGCAACACTGTGATCATTCAGCACGGCAACACTTACCGTACGCTCTATGGCCATATGCAGGGCTTTGCCAAAGGCGTGAAAACCGGTGGCAGCGTCAAGCAAGGTCAAGTCATTGGCTATATCGGTACAACTGGCCTTTCCACCGGCCCGCATTTGCACTATGAGTTCCAGGTCAACGGCGTTCACGTCGATCCGCTGGGCCAGAAGCTGCCGATGGCCGATCCGATCGCCAAGTCCGAACGCGCGCGCTTCCTCGCGCAGAGCCAGCCGTTGATGGCGCGCATGGATCAAGAGAAGGCCACCATGCTGGCTTCGAGCAAGCGCTAAGCCATGGCCCTGTATATCGGTGTGATGTCCGGAACCAGTCTCGACGGGCTGGACATCGCCCTGATCGAGCAGACCTCGGCGATCAAACTCATCGCCACCCACTACCTGCCAATGCCTGACTCCATGCGCGCCGAGCTGCTTGGCTTGTGCACCAGCGGCCCCGACGAGATCGCCCGCTCGGCGATTGCCCAGCAACACTGGGTCGAACTTGCCGCCTCGGGCATTCACAGCCTCCTCGCGCAACAACAACTCAAGCCCGATGCCATCCGTGCCATCGGGAGCCACGGTCAGACCATTCGCCATGAGCCGGCGCGCGGGTTTACCGTGCAGATCGGTAATCCAGCCCTGCTGACTGAGTTGACCGGTATTACCGTCGTCAGCGATTTCCGCAGTCGCGATGTCGCAGCGGGTGGCCAAGGTGCGCCTCTGGTGCCAGCCTTTCACGAAGCGTTGTTTGAAGAGCGTACTGGTAACCAGGCAGTCTTGAATGTCGGCGGATTCAGCAATCTCAGCCTGATTGAGCCGAACAAACCTGTAGCCGGTTTCGACTGCGGGCCGGGGAATGTTCTGATGGACGCCTGGATTAACCGGCAACGGGGCGAGAACTATGACCGGGACGGCAAATGGGCTGCGACCGGCAAGGTTGAACCAACCCTGCTCAAGGCACTGCTCAGCGACCCGTTCTTCGTGACCAAAGGCCCGAAGAGTACCGGCCGGGAAGTCTTCAATCTGCCATGGCTGGAACAGCATCTATCGCGTCTGCCGACTTTCGCAGCCGAAGACGTTCAGGCTACGCTGCTCGAACTGACGGCGCTGACCATCGTCGAGTCGCTACAAGGCGCTCAATCGGACACTCAGGAATTGCTGGTTTGTGGCGGCGGCGCGCACAACGCGACGCTGATGAGACGTCTGGCGGATCTGCTGCCAAATACCCAAGTCGCCAGCACCGCAACTCACGGCGTTGACCCTGACTGGGTAGAAGCCATGGCCTTCGCCTGGCTTGCGCACTGCTGCCTCGAAGGCATCGCCGCCAATCGACCAAGCGTCACCGGCGCTCGCGGCCTGCGCGTACTCGGCGCCATCTACCCGGCCTAAACTTCAGATACAAAAACGCCGCGGAACCGAAAGGCTCTGCGGCGTTTTGTTGTGTGCGGTGAAGCGCGATCAGATCGAGAACGACGACCCGCAACCACAAGTCGTGGTGGCATTCGGGTTCTTGATCACGAAGCGCGAACCTTCCAGACCTTCCTGATAATCCACCTCGGCACCGGCCAGGTACTGGAAGCTCATCGGATCGACCACCAGGCTCACGCCTTCGCGCTCGACGATGGTGTCGTCATCGGCCACGTCTTCATCGAAGGTGAAACCGTATTGAAACCCTGAACAACCGCCGCCCGTAACAAATACGCGCAGCTTCAAGCGATCATTCCCCTCTTCATCGACCAGGCTCTTCACCTTGTGCGCAGCACCTTGAGTGAATTGCAAAGCCGTGGGGGTGAAGGATTCGACGCTCATGCTGACTATCTCCCGGCGTTACGCCGCCATAATGCGTGATGACGCGCATTATCCGCTTGTCCTAGAAAATTGGTCAACTATTAGAGGAGCAGCGGCAAGCTTCAAGCGGTGAGCTTCAAGCTTGCCTCTGATCTCTTGTAGCTTGTGGCTTGAAGCTCGTAGCTGCTTTTAAGGCAGCATGCCGGCGTGGGACAGGCCGAAGCGCTCGTCCAGTCCGAAAAGAATGTTCATGTTCTGCACCGCCTGGCCCGAGGCGCCCTTGACCAGATTGTCGATCACCGAGAGCACGACCACCAGATCGCCATCCTGTGGACGATGCACGGCGATGCGACAGACGTTGGCGCCGCGCACGCTACGGGTTTCCGGGTGGCTGCCGGCTGGCATGACATCGACGAACGGTTCGTTGGCATAGCGCTTTTCGAACAGTGCCTGCAGATCAACCGAGCGATCCGCTACTGTCGCGTAGAGCGTGGAGTGAATACCGCGAATCATCGGCGTCAGGTGCGGGACGAAGGTCAGGCCGACATCCTTGCCCGCCGCGCGACGCAGGCCCTGGCGAATTTCCGGCAGGTGGCGATGACCTTTTACCGCATAGGCCTTCATGCTTTCCGACGTCTCGGAGTACAAAGAACCTACAGCCGCACCACGCCCGGCACCACTGACACCGGATTTGCAGTCGGCGATCAAACGCGATGCGTCGGCCAGACCTGCTTCCAGCAATGGCAGGAAACCCAATTGCGTTGCGGTCGGATAGCAACCCGGCACCGCGATCAGGCGCGCTTTCCTGATCTGCTCGCGATTGACTTCCGGCAGACCATAGACCGCTTCGTCCAGCAATTGCGGTGCGCCGTGTGGCTGGCCGTACCACTTGGCCCATTCATCAGCATCTTGCAGACGGAAGTCGGCGGACAGGTCGATGACCTTGGTGCCCGCCGCCAGCAGCTCGCCTGCCAAGGCGTGAGCCACACCATGTGGCGTGGCGAAGAAAACCACATCGCAGGCGCCAAGGGTTTTCACGTCCGGCACGCTGAACGCCAGCCCGTCATAGTGACCGCGCAGGTTCGGGTACATGTCGGCCACGGCCAGACCGGCCTCGGATCGGGAAGTGATGACGACCACTTCTGCCTGCGGATGCTGTGCCAACAGACGCAGCAGTTCGACACCGGTGTAACCCGTGCCGCCGACGATACCGACCTTGACCATAAACCTGCCCTCAACGAACCCACTGGAAAGCCGTCGATAATAGGGGCCGCGCGCGCCTGCGACAACCGCCAAGGTGACGCGTGGGCGCTCAAGCCTCTACTATCTGGCTACCGTGAATGAGGGAATAACCAAAAATGCTCTATCTATGGCTCAAAGCGTTTCACATTGTCAGCGTCGTCTGCTGGTTTGCCGGGCTGTTTTACTTGCCGCGCCTGTTCGTTTACCACGCGCAAAGCACCGACTCGATCAGCCAGGAACGCTTCAGCGTCATGGAGCGCAAGCTGTATCGCGGCATCATGGGCCCGGCGATGATCGCCACGCTGATCTTCGGTGGCTGGCTGATCTACCTTAATCCATCAATCTTCAGCCAGGGCGGCTGGATTCACGCAAAACTGACTCTGGTCGTATTGCTGATCGGCTACCACCACATGTGCGGCGCGCAGGTAAAACGCTTTGCCCGTGGCGAAAACACCCGCAGCCATGTCTTTTATCGCTGGTTCAATGAAGTGCCGGTTCTGATATTGCTGGCTATCGTAATTCTGGTCGTGGTCAAGCCGTTCTAACTTCAACCAATACAGGTCCTTGGGGGGTTCACAATGTCGCTGCCCGCTTTGCTCGAACAACGTCTGCGTCTGCCCGTAGTAGCAGCGCCGATGTTCCTGATCTCCAATCCGGAACTGGTGCTCGCCTGCTGCCGCAACGGCGTGGTCGGCAGCTTTCCGGCTCTGAACCAACGCGAAAGCAGTGGGTTCAAGGCCTGGCTGGAACAGATCGAAGCGGGCCTGGCGGCGCTGGATAATCCGGCTCCTTATGCGGTGAACCTGATTGTTCACCACAGCAACCCGCGTCTGCAGGCGGATCTGGACATCTGCGTCGAGCACCAGGTGCCGATCGTGATCACCAGCCTCGGCGCGGTGAAGGAACTGGTCGACGCGGTGCACAGCTACGGCGGTCTGGTGTTTCACGACGTGACCACGCGGCGCCATGCCGAGAAAGCCGCCGAAGCCGGCGTCGACGGGCTGATTGCCGTCGCGGCCGGCGCCGGCGGGCATGCCGGCACCTGGAGTCCGTTTGCGCTGATTGCCGAGATCCGTGAGTTTTTCGACAAGACGCTGTTGCTTGCAGGATGTCTGAACCACGGCCATGAGATTCTCGCCGCGCAGCTGCTCGGTGCGGATTTGGCCTACTTCGGTACGCGATTTATCGGCACCACCGAAAGTCACGCGCCTGACGCTTATAAAGAAATGCTGCTGACAGCCAAGGCTGCCGACATCATTCATACTCCAGCGGTGTCGGGAGTGCCGGCCAGTTTCATGCGCCAGAGCCTGGAGGCGGCCGGTTTCGACATGGCGGCACTGCAAGGCAAGGGCGAGGTCAATTTCGGCGACAAGCTAAAGCCGATCAACGATGAAGCCAAAGCCTGGAAGACCGTGTGGTCGGCGGGTCAGGGTGTTGGCCAGATTGGCGATCTGCCAAGCGTGGAACAGTTGATCGCGCGGCTCGACGCTGAATATCGTCAGGCCCAAGCGCGCGCTGCACAGTTGCCACAACGCTGGCCGCGCTGAAAAACATATCTGGCCAGTCCTGATCAGACTGGCTGCCAAATGAATCGCGACAAGGATGCCTCGGCCATGAGCGACACCCGTTACAAGATCGTCTTCGACGGCGCGCTGCAGCCCGGCGTCGACCTCACCACCGCCAAACTGAATCTGGCGGATCTGTTCAAAAGCGATGTGGCCGCCATCGAGCGCCTGTTCAATGGCCGCACCGTCGCCCTCAAACGTGATTTGTCTCACAGCGATGCGCAGACGTATCTGCAGGCGTTGAACAAAACCGGGATCGATGCGCGGATCGAAGCGGAAACAGCCATCGAGCTGAATCTCGCGGACGTACACGATAACCCTGCTGCGGTGGTGGAACCGGACTCGCCTTACGCACCGCCGCGCGCCAATGTCGGTGAAGCTCTGCCGCCATTCGCCACGCTCAAGCCATTCAGCGTCGAAGGCCGGATCGGTCGCCTGCGTTTTCTGGCCTGGACCATGGTCTTGAGTCTGGTGACCCTGCCCATCGTCGGCGTGTTTGCCTTGATTGCGTTGGGCCTGGTCAGCGGCGACTCGACTACCGGCCTGATCCTCGGCGGCATTCTGGCGGTCTTCCTGTTCATTGGCTTCATGATCGTCAGCATTCTGTTCAGCGTTCAGCGCCTGCACGATATCGGCTGGTCGGGCTGGCTGTGGTTGTTGAATCTGGTGCCGTTCGTGGGCAGTTTCTTCCCGCTGGTGATCATGGTTGTGCCCGGCAATACCGGCGCCAACCGCTATGGGCCGCCGCCGCCACCGAACAGCACGGCGGTCAAAGTGCTGTGCTCGTTGTGGATCGTATTCTTCGCACTGATTTTTGCCGGCGGCCTGCTTGGCGGCTTCTCGGCTGTGCAGGAAGAATATGAAAGCAATCTGGAGAGCAGCTATGACAGCGGCTCGGTGACCACCGACGAAGTTGAGGTTGTCGAGCCGCCAGCGATTTCCGCCGACGAGGCAGCCGAACCGGCGCAGGCCCCTGTAGACTCTGCGCAAGAATGAACAGCGCTCCCTGCCGCGACAACCGCGTCGCCGGCGCGGAGCTGTTGCGATGGAGAACTGCATGACCCGTTACGCTCTGATCACCGGTGCTTCCAGCGGCATCGGCCTGGCCATGGCCGAAGCACTGGCCCGGCGCGGCCGCAGCCTGATTCTGGTGGCACGACAGCGTGATCAGCTGGAAAGTATCGCCATCGAGCTGACCCAGCGTTTCGATGTCGAAGTATTGTTTCGCGCCTGCGACCTCGGCGAACCGTTGCGCCTGTCGGGCTTTTTGCTGGAACTGGAAGAAGGCGACCGGCAGATCGATCTGCTGGTCAATTGCGCAGGCATCGGCACTTGCGGGCCGTTCCTGGCGCAAGACTGGATGACCGAGCAGGACCTCATCGAGGTCAATATCCTCGCCCTCACCCGCCTCTGCCATGCGCTGGGTAACAGCATGGCGCTGCTGGGTGGCGGGCAGATTCTCAACGTCGCGTCGGTCGCCGCCTACAGTCCTGGCCCGTGGATGAGCACGTACTACGCCAGCAAAGCGTATGTGCTGCATTTTTCCGAAGCCTTGCGCGTGGAGCTCAAACAAAGCGGCGTGAAAGTTTCGGTGCTGTGCCCCGGCCCGACGCGGACACCGTTCTTCCGAACCGCACAGATGAGTAGCGAAAAGATCGAAAGCAGCCACTCGCTCATGAGTGCGGAAGAAGTGGCACTGCATGCCGTACGCGCACTGGATAAAAACCGCGCCATCATCATTCCGGGACGACGCAACCGCTGGCTGGCCTTTTTGCCGCGACTGGGTTCGCGCTGGCTTAACCGGACGATTGTCGGCATGGTCAACAAAGCTTACTGCCCCCGCTAGGAAGACGACTTCGAAGCGGTACACTCGATTCAGCCCAACTCAACGGAGAAACAGCAGTGGATACTCTGTTCACCAAGATCATCAACCGGGAAATCCCGGCCAATATCATTTACGAGGACGACCAGGTTCTGGCCTTCCACGACATCGCCCCACAGGCTCCGGTGCACTTTCTGGTAATCCCGAAAAAACCGGTGCGCACGCTCAACGACCTGACCGAAGACGACAAGGCGCTGGCCGGGCACATCCTGTTCACCGCGCAGCGTCTGGCGCTGGAACTGGGTTGCGAAGAGGGCTTCCGCGTGGTGATGAACTGCAATGAACTTGGCGGGCAGACTGTCTATCACATCCATATGCACGTGCTGGGGCAGCGCCAGATGAACTGGCCGCCGGGCTGATTGGCGACAACCAACCGTGGCAGCGAGCCTGCTCGCGAAGGCGCCAATACATCCAACACTTCAGTAGCCGATAATCCGCTTTCGCGAGCAGGCTCGCTCCCACAAAAAAGCCTGACCGCGCAGCAAGTGACCCAGCGCAAACCCTCGCCGGCCGATTCGGTTAAACTGGCCGCCGAGATTCTTCCCGGAGGTCAGCATGACTACCCAACGTCACTACTCGCCCATAGACCGTCTGCTGCTGCAAGCCGATGCCGCGATGCGCACCCTGTTGCCCTTCAGTGGCCAGCCGTACCGCCCGTCGCCAGCGATTCTGCAGCCGGATACGCAGATGAGCGATGAAGACACCCGCCACGTCGCCGGTTTGATGCGCATCAACCATACCGGCGAAGTCTGCGCCCAGGCGCTGTATCAGGGACAGGCGCTGACCGCCAAGTTGCCGCAGGTACGCGCAGCCATGGAGCACGCGGCTGAAGAAGAGATCGATCATCTGGTCTGGTGTGAACAGCGCATCCATCAGCTGGGTAGCCATACCAGCGTGCTGAATCCACTGTTTTACGGCATGTCGTTCGGTATCGGCGCGGTGGCCGGGCTGATCAGCGACAAGGTCAGCCTTGGTTTCGTTGCGGCGACCGAGCATCAGGTCTGCAAACACTTGAACGAGCATCTCGAGCAGTTGCCGGCCGAGGACGAAAAATCCCGGGCGATTCTCGAACAGATGCGCATCGATGAAGAACACCATGCGGAAAGCGCGTTGGATGCGGGCGGATTTCGTTTTCCGGCGCCGGTGAAGTTCGGCATGAGTTTGTTGGCGAAGGTGATGACCAAGAGTACTTATCGGATCTGAGATCTGTGTCGGTGCTGATGACCTCTTCGCGAGCAGGCTCGCTCCCACAGGGTTTTGGGTGAGGCATGAAAAAGGCGACCAGGAGGTCGCCTTTTTTGTGTCCGGGAATCTTAGGTCGGCATGTTGCGCGCGTAGAAGATTTCCAGCATTTCGTGTTTCACACGGTCGGTCACCTGGGCACGCTGCTCGGGCGAGAGGTTGCTGGTGGCGTCGCCGAACAGGTAGTTATCCAGTTCGAAGTTCTTCAGCAGCATTTTGGTGTGGAACAGGTTTTCCTGGTACACGTTCACGTCGGTCATCTGGTACGCGTCGCGGGTGTCTTCGGAGAGGTAGTTCTGGATCGAGTTGATCTCGTGGTCGATGAAGTGCTTGTTGCCTTCAACGTCACGGGTGAAGCCGCGCACACGGTAATCCACGGTCACGATGTCCGAATCGAACTGGTGAATGAGGAAGTTGAGCGCTTTGAGCGGTGAAATGACACCACAAGTCGACACGTCGATATCCACACGGAAGGTCGCAATACCGTCGTCCGGATGGATTTCCGGATAGGTGTGCACCGTGATGTGGCTCTTGTCGAGGTGGGCCAGAATGATTTCGGGCAACGGGCCCGGCGATTCTTCGATCTGGCTGTCAGTCGGGGTCACCGGCTCTTCCGAAATCAGAATCGTGACGCTGGCGCCCTGGGGTTCATAGTCCTGACTGGCGATGTTCAGGATGTTGGCACCAATGATCTCGACAACTTCTGTGAGAATCTGCGTCAGGCGTTTCGCGTTGTACTCTTGATTGATGTACTCGACGTAAGCCTGCTGGTCTTGCGGGGTCTCCGCGTAGCAGATGTCATAGATGTTGAAGCTCAAGGTCTTTGTCAGGTTATTGAACCCGTGGAGCTTGAGTTTGCTTTTCACCGTTAAAAACTCTCTATGTATGCGGCGCGGCCGCGTGATCAAGCATGCCCGTCAAGTGCGAACAACGCACCTGCGTAGGACGGTTAACACCTCTTCGCGATGGCGATTTTGGTTATCTGTTCAGGCGGATGACCTGTCGGCTGACCGATCACTGCCCTGAAAAAAGTGGCGCATTATGCAGACGTCAGCGGGGGATCGCCAGAGTCTGCACTCCTTTTATGATAGTTGAATGTCGGTTCAGCCGAGTTCGACGATTTCATAGTCGTGGGTAATTGCCACGCCAGCCGCGCCGAGCATGATCGACGCCGAGCAATACTTCTCGGCGGACAGCTCGATGGCGCGCTTGACCTGGGCTTCTTTCAGGCCCCGGCCCTTGACCACGAAGTGCATGTGGATCTTGGTGAAGACCTTCGGATCTTCGGTCGCACGTTCGGCGTCGAGGAAGGCTTCGCAGCTTTCAACGGCCTGACGCGACTTCTTCAGGATGCTGACCACGTCGAAGTTGCTGCATCCGCCGACACCGAGCAAGAGCATTTCCATCGGGCGAACCCCGAGGTTACGGCCACCGGCGTCCGGCGGGCCGTCCATCACTACGACATGACCGCTGCCGGATTCGCCGAGGAACATGGCTTCGCCAGCCCATTGGATGCGTGCCTTCATCGCCCAGACTCCACTGTAAAAAAAGGGTCGCCAGCTTAGCACAGCACTTTGTCCCGACAGGAACGACGTCCTAGGACGGATGCTTTCTGGCTGTAGGTAATTTCTCGAATTTACGACGAAGTGTCTGGTAAGCTGGCGCCAATTCGCTGGCGCCAATTCGTCAGCCCTGTAGCGACCGCCTTCAGCGCCTCATAAAAACTCAAACATCACCGTGCAGTCTTTTCGGGATACAACCATGGTTGCTATTACCCCCACACCCAAAATCAAGAACATCGACAAGCTGTTGATGCATTGCCAGCGCCGGCGTCATGCGGCCAAGAGCAACATCATCTGCGCCGGGGATCGCTCGGACACGCTGTACTTCATCATCAAGGGTTCGGTCACCATCCTCATCGAAGATGACGATGGCCGCGAGATGATCATCGCCTACCTCAACGCCGGGGATTTTTTCGGCGAACTGGGTCTGTTTGAGCAAGCCGGTCAGGAGCAGGAACGCAGCGCCTGGGTGCGGGCCAAGGTCGAATGTGAAACCGCAGAAATCAGTTATGCCAAGTTCCGCGAACTGTCGCAGCAGGATCCAGACATTCTTTACGCGCTCAGCGGACAAATCGCACAGCGCCTGCGCAACACCACGCGCAAAGTCGGCGACCTGGCGTTTTTCGACGTCACCGGCCGCGTCGCCCGCTGCCTGCTGGAGCTGTGCAAACAGCCGGACGCCATGACCCATCCGGACGGCATGCAGATCAAAGTCACCCGTCAGGAAATCGGTCGGATTGTCGGTTGTTCGCGAGAAATGGTCGGCCGCGTGCTCAAGGATCTTGAAGAACGCAATCTGGTCGACGTGAAGGGCAAGACCATGGTGGTCTTCGGTACGCGCTAAGCTCGTAAATCAGGCACTGTAAATCTGCGCCAGCATCAAACGAAACAATTCATCGAGACGCGCCAACGCTTGTGGCGCGTTGAATTTCTCATGCAGGGCAATGTGGCTTTGCGCCCTCACCCGCTGCTCCAGACCGCAGGCTTCGTTGAAGCGATTGACCGCGGCAACCATCGATTCGCGCTCGTCATCCATCAGCATCGCACCGTGCACCAGCCCCACCGAACGCTGGCCGCCCTGACTCTGGCGCCAGCGCTGGGCGGTGCCGACCATCTTGCGACCGTCGAGATTGACGTTGAAACGGCCGTCGCAGAATGCGCCGTCGATTTCCCCGACTGATGACGTGCCACCCAATTCATCCAACAACTGACAGATCGGATCGCACAGACGGCGGTAGCCGGTTTCGATGCGGTTCAGATCGCCTTCACTGCGAGGCGGGGCATACACCAAGGCAATGTTGATGGTTGCAGCGGATTGCGGGACGGGCTCGCCGCCGGTCTCGCGCAACAGCACCGGCCAGCCAGCGGCAGCGGAGACTTCGCAGGCGTGGTCGAATTGCGCGAGACGGTTAAGGCGGCGCGGCATGACCAGCGCGCGGTCGGTGGGTTGCCAGAACAGCAAGCCAAATTCGGCGTCGCCAGCGCAGACCGAGGCCAGCAAGTCCTGTTCGGCTTGCAGGCCGGATTCGATGGTCAGGGGGGTTGGCAGCGACATAACAGGCTCCGGCAACATGGAAATCTTTAGCGGTTTCGATGGCCGCTTCGCGAGCCGGCTCGCTCCCACAGGGGGAAATGCATTCCAAATGTGGAAGCGAGCCTGCTCGCGAATGAGGTCGACTCGGTCAGTCGAGGGTCGAACCGCTGATCGGCACGCCACGCTCCGGGAAGAACAGGCGCTGCAATTCAATCCCCGGATTTTCCGCACGCATGAACGCTTCGCCGACCAGGAACGAATACACGTCGCTGATTTCCATCAGCTCGACGTCGGCCCGATTGAGGATGCCGCTTTCGGTGATCACCAGGCGATCGCGCGGGATGCGCGGCAACAGGTCGAGGGTGGTTTCCAGGCTGACATCAAAAGTATGCAGGTTGCGGTTGTTGACCCCGACCAGCGGCGTGTCGAGGGTTTTCAACGCGCGCTCAAGTTCGTCACCGTCGTGCACTTCCACCAAGACGTCGAGACCGACGCCTTTGGCCACGGCAGCCAGCTCGGCCATTTTCACGTCGTCCAGCGCGGATACAATCAACAGCACGCAATCGGCGCCCAGCGCGCGGGCTTCAACGATCTGGTACGGATCGATCATGAAGTCCTTGCGGATCACCGGCAATTTGCAGGCGGCGCGCGCCTGTTGCAGATAGGCATCGGCGCCCTGGAAGTAATCGATGTCGGTCAGCACCGACAGACAGGTCGCCCCGCCCTTCTCGTAGCTCTTGGCGATGTCGGCCGGCACGAAGTCTTCGCGGATCACGCCTTTGCTTGGCGAAGCCTTCTTGATTTCGGCAATCACGGCCGGTTGTTTCTTCTTCGCTTGCGCCAGCAAAGCCTGGGCAAAACCACGGGGTGCATCGGCCGCCTTGGCCAGACTTTCCAGCTCGCTCAGGCTGACCCGGGCGCTGCGCTCGGCGACTTCCTCAACCTTGCGCGCCAGAATGTTTTCCAGAACCGTCGGTACACTCATCCTTCATTCTCCACTTTGAATACCGCGGTAAAGGCACCCAGCTCCTCGAGCTTTTCCCGAGCGAGGCCGGTGTGCAGCGCGTCGTGCGCCAGCTCCACACCCTGTTTCAGACTGCTTGCCAGGTCGGCGGCGTAAAGCGCCGCACCGGCATTGAGCACAATCATCTCGGCAGCTTTCTGACCGTTTTCGGTCTTGCGCTTGCCGAGGGCATCGCGGATCAGCGCCAGCGACGCCTCCGGGCCTTCGACCGACAGGCCATGCAGGCTCTGGCTCTTCATGCCGAGGTCTTCCGGTTCGACCCAATACTCAGTGATTTCGTTGTTCTTCAGCTCGGCAACAAAGGTCGGCGCGGCGAGGCTGAATTCGTCCAGGCCGTCCTTCGAATGCACGACCAGCACGTGTTTGCTGCCCAGTCGCTGCAAGACTTCGGCCAGTGGCCGGCAGAGCGTCTGGGTGAATACGCCGACGACCTGATGCTTCACACCGGCCGGATTCGTAAGCGGGCCAAGCATGTTGAACAGCGTGCGCAGGCCGAGTTCGCGGCGCGGGCCGGCGGCGTACTTCATCGCTTTGTGATGGGTCTGGGCGAACATGAAACCGATGCCGACGTTGTCGATGCAGCGCGCGACTTGGACCGGAGTCAGGTTCAGGTAGATGCCGGCAGCTTCCAGCAGATCGGCGCTGCCACTTTTGCCGGACACCGCGCGGTTGCCGTGCTTGGCCACGGTGCAACCGGCCGCTGCGACAACGAAGGAAGAAGCAGTCGATACGTTGAAAATGTTCGCACCGTCACCGCCGGTGCCTACCACATCGACCACGCCGTCGAGGGTTTTCAGCTCGACCTGATCGGCCAGCTCGCGCATTACCGACACGGCGCCGACGATTTCGTCGATGCTCTCGCTCTTCATGCGCATGGCCATCATGAACGCGCCGATCTGCGCTTCGGTGCACTGGCCGGTCATGATCTCGCGCATCACATCGCGCATTTCATCGGTGCTGAGGTCGAGGTGTTCGACGATACGGCTGAGGGCTGTCTTGATATTCATGGGAAGTCCTTAGCGCGTGCCGCCGGTTTGTTTGAGGAAATTGGCAAACAGTTCATGACCCTGCTCGGTGAGGATCGACTCGGGGTGGAACTGTACGCCCTCGATGTTCAGGGTCTTGTGGCGCAGGCCCATGATCTCGTCGACCGAGCCGTCATCGTGCTGGGTCCACGCGGTCAGCTCGAGGCAATCAGGCAGGCTGTCGTGCTTGACGATCAGCGAGTGGTAACGGGTAACGGTGAGCGGATGATTGAGGCCGGCAAACACGCCCTTGTCCTCGTGGAATACCGGGCTAGTCTTACCGTGCATGACCTGGCGGGCACGCACCACATCCCCGCCGAAGGCCTGGCCGATGGACTGGTGGCCGAGGCAAACGCCGAGGATCGGCAGCTTGCCGGCGAAGTGCTTGATCGCATCAATGGAAACGCCCGCCTCGGTGGGCGTGCACGGCCCGGGGGAAACCACGATGCGCTCGGGATTCAGCGCTTCGATTTCGGCGATGGTCAGTTCGTCGTTGCGCACCACTTTGACCTCGGCACCCAGCTCGCCGAGGTATTGCACAACGTTGTAGGTAAAGGAGTCGTAGTTGTCGATCATCAGCAACATGGCGTTTCGAACCTCTTGAATTCTGACTTGATGACAGCCTTCAGATGACTTGCCCGCAGGGCGCTGTGCGATGTCGGACGCGCACAGGGCGCCAGCACAGCGGCATTTCAAACAGACAAGGAAGGCAAAGCGATACAGATCCGGCGGAGCCGGCAGAGAAGATTCAGGCGCGCCAACGCCAGCGGGCGTGTGCCTTGATGACTTGATCCAGGAGTTTGCTGGTGATCAACACGGGGAAGGTCTCGTTCATACGTTCCGGCACAGTAACTTAGCTGGGCGGAGCGTGCAATATGGCGGGGCCTGCGGGTTATAAAACGGCAGAGGGATTCGCGACCGATGGCAAAATGCCGAACGTTTTTGGTACTGTCGTTTCGTTCACCTACAACAATAAATAAACGGACTTGCTCATGATCAGACAGACGTTGTTTGTACCGCTGGCCAGCTGCTTGCTCGCACTCGCTTGCGCCCAGGCCAATGCAGCGCCCAATCCTTATTCGAGTTTCATCGTCTTCGGTGACAGCCTCAACGATGCCGGTACCTTCGCCGACACGGGCGGCCCGGCGGGCTCCACCGAGCGTTACACCAACCGTACCGGGCCGGTGTATCAGGATGGCAGCGGCGAAGTTTTTTCATTGAATTCCACCCAGTTGCTTGGCGGCCGCCTGGGCTTTTCGCCCGACCAGACAGCCTCTTCCAGCTCCGCGGTGCGCGCGGAAAACGGCCAGCCTGACGGCAACAACTGGGCGGTCGGTGGTTATCGCACCGACCAGATTCTCGACTCGATCACCACCCAATCGGCCACCGGCGAACGCACCCGCGCCGGATACCTGCCGTCGAACGGCTTCCGCGCCGACCCGAATGCGCTGTATTACATTTCCGGTGGCGGCAACGATTTCCTCCAGGGCCGCATTCTCAGCCTGCCCCAGGCCAACGCCGCAGCCGATCGACTGGCCGATAGCGTGCAAACCCTGCAGACCGCCGGCGCCAAATACGTGATGGTCTGGCTGCTGCCCGACGTGGGCCTGACACCTGCTCTGAACGGCACGCCGCTGCAAGCGTTCAGCAGCACCCTCGCCAACCAGTTCAACAGTCAGTTGGTGACGCGCCTGCAAGGCATCAACGCCGAAGTCATTCCGTTGAACATTCCGGCGCTGCTCTCGGAAGTCTTCGCCGACCCGGGGCGCTTCGGTCTGGCTACCGACCAGAACCTCACCGCGACCTGCTTCAGTGGCAATAGCTGCACGGAAAACGCCCGCTACGGGATCAACAGCGCCACGCCGGATCCGACCAAGCTGATCTACAACGACGGCGTACACCCGACCGAATCCGGGCAAAAACTGATCGCCGATTACGCCTATTCGCTGTTGGCTGCGCCGTGGGAATTGAGCCTGCTACCTGAAATGGCCCACGGCACCGTGCGTGCGCATCAGGATGAATTGCGCAACCAATGGCAGGCAGACTGGGAGAACTGGCAAGCGGCCGGCCAATGGCGCGCAATTGTCTCGGCCGGCGGACAGCATCTGGATGTCGACAGCCAAAGCAGCGGCGCCAGCGCCGATGGCAGCGGTTACAACCTCAACGTCGGCGGCAGCTATCGCTTGAACGAGGCCTGGCGCGTGGGCGTGGCGGCCGGTTTGTATCGACAGAATCTCGAGGCCGGGCACAACGATTCCGATTACAAACTCAACAGCTACATGGCCACCGCGTTTGCCCAGTTCCAGCAGAACCGCTGGTGGGCCGACGCGGCGCTGACCGGCGGCAAACTCGACTACGACAACCTCAAACGCAAGTTCGACCTCGGCGCCAGCGAGGGTGCGGAGAAAGGCAATACCGACGGCAGCCTGTGGGCGTTCAGCACGCGCCTGGGCTATGACATTGCGCAACCGGGCAGCCAATGGCATCTGTCGCCGTTTGTCAGCGCCGATTACGCCAGTGTCGACGTCGACGGTTACTCGGAAAAGAGCAACCGCGCCACGGCGCTGACCTTCGATGACCAGAGCCGCGATTCGAAACGCCTGGGCCTGGGCATTCAGGGCAAGTACAACTTCACCGCGCAAACCCAGGTGTATGGCGAATACGCCCACGAGCGTGAGTACGAAGATGACGTGCAGAAGGTCAACATCGCCCTCAACACCCTGCCGGCGAATGACTTCACCCTTGAAGGCTACACACCGGCAAGTCACCTGAACCGCTTGAGCCTGGGTGTCAGTCACAAGCTGACGGCGGATCTGGCGCTGCGTGGCGGTTATACCTTCCGCAAGGATGATGACTTCAAGCAGCAGGGCCTGAATGTCGGGGTTGTGCTGGATTTCTGAGTCGTAGATGCAAAAGCGGCGCCTGTCAGGGCGCCGCTTTTTTTATGCCTCAACACAAAACTCAATGTGGGAGCGAGCCTGCTCGCGAAAGCGCCGGGTCAGTCAATATCAACGGTGACTGACACATCCTCTTCGCGAGCAGGCTCGCTCCCACATGGGAAATTGCGTGGCTCAGGCGTCCGGGGTTTGCTCGGCCAGGGCCACGGCGCGGAACATCGCGCGGCGCTTGTTCAGGGTTTCTTCCCATTCCAGCGCCGGCACCGAGTCGGCAACGATGCCGCCGCCGGCCTGCACGTGCAATTCGCCGTTCTTGATCACTGCCGTGCGAATGGCAATGGCGGTGTCCATGTTGCCGTTCCAGGCGAAGTAACCGACCGCGCCGCCGTACACACCGCGCTTGACCGGCTCCAGCTCGTCGATGATTTCCATCGCGCGAATCTTCGGTGCGCCCGACAACGTACCCGCCGGCAGAATCGCCCGCAGTGCGTCCATCGCGGTCAGGCCCGACTTCAACTGGCCGGTGACGTTGGAGACGATGTGCATCACGTTGGAATAGCGTTCGATGACCATTTTCTCGGTGAGCTTCACCGAGCCGATTTCCGAGACTCGCCCGGTATCGTTGCGACCCAGATCGATCAGCATCAAGTGCTCGGCGATCTCCTTGTCATCCGAGAGCAGATCCTGCTCCAGCGCCACATCGGCTTCTTCGGTGGCACCGCGTGGGCGCGTGCCGGCGATCGGGCGCACGGTGATCAGATTGTCTTCGACGCGCACCAGCACTTCCGGCGAACTGCCGACGACATGGAAATCGCCGAAGTTGAAGAAGTACATGTACGGCGTCGGGTTGAAGCACCGCAGGGCACGGTACAGATCGATCGGCGCAGCTTTGAAGTCGATCGACATACGCTGCGACGGCACGACCTGCATGCAGTCGCCGGCGAGGATGTATTCCTTGATGGTGTCGACGGCTTTTTCGTAATCGTCCTGAGTGAAACTGGAACGGAACACCGGATCGGCCGATTGCTGTTTGCTGAAATCCAGGCCACGACGCGGGGTGATCGGCTGACGCAGTTGCTCGAGCAGTTCCTGCAAACGCGCCTGACCTTGCTCGAACGCATCGGCCTGCGCAGGGTCGGCGAGAACGATCGCGTGCATCTTGCCGGCCAGGTTGTCGAACACTACAACGGCGTCGGAAACCATCAGCAGAATGTCCGGCACGCCCAGCGGATCCGGGTTCGGGCATTTGCCCAGACGCTTCTCGACATAGCGCACACAGTCGTAACCGAAGTAACCCACCAGTCCACCGTTGAAGCGCGGCAGGCCGGCGATGGTCGGCACGTTGTAGCGCGCTTTGAAGGTTTCAACGAAGGCCAGCGGGTCTTCGACGTCATGGCTTTCGGTCTCGACGCCATCCACGGTGATGCTGACGTGATGATCATGAACCCGCAGCACGGTGCGGCACGGCAAGCCGATGATCGAATAACGGCCCCATTTCTCGCCGCCCTGCACCGACTCGAGCAGGTAGGAGTTGGGCTGGTCGGCCAGTTTCAGGTAGATCGACAGCGGCGTGTCGAAGTCGGCCAGGGTTTCGCAGGCCAGCGGGATGCGGTTATAGCCGTCAGCGGCCAGACGCAGGAATTCTTCGCGATTCATAAGGTGCCTCGTGGTGTGAGGTGCAATCAGTCAGGTATGCAAACGCGCCGGCACGGCCGGCCAGAATCAGTCAGGCGCGCCAACGCCAGCGGGCCAGGGCCTTGATGACTTTCATCCAGAGTTTGCGGGTGACCACCACGATGGCGTTTCCAGAAGGGGGTTGAACTGCGTCGGGCAACGTTATCCCACCGGCCAGATCCAGGCAACCGGGAATTAGTTTGCGCAAATCGTCGATCACCAGTGCCGGGGATTCCTCGGCAATCGGCCGGCCATGGTTGTAGCCATAACTCAGCGCGACACATTTGACCCCCGCCGCTTTCGCCGCCTGCACATCGCTGCGCGAGTCGCCGACGAACAACGATTGCGAGGCCGGGATATTGGCCATTTTCATCACGAAAAACAGCGCCGCCGGGTCAGGCTTCTTCTGCGGCAGGGTATCGCCGCCGATGATCCACTTGAAGTAGCGGCCGATCTTCATCTGATCGAGCAGGGGCGCGACGAAGCGCTCCGGCTTGTTGGTGATCAACGCCATGGCCACGCCTTGCTTGTGCAGCCACTTGAGCGTGTCGCGCACACCGGGATAGACCACGGTCAGCTCATGGCTGGCGCCGTACGCCTCCATGAAAATCTCCAGTGCGCGCTCGGCTTCGGCGTCATCCACTGCCGAGTGATCGATGCCACCGGCCAGGGCCCGACGCACCAGCACCGGCGCGCCATTGCCGACCCATTCGCGCACCGCTTCGATGCCCGCCGGCGGACGGCCGAGGGAGAGCAGCATGGTGTCCACCGCCGCTGCCAGGTCGGGAACCGAATCGATCAGCGTGCCATCCAGATCGAACATCACCAAGCGTGGCAGTTGCCCCGGGAACAACTGCTCAAAACCGCTCATGGGCGCGCCAGTGCCAGTTCGGAACGCATCTTGTCGATGACTTCCTGATAGTTCGGCGCGTTGAAAATGGCCGAGCCGGCGACGAAGGTATCAGCGCCAGCAGCGGCAATTTCGCGGATATTGTTGACGTTGACGCCGCCGTCGATTTCCAGGCGGATGTCGCGACCGGAAGCGTCGATGATCGCCCGCGCTTCACGCAATTTGTCGAGGGTGCCGGGAATGAACTTTTGCCCGCCGAAGCCCGGGTTGACGCTCATCAGCAGAACCATGTCGACCTTGTCGATCACGTACTTGAGCACGTCCAGCGGAGTCGCCGGATTGAACACCAGACCGGACTTGCAGCCGCCTTCGCGGATCAGTTGCAGCGAGCGATCGACGTGCAGCGTGGCTTCCGGGTGGAAGGTGATGTAAGTCGCGCCGGCTTCGATGAAGTCGCCGACGATGCGGTCCACCGGGCTGACCATCAGGTGCGCGTCGATCGGCGCGGTGACGCCGTACTTGCGCAGTGCCGCGCAGACCATCGGGCCGATCGTCAGGTTCGGTACGTAGTGGTTGTCCATGACATCGAAGTGGACGAAGTCGGCGCCGGCGGCGAGAACGTTGTCCACTTCCTCGCCGAGGCGGGCGAAGTCGGCGGAGAGGATCGACGGAGCAATTACGAAGGGCTGCATGACGCACCTGTGCTGAGCTAAATCACGATGGCGCGCATTGTATACCTCAAGTTTCCACGCGCGCACCGGGACCGCGATGATTGGGTTGTGCCATGAGCCCTCAGCGACCGCGCCTCAGTAAGCCGCGCGGTAGATCTTCTCGATGTCGCCGGCGCTGAGTTTGCGCGGGTTGTTGCGCATCAAGCGCTCGATGCCGGCGGCCTCCACCGCCATCGCCGGAATTGCTTCCTCAGGCACGCCGAAACTGCGCAGCCCGGCAGGGATTTCCACCGCGGCGCACAGGTCGGTCATGGCCTGCACGGCTTTGTCCGCAGCTTCGCTGGCACTCAGATGAGCGGTCTTCACGCCCATGGCTTCGGCAATATCCTGCATGCGTTCGACGCAGGCCATTTTGTTCCAGGTCATCACATAGGGCAGCAGCAAGGCGTTGCTGACGCCGTGGGCAATGTTGAAGCGCCCGCCCAGCGGGTAGGCCAGCGCATGCACCGCACCCACCCCGGCGTTACCGAACGCCATGCCGGCCATCAGGCTGGCGGTGGCCATGTCTTCGCGCGCTTGCAGATTGGCGCCGTTGGCGTAGGCCTTGGGCAGAGCGCTGGCGATCAGCTTGATTGCGCCGATGGCGAGGGAGTCGGTGATCGGCGAGGCGTTCACCGACAGATAGGATTCGATAGCGTGCACCAGTGCATCGACACCACTGGCGGCGGTGACGCTGCGTGGGCAGGTCAGGGTCATTTGCGGACTGACCAGCGCCACGTCCGGCAACAGATAGTCGCTGACGATGCCTTTCTTCAACTGCGCGACCTTGTCCGAGAGGATCGCCACGTTGGTAACTTCAGAGCCGGTGCCAGCGGTGGTCGGAATGGCGATCAGCGGCGGGCCCTTGCGCGGCACCTGATCGACACCGAACAGATCTTCCAGCGCACCGTGGTAACCGGCGTAGGCGGCGACACTCTTGGCAATATCGATGGCGCTGCCGCCCCCGAGGCCGATCAAGCCGTCATGCCCGCCTTCGCGATAGGCGCGCATGCAGTCTTCGACGATGGCGATTTCCGGATCGGGCAGTACACGGTCGAAAATCTCGTATTCGCGCCCGCCGAGTTGCACCAGCGCCAGCTCGACAGTACCGGACTTGACCAGCGCGGCGTCGGTGACGATCAACGGGTTGTCGATGTCGAGGCGGGTGAGTTCGGCGGCCAGTTGTTCGATGGCTGCGGCGCCGGTGATCAGTTTGTGAGCGATTTTGAACTGGGACAGACTCATGGTGCGCAGCCTCTTATAGATGTGGGAGCTGGGCACAAGATTAGCTGGGGATTTGGGGTTGTCTGCTATTCAGGTCATGAATGACCAAAAGCAAAAGCCCCTCACCCTAGCCCTCTCCCAAAGGGAGAGGGACTGACCGAGTTGTTTGGGAGAAGTACATCGACTTGCGATACCAAGTCGAACTCAGGCTTTGAAAAGCACAACGTTCTGCTCCCTTTCCCCCTCGCCCCCCTGGGGGAGAGGGCTGGGGTGAGGGGGTAAGCTTTTGATCTGGCCCTTAAACCTGAGCAGACCGCAGTTTTTCGCTGCGGCCACGTAGCCATTCCAGTGTCAGCAGCAGAATCACCGAGAAGGCAATCAGCAACGTCGCCGCAGCGGCAATCGTCGGGCTGAGGTTCTCGCGAATCCCGCTGAACATCTGCCGAGGCAATGTCGCCTGCTCAGGCCCGGCAAGAAACAGCGTCACCACCACTTCATCGAAAGAAGTGGCAAAGGCAAACAGCGCCCCGGAAATCACTCCCGGCGCAATCAGCGGCAAGGTCACCCGGCGGAATGCAGTCAGCGGCGATGCGCCGAGACTCGCAGCAGCACGCACCAGATTGTGATTAAAACCCTGCAACGTCGCCGACACGGTGATGATCACAAACGGCACACCCAATACCGCATGCACGACGATCAGCGAGAAGAAGCTGTTGCCCAGCCCCAGCGGCGCGAAGAACAGATAACTCGCCACGCCGATGATCACCACCGGCACCACCATCGGCGAAATCACCAGCGCCATCACCAGTGACTTGCCTGGGAAGTCGCCACGGGTCAGGCCGATCGCCGCCAGCGTGCCGAAAATCATCGCCAGCACCGTCGCCGCCGGGGCGACGATGATGCTGTTCTTCAGCGCGCGCATCCATTCCGCCGAGGCGAAGAAGTCGTGGTACCACTGCAGCGAGAAACCTTGCAGCGGATAGACCAGGAAACTCCCCGAGTTGAACGACAGCGGAATGATCACCAGCACCGGCAGGATCAGGAACAACAGAATCAGGCCGCAGAGGATCCGCAGGCTGTAGAACCACACCCGTTCGATGGGCGACATGTAAGGACTCAGCATCGCAAATTCCCCTTAGCTCAGGCGCAGGCGACTGGCGCCGACCAGCCAGCTGTAGATCAGATAAAGCACCACGGTCGCCAGCAACAGCAGGCCGCCGAGCGCGGTGGCCATGCCCCAGTTGATGCTGGTGTTGGTGTAGAAAGCGACGAAGTAGCTGACCATTTGGTCGTTCGGGCTGCCGAGCAGCGCCGGGGTGATGTAGTAGCCAATCGCGAGGATGAACACCAGCAGGCAGCCGGCGCCAACGCCGGCATAGGTCTGCGGGAAGTACACCCGCCAGAAACTGGCGAACGGATGACAGCCGAGGGAAATCGCCGCGCGCATGTAGGTCGGCGAGATGCCTTTCATCACGCTGTAGATCGGCAGAATCATGAACGGCAGCAGAATGTGCACCATCGAGATGTACACGCCGGTGCGGTTGAACACCAGTTCCAGCGGTTTATCAATGATGCCCATGGCCAGCAGCGCACTGTTGATCAGGCCGCCCGATTGCAGCAGCACGATCCACGCTGCGACCCGCACCAGAATCGAAGTCCAGAACGGCAGCAGCACCAGGATCATCAGCAGGTTGCTCTGCCGCGAAGGCAGATTCGCCAGCAGATAAGCCAGTGGATAGGCGAGCAGCAGGCAGATCACGGTGATGACCAGGCCCATCCAGAACGTGCGGGCGAAGATGTCGAGGTAGATCGCCTGATCCGGGGTGGCCGGGGCCAGTTCGCCGAGATCATCGATACGGTGATCGACCGCCGCCAGCAGGTAATACGGAGTGATGCTGCTGGTGTTGCGTTTCACCGCTTGCCAGTAGGCCGGGTCGCCCCAGCGTTCGTCGAGCGCTTCCAGCGCTTCTTTATAAGAAGCCGGTTCGCTGGCGAACGGCAGCGCCCGGGCGGTTTTGGTCAGCAGGCTGCGGTAGCCGGCCAACTCCATGTTCAAGCGCTTGGACAGATCGCCCAGCGTCTGGTTTTTGCGGGCTTCGGCGAGGTCTTCGCTGGCAGCTTTGTACACCGGCTCGGCGGGCAGACCACGACCGTCCCAACTGGCGATGGCGGTGACAGTGCGCGGCATGCCGCCAACCACTTCCGGGTTGCCGACGCTTTTATAGAGCAGCGCCACGATGGGCACCAGAAACACCAGCAGCAGAAACAGCACCAGCGGCGCAATCAGCGCCTGGGCTTTCCAGCGGTTGACCCGCTCGGCGTGCTTGAGCTTCTGCTTCAAGGTGGGGCTGGCGCCCTCGTTCAGGGGAACGGCGATGGCCATGACGTACTCCGCAAATCTTTGATCGTGACAGAGGTGGCGAACCACCTCTGTTGCGTTGAACTGCTACCTGTGGGAGCGAGCCCTCCTGTGGCAGCGAACCTTTGTGGCGAGGGGATTTATCCCCGTTCGGCTGCGCAGCAGTCGTAAAACCTGAGAATGCGGTTTATCTGACCCACCGAGCGGGTATGGCTTCGGGGCTGCTTCGCAACCGGACGGGGATAAATCCCCTCGCCACAAAAGCGCCCTTGCCATCCTCCATACAGGTAAAACAGTGGTTATTTCGCCGCCCAGGAATTGAAGCGCTGTTCCAGTTGTTCGCCGTTATCAGCCCAGAAGCTGACGTCGATCTGCACCTGGTTGGCGATGTTTTCCGGGGTGGTCGGCATGTCTTTCAGGACATCCTTGGCCAGCAGCGGCACGGCTTGGGTGTTGGCCGGGCCGTAGGCGATGTTTTCCGAGTAGGTCTTCTGCTGCTGCGGCTGCACCGAGAAGGCAATGAACTTCTTCGCCGCTTCGGCGCGCTTGGCGTCCAGACCTTTCGGGATGGCCCAGGCGTCGAAGTCGTAGATGCCGCCGTTCCACACCACTTTCAGGTTGGATTCTTTCTGCACCGCCGCGATGCGACCGTTGTAGGCCGAACTCATCACCACGTCGCCGGAAGCGAGGTATTGCGGCGGTTGTGCGCCGGCTTCCCACCACTGAATGCTTGGCTTGAGCTCATCGAGTTTCTTGAAGGCGCGATCCTGGCCGCCCTTGCTCGCCAGCTCTTTGTAGACGTCTTTCGGCGCCACACCATCGGCCATCAGCGCGAATTCGAGGGTGTACTTGGCGCCTTTGCGCAGGCCGCGCTTGCCCGGGAATTTCTTCGTGTCCCAGAAATCCGCCCAACTGGTCGGTGCGGTCTTCAGCTTGTCGGCGTTGTAGGCCAGCACGGTAGACCACACAAAGAAACCTACGCCGCACGGCTGAATGGCGCCTTTGACGTAGTCTTCGGTCTTGCCGAACAGCGCCGGGTCGAGTTGCTCGAACATGTCTTCGTCGCAACCACGGGACAGCTCTGGCGATTCAACTTCGACCAGATCCCACGACACGCTCTTGGTGTCGACCATGGCTTTGACCTTGGCCATCTCGCCGTTGTATTCGCCGGCAACGATCTTGCCGTTACCCGCCGCTTCCCACGGTGCATAGAAGGCTTTGACTTGCGCCGCCTTGTTCGCCCCGCCAAACGACACCACGGTCAAGTCCGGGCCGGCAGCCATTGCGCCGGTGGCACCCATCAGGCCCAGAGTCAGGGCGGTGAACTTCAGGGATCTCAACATTTATTGTTCTCTCCACGTGCAGGGTTGGTGTTGGTATTGCCGGGGCGCTTAGTGCGCCTCTAAAAGCGGATCGAGCGCACGAACGTGCTCGACCTGCCAGCCAAGCGGAACCACGTCGCCGACGCTGAGCGCAGGATCGAGCTCGGCAATCGGTTGTTTCACGAAGAAGTCGGTCTTGCCGCAGACTTCCAGGCGCACCCGGACGTGGTCGCCCAGATAGATGAATTCCGCCACCCTCCCTGAGAAGCGGTTGACGCATTGATCGCTCGAACCGTTGAGGCTGACGCGCTCCGGTCGGATCGACAGAGTCACCGGTTCGCCGGTCTGACCGACGTTGACGGCCAGCGCCTCGACTTTTTCGCCACGCCCCAACTCGACCACGCAGCGCTCGCCACTCTGGCTGAGCAGGCGGCCGTTGAGGCGGTTGTTCTCGCCAATGAAGTTGGCGACAAAGGTGTTTTTCGGCTCTTCGTAGAGCGTGCGCGGCGGGGCGATCTGCTGGATCTCGCCCTGATGGAATACCGCCACGCGGTCAGACATGGTCAGCGCTTCACCCTGATCGTGGGTCACGTAGACCACGGTCACGCCGAGGCGCTGGTGCAGGTGTTTGATCTCCATCTGCATGTGTTCACGCAGTTGCTTGTCGAGGGCGCCCAGCGGCTCGTCCATCAACACCAGTTGCGGCTCGAACACCAGCGCGCGGGCCAGTGCCACACGTTGCTGCTGACCACCGGACAACTGCGCCGGATAGCGCGAAGCGAAGGCATCGAGCTGAACCATGCTGAGGACTTTCTTCACCCGCTCGCTGACATCGCTTTTGTTCAAGCCGCGCACGGTCAACGGGAAAGCAAGGTTCTCCGCGACAGTCATGTGCGGGAACAGCGCGTAGTTCTGGAACACCATGCCGATATCGCGCTTGTGCGGCGGCACGTTGTTGATCGAACGCCCGGACAGGAGGATTTCACCGGCGGTCGGCGTTTCGAAACCGGCGAGCATCATCAGGCTGGTGGTCTTGCCGGAACCGGACGGCCCGAGCAGGGTGAGGAATTCGCCCTTGCGAATGTCCAGGTTGAGGTCTTTGACGATCAGGTTCTCGCCGTCGTAGCTCTTCTGCACACCACGAAAGCTGACCAGCACATCACTGGTCCCTGCGCTTGTATCGACCTGGCTCATACCCACACCTTTGTTATTGATGACTGCTTGTTCATCAAGCCTAGTGGCTGGCGGCGGCCACGCAAATCGGGGTGCAGGAGAGAATCGCTTAAGCGGAGTGGAAGGTTGGGTGTAGGGATTGCCCTACAAGGATGGCGCGTTTGGGCAAGCGCAGCGGCAAGGGGCAAGCTGCAAGCCGCTAGTATAGGCAAAAGCGTCTGTCGCTAATGGATATGCCTACTCCGAACCTGTGGGAGCGAGCCTGCTCGCGAATGCGGTGGGTCATCAAACTGAATGGCTGACTGTTACGCCGCTTTCGCGAGCAGGCTCGCTCCCACATGAGGGTGGTGATGGTCAGAGCAGTTTGTGCTCCATCGCGTATTTCACCAGTTCAGCCAACGAGGTGATGTTGAGCTTCTGCATAAGCCGCGCCTTGTGGGTGCTGATGGTCTTGCTGCTCAAGGCCAGTTGCTGGGCGATGTCGTTGACGTTGGCGCCCTGAGCGAGGCGTTCGAACACCGAGAATTCGCGTTCTGACAACAGCGAATGCAGCGGCCGGGTATCGGTCAGGCCGACTTCGAAGACCATGCGGTCGGCCAGTTCCGGGTCAATGTAGCGCCCGCCCGCCGCGACCTTGCGGATCGCCGTGAGCAGCAGCGCCGGATCGCTGTCCTTGGTCGCATACCCGGCCGCGCCGACCTTCAATGCGCGAGCGGCCATTTGCGCTTCGTCGTGCATCGACAGCACCAGAATCGCCGGCGGATTGTTCAGCGCCCGAATGCGCGGGATCGCTTCCAGGCCATTGACGCCGGGCATGGAGATGTCCAGCAACACCACCTCGCACGGCACGCTGCGCAGGGTTTCGAGCAGTTGCTCGCCATTGCTCGCCTCCCCCACTACTTGCAGATCTTTGGCCAGGCCAATCAATTGCTTGATGCCTTCACGGACGATGGTGTGGTCTTCGGCTACCAGTACACGGATCACGTTCTTCTCCAGATTTCAGGTACACACCAATCCCTGTGGGAGCGAGCCTGCTCGCGAAGGCGTCAGCACTCACGACACAAATCCTCAGACTTCACTCACCGGCACTCGCACCACCAGACTGGTGCCCTCCCCCGGCTCACTCACCAGCTCCAGCCGCCCGCCCATGATCAGCACCCGCTCACGCATGCCGACCAGGCCAAACGACGGCGGCCTACCCTCGGCCGCGACAAATCCTACGCCATCATCGCTGACGGTCAGACACAATTCATCGCCCGCAAGCTCCAGCGTCAGCTCCACCGTGTGCGCCTGAGCATGGCGCATCACATTGGTCAGCGCCTCCTGCAAGATCCGGAACAGCCCCACCGCCTTGGCATCGCTGAGTGCCGGCAGGTTGTCCGGCACCTGCACCAGACACGGTATCTGTGTGCGCGCCTCGAAACGCCGTGCCTGCCACTCGATGGCCGAGGCAATCCCGGCATCAAGAATCGGAGGACGCAACGCCGTCGCCACATCGCGTACCAGCTGAAACAACTGCGCGATCAGGCGTTTCATGCTGTTGAGCCGCTCGTTCAGACCCGGGTCGAGTTGCGCGTAGGCCAATTCGCACATCGATGTCTCCAGTTTCAGCACGGTGAGCATCTGTCCCAACTCATCATGGACTTCCCGGGCGATGCGCGCCTTCTCTTCTTCACGCACGCTTTCCAGGTGCGCCGACAGTTCGCGCAGTTGCTCGCGCGAGGCCGCCAGTTCCAGCTCGATGCGTTTGCTTTCGCTGATGTCCCAGACGATGCCGTCCCACACATAGGCGCCGTCCTCCAGCTGGCGGGTGATCGCCTTGATCTCGGCCCAGCGCTGCTCGCCCTGGCGCGTGACGATGCGGCCTTGCCACGACCAGTCGCTGTCAGTGTCCAGCGCCTGATCCTGGGTGCGGTGATAACTGGCCTTGTCGTCGGGGTGCACCAGACTGCGCAGGCCCATGTCGCGATGGGCGATGGCTGCCGGCGCATAACCGACCAGACTTTCGCTGCCTTCGCTGATGTAGGCAAAGTCGATCTGCCCGGTGACCGGTGCCCGCTCCAGCCTGAACACCAGACCCGGGACGTTGGCGGCGATGCCTTGCAGGCGCGCCTCGCTTTCCTGCAAAGCGGCGAGCGCGCGGCGGCGGTCGGTGACGTCGGTGAGGTAGACCACCAGATATTCACTGTCGCGAAAACGCAGGAAGCTCAGGGAAACGTCCGCCGGCAGGACAGTGCCATCGGCGCGCAGGCAACTGGTTTCGAAGCTCGGCGGCCCTTCTTCACTGGCCCGTGCACGCTTCCACAGATTGAGCCAGCGATCCATATGCAGGCCGGGCTCGAAATCGATCAGCGGCCGTTCGATCAGCCCGCCCGAGGGATAACCAAGCATGTTTTCAGCCGCGCGGTTGGCGTAACGCACATGGCTGTCCCAATTGACCCAGAGAATGCCGACGGTGCTTTGGTCGATGGAAAATTGTGTCAGCCGCAGCGCCTCTTCACTGGCCGCGCGCAATGCAATGTCTTCGCGGGCGCTGAGCAGGCGCTGTTCGAGGCTGTGCTGTTGGCGCCGCTGCCACGCCACGATCGCCGCGCAACTGAGCAGCATCACCGCGAACAACAGACTGAGGTTCTGCCAGAACCCCGGCGATTCGGTCAGCCGTGGGTATTTCGGCTGCAGCCATTGGTTGTGCAGTTGTTCCAGATCCTTGGCCGGGATCGCGCGCAAGGCGCTCTGGACGATGCCGGCCAGCTCCGGCCAATCGCGCCGCGAGGCCACGCGCAGCAGTTGCGGCAGGCCGATATCGCCGACCACCACCAGTTCGGCAAATTCCGGCTCCACCGACAGACGCCCCAACTGTGCTTCGTCGACCACCGCGTAGGAGGCTTGCTGACTCAACAGCAGTTGCAACGCTTGCCGTTCCAGCGGCACGCCTTGCAGATTCAGATGCGGATAGTTGCTGCGCAGATAATCGGCGGTGCTGCTCGGCATGCGCACGGCGACGCGGGTCTGGCTGTCGAGTTTTTCCAGATCGACCGCGCCGCTGCTCTTCTGGTCGCTGACCACCAGTTGCGGCACGCGCATGTAGGGGTCGGAAAACTGCCAGAGGCGCAGCGCGCTCGGGGTCTGGCTGAGGCCCGGGGCGATGTCGATCTCGCCCTCGCGCAAAGCGTTTTCCAACGCCCCGAGATCCTGAAAGTTGCGCCAGCTCAGTTCCACGCCGAGGGTTTTGGCCAGCAGTTTCATCAACTCGACATTGGCCCCGGACAATCGCTGCAGGCGCCGATCGTAGGTCGCGTAGGGTGCCTGCAAGACCAGGCCAACACGCAATTCAGTGTGCTGCGCCAGCCATTGCTGCTGCTTTGGCGACAATTGCGCGGCATGATCCGGTGGCGCAGGCGCCGTCCAGCCCATCAAGGGAAACCACAAACAGCCGATAACCCACAGGCAGCAAAATCGCTTCATTGAAGTCTCATACACTGACAAATACTGACCAACCCATTAGGCTGCCGGGATAATTTCTGGCCTGGAATAACCGATGCCCTCTGTCTACCGCCTGGCACTGCCAGCATTGTGCCTGTCGCTGATCCTGCCTTGTGCGTTTTCCGTCGAAGCCGCCGACCCGGCGCCTGCCGCCACGGATAAACCCGCCGAAGAAAAACCGGCCGAGCGCCAGCCACTGCTTGAGCGTAGTCAGGAAGAGGCCGCCGCACTGCAACGTAAACTGCCGGCGCAAGAGCAGCAACAACTGCAGGCTGGCAGCGACACTTTCCTCGCCCTGTGGAAACCGGCCAACAGCGCCGAACCCAAAGGCGCGGTGATCATCGTTCCCGGTGCCGGCGAAACCGCTGACTGGCCTCAGGCAATCGGCCCATTGCGACGCAAATTCCCGGATGCCGAGTGGAGCAGCCTGAGTATCACCCTGCCGGATCTGCAAGGCGACGCCATTGCTCCGCGCGTGATCGAACCAACCGCCGCGCCGAAAGCCCCGGAAACCACAAGCAAGGATGCCGCCACCGCACAACCGATCGAACAGGCCGCTGGCGGTGAAGCGGAAGTTGCCGAACAGGTGGTCGCCGAGACCAGCGAAGAACAGGCCAAAGCCGATGCCGATCGCATTTTCGGGCGAATCGACGCAGCGATTGCCTACGCCGAACAGCAGAGCGCGCGCAGCATTGTCGTGCTCGGCCACGGCACCGGCGCTTATTGGGCGGCGCGTTTTCTCAGCGAGCGGCAGACGCCGCAGGTGGAAAAACTGGTGATGGTCGATGCGCAAGTCCCGACCAAAGCCCTGCCGCCACTCGCCGAACTGACGCCGACGCTGAAGCTGCCGACGGTGGATATTTTTTACATGGACAAAGCGCTGGATCGCAACGCGGCGCTGGAGCGCATGCAAGCAAGCAAGCGCCTGAAGACCTCGGCGTTCAGCCAAGTGGCGCTGAAGGTGTTGCCAGACAAGAAGGCAGAGCAGGAACAATTGTTTCGGCGGGTGCGGGGCTGGTTGAATCCTCAGGCTGTTGACTGACATTCAGACCGAGTCGCCCCTCTTCGCGAGCAGGCTCGCCCCCACATTGACTTATGCACAATTCAATGTGGGGGCGAGCCTGCTCGCGAAGGGGCAAGCACAAGCAACACCCATCTAACTTCTAGCGAAAATCCCGTCGCTCCCGAATCAACGTGTAGGCATTGTGCAATTCCCGCGTCCGCTCGGTCGCCTCACGTACCTGCGCCGGGGTCGCGCCGCTGCCGGCGATCTTGTCCGGGTGATGGCGACTGAGCAATCGCCGGTAAGCGCGCTTGATCTGTGCCGGCTCGCTGCTCGCTGACACACCAAGCAGCTTCATCGCCTCCTGATAGCTCACTGCCGCACTGACGATCGGCCGCTTGCCCGGCTCGTAATCGCTGGCTAATGCCTGCACCTGCTGCGCCGTCCAGCCGAGCCATTTGCCCCACTGCGCCAGCAACTCGCGTTCGCTGACCCCGGCGCGACCATCAGCCCAGACCATTCGCCAACAGGCACGCAACACGCCCTCAGCCGCATGCGGTTGCGAACTCAAACGACGCAGATAGCCGCGCAGATTGTCGCTGCCGGACTTGCCGCGATTGAATGCAGCAATGGCCCGCCGCGTCGCCGGCTCGCTCATTTCCAGCGCGCGCATTTCGTTGCGCGCCTGCTGGATATGCCCGTCAGTGACGCGCCCGTCGCTCTTGGCCAGACGCCCGAGCAAAACGAACAGCAATTCATCGTTGCGCAGCATCGGCCGGCCGCCGAGCTTTTCGCGTAAATGTCCCCAGCTCTGCAAGTGCAAGCGCCGATCCAGCGCCTGCCCCAACAACGCCCCAAGCATGGCCCCCGGAATGCTGGCAATCGCGTACCCCACTCCGGCTCCAATCAGAGTCCCTGGCCACAGCATCTCAGCGACTCGCTTCTATCAAAGCTTCGGCTTCGGCCAGACGCTCGTAGGTACCAACATCTACCCAATGCCCCTTCAGGCGCTCGCCCGTCACTTCACCTTTGGCCATGGCGTTGCGTAGCAGCGGTGCAAGCTTGAAAGCGCCATCGCTGCAACCGTCGAACAACTGCGGATGCAGCACGGCGATACCGCTGTAAGTCAGCGTCTGCGCATCAGGCTCGCCGTCCCGCACTTTGCCGTCGATGAGAGTGAAGTCGCCTTTCGGGTGATGCGGCGGATTGTCCGCCAGCACCAGATGCGCCAGGCCATTGATCGGCTGGTGCAGCACGCTGAAGTCGTAATCGGTCCAGATGTCGCCGTTGACCACCAGAAACGCATCGTCACCAAGTAACGACAGCGCACGGAAAATCCCGCCACCGGTTTCCAGCGGCTCGCCTTCCGGCGAGTACTGGATGCTCAGGCCGAAACGCGAACCGTCGCCCAGATGATCCTCGATCTGCTGACCAAGCCAGGCGTGGTTGATGACGATTTCGTTGAAGCCTGCGGCCGCGAGGGCGCGCAGGTGATACTCGATCAGCGGCACGCCAGCGGCACGCACCAGCGGTTTCGGCGTGGTCAGGGTCAGCGGGCGCATGCGCTCGCCTTTGCCCGCCGCCAGAATCATTGCCTTCATGCCGTCGCTCCAGCACGCAAGCTGCTGAACAGCGCTTGCAGTTCCGCCAGTTCAGGACGGCGGGCGATCACTGCTTCTATATAAGAGAAGAAGCGCGGCACATCGGCCAGATAACGCGGCTTGCCATCGCGATGGCAGATACGCGCGAAGATGCCGATGACTTTCAGGTGACGCTGCACGCCCATCAGGTCGCTGGCGCGCAGGAAGTCTTCGAAATCCGCCTGCACCGGAATATCCAGCGCCGAGGCCTGCTGCCAATAACTTTCCAGCCAGCCGCGCACGCGTTCTTCCGGCCAGCTGAGGAAAGCATCCTTGAACAGGCAGGTGACGTCGTAGGTCACCGGGCCGTACACCGCGTCCTGGAAATCCAGCACGCCAGGGTTGGGCTCGCTGAGCATCAGGTTGCGCGGCATGTAGTCGCGGTGCACCAGCACTTTCGGCTGCGCCAGCGCGCTGTCGATCAGCAACTCGCTGATGTGCTGCCATTGTTGCTGCTGGGCCGCATCGAACTCGACGCCCAGCTCACGTTTGACGTACCACTCGGGGAACAACTCCAGCTCACGACGCAATAGGGCGACGTCGTAACAGGGCAACGGCGCAACCATCGGCAACTGTTGAAAAGCCAACAGCGCTTGCAGGGCATCGTGGAATAACGCGTCGGCATTTTCGCCATCGATGACGTCGAGATAGGTCTTGTTGCCCAGGTCATTGAGCAAAAGAAAACCGCGCTCGAGGTCTTCGGCGTAAATTTTCGGCACATTAATTCCGGATTTCGCCAGCAAAAAGGCGATATCCACGAACGGTTTGCAGTTTTCCTGCGGGGGCGGCGCGTCCATCACGACGAAGCTGCGACCATCGCCCTCCCAGCGGAAGTAGCGGCGGAAACTCGCGTCGCTGCTGGCCGCGGTCAACGTGGCCGGGGGCACGGTGCCCCAGCCCTGCTCGGCAAACAGCTTTGCCAACTGCTCATCGAGCCAAACTTTCAGGTGTTGCAAGCGTACATCTTGGTCAGGCATTGCAAGGGTCTCCGACGGCGCTAGCCGTCAAGCGGGTCATGCTTTATTATCCAGCATCTTTTTCAGACCATCGAGAGGCGTGCGGCCCACACCGCGGGCAGATGGCACGCAGGAAGCCCGGACTAATAAGATGGCATTGAAATCCCCCGCGTTTCGTAAAAAATTTCCGTTGTTGGTAACCGGCAGTCTGCTGGCTATGCAACCTCTGGCCAGTCAATTCGTTGTTGCCGCCGAGCAGTATGACTGCTCCGTCTCGGCTACGGGTGGCTGGGATTGTGCGCCCAAGTCGCCCGCTGCGGCCTTGCCGCCGCGTCCGGTGCATGACGGCAGTGCCGTCAGCGCTGCCGGCGAGACCCCGGCCGACAACGGTTCCGGCGCAGAGACCGGTGCGAAAACCGCACTGGTCACCGAAGCCAAGGGCCGTGGCCTGAAATCCCGTAGCGAAGACTACAGTCACCTCGACTGGGTTCCGCGCGAGAAGCTCACTGCCGCGCAACTGGCCGAGACCGGTCCTTACTGCTCTGGTTCCTATATCGAACCGATTCGTCCTGGCATGAATGACAAGACGAATAAAAGTGACGCGCCGACCTTCATCGGTGCAAAAGCGTCGCGTTACGAGCAGGACACCCAGGTCGCCAGCCTTGCCGGTGACGTGATCATGCGTCAGGGCAGCATGCAGGTCGAAGCCGACGAGGCCAACCTGTATCAGGCCGAAAGCCGTGGCGAACTGGCCGGTAACGTGCGCATCCGCGACAACGGCGCGCTGATCGTCGGCGACCACGCCGATGTGCAGCTCGACACCGGCGAAGCCAAGGTCGACAACGCCGAATACGTGATGCACAAATCGCGCATTCGCGGTAACGCGCTGTACGCCAAGCGCGCCGAAAACGCGATCATTCGTCTGAAGGACGGCACGTACACCACGTGCGAACCGAACAGCAACGCCTGGCAGCTCAAGGGCAACAACATCACCTTGAACCCGGCCACCGGTTTCGGTACCGCGACCAACGTGACGTTGCGCGTCAAAGACATTCCGATTCTGTACACCCCGTACATCTACTTCCCGATCGACGACCGTCGCCAGTCAGGCTTCCTGCCGCCGACCATCGGCTCGGGCAGCGACACCGGCTTCATGCTGGTCACCCCGTACTACTTCAACCTGGCGCCTAACTATGACGCCACGTTGTACCCGCGTTACATGAGCAAGCGCGGCATGCTGGTGGAGGGTGAGTTCCGCTACCTGACCAAGTCGAGCGAAGGTCAGTTCGGTGCGGCGTATCTCAACGATGAAAACGACGATCGCAAGCTTCAGTCCGACTACAAGGACACTCGCTATATGTACAACTGGCAGCACAAGGGCGGTCTCGACTCCCGCGTGCTGACCCAGGTTGACTACACCAAGATAAGCGATCCGTATTACTTCCAGGACCTGCAAACCGACCAGATCGGCGTCAAGAGCGACGACTTCGTCAACCAGCAGGGCTCGGTCACTTATCGTGGCGACAGCTACACCGCACGCCTGAATGCCCAGCAGTATCAGCTGGCTACCGTGTCGAATATCACGCCTTATGGTCGCCTGCCGCAGATCACTTTCAATGGTCAGCTGCCGTATCATCCGGAAGGTCTGAATTTCGACTACGAGACCGAGCTGGTTCGTTTCGATCGCGATCTACGTGATGGTGACTTCATCAATGAAGATGGCATTGCCGAACGACGTCTCGACACAAACATCACCGGCTTGGCTCGCGCCAACGGCGATCGCCTGAATCTGAAGCCGGGCGTCAGCCTGCCGATGAACTGGACGTATGGTTTCCTCAAACCATCGTTGAAGTATCAGTACACGCAGTATCAGCTTGATCTCGACCAGCAAGGCAAAAGCACGCTACTGGCTGGTGAAGACTACAGTCGCAACCAGAACCGTGGCGTCCCTATAGCCAGCGTAGATAGTGGACTGTACTTCGACCGCAATACCTCCTATTTCGGCAAGAACTATCGCCAGACCCTAGAACCACGTCTCTTCTATCTCTACGTACCTGAGAAAGATCAGGAAGACATTCCGGTTTTCGACACCAGCGAGTACACCTTCAACTACGCCTCGCTGTTCCGCGACAACCGCTTCTCCGGCGCCGACCGTGTCGGTGACGAGAACAAGCTGTCGCTGGGCGTGACCAGTCGCTGGATCGAAGACAACGGTTTCGAGCGTCAGCGCATCAGCGTCGGCCAGGCTCTGTACTTCAAGGATCGCAAGGTCCAACTGCCGGGTATCGCTTTCAACGATCGTGACGACGCGAAGTCCGACGTATCGCCATACGCGCTGGAATACGAATACCGCTGGAACCGCGATTGGCGCACCACCGCCGACTACAACTGGGATCCGGACAGCCGCAGCCCACGCTCCGGCAGTGCGATGTTCCATTACCAGCCGGAAGACAACCCGAACAAGGTGGTCAACGTTGGTTATCGCTATCGTAACGACCAGGTTCGTTATGACCAGAACACCGGTAAATGGCAGGTGGGCGGCGGTGACTATGGCACCCCGGGTCAACCTGGCTACGTGAAGGACTACTACAAGATCCAGCAGCATGATTTCTCGGTCATCTGGCCGATCGTTCCGCAGTGGAACGCCATCAGCCGCTGGCAGTACGACTACAACCGCAATCGCACGCTGGAAGCCTTCGGTGGTTTCGAATACGACAACTGCTGCTGGAAACTGCGCCTGATCAATCGTTACTGGGTCGCTTATGACGAAAACAGTCAGAACGCCCCGGAAAACGAAAAAGGCGACCATGGCATCTTCCTCCAAATTGTTCTGAAGGGACTCGGCGGCCTGACTGGCGCCAAGGTAGAGAGCTTCCTCGACAAAGGCATTCAAGGTTATCGTGAACGTGAAGACCAAGCTTTCTGATTGTCTGCGCCCGGTGCTGCTGGGCGCGTTGTTCCTGGGTACGGCGGCCAACGCCGCCGTACAGTCCATCGATAAAGTGGTGGCGATCGTCGATAACGACGTGGTCATGCAGAGCCAACTGGACCAGCGCGTTCACGAAGTTCAGCAGACCATCGCCAAGCGCGGTGGCGGTCTGCCGCCTCCGGGCGTGCTCGATCAGCAAGTGCTCGAGCGCCTGATCGTCGAAAACCTGCAACTGCAGATCGGCGAACGCTCCGGCATCCGCATCACTGACGAAGAGTTGAACCAGGCTGTCGGCACCATCGCCCAGCGCAACAACATGACTGTTGATCAGTTCCGTGCTGCGCTGGCTCGCGATGGCCTGAACTATGACGACGCCCGTGATCAGATCAAGCGCGAAATGATCATCAGCCGTGTGCGTCAGCGTCGCGTGGCAGAACGCATTCAGGTTTCCGAGCAGGAAGTGAAGAACTTCCTCGCCTCTGACCTCGGCAAGATGCAACTGTCCGAAGAACTGCACCTGGCCAACATCCTGATTCCGACCCCTGAAAGCGCCAACTCTGAAGCGATTCAGAGCGCTTATCGTCAGGCCATGGATGTTTACCAGCAGCTCAAGCAAGGCGCTGACTTCGGTCAGATGGCCGTGGCCAAATCCGGCAGCGACAACGCGCTGGAAGGCGGCGACATGGGCTGGCGTAAAGCCGCACAACTGCCACCTCCGTTCGATCGTGAGCTGAGCAGCATGGCGGTTGGCGACGTCACTCAGCCTGCGCGTACGCCGGGCGGCTTCATCATTCTGAAGTTGCTGGGCAAACGTGGCGGCGAAGCGCAGATGCGCGACGAAGTTCATGTGCGTCACATCCTGGTCAAGCCGAGCCCGATCCGCGACGAAGCCAAGACCAAGGCACTGGTGCAATCGTTGTATGACCGCATCACCGCCGGCGAAGACTTTGCCGAACTGGCGAAAAACTATTCGGAAGATCCGGGTTCCGCCCTTAACGGTGGCGACCTGAACTGGATCGACCCGAACGTGCTGGTACCGGAATTCCGCGAAGTGATGGCTTCGACCCCACAAGGTCAGCTGTCCAAGCCATTCCAGACCCAATACGGCTGGCACGTGCTGGAAGTCCTTGGCCGTCGCGCCACTGACGGCACCGAACAGGCCCGTGAGCAGCAAGCCATGACCGTACTGCGGAACCGCAAATACGACGAAGAGCTGCAGACCTGGCTGCGTCAGATCCGTGACGAAGCGTACGTAGAGATCAAACTCCCTGGTGCAGACCAGGCAGCGCAGTGAAACCCAAGCGTTTCGTGCTGACACCCGGCGAACCAGCCGGCATCGGTCCCGACCTGTGCCTGCTGCTCGCTTCGCAAGCCCAGCCACATCCCCTGATTGCCATCACCAGCCGCGACCTGCTCCTTGAGCGGGCCGCGCAGCTGGGGCTGGCCATCAACCTGCTGGATGTCGCGCCGGGGCAGTGGCCAGATGTTCCGGCGCCGGCCGGTAGCCTGTATGTCTGGGATACGCCGCTCAGCGCACCGGTGGTTGCCGGGCAACTGGACAAGGCCAACGCGGCGTTCGTCCTCGAAACCCTGACCCGCGCCGGCAACGGTTGCTTGAACGGCGACTTCGCCGGGATGATCACCGCGCCGGTGCACAAAGGTGTGATCAACGAGTCGGGTATCGCGTTCTCTGGACACACTGAATTTCTCGCCGACCTGACGTACACCGCGCAGGTAGTGATGATGCTGGCCACTCGCGGTTTGCGCGTAGCTCTGGTCACCACGCATCTGCCTCTGCGCGAGATTGCCGACGCCATCACCCCGGAGCGACTGGAGCGAGTGACTCGGATCCTGCACGCCGACCTGCAAGACAAATTCGGCATCGCCCGGCCCCGCATCCTGGTCTGCGGTCTCAACCCGCACGCCGGTGAAGGCGGCCACTTGGGCCATGAAGAAATCGACATCATCGAACCGACATTAGAGCGCCTGCGCGGCGAGGGCATGGACCTTCGTGGCCCGCTGCCTGCCGACACTCTGTTTACCCCCAAATATCTGGAGCACTGCGACGCAGTGCTGGCGATGTACCACGACCAGGGCTTGCCCGTGCTCAAGTACAAAGGCTTCGGCGCTGCGGTCAACGTGACGCTGGGCCTGCCGATCATCCGCACCTCGGTCGACCATGGCACCGCCCTGGATCTGGCCGGCAGCGGCAGGATCGACACCGGCAGCCTGCAAGTCGCCCTGGAAACCGCCTACCAGATGGCCGAGACCCGTTTATGAACGAGCAATACCAACACAAGGCGCGCAAACGCTTTGGTCAGAACTTCCTCCACGATGCCGGCGTTATCGACCGCATCCTGCGCTCCATCCACGCCAAGCCTGACGATCGCCTGCTGGAAATCGGCCCCGGTCAGGGTGCGCTGACCCAAGGTTTGCTGGGCTCCGGCGCGCAACTCGACGTAGTGGAGCTGGACAAGGATCTGATCCCGATCCTCAACCAGCAGTTTGCCAGCATGAGCAATTTCAACCTGCATCAGGGCGATGCGCTGAAGTTCGACTTCAATACGCTGAATGCCGCGCCGAACAGCCTGCGGGTGGTTGGCAACCTGCCGTACAACATCTCCACGCCGCTGATTTTTCATCTGCTGGACAACGCCGGCATCATTCGCGACATGCACTTCATGTTGCAGAAAGAAGTGGTCGAGCGTCTGGCCGCAGGTCCGGGTGGCGGTGACTGGGGTCGCCTGTCGATCATGGTTCAGTACCATTGCCGCGTGGAACATCTGTTCAACGTCGGCCCAGGCGCATTCAATCCACCGCCGAAAGTCGATTCGGCGATCGTTCGTCTCGTGCCCCACGCGGTACTGCCGCACCCGGCCAAGGATCACAAGTTGCTGGAGCGCGTCGTCCGCGAGGCGTTCAACCAGCGCCGCAAAACCCTGCGCAATACGCTCAAGCAATTGCTCAGCAACGCGGAAATCGAGGCCGCCGGCGTCGATGGCAGCCTGCGTCCCGAGCAACTGGATCTGGCCGCATTCGTGCGCCTGGCTGACCAGCTCGCGATACAGGTTCCGGTCGCTCCTGCCGCCGACTGACCTGCGATGAACGCTATCGGGCAGCACACCACTCTGGTTTACTGCCCGATACTTGCCTAGACTGATTCCCCATCAGCTACGCCCCGCGTTCCGCTTCGTTAAGGCCCTCTTGCATGTCCGATTCCCGTTATCAGGTCGATGTCAGCGTCGTCACCCACTATCTGGCAGACCAATCGCAACCCGAACACGACCGTTTCGCCTTCGCCTACACCATCACCGTGCAGAACAACGGCGAGATTGCGGCCAAGCTTTTGTCCCGGCACTGGGTGATCACCGATGGTGACGGCCATGTCGAACAAGTGCGCGGTGAAGGCGTCGTCGGCCAGCAACCGTTGATCGATGCAGGCAAGAGCCACACGTATACCAGCGGCACGGTGATGACCACCAAGGTCGGCACCATGCAGGGCACTTATCAAATGCTCGCCGATGACGGCAAACATTTCGATGCCGTCATCAAACCGTTTCGCCTCGCCGTACCCGGAGCCCTGCACTGATGACGACTTACGCCGTCGGTGACCTGCAAGGCTGCCTCGAACCGCTCAAGTGCCTGCTCAAGCAAGTCGCGTTCGACCCGGCGCTTGACCGGTTGTGGCTGGTCGGCGATCTGGTCAACCGCGGCCCGCAGTCGCTGGAAACCCTGCGCTTTCTCTACGAGATGCGCGAGTCGCTGGTCTGCGTGCTCGGCAATCACGACCTGCACCTGCTGGCAGCCGCGAAGAAAATCGAGCGCTTGAAGAAAAGCGACACTCTGCGCGAAATCATCGAGGCCCCCGACGGCCCGCAATTGATGGAATGGCTGCGCCAGCAGAAGCTGATGCATTACGACGAAACACGCGATGTTGCGATGGTCCATGCCGGCATCCCGCCGCAATGGTCGCTGCGCCGTGCGTTGAAGTGCGCCGCCGAAGTCGAGACCGCCCTGCGTGACGACAACGTGTTCCCCGCCTACCTTGATGGCATGTACGGCAACGAACCGGCGAAATGGGACAACGACCTCAAAGGCATTGATCGCCTGCGGGTGATCACTAATTATTTCACACGCATGCGCTTTTGCACCGCCGAGGGCAAGCTCGACCTCAAGAGCAAGGAGGGCCTGGACAGCGCCCCGCCCGGCTACAAGCCGTGGTTTCAGCACAAGGAGCGCAAGACCAAAGGCCTGCGCATCATCTTCGGTCACTGGGCTGCGCTCGAGGGCAATATCCACGAACCGGGCATTTCCGCGCTGGACACCGGATGCGTATGGGGCGGCAGCCTTACGCTGATGAACGTCGACAGCGGCGAACGTCTGTCATGCAAATGCGACGAGCACGGCGGGCTTGCACACACGGTTGCGCCACTTATCCCCGAATCTTCGCCAGTCGACGCGCCGCGTTAGACTGCACTTTCAGTTGAGCTACAGGAACCCGCCATGAGCGAATTCAAACGAATCCCCCCGGAACAGGCGCAGGCCCTGCGTGAACAAGGCGCCGTCGTGGTTGACGTACGCGATCCAGCGACTTTCGCCGCGCTGCACATCAGCGGTTCGAAGCATCTCGATAACCACTCACTGCACGCTTTCATTCAAGGCGCCGACCTTGATGCACCGACCGTCGTGGTCTGCTATCACGGCAATTCCAGTCAGGGTGCAGCCGCCTATCTGGTCAGCCAAGGCTTCTCTGACGTCTACAGCATGGATGGCGGTTTCGAGCTGTGGCGTACGACTTATCCGTCGGAAACCGCGCAAGGCACCGCCGAATAATTTTTTTGCGCAGCGCAGGCCCCGGCTGCCGTGGGCCTGCGCGCGGCAGACGAACGGTCTGCCACAACTAATTACGTATCTCGCCTTTACCTCTCGAATTCCCAACTATCCTTAAGCGCAGGCCATCCAAATCAGGGGAGAGCCGGTACACCGGCGCGCGGGTCATCGGGAGTAGCTTTCGCGGTTTGTCGACCGTGGGAGGATTCTGGGGGGTAAACAGCAGCTGCCACAGCGACTGCTGCCAGCATCGACTGAGTGATCCGGCGTCGGCTCCACGTATCGAGCGAGGTGACGTCATGAGTATCTTTAGCCACTTCCAACAACGCTTCGAATCCACACGCCAGGAAGAACTCTCTCTGCAGGAGTACCTGGAGCTGTGCAAAAACGATCGCAGCGCCTACGTTTCCGCCGCCGAGCGTCTATTGATGGCGATCGGCGAACCGGAACTGCTCGACACTTCGACCAATTCGAGGCTGTCGCGCATATTCTCCAACAAGGTGATCCGCCGCTATCCGGCCTTTGAAGACTTCCACGGGATGGAAGAATGCATCGACCAGATCGTCTCGTATTTCCGCCACGCCGCCCAAGGCCTGGAAGAGAAGAAACAGATTCTTTATCTGCTCGGCCCCGTTGGCGGCGGTAAATCGTCCCTGGCCGAGAAGCTGAAACAGCTGATGGAGAAGGTGCCCTTCTACGCCATCAAGGGCTCGCCGGTTTTCGAGTCGCCTCTGGGTCTGTTCAACGCCACTGAAGATGGCGCGATCCTCGAGGAAGACTTCGGTATCCCACGACGCTACCTGAACACCATCATGTCGCCCTGGGCGACCAAGCGCCTGGCCGAATTCGGCGGCGACATCAGCCAGTTCCGCGTGGTCAAGCTGTACCCGTCGATCCTCAATCAGATTGCGGTGGCCAAGACCGAACCCGGTGACGAGAACAACCAGGACATCTCGGCGCTGGTCGGCAAAGTCGATATCCGCAAACTCGAAGAATTCCCGCAGAACGACGCCGACGCCTACAGCTACTCCGGTGCGCTGTGCCGGGCCAACCAGGGCCTGATGGAATTCGTCGAAATGTTCAAGGCGCCGATCAAGGTGCTGCACCCTTTGCTGACCGCTACTCAGGAGGGCAACTACAACAGTACCGAAGGCCTCGGCGCGATTCCGTTCACCGGGATTTTGCTGGCTCACTCCAACGAGTCGGAGTGGCACACCTTCCGAAACAACAAGAACAACGAGGCGTTCATCGACCGGATCTACATCGTCAAAGTGCCGTACTGCCTGCGCGTCAGCGATGAAGTGAAGATCTACGACAAGTTGCTCTTCAACAGCTCCCTGTCCAAGGCGCACTGCGCACCGGACACCCTGAAAATGCTCGCGCAATTCACCGTGCTGTCGCGCCTCAAGGAGCCGGAAAACTCCAACATCTATTCGAAGATGCGCGTCTACGACGGTGAAAACCTCAAGGACACTGATCCGAAGGCCAAGTCGATTCAGGAGTACCGCGATTCGGCCGGTGTCGACGAAGGCATGAACGGCCTGTCGACCCGCTTCGCCTTCAAGATCCTCTCCAAGGTGTTCAACTTCGACCCGCACGAAATCGCCGCCAACCCGGTGCACCTGCTCTATGTGCTGGAGCAGCAGATCGAACAGGAACAGTTCCAGGCCGAAACCCGCGAACGCTACCTGCGCTATCTGAAGGAGTACCTGGCGCCGCGCTACATCGAGTTCATCGGCAAGGAAATCCAGACCGCTTATCTGGAGTCCTACAGCGAATACGGTCAGAACATCTTCGACCGCTACGTGCTGTACGCGGATTTCTGGATTCAGGATCAGGAGTATCGCGACCCGGAAACCGGCGAGATCCTCAACCGCGTGGCCCTGAACGAAGAACTGGAAAAAATCGAAAAACCTGCCGGCATCAGCAATCCGAAGGATTTCCGCAACGAGATCGTCAACTTCGTCCTGCGCGCCCGGGCCAACAACAACGGCAAGAACCCGACCTGGCTCAGCTACGAAAAACTGCGGGTGGTCATCGAGAAGAAAATGTTCTCCAACACCGAAGACCTGCTGCCCGTCATCAGCTTCAACGCCAAGGCCAGCAAGGAGGATCAGCAGAAACACAACGACTTCGTTACGCGAATGGTTGAACGTGGCTACACCGATAAACAGGTACGCCTGCTGTCCGAATGGTACCTGCGGGTCCGCAAGTCGCAGTGAGGCAGCTGCAAGCTATAAGCCACAAGCTGCAAGAACAAAGCGCGTGAACCCGAAAACACGGGCATTCGCTTCTACTTGCAGCTTGCAGCTCAAAACTTGAAGCTCCCCGGAGGGGCCTTATGAGCTATGTGATCGACCGACGCCTCAATGGCAAGAACAAGAGCACGGTAAACCGCCAGCGTTTTCTGCGGCGTTACCGTGACCACATCAAGAAGGCTGTCGAAGAGGCAGTCAGTCGCCGCTCCATTACCGATATGGAGCACGGTGAACAGATCAGCATTCCCGGTCGCGATATCGACGAGCCGGTGCTTCATCATGGACGCGGCGGCAAGCAGACCGTGGTGCATCCCGGCAACAAGGAGTTTACTGCCGGCGAACACATCGCCCGCCCACCGGGAGGCGGTGGTGGACGCGGTCCGGGCAAGGCGGGAAACTCCGGCGAAGGCATGGATGAGTTTGTCTTCCAGATCACTCAGGAAGAATTCCTTGAGTTCATGTTCGAAGACCTCGAATTGCCGAATCTGGTCAAACGCAACCTGACCGGCACCGACACGTTCAAAACCGTACGCGCCGGGATCAGCAACGAAGGTAACCCTTCACGCATCAATATCATCCGCACCCTGCGCTCAGCACATGCACGTCGTATTGCCCTGTCCGGCAGCAGCCGGGCAAAGCTTCGTGAAGCCAAGGAAGAGCTGGCACGGCTCAAGCGCGAAGAACCGGACAACTTCGGCGATATCCAGGAACTCGAGGCTGAAATCGAGAAACTCAGCGCGCGCATTCACCGCGTGCCGTTCCTCGACACCTTCGATTTGAAATACAACTTGCTGGTCAAGCAACCCAACCCCAGTTCCAAAGCAGTGATGTTCTGCCTGATGGACGTTTCCGGCTCGATGACGCAGGCGACCAAGGACATCGCCAAGCGCTTTTTCATCCTGCTGTACCTGTTTCTCAAGCGTAACTACGACAAGATCGACGTGGTGTTCATCCGTCACCACACCAGCGCCAGGGAAGTGGACGAAGAGGAGTTTTTCTATTCTCGTGAGACCGGCGGCACCATTGTTTCCAGCGCCCTGAAGCTGATGCAGGAGATCATGGCCGAGCGCTATCCGAGCAATGAGTGGAATATCTACGCCGCTCAAGCCTCCGACGGCGACAACTGGAACGACGATTCGCCGATCTGCCGCGACATCCTGATCAATCAGATCATGCCATTTGTGCAGTACTACACTTATGTGGAGATCACCCCGCGCGAACACCAGGCCCTGTGGTACGAATACGAACGCATCGCCGAAGCCTTCTCTGACACGTTTGCGCAGCAGCAACTGGTCTCGGCCGGAGATATCTATCCGGTCTTCCGTGAACTCTTCCAGCGCAGGTTAGTGACATGACCGCCAAAGAGCAGAAACGCCAACCGATTTCCACCGGCTCCGAATGGACATTCGAGCTGATCCAGACCTACGACCGCGAAATCGCCCGGATCGCGGCCCGTTATGCTCTGGACACCTACCCCAACCAGATCGAAGTGATCACCGCCGAACAGATGATGGACGCCTATGCCTCAGTGGGCATGCCGCTGGGCTATCACCATTGGTCGTACGGCAAACACTTCCTCAGCACAGAGAAATCCTACAGCCGCGGGCAAATGGGCCTGGCCTACGAGATCGTGATCAACTCCGATCCGTGCATCGCCTATCTGATGGAAGAAAACACCATCTGCATGCAGGCCCTGGTGGTGGCTCACGCCTGCTATGGCCACAACAGCTTCTTCAAGGGCAACTACCTGTTCCGCACCTGGACCGATGCCAGTTCGATCATCGATTATCTGGTGTTCGCCAAGCAGTACATCATGCAGTGCGAGGAACGCCACGGCATCGACGCCGTAGAAGATCTGCTCGACTCCTGCCATGCCTTGATGAATTACGGCGTCGACCGCTACAAGCGGCCGTATCCGATTTCCGCCGAAGAGGAACGCCGGCGGCAAAAGGACCGTGAAGAGCACCTGCAAAAGCAGATCAATGATCTGTGGCGCACTATTCCCAAAGGCGCGGACAAATACAGCGATAAGGACAACGCCCGCTTCCCGGCCGAACCACAGGAAAACATCCTCTATTTCATTGAGAAACACGCACCGCTGCTGGAGCCGTGGCAGCGCGAAATCGTGCGCATCGTGCGCAAGATCGCCCAGTATTTCTATCCGCAGCGCCAGACCCAAGTCATGAACGAAGGCTGGGCAACGTTCTGGCATTACACGCTGATGAATGATTTGTACGACGAAGGCCTGGTCACCGACGGCTTCATGATGGAGTTCCTCACCTCGCACACCAGCGTGGTGTTTCAGCCTGGCTTTGACAGCCCGTACTACAGCGGCATCAATCCCTATGCGTTGGGTTTCGCCATGTATCGCGACATTCGGAGGATGTGCGAAGAACCCACCGAAGAAGATCGCCGCTGGTTCCCGGACATCGCCGGCTCCGACTGGCTGTCGACTATCAAGTTCGCCATGAGCAGTTTCAAGGACGAGAGTTTCATCCTGCAGTACCTGTCCCCCAAGGTGATCCGCGATCTGAAGCTGTTCAGCATTCTCGATGACGACCAGAAAGACGACCTGCTGGTGCCGGCCATTCATGATGAGGGCGGCTACCGGATCATCCGGGAAACCCTGGCAGCGCAATACAACCTCGGCAATCGTGAGCCGAACGTGCAGATCTACAGCATCGATCGGCGCGGTGATCGCTCGCTGACCCTGCGCCATCAGCAACACGATCGCAAACCATTGGGCGACTCCACCGAAGAAGTGCTCAAGCACCTGCACCGGCTCTGGGGCTTCGACATTCATCTGGAAACCCTGCAAGGCGACCAGATCATGAAAACCCATCACGTGCCGCCACGCAGTGAACACAGCGAAGGCGATTACGGCCGGCTCGATCTGGCCGTGATTCATCTTTGATCCGGTTCCGGCCTCCGAAAGTCTGACGCAAGGGTTATCCTGTCGGACTGACGGAGGTTTTTTATGCAGGTTTACAAGGTTGGCGGCGCGGTACGTGATCGCCTGTTGGGGTTGCCGGTCACTGATGTCGACCGGGTCGTGATCGGTGCGACCACTGAAGAAATGCTCGCCCAGGGATTCCGCCCGGTCGGCGCGGATTTCCCGGTGTTTCTGCACCCGAAAACCGGTGAGGAATACGCCCTCGCCCGCACCGAGCGCAAAAGCGGTCGCGGTTACGGCGGTTTCACTTTCTACGCAAGTCCCGAAGTCACGCTTGAAGAAGATCTGATTCGCCGCGACCTGACGATCAATGCCATGGCCGAGGACGATCAGCTCAACCTGACCGATCCGTACCATGGTCAGCGCGATCTCGAAGCACGAATCCTTCGCCATGTTTCCCCGGCGTTTGCCGAAGATCCGTTGCGAGTGCTGCGCGTTGCCCGTTTTGCTGCGCGTTACGCGGGACTGGGCTTCACGGTCGCCGACGAGACCATGGGGTTGATGCGCCAGCTCAGTGAGTCCGGCGAACTGCAGGCGCTGACTGCCGAACGCAGTTGGAAGGAGATTTCCCGGGCACTGCTGGAAGACCACCCACAGGTGTTCATTCAGGTCTTGCGCGACTGTGGCGCGCTGAAAGTACTGATGCCGGAAGTTGACGCCTTGTTCGGCGTGCCGCAGCCGGAAACTCATCACCCGGAAATCGACACGGGCCTGCACACTTTGAGCGTGCTGGAGCAATCGGCCCTGCACAAGCAGCCGCTGACGGTGCGCTGGGCCTGCCTGCTGCACGACTTGGGCAAAGGTCTGACGCCGGAAGAAGAATGGCCCCGGCATATCGCCCATGAGCACACGGGGCTGAAGCTGATCAAAGCGGTCAACGAGCGCTTCAAGGTCCCCAAGGACTGTCAGGAACTGGCGCTGCTGGTCGGGCAGTATCACACCCATGGGCACCGGGCGCTGGAGCTGAAAGCCTCGACGCTGCTGGAGTTATTGCAGAGCTTCGATATCTATCGCCGGCCGCAGCGCTTCGAAGAGTTTATCGTCGCGTGCGAGATGGACGCCCGTGGCCGCAAGGGCCTGGAGCAGCGAAGTTATCCACAGGCGGATTACTTGCGCGGAGCGGCGAAAGCTGCACGAGCGGTGGCGGTGCAGCCGTTGCTGGAGCAGGGATTCAAGGGGCCGGAACTGGGTGAAGCGCTGAAGCGGGAACGGTTGAAAGCATTGAAAGCCTACAAAGACGCGGCGACAGCCTAAAAAACTTCGCGAGCAGGCTCGCTCCCACCGGAGACCTCGATCCCACGTGGGAGCGAGCCTGCTCGCGAAAGCGCATTTGATATCACCGCAAATCCGAAGGCGTGAGCTGCTCCCCCCGCCATTCGAACGCAACCGGCGCCAACACCTGATCAATTTGCGCCTCAGCCCACAACGTCGCAAAGCTTTGGCCCACCCCCGGATGCACCCGATCCGGAGCAATCAGTGACAGCGGCCACAGCACAAATGCGTTTTTCAGGATTTCCGCACGCGGCAGGATCAATCCATCGAAATTACCCACCAGATCGCCATACAACAGCACGTCGATATCCAGCGGCAAGCCCTTGCGATCCGGTGCATAGCGACCGTTATCCGCCTCAATGAATTTCAAGCGGCGATCAAGCTCCATCAACGGCAGATCGGTGTAGGCCGAGACCACGAAATTGAAGAACGGCCCGCTCTTGATGCCCACCGGCTGGCTCTCGAACACCGCCGAACACCGGATATCCACCAGGAACGTGGCCAGCGCATCGAGACCTGCGCGCAAATGGGTTTCGCGCTCGATATTGCTACCGAGCCCGAGGTAGACTTGAATCAGCGACATCCGCGCTCGATCTCCACACCCACACCACCCTTGGCGGCCGGAACGGCGCCCGGCTTGGTCAGTTTCAGTCGCACCCAGGTGATCTTGAATTCGGCCATGAGCACTTCAACCAGACGCTCGGCAAAGGTTTCGACCAACTGGAACTGCGCCTGCTCGGCGAAGGCCTGAATGCGCGTGGAAACACTGGCGTAATCGAGCGCCAGGGTCAGGTCGTCACCGGCGGCAGCCGGGCGATTGTCCCAGGCGAAGCTCAGATCAAGACGCAGGCACTGACGGATGCCACGCTCCCAGTCGTAGGCACCGATCACGGTGTCGACTTCCAGGCCCTCGATAAACACTCTGTCCAAGCACTTCTCTCCGCTGCACGACAAGGGCGCGATGCGCCGTTAGAATCAGGGCGTCCTCGCCCGGAATAGTTAGCATGTTTTGGTTACTGGCGATTCTCGCCTACCTGCTCGGCTCGCTGTCCTTCGCCATTTTGCTCAGCCGCCTGACCGGAAATCCGGATCCGCGAATGAGTGGCTCGGGTAATGCCGGCGCCACCAACATGCTGCGCCTGGCCGGTCGCAAACTGGCGATCCTGACCCTGCTCGGTGATCTGTGCAAAGGCCTGCTGCCGGTGCTGATCGCCTCGGGCGCGGGCCTCTCACTGCAGGATCAGGCCTGGATTGGCGTGTGCGCCGTGATCGGTCACCTGTTCCCTTTGTACTTTCGCTTTCGCGGCGGCAAAGGCGTTGCCACTGCCGCCGGCATGCTGCTCGGCCTGTATCCACCCGCCGCGCTGCTGGCGGTGTGCGCCTGGCTGCTGACGTTCTACCTGACCCGCACCAGCTCGCTGGCGGCGCTGATTGCCACGCCACTGACCCTGCCGTTGCTGGCCTGGCAGGAGCCGGAAGCCTTGCTGCCAATGAGCGCGCTGACCTTGCTGATTGTCTGGCGCCATCGCGGCAATCTACGCGACCTGTTTGCCGGGCGCGAACGGCATTTCTGACTGCCGTCCATGAGCGTCGCTCATTACAGCGCCGACAACTGCTCCATTGGCCAGCGTGCCTGCACGGTGATTGCCAGACTTTCCTGCTGACCGGCCTTCAGGCGCTGGCAACCGGCAAACGCGATCATCGCGCCATTGTCGGTGCAGAACTCAGGGCGCGCATAGAACACATCGCCCTTCATATCGCCGAGCATCTTTTCCAGCGAAACCCGCAACGCCTTGTTGGCGCTGACGCCGCCGGCAATCACCAGCCGCTTCATGCCTGCCTGTTTCAGGGCGCGCTTGCACTTGATGGTCAAAGTCTCCACCACGGCCTGCTGGAATGCCAGCGCGATGTCGCAACGGGCTTGCTCGCCGTCGTCCCCGGCGCTGACGCATTGCTGCCACGTGTTGAGGGCGAAAGTTTTCAAGCCGCTGAAGCTGAAGTCCAGACCCGGGCGATCACACATCGGACGCGGAAAAGTGAAACGTCCTGCGACGCCCTTCTCGGCCAGCTTGGCGATTTCCGGCCCGCCGGGGTAATTGAGGCCCATCATCTTTGCGGTTTTGTCGAAGGCTTCACCGGCCGCATCGTCGAGCGTCTCGCCGAGCAGGCTGTATTGGCCAATACCGTCGACCTGAACCAACTGCGTATGGCCACCGGAAACCAACAAAGCGACGAACGGGAATTGCGGCGGTTTCGGCTCCAGCATCGGAGCCAGCAAGTGGCCCTCCATATGGTGCACGCCAAGCGCCGGAATGCCCCAGGCAAACGCCAGCGCCTGCGCGCAGGAGGCACCGACCAGCAGCGCGCCGACCAGCCCAGGACCTGCGGTGTAGGCGATTGCGTCGATCTCGGTCGGCACACAGTCGGCCTCGGCCAACACCTGACGGATCAAGGGCAGCATGCGTTTGACGTGGTCACGCGAGGCCAGCTCCGGCACCACACCACCATAGACGCGGTGCAGGTCGATCTGACTGAACAGCGCGTCGGCCAGCAGACCGCGTTCACTGTCATACAATGCGACGCCGGTTTCGTCGCAGGAGGTTTCTAATCCCAGTACTAGCATGGGTTTGCGCCTTGTTTAGGCTGAATTCGAAGGCGCGCATAATAGTCGCCACGTGATGCCCCGACCAGCGGTTTTCGATCAGAGGCTTTGCATTCCGAGCGATGAGGGGTTAACATCCGCAACCCTTAAAAACCGACGTCTTCAAGTGCTCTTTTGCCGCGAGGATGTTGACCCCGGTAATGAATGAAGGTAGCTCTGGATGCCAGCCGTCAAAGTAAAAGAGAACGAACCCTTCGACGTAGCTCTGCGTCGTTTCAAGCGCTCCTGCGAAAAAGCCGGTGTACTGGCTGAAGTTCGTAGCCGCGAATTTTACGAGAAGCCAACTTCTGAGCGTAAGCGCAAAGCAGCAGCCGCTGTTAAGCGTCACGCCAAGAAAGTTCAGCGCGAACAGCGCCGCGCCGTTCGTCTGTACTAATCCACAGACGTTCGTAGCAAGCTTCTTGCCTAAGCCCGGCCCTCAGCCGGGCTAATGGCATTTGCGTAAAACGCTTGATGCTTCACCGTCGACGCCGCCGATGCGACCGAGACAAATCTGCTTCACCGCGTCAGGCCTGGCTCTTTTGCCAGCGGTGCACGTCTTTTCTGACGAGCCTTTCAAGGCTACTGACGAGCACACCCACTGATTCCTCTTACGACGATCAGCCCAAGGCACCTGCATGCGTGCCCGCTTTATTGAGCTATCCGAGGTCGACAATCGGCCGTCAGCGGATTCAGCGCAACACTTTCAAATAGTCGAAGACTGATAGGTACTAACGTCAGTGGATTTTCGGCAGATACACTTCCCGACAGCGATCACGCAGACGACACCGGTCGAGCCGCACTTTTTGTGCGTTTCCAGCAATGGCCCGCGTCCGACAGCCCGTCGCAACGGACTCATTGCAGCGCAGACGACGAGAACGCCATGGCCGGGCTGATTCCCCAGAGCTTCATTGACGACCTGCTGAACCGCACCGACATTGTCGACGTGGTCAGCTCGCGCGTGCAATTGAAGAAGGCCGGCAAGAACTACACCGCCTGCTGCCCGTTCCATAAAGAGAAAACCCCGTCGTTCAGCGTCAGCCCCGACAAGCAGTTCTATTACTGTTTCGGCTGCGGCGCTGGCGGCAACGCCCTCGGCTTTCTCATGGATCACGACAACCTGGACTTCCCCCAGGCCGTCGAAGATCTGGCCAAAGCCGCCGGCATGGAAATCCCCCGCGAAGAAAGCGGCCGCGAGCGCAAGCCGCGTCAGCCGACCGATTCGCCGCTGTATCCACTGCTCACCGCCGCCGCTGATTTTTACCGGCAGGCACTCAAGAGTCATCCGTCGCGCAAGGCTGCGGTGGATTACCTCAAGGGCCGCGGCCTGACCGGCGAGATCGCTCGGGATTTCGGCCTCGGCTTTGCGCCGCCAGGCTGGGACAACCTGCTCAAGCATCTGAGCAGCGACACCCTGCAACAGAAGGCCATGATCGAAGCCGGCCTGCTGATCGAGAACGCCGAAACCGGTAAGCGTTACGATCGCTTCCGTGATCGCGTGATGTTCCCGATCCGCGACACCCGTGGACGGATCATCGCCTTCGGCGGTCGCGTACTGGGCGACGACAAGCCCAAGTACCTGAACTCACCGGAAACCCCGGTGTTCCATAAAGGCCAGGAACTCTACGGCCTCTATGAAGCGCGCAAGAACAATCGCAACCTCGACGAAATCATCGTTGTCGAGGGTTACATGGACGTCATCGCCCTCGCCCAGCAAGGCTTGCGCAATGCCGTCGCCACGCTGGGTACCGCGACCAGCGAAGAACACCTCAAGCGCCTGTTCCGCGTCGTGCCGAACGTATTGTTCTGCTTCGACGGCGACCAGGCGGGCCGCAACGCCGCGTGGCGCGCATTGGAAGCGACCCTGCCGTGCCTGCAGGACGGTCGTCGCGCGCGGTTCCTGTTTTTGCCCGAAGGCGAAGACCCGGACACCCTGGTTCGCGCCGAAGGCACCGACGCTTTCAAGGCGCGCATCAATCAGCACGCGCAGCCGCTGGCCGATTATTTTTTCCAGCAACTGACCGAAGAATCCGACCCGCGCTCGCTTGAGGGCAAGGCGCACATGGCCACCCTCGCTGCACCATTGATCGACAGGGTGCCGGGAGCGAACCTGCGCATCCTCATGCGTCAGCGCCTGACCGAGATTACCGGCCTGAGCAGCGAGACCGTCAGCCAGTTGGTTCAGAGTGCGCCGCAGGAAGCACCGCCCGCCTACGATCCGGGCTTCGATTACGACGCCATGCCGGACTACAGCGACTACCATCAGCCGCAGGCACAGGACATGTACGCGCCGCAGCAGGAATGGACGCCGAAGAAACCCGGCGCCGGCGGCAAGAAGTGGGACAAGAAACCGTGGGACAAGAACGGCAAGCGTGGTGGCGATCGTGAACAGCAGCGCCCGCGCACGCCGATTGGCGTTGAATCGCCAACCCTGACGGCATTGAGAACATTGCTCCATCATCCGCAACTGGCCAAGCGCGTCGAAGACGCCGGGCACATTGCCGATGAAAATCAGACCAACGCCCAGTTGCTTGTGGCGCTGCTCGAAGCCGTACAGAAGAATCCCAAGCTAAACTCATTTCAGTTGATCGCGCGATGGCACGGTACTGAACAGGGTCGCTTGCTCAAGGCGCTGGCAGAAAAGGAATGGCTGATTGACGGAGATAACCTTGAACAACAGTTTTTCGACACCATTACTAGCTTGTCCGCCCGCCAACGCGAGCGAAATCTCGAACAGTTACTCAGGAAAGCGCGGCAAAGCGAACTGAGCGTCGAAGAGAAAAATCAACTGCGCGACCTTTTAAGTCGCAATGTTTCCGCATCAAACCCGACCTCAACTGGCGCGTGAGGTCATAGCTCAGGTATAATCCTCGGCTTGTTTTTTGCCCGCCAAGACCTTCAGTGGATAGGGTGTTATGTCCGGAAAAGCGCAACAGCAGTCTCGTATTATTGAGTTGATCAAACTGGGTCGTGAGCAGAAGTATCTGACTTACGCCGAGGTCAACGACCACCTGCCCGAGGATATTTCAGATCCGGAGCAGGTGGAAGACATCATCCGCATGATTAACGACATGGGGATCCCCGTACACGAGAGTGCTCCGGATGCGGACGCCCTTATGTTGGCCGACGCCGATACCGACGAGGCCGCTGCGGAAGAAGCAGCCGCTGCGTTGGCGGCGGTGGAGACCGATATCGGTCGCACCACTGACCCGGTGCGCATGTACATGCGTGAAATGGGTACGGTCGAGCTTCTGACCCGTGAAGGCGAAATCGAAATCGCCAAGCGGATCGAAGAGGGCATTCGTGAAGTGATGAGCGCAATTGCGCACTTCCCTGGCACGGTTGACCACATTCTCTCCGAGTACACCCGCGTCACCACCGAAGGTGGTCGCCTGTCCGACGTCCTGAGCGGTTATATCGACCCGGACGATGGCATAGCGCCGCCTGCGGCAGAAGTGCCGCCGCCGGTTGACCCGAAAGCCGTCAAGGCCGACGACGACACTGACGACGATGATGCCGAATCTTCCGATGACGAAGAAGAAGCCGAAAGCGGTCCGGACCCGGTCATCGCTGCACAGCGCTTTGGCGCCGTCGCCGACCAGATGGAAGTCACCCGCAAGGCCCTGAAAAAGCACGGTCGCAACAACAAGGCAGCGATTGCCGAGTTGCTCGCACTGGCCGAGCTGTTCATGCCGATCAAACTGGTGCCGAAGCAATTCGAAGCCCTGGTCGAGCGTGTACGCAGTGCTTTGGATCGTCTGCGTCAGCAAGAGCGCGCGATCATGCAGCTGTGCGTACGTGATGCACGTATGCCGCGCGCCGATTTCCTGCGTCAGTTCCCGGGCAACGAAGTCGACGAAAGCTGGTCCGACGCCCTGGCCAAAGGCAAGAGCAAGTACGCCGAAGCCATCGGTCGCGTGCAGCCGGACATCATCCGTTGCCAGCAGAAGCTGATTGCGCTGGAAACCGAGACCGGGCTGACCATCGCAGAAATCAAGGACATCAACCGTCGCATGTCGATCGGTGAGGCCAAGGCCCGCCGCGCGAAGAAAGAGATGGTTGAAGCCAACCTGCGTCTGGTGATCTCGATCGCCAAGAAGTACACCAACCGCGGCCTGCAATTCCTCGATCTGATCCAGGAAGGCAATATCGGTCTGATGAAGGCGGTGGACAAGTTCGAATACCGTCGTGGTTACAAGTTCTCGACTTATGCCACCTGGTGGATCCGTCAGGCGATCACTCGCTCGATCGCCGACCAGGCCCGCACCATCCGTATTCCGGTGCACATGATCGAGACGATCAACAAGCTCAACCGTATTTCCCGGCAGATGTTGCAGGAAATGGGTCGCGAACCGACCCCGGAAGAGCTGGGCGAACGCATGGAAATGCCTGAGGACAAGATCCGCAAGGTACTGAAGATCGCCAAAGAGCCGATCTCCATGGAAACCCCGATCGGTGATGACGAAGACTCCCATCTGGGCGACTTCATCGAAGACTCGACCATGCAGTCGCCAATCGATGTCGCCACGGTGGAAAGCCTGAAGGAAGCGACTCGCGAAGTGCTGTCCGGCCTCACTGCCCGTGAAGCCAAGGTACTGCGCATGCGTTTCGGTATCGACATGAACACCGACCATACGCTCGAAGAAGTAGGCAAACAGTTTGACGTAACGCGTGAGCGGATCCGTCAGATCGAAGCCAAGGCGCTGCGCAAGCTGCGCCACCCGACGCGAAGCGAGCATCTGCGCTCCTTCCTCGACGAGTGATACCAGAACCCCCGGCCCAGGCCGGGGGTTTTGTTTTATGGCAGATTAAATTCCCCGCTCCGCCCTCCCCGCCGCGTACCCCGTCTACACTCGAAACAATCATCCCCAAGCCGTGACGAGAGCGTTATGCCCAGACTGGCGCCCGTGCTTTTTCTGCTGTCATTGATGATCTGCACCGCCACGGCTGACGCGCTGACTCTCACCGATGAAGAACGCAGCTGGCTGGCGGCTCACCCTGACTTGCGACTGGGTGTTGACGCGTCGTGGCCGCCTTTCGAATTTCGTGACGATCAGAACCGCTATCAGGGTCTGGCCGCTGACTATATCGACGTGATTCGCCAACGTTTGGCGATCAAGCTGACGCCGATCGAACCGGCAAGCTGGACGGTGGTGCTGGAGCAGGTGAAAAAAGGCAAGATCGATTTGCTGCCGGGAATCATGTCCACGCCGGAGCGCCAGAATTACCTGTCATTTACCCGGCCGTACCTCGACTTCCCGATCGTCATCCTTGCCCATGTCGGCGGCGCCCAGCCGCGCAAACTCGACGACCTCTACGGTCTGAAAATCGCCGTGGTGGAAAACTACGCCCCCCACGAACTGCTGCGTACTCACCACCCCGATCTGAATCTGGTCGCCATGCCCAATGTCAGCTCGGCGCTGCAAGCTTTGGCGACCGATGAAGTGGACGCCGTGGTCGGCGATCTCGCTTCCAGCGTGTGGAGCCTGCGCCAGCTCAAGCTCGACGGCCTCTACGTCAGCGGCGAAACCCCATATCGCTATCAATTGGCGATGGCCGTGCCCCGCGACAACAAGGTGCTGGTCGGGATACTTGATAAAGTCCTCGCCGACATGACCCCGGCGGAAATCAGTAGCATTCAGGAACATTGGGTCGGCAATGTGCTCGACCACCGCACGTTCTGGTCGGACCTGCTGATGTACGGTCTGCCCGGTCTGTTGCTGCTGATGACGATCCTCGCCGTGGTGATTCGCATCAACCGCCGACTGAGTTCGGAAATCAGCCGGCGCATCGACCTCGAACAGGAATTGCGCAGTAGCGAATATCACTACCGTGGCCTGGTAGAGAGCTTGTCGGCGATCGCCTGGGAAGCGCGGATGAGCGACTTCACCTACAGCTATGTTTCGCCGCATGCTGAAGACTTGCTCGGCTATCCACAGTCCCATTGGCTGATTCCGGGCTTCTGGCACAACATCATTCACCCCGCCGACCTGACCCGCACGCAGAACTATTGCAAGGAAGCGCTACGCCAGGGCCGCGATCACATCGTCGATTACCGCGTGATAACCGCTGACGGCCGCTGCCTGTGGGTGCGCGATATCGTCAGCCTGATCGAGCATGGCCACGAACCGGTGATGCGCGGGCTGATGATCGATATCAGTGAAATCAAGCGCACCGAAGAGGCGCTGCGCCTGTCCGAGCAAAAGTTCGCGTCGGTGTTCGAGCAGTGCCCGGACATTCTGGTGATTGCGCGTCTGTCCGACGGCTGCCTGCTAGAGGTCAACGAAGCCTTCGAGGAGCAGATCGGCCTCAGGGCCGAGGACGTCATCGGCCAAACCGCCACCAACCTCAGTATCTGGGGCATTCCCGGGGTCGGGCCGGGCCTCTTGCAGCGCTTGCAGGCCGGCAGCATCCGTAATCTGGAAATGCCCTTTCGTCGCAACAACGGCCAACTGTTCACCGGGCTGATTTCCGCCGAGCCCTTCGACCTCGACACCACCCCGGCGCTGGTGGTTGTGGTGCGCGACATCAGCCAGCTCAAGGAAACCCAACAGCAACTGCAAACTTCTGAAGAGAAATTCGCCAAGGCTTTCCATGCGTCGCCGGACGGCCTGCTGCTGTCACGCCAGAGCGACGGCCTGCTATTGGAGGTCAATGAAGGCTTCAGCCGCATCACCGGTTTCAACAGCGCGATGTCGGTGGATCGTTCGACGCTGGATCTGGGCATCTGGGTCAACCTCAACGAACGCAAACAGATGCTTGACCTGCTGCAACGCGACGGTTTCGTCCGCGACTTCACATGCCACATCCGTCGCAGTGACGGGCAGATTCGCCTGTGCGAAGTGTCCAGTCGCCCGCTGCCGATCGGCGACGAGGATTGCATGCTGACCATCGCTCGCGACATCACCGAACGCCATCTCATGCAGGAAAAACTGCAGCAGGCCGCGACCGTTTTCGAGAGCACCGCCGAGGGCGTGTTGATCACCGATACTCAACAACACATCAGCGCCGTCAATCGCGCTTTCACCGAAATCACCGGTTACAGCGAAAGTGAAGCGCTGGGCCACACGCCACGCTTGCTGGCGTCAGGGCTGCATGACAGCGCTTTCTACGCCGCGATGTGGCATCAATTGACCGACGAGGGACACTGGCAAGGCGAGATTTCCAACCGGCGCAAGAACGGCGAGCTGTACCCGAGCTGGCTGACCATCAGCGCGGTGCGCAATCGCGACAAGTTCATCACTCACTTCGTCGCGGTGTTCGCCGACATCTCCAGCCTCAAGCATGCCCAGGCCAAACTCGATTATCAGGCCCACCACGACCCGCTCACCGGTTTGCCCAACCGCACCTTGTTTGAGAGCCGCCTGCAAATGGCCCTGGCCAGCCAGCAGGAAAATGGCGGCCAAGGCGCGGTGCTGTTTCTCGATCTCGACCGTTTCAAACACATCAACGACAGCCTCGGCCACCCGGTCGGCGACCTGTTGCTCAAGGGCATCGCCGTGCGCTTGAAAGAACAACTGCGCGATATCGACACGGTCGCGCGATTGGGCGGTGACGAATTCATCATCCTGTTGCCAGGCTTGCAGCAAGCCAGCGACGCCGACAACATCGCGACGAAACTGCTCAACTGCTTCGGTGCGCCGTTCCAGGCCGGCGAACACGAGTTCTTTATCAGCGCCAGCATCGGCACCAGCCTCTATCCCCGCGACGGTTGCGATGTGGCCACGCTGGTGAAAAACGCCGACGCGGCGATGTACCGCTCCAAAGCCAAAGGACGCAACCGCGTCGAAAGCTACACCCGCGACCTCACTGCCCAAGCCAGCGAGCGCATAGCGCTGGAACACGAACTGCGCCGCGCCATCGAGCGCGATGAGCTGTTTCTCTATTACCAACCGAAAATCAGCCTGGTCGATCACAGTCTGGTCGGTGCAGAGGCGCTGATTCGCTGGCGCCACCCGACCTTCGGCGACGTGCCGCCCGAGCATTTCATTCCGTTGGCGGAAGAAAACGGCATGATCCTGCAGATCGGTGACTGGGTGCTGGAGACCGCTTGCCGGCAGATGTTCGAGTGGAACGAGATCTACCAACCGTTGGGGCCGCTTTCGGTAAACCTCGCCGGTGCGCAATTGCGTCAGCCCAACCTCTTGGTGCGCATCGAACAACTGCTCAAGGACAACCACCTCAGGCCGGATTTACTGCAACTGGAAATTACCGAGAATTTCATCATGAGTCAGGCAGAAGAGGCGCTGGCGGTGCTGCACCAACTCAAACACCTCGGTGTGCAACTGGCGATCGACGACTTCGGCACCGGCTACTCCTCGCTCAGCTACCTCAAACGCCTGCCGCTGGACATCCTCAAGATTGATCAATCCTTCGTCCGCGGACTGCCTGACGACCCCCACGACGCAGCCATTGTGCGCGCCATCATCGCTCTGGGGCGCAGCATGCAATTCACCGTGATTGCCGAAGGCGTGGAAACCCAGGCGCAACAACAATTCCTCGCTGCTGAAGGGTGCGAACAGATACAGGGCTACATCGTCAGCCTGCCGCTGCCACCGGACGAATTCGCCGCGACGTTTCTGCATGTAACCGTATCGGATTTTTCGGATAGCACAGCCGCGAAACCGTCGCTATAATCCGCGGCCTACTGAGGGCCTATAGCTCAGTTGGTTAGAGCAGAGGACTCATAATCCTTTGGTCCACGGTTCGAGTCCGTGTGGGCCCACCAAATTGAAAAGCCGCGCTGAATGCGCGGCTTTTTTGTGGGTGTAGTTATCCAGTCTTGCTAATACCAACCCAGGAAGAAAGCTGCGCTATCTGTAGGAACATTCTGAAGCGATGTTTCCGGGACGTTTCCAGCCTTGTTAGGCTTTCCTGCCAGCAATTAATCTCCTGACGCCATCGCCGCTCAGGATTGTTTCCATGCTCATGAATGCTGCTCCAACAATCAGGGAAGCAGCCGACCAAGCAACCTGGATCGATCTTGCCCTACCCGACTTGAGAACACTCACGAAAGAACTTCGATCAGCCGCAATTGCAGAAATAAAAAGGGCTGACGATGTAGCGGGTGCCTTGGGAATACTCTTGGAAAACTTCGGATTCATCGATGAGTCCGTTATGGCCGTGACTATCCTGACGCCCATTGGAAACGTTGCGGTTGCGAGAGACAAGCTGGCCCATATCGTTGAGAAACGCCCGGACTCCCGCGAGCGCTATGTGCGACACGCTATCGATACCTTAAAGGGACCCTTTGAAATATGGAAAGTCCGATACGATAACGGCGCACACCGCATGGCTTTCATCAATGCCTATGAGGCAAAAAACGACATGCTTGTGGTTGTGGACATTCGGGATGGACACGTTCTCTGGAATTTTATGCACGCTCCGGCGAGAGCCATGAACAGGCATCGAAAAGGCGAGCTTTTGTATAGGCGGTACATTCTTACGGACAAAAAAAGGGCAGCCATCGGGCTGCCCGTAACATCTAAATCCTGATATTTACATCCCCAGAAAATGGGATGAAGAGGTCTCACCTGACACCGATGTTGCAGCATCGCTGAGGTACCTACATCTGCTAACGCCCTGCAAGGCAGCAGATTTCGCGCTCTTGTTGGCATTCTTGGGAAACAGGGCAGACAAGTCAAATCAATTGTCAGAACATTTGTTTCATCAAATTCATCAGTGACCACTTTGCTATGGCGCAAAAGCCTTTCCTTATTTGCCTGTAAAGTGCGCCTCCCTCCGACTCAACGCCAGTGGAGCTTCCCTTGCCAGACACCCGCCACCCCATCCTCGACGAAATCGACCGCCAGCTGATCGCCGCGTTGCAAATCAACGCCCGCGAAAGCGTAGCCATGCTCGCTCGACAACTGGGGATTGCTCGCACCACCGTCACTTCGCGTCTGGCACGCCTGGAAAAAGCCAAAGTGATCACCGGTTATGGCGTACGCCTCGGCCAGCGCGTGGTCGATGGCGGGCTGCAAGCCTACGTCGGGATCAAGGTGCAGCCGCGTTCCGGCAAGGACGTGCTGCGACGTTTGAGTGCGATGGCGCAGGTGCAGCAGCTGTGTGCGGTGAGTGGCGAGTTTGATTATGTGGCGTGGTTGCGCACCGATTCGCCGGAGCAGTTGGATCAGTTGCTGGATCAGATTGGCAGCGTCGATGGGGTGGAGAAAACCACGACTTCGATCATTCTGAGTAGCAAGATTGATCGCGGGCAGCCGGTCTGAGCATTGGCCGGGCATTCTGGCTGAGCCGCTTCACGAGCAGGCTCGCTCCCACTTTTTTGGTCGGTATGCAGCCTGCAATCGTCAGTCTGCACAATAATCAGGCAAAACGACGACACATTGCGTCTTATTAACGCGCTCCCCGCTCCCTAGAATGGCTGGCATCTTTTCCTATACTCAGACGCGAATCCTGCGTCGGGTCGCCAACAAGGTCAGCCATGAACAAAAACAATCGCCATCCTGCAGACGGAAAAAAACCAGTCACCATTTTCGGTCCGGACTTTCCGTTCGCGTTTGACGACTGGATCGAGCATCCCGCCGGTCTGGGGAGCATTCCTGAGCAGCACCATGGTGCTGAGGTGGCGATTGTCGGGGCGGGCATTGCCGGTCTGGTGGCCGCGTATGAACTGATGAAACTCGGTCTGAAACCGGTGGTGTACGAGGCGTCGAAACTCGGCGGTCGTCTGCGCTCGCAAGCCTTCAACGGCACCGACGCCATCGTCGCCGAGCTTGGCGGCATGCGCTTTCCAGTGTCCTCCACCGCGTTCTATCACTACGTCGACAAGCTCGGCCTGGAAACCAAGCCCTTCCCCAACCCGCTGACCGGCGCGTCTGGCAGTACCGTGATCGATCTGGAAGGCGAAACCTACTACGCCGAAAGCCTGAAGGATCTTCCTGCATTGTTTCAGGAAGTGGCTGACGCCTGGGCGGATGCGCTGGAAGCCGGTTCGCAGTTCTCCGACATCCAGCAAGCCATCCGTGATCGCGATGTGCCGCGCCTGAAAGAGTTGTGGAACAAGCTGGTGCCGCTGTGGGACGACCGGACTTTTTACGACTTCGTCGCCACCTCGAAAGCCTTCGCCAAATTGTCGTTCCAGCACCGCGAAGTGTTCGGCCAGGTCGGTTTCGGCACCGGCGGCTGGGATTCGGACTTCCCCAATTCCATGCTGGAAATCTTCCGCGTGGTGATGACCAATTGTGACGATCACCAGCACCTGGTGGTCGGTGGCGTCGAGCAGGTGCCGCAGGGCATCTGGCGCCATGTGCCGGAGCGCTGCGTGCACTGGCCGGCGGGCACCAGCCTGAAATCCCTGCACCGTGGCGCACCGCGTTCCGGTGTGAAGAAAATCGCTCACGCACCGCAAGGCCGTTTCGCCGTTACCGACAACAACGGTGACGCCCGCGAATATGCCGCTGTGCTGACCACCTGCCAGAGCTGGCTGCTGACCACTCAGATCGAATGCGACGAAACCCTGTTCTCGCAAAAGATGTGGATGGCCCTCGACCGCACGCGCTACATGCAGTCGTCGAAAACCTTCGTGATGGTCGACCGGCCGTTCTGGAAGGACAAGGATCCAGAAACCGGCCGTGATGTGATGAGCATGACCCTCACCGATCGCCTGACCCGTGGCACCTATCTGTTCGACAACGGCGACGACAAGCCGGGTGTGATCTGCCTGTCGTACTCGTGGATGAGCGACGCGTTGAAAATGCTCCCGCATCCGGTGGAAAAACGCGTTGAGCTGGCGTTGAACGCGCTGAAAAAGATCTACCCGAAAGTCGACATCGCCGCACGGATCATCGGCGATCCGATCACCGTGTCGTGGGAAGCCGATCCATACTTCCTCGGTGCTTTCAAAGGCGCCCTGCCCGGCCATTACCGCTACAACCAGCGCATGTATGCGCACTTCATGCAGGACGACATGCCGGCCGAACAGCGCGGGATTTTCATCGCCGGCGACGACGTGTCGTGGACACCGGCGTGGGTCGAAGGCGCGGTGCAGACCTCGCTCAACGCGGTGTGGGGCATCATGAAACATTTCGGCGGCTCGACACATAAAGAGAACCCCGGCCCGGGTGATGTGTTCAAAGACATCGGCCCTATCGCCCTGCCCGAGTAAGAGGATTCCCCGATGCGCGTAGCCGTTTACCAATGTCCACCGCTGCCACTGGACCCCGCCGCCAACCTGCAGCGCCTGCATCAGGTAGCGATGGAGGCCAAGGGCGCCGACCTGCTGGTGCTGCCGGAGATGTTTATGACCGGCTACAACATCGGCGCCGAAGCGGTGAGCACGCTGGCCGAGGTCTACAACGGTGAATGGGCGCAGCAGATCGGCCGGATTGCCAAGGCTGCCGGTCTGGCGATCGTTTACGGTTATCCGGAGCGCACCGCCGACGGGCAGATCTACAACGCCGTGCAACTGATCGACGCCCACGGCGAGCGCCTGTGCAACTATCGAAAGTCGCATCTGTTTGGCGATCTCGACCGGTCGATGTTCAGCCCCGGTGACTCCGACTTGCCGGTGGTTGAATTGAACGGCTGGAAGCTCGGCTTCCTGATCTGCTACGACCTGGAGTTTCCGGAAAACGCGCGGCGCCTGGCCTTGACCGGCGCCGAGCTGATTGTGGTGCCGACGGCCAACATGATTCCGTTCGATTTCGTTGCCGATGTCACCGTGCGTGCCCGCGCCTTCGAAAATCAGTGCTACGTGGCTTACGCCAATTACTGCGGCCATGAAGGCGATATTCAGTACTGTGGGCAAAGCAGCATTGCCGCACCGGACGGTAGCCGTATCGCCCTGGCAGGTCTGGACGAAGCGTTGATCGTCGGTGAACTGGACCGCCAATTGATGAACGACTCACGTCAGGCCAATCGCTATCTCAGCGATCGCCGCCCGGAGCTTTACGGCGCGCTCAACCGCCGCTAATCCGCTAGCATGGGCACTTCACTGTTCTGGAAGTGCCCATGCCCGCGCCGACTCATCCCCGCCCCCACTCTGAAACCCTGGCCAACGGCCTGCACGTGACCCTGCGCCACGTGCCCGGTCTCAAGCGCAGCGCTGCGGCGTTGCGCGTGGCGGCCGGCAGTCATGACGTGCCGCTGGCATGGCCGGGGCTGGCGCATTTTCTCGAGCATTTGCTGTTTCTCGGCACCGAGCGTTTTCCCACAGACGAAGGGCTGATGGCCTACGTGCAACGTCACGGCGGGCAGGTGAATGCCAGCACCCGCGAGCGCACCACGGACTTTTTCTTCGAGTTGCCTGTGTCGTCCTTCAGCGCGGGGCTCGAGCGTTTGTCAGACATGCTCGCCCGGCCACGTATGAATCTGGACGATCAACTGCGTGAACGAGAAGTGCTGCAGGCCGAATTCGTCGCCTGGTCGCAGGATCCGACAGCGCAGCAGCAGTTTGCCTTGTATGAAGGTTTGCCAACGGAGCATCCGTTGCGTGGGTTTCATGCGGGCAATCGGGACAGCTTGCAGGTCGAATCGCCTGGGTTTCAGTCGGCGCTGCAAGACTTCCATCAGCGCTTTTATCGAACCGGGCAAATGAGCCTGAGTCTGGTCGGGCCACAAAGTATCGATGAGCTTCGGGAGCTGGCGCAGCAATTCGCAGCGGTGTTGCCGGTTGGGGATAAAGTTGCCCAGGCCGCACCGCCACCGTTGGCAGTGAAAAGTTATCAAAAGGTCGGCGCTCACACGAACCTGTTATTTGCTTTCGACGCGTTGCCCGAGTCATCCGCCGAGGCGATGGCTTTTCTCTGTCATTGGTTGAATAGCGCAAAACCTGGTGGATTGCTCGCATACCTGCATCAACAGAATCTGGCTGACAGCCTGAAAGCCACGCCGCTTTACCAGTTCGCCGGCCAAGCGCTGCTGCATCTTCAATTCCATGCCGACGGCGACCGCCTGGATACCATTCGCGAACGGCTGCTGGATTGGCTGAGCTTCTTCGACCGTCAGGACTGGACGCCGTTGCGCGAGGAATACGCCGCCCTGCTTCAGCGCCAGCAGCAAGTCAGCGGCGCGTTGCAAGTGGCACGGCTCGATCTCGAGCAGCAAGCATTCGGCCTGTCCGAATCCGGCGCTACCGCACTTGAGCACATCCTTCGCGAGATCGGCGTTGTGGATAACTTCAGCGATCATTGGCATCTGCCCGCCGCCAATCCTTTCTTGCGCGCCAGTGAACCGCTGGCCAACGCCGGGCTGATTCGCGGCCAGACCAGCGCCCACCGTGGCCTGCGCACGTTCGCCCAGGATCGCTCGCGCAGCCGTCGCGAACGGTCGCCGATGCAGTTTAGCCAGGCACTGCCAGACAACAGCGATGAAGGCGCGATTTACCTGCGCTGGCAGGTCGAGGCGGCGGCCAGCGCCGATCTGCGCGCAAGATTGCAGCGCAGTCTGCGCCAGACCCGACAGGATGCGTCCGAAGCCGGAGTGGACTTGTCTTTCAGCGCCGCAGGTAACCAATGCCTGCTGAAAATGAGCGGATTACAGGAACCGATGCCCAGTGTCCTCGAGCATGCGCTGAAATGTCTGACGATGATCGACGCCGATTCGCCGCGCGACGAGGTGCAGATACCGTCGATGCCGATCCGCCAACTACTCGAAACGTTGCCAGAGAAATCCCTGCCCACAATTGGAACCAGCGAGGACGCCAATCAGCTGTGGACAACTTCGCGCTGGGACGGCCTCGCTCTAGGCCTCAACCAACAAACCCAATCAGCCTTGGGCCTGGCGCTGAGCCGCATTCCCGGCACACCGGACAACCAGCTAGCGGTGACACCGATCGCCCAAGCCCAGTACCACTGGTGCCAGATCAACACGGCCTCCAGCGAACACGCCTTGCTGCTGATCTGCCCGACTGCCAGCCGCGACATCGCTGATGAAGCTGCATGGCGCCTTCTGGCTCAGCTGTGCCAGACGCCTTTTTACCAGCGCCTGCGCGTCGAATTGCAATTGGGGTACGCCGTGTTCAGCGCGCTGCGTCAATTGCACGGCAGGACCGCGATTGTCTTTGGCGCACAATCGCCGACGACTTCGGCCGCCGAGTTGCTCGAATACATTCAAGAGTTCCTCAAAAACATCCCCGCGTTGATCGAAATGCTCGATGACGCAAGCCTCAAGCAACAGCGCCAAAGCCTCGCCGATCAGTTCGACGACGCCACGCTGTCCACCAAGGATGCTGCCGAGCTGCTGTGGCAGGGCAAACTCGCTGGCCATTCGTCCGATTATCGTGAGCAGTTGGTCGCGGCGATTCAGCAGCTGAATCGCGAGGCTTTACTCGATGCTGCACAGCGTCTGATCAACGCCGAGGGCGGCTGGCACTGCCTGGCCAATGAATCGATGCCGGACGCGCCGTGGCAAGCGACAAACTGATCATTACCGAGGCTGCAAGGAGCTTTCTCAAAGATTCACGGGTCACGGCGTTGAAATTTTGAGTAACATAGCCGCCTAACTAATTGGAACATCACCGCGCTGCCGTGGACTATAACTATGGATAGCGCTATCCCAACCCTCAGAAGGAGACATCTCATGGCCTGGACCAAACCTGCTTACACCGACCTGCGTATCGGCTTCGAAGTCACCATGTACTTCGCCAGCCGCTGAGTTCTGCTTACGCAGAATCGCAGTGCAACGCCTCGGCTCGCCGAGGCGTTTTATTTTCCGCGTTGAAATGATGGAGCGTTCATGTTCGTCCAGATTCTGGGTTCGGCCGCCGGTGGCGGTTTTCCGCAGTGGAACTGCAACTGCGTCAACTGCGCAGGTTTTCGCGACGGCAGCCTGAACGCCAAGGCCCGCACCCAATCGTCCATCGCCATTTCCGATGACGGCGTGAACTGGGTGCTGTGCAATGCCTCGCCGGACATCCGCGCGCAACTGCAAAGCTTCGCCCCGATGCAACCGGGCCGCGCCCTGCGCGACACCGGCATCAGCGCGATCATCCTGATGGACAGCCAGATCGACCACACCACCGGCCTGCTCAGCCTGCGCGAAGGCTGCCCGCATCAGGTCTGGTGCACGGACATGGTTCACGAAGACCTGAGCACCGGTTTCCCCCTGTTCAAGATGCTCAACCACTGGAACGGCGGGCTGGACTGGAACCGTATCGAGCTCGACCAGAGCTTCACCGTAGCGGCCTGCCCGAACCTGCGTTTCACCCCGCTGCCGTTGCGCAGCGCCGCGCCGCCGTATTCGCCGCACCGTTTCGATCCGCATCCGGGCGACAACATCGGTTTGATCGTTGAAGACCTCAACACCGGCGGCAAGCTGTTTTACGCGCCAGGGCTGGGCAAGGTCGATGCGCCGCTGCTGGAAATCATGGCGGGCAGCGATTGCCTGCTGGTCGACGGCACGCTGTGGGATGACGATGAAATGCAGCGCCGTGGCGTCGGCACCCGCACCGGTCGCGAGATGGGCCACCTGGCACAGAACGGCCCCGGCGGCATGCTGGAAGTGCTGGAGCAGTTGCCCGAGCAGCGCAAGGTACTTATCCACATCAACAACACCAACCCGATCCTCGACGAGGATTCCCCGGAGCGTGCGGAGCTGGTGCGGCGTAATGTTGAAGTGGCGTTTGATGGCATGAGTATCGTGCTTTAAGCAATCGAGACCGCTGCGCGGTCTATCGCGAGCAGGCTCGCTCCCACATTGGAATGCGATCAACTGTGGGAGCGAGCCTGCTCGCGAAGAGGCCAGCACAGACACCAGAGATTTCCAGGGTTGTTCCCGGAGAACAGACATGACCGACACCCCGCTGTCCCCCGCCGAATTCGAAGCGGCCCTGCGCGCCAAGGGCGCCTACTACCACATCTACCACCCGTACCACGTGGCGATGTACGAAGGCCGCGCGACCCGCGAGCAGATTCAGGGCTGGGTCGCCAACCGCTTCTACTATCAGGTGAACATTCCCCTGAAAGACGCGGCGATCCTTGCCAATTGCCCGGATCGGGAAATCCGCCGCGAGTGGATTCAGCGCCTGCTCGATCACGACGGCGCACCCGGTGAAGATGGCGGCATCGAAGCCTGGCTGCGTTTGGGCCAGGCTGTTGGCCTCGACCCGGACCAATTGCGTTCTCAGGAGCTGGTGCTGCCCGGCGTGCGTTTCGCCGTCGATGCCTACGTCAACTTCGCCCGTCGCGCCAGTTGGCAGGAAGCCGCCAGCAGCTCGCTGACCGAGTTGTTCGCGCCGCAGATCCACCAGTCGCGCCTCGACAGCTGGCCGCAGCATTACCCGTGGATCGACCCGGCCGGTTACGAATACTTCCGCACCCGTCTCGGTCAGGCGCGGCGTGACGTCGAACATGGGCTGGCGATCACCCTTGAGCATTACAAGACCCGCGAAGGCCAGGAGCGCATGCTGGAAATTCTCCAGTTCAAACTGGACATTCTTTGGAGCATGCTCGATGCCATGAGCATGGCCTATGAACTGAACCGTCCGCCGTATCACAGCGTGACCGAACAACGGGTCTGGCATAAAGGAATCATCTTATGAGTTTCGACCGCAGCAAAGTGCCGAGCTGGCGCCCGGGCTATCGCTTCCAATACGAGCCGGCGCAAAAGGGCCATGTCTTGCTGTATCCGGAAGGCATGATCAAGCTCAACGAAACGGCCGCGCTGATTGGGGGCCTGATTGACGGTGAGCGCGATGTCGCGGCAATCATTGCCGAACTCGACAAGCAGTTCCCCGGCGTGCCCGAGCTCGGTGACGACGTCGAGCAATTCATGGAGGTTGCCCGTGAGCAACACTGGCTCACCCTTGGCTGATCTGCCGGCCAAACCGCAAGTCGGCTTGCCGCTGTGGCTGCTCGCCGAGCTGACCTACCGCTGCCCGCTGCAATGCCCGTACTGCTCCAATCCGCTGGATTTCGCCGAGCAGGGCAAAGAGCTGACCACCGAGCAATGGATCAAGGTGTTCCGCGAAGCGCGGGAGATGGGTGCGGCGCAATTGGGCTTTTCCGGCGGCGAACCGCTGGTGCGTCAGGACTTGGCCGAACTGATCCGTGAAGCGCGGCAGTTGGGCTTCTACACCAACCTGATCACCTCCGGCATTGGCCTGACCGAGCAGAAAATCAGCGACTTCAAAAAGGCCGGGCTTGATCACATCCAGATCAGTTTTCAGGCCAGCGACGAGCAAGTGAACAACCTGCTCGCGGGCTCGAAAAAGGCCTTTGCACAGAAGCTGGAAATGGCTCGTGCGGTGAAGGCCCACGGCTATCCGATGGTGCTGAACTTCGTCACCCATCGGCACAACATCGACAAGATCGACCGCATTATCGAACTGTGCATTGCGCTGGAGGCTGACTTCGTCGAACTCGCCACTTGCCAGTTCTACGGCTGGGCGCAGCTCAACCGTGTTGGCCTGCTGCCGACCAAGGAGCAACTGGTGCGCGCCGAACGCATCACCAACGAATACCGGGCCAGGCTGGAAGCCGAAGGGCATCCGTGCAAGCTGATATTCGTCACCCCGGACTACTACGAAGAACGCCCGAAAGCCTGCATGAACGGCTGGGGCAGCATCTTCCTGACCGTCACCCCGGACGGCACCGCCCTGCCCTGCCATGGTGCCCGCCAGATGCCTGTGCAGTTTCCCAACGTGCGCGATCACAGCATGCAGCACATCTGGTACGACTCGTTCGGCTTCAACCGTTTTCGCGGTTACGACTGGATGCCCGAGCCGTGTCGCTCTTGCGACGAGAAAGAACAAGACTTCGGCGGCTGCCGCTGCCAGGCGTTCATGCTCACCGGCGACGCCAGTAATGCCGACCCGGTGTGCAGCAAGTCCGAACATCACGGCGTGATCCTCAAGGCCCGCGAAGAAGCCGAGACCGCCACTCAAACCATCGAACAACTGGCCTTTCGCAATGAACGAAACTCACGCCTCATCGCCAAGGGCTGAGCCTTTCAGCGCCGCCCAGGCCGTCGCTGCCGGAACCGACTTCGCCGAACTGCAGCTCGGCGCCCATGGCGTGTTGTGGAATGAATATCGCCCCGAGGATGCCGCGTGCCGAATCTGGCATTGGCGCGATGGCGCAGCGAAACGTCTGACGCCGGACGGTTTCAGCGTGCGTAGCCGCGTGTACGAATATGGCGGTGGTGCGTTTTGTCTGACGCCTGACGGGGTGGTTTTCGTCAATGAAGCGGATCAGCAGATGTATCGGCAGGCGCTGGATGGCGAGCCGGTCGCGCTGACGTCGACTGACTGCCGCTACGGCGATCTGCAATTCGCCGCTGGCCGGGTGTTGGCGGTCGAAGAGCAGCAGGATCGACATCGCCTGGTGGCGATCGATCTGGCGAGCGGTACGCGACAGGTGCTGGCCGAAGGTGCGGATTTCTATGCGTCGCCAACGCTGAGCCCGGACGGCCGGCGGCTGGCGTGGATCGAGTGGAGCCGACCGCATCAGCCGTGGACCTCGACGCGGTTGATGGTCGCGGACGGTGATTTTTCTGCGCCTCGTTGTATTGCCGGCGAGCAGATCGAGGAGTCGATCCAGCAGCCGCGTTTCGACGCCGACGGCCGGCTCTACTGCCTGACAGATCGTGGCGGCTACTGGCAGCCGTGGGTCGAAACGTCCGATGGCTTGCACGCGCTACCGAGTGCCGAGGCCGATCACGCGCCGGCGCCGTGGCAGCTTGGCGGCTGCACTTGGCTGCCTGTCGGCGATCATTATTTAGCCAGTTGGACCGAGGCCGGTTTCGGTCGCCTGGCCCTTGGCGATGAAGATTTCAGCGGCGACTACAGCCGCTTCCGCCACCTGGCGATGGATCAACAGTTCATCTATTGCATTGCCGCAACGCCGGTGAGCCCGTCAGCAGTGATTGCCATTGATCGTGTCTCTCATGCAGCGAAAATCCTCGCTGGCGGCGTGGCTCCATTGCCTGCCGAACGCATCAGCCGTCCGCAGACCTTGCGTTATCCGAGCGGCTCCGGCGAGGCACACGGTTTCTTTTATCCGGCCATGAGCGGTGAAGCGAAACCGCCGCTGGTAGTGTTTATCCACGGCGGCCCGACGTCGGCGTGCTATCCGATCCTCGATCCGCGCATCCAGTACTGGACGCAGCGCGGCTTTGCCGTCGCCGACCTCAACTATCGCGGCAGCAGTGGCTATGGTCGCGAATATCGGCAAGCGCTGCATTTGCGCTGGGGCGAGGTGGATGTCGAGGATGCCTGCGCGGTGGTGAGTTATCTCGCTGACCAAGGTTTGATCGATGGCGACCGCGCGTTCATTCGCGGTGGCAGTGCAGGTGGTTACACCACATTGTGCGCACTGGCGTTCAGGCAGGTTTTCCGCGCAGGCGCCAGCCTTTATGGCGTCAGCGATCCGGTCGCGCTGGCACGGGCCACGCACAAGTTCGAGGGCGATTATCTGGACTGGCTGATCGGCGATCCCGAGCGAGATACCGAACGCTATGCCGCCCGCACGCCATTGCTGCACGCCGATAACATTCGCGTGCCGGTGATTTTCTTCCAGGGTGAACTGGACGCGGTGGTCGTGCCTCAACAGACCCGCGACATGGTCGCGGCGCTGGAGCACAACGGCATCCCGGTCGAAGCGCATTACTACCCTGACGAACGCCACGGCTTTCGTCGCGCGGCCAACCAGGCGCATGCACTGGAGCAGGAGTGGACGTTTTATCGGCGGGTGATGGGGCTGACTGACTGAGCCCTCACTTTGAGACTGCGTCGCTCCAATCGCGGGCAAGCCCGCTCCCACAGGTTATTTGGTGTACACAAAAATTGTCATCACTCATAACACTGTGGGAGCGGGCTTACCCGCGATAGCTATTGATCAGACGCCACTGAACTCAACGCTTGGCGATGATATACACCGCATGCACGATCCCCGGAATGTAGCCGCACAGCGTCAGCAGAATGTTCAGCCAGAACGCCCCGCCAAACCCGACCTGCAGAAACACGCCCAGTGGCGGCAACAGAATAGCGATGATGATACGAATGAAATCCATGGGGCAGCTCCTGAATGGGGGTTGGCTCACTTGAGCCATACAAGCTAATCGACCTGCGCCGTTCGTCAGGGTTCATTACGCTTGCTATTTGATCGCCAGCATCACAAAAAAATGCCCCACTCCAAAAGAATCAGGCGTGGGGCGTGCGTTATACCGCGAGACGGTTCGGGTAATCGGTTGGAGCTGCTCAGCTCAGACGGCAATGCCCTTGCGGCATTGCAACTGGGCGGTGCGCACTCGCGAGAAGGCGCGGCCCAGGCGCAGGAGCATTTCGTCGATGTTGGCTTTGCTGACAGTGAGTGCCGGGGTGAAGCGCAGGCAGTCAGGCTGCGCGGCGTTCAATATCAGGCCTTCGTGAAGTGCAGCGTGAACGACGGCGTCGGCGCATTCGTCGGACAGCGTCAGCCCATGGAACAGGCCTTGGCCGCGCAACTCGCCGTGGCCGTAGCGGTGCGCCAGTCGCGCCAGGCCTTCGCGCAGGTGCTGGCCGTTGTCGTTGACCTGCTGGAGGAAGCTGCGGTCATGGATGCTGTCGAGCACCACCAGACCGGCCGCCGTCATCAAGGCGTTGCCGTGATGAGTGCCGCTCAGCTCGCCGATGGCGAAACAGCAGGCCTTGCCTCGCGCCAGCAAGGCCGCCAGCGGCAAGCCGCCGCCGAGGCCTTTGCCGAGCACAACGATATCGGCGCGAATCCCGTAGGACTGTTCGGCGAGCAAGCTGCCGCAGCGGCCCAGACCAGTTTGCACTTCGTCGAGAATCAGCAGAATGCCCAGGTCACGACACAGTCGCTCGACCCCTTTGAGGTAGTGCTCGGTCGCCGGAATGACCCCGGCATCGCTCTGGATCGGCTCCAGCATGATCGCCACGGTCTGCGCATCAACCGCCGCATGCAGCGCCGGCAGGTCGTTGAATGGCACTCGATCGACCGTCGCCAGACTGCGGCCATGGCAACCCTGCTGCGCCACGATGATCCGCGAAGCGCCACCGCGATGCAGTTGGCCCCATTTGCGCGCCAGTTTGATCGCCGCCTCACAAGCCTCGCTGCCACTGTTGAGCAGGTATGCCTGATCGCTGGACGTGCTGGCGCACAGACGTTCGGCGAGGCTGAACATGCCGCGATTACGCAGATTGCAGCCTGGATTGATCAGCGCCTGAGCCTGATTGGCGATGGCTTTGACCAGCGCCGTGGGGCTGTGGCCAAGGCTGTTGGCGCCGCCGGCCTGGGAAAAGTCGAGGTAGGCGCGATCGTTGCTGTCCCACAGCCATGAACCCTGGCCGCGAGCGAACACTTGATGCGGCCGCTCGACACTGGGCATCAGGCGTTGGGCATTGAGATGGTCGGTCATAGCGGATGGCCCCGCCTCGAAGCAGAGGTCATCCAGACTCGGCGTCTGGCGCCGCAAACTGAACAGATTCATGAGCAAAAACCTCGCTGGAGGTTTTTTGAACTGCCTATGTAATCACGAACGAAGCAAATGGAATTCGTCACGCTTTCTGGCCCTGCAAGCCTTGCGAATGCGGTTAGACTAGGCGCGCAAACGGCTTCAGGCCATTTCGTTTTTTCAGCCATTTCGATAAGCGCTACTTATGGATTTCAAACAACTGCGTTATTTCGTCGCGGTCTACGAAGAAGGCCATGTCGGCCGTGCGGCTGAGCGCTTGTCGATCTCGCAACCGGCGCTGTCGCAACAGATCCGTCAGCTGGAGCAGAATCTCGACGTCACCCTGTTCGAACGCAGCAGTAAACGCCTGCTGCCGACCCTCGCTGCGCACACGCTGTACAACCACGCGCTGCCGTTGCTCGATGGCTTGCAGCGGGCGCGCGAGGCGTTGGGTAATTTCAAGGGGCAGGCGTTGCGCACCCTGGCGATCGGTGTGTTGCAAACGGTGCACACCAGCCTCGTGCCGCAAATGCTCGAGCGTGTGCGCAAGGCGCAGCCGCATCTGGTAGTGCAGATCTATGAACTTACGGGGCTGGAAATCGAACGGCGTCTGCTCAATGGTTCGCTGGACATCGGCATCAGCTATCTGCCGCCGCGCCAACCCGGTCTGCACGGGGTGTTGCTGTATGAAGATGAACTGACGCTGGTCATCCCGGCAGACCATCCCTTGCGCGAGTTCAAGAAGGTCTCGATGCGCCAGGCTGCTGAGCTGCCAATGCTGCTGCTCGGCGAAGAGTTCCAGATCCGGCAGATCTGGCAGGCACAACTGACCAGCCTCGGACGACGCCCGCAAGTGCAGGCCGAGCTGAACAATATGTTGGGAATTCTCGACAGCCTGCCGCACACCAGGCTGGCAACGGTGCTGCCGGGACGTTCGCAAAAGGAATACGACGATGAAGATCTGCTGTGGAAACCGCTGAGCGAGCCACGGGTGCCGTTGCAAGTTGGCCTGGTGTGCCGTGATGTACAACGCCAGCAGGCCTCGTTGGCATTGCTGCAGACATTGCTTGAAGAGGTGATCGATCGCGAAGTGAAGCCGCCCCTCGATCCGCTCGCCTGAAACTTTTCTTCAGGCAAAAGAAAACCCCGCCGAAGCGGGGCTTTGCAGACTGTTTCCCTGACATCCATTTCACTCCGCCACCCTGGCAGAATCCTACGTGTCCGTGTTGTTTACTTTGCGCTTCCTGCGCGACGTCCATGAAATGTAGATTAGCCGTGGATCCAATATACGGATATGGGAGAACAGCAGCACGTCACGTAAGCAAATGCTTACATGACGTCTACAGGATCAGAACTGCGCCGCATCCAGCAGGAACAGCGACTCGCTACCGGCCTTGACCGACGCGCTCAACGAGTGGATACGCGGCAGCAAACGGGCGAAATAGAAGCGTGCGGTGCCCAGCTTGCTCGCATAGAAATCATCTTGCGCTTCCTTGCCCAGCGAGGCTTTGGCCATCAACGCCCACATGTAGGCGTAAGCGGTGTATCCGAACGCTTGCAAATATTCGACCGAGGCCGCGCCGATTTCGTTCGGATTGTTTTTCGCCCGGTCCAGCAGCCACGCGGTCAGCTCGTCGAGGGTGTCGACGGCATCGTTCAGCGGCTTGGTGAACTCGCCCAGATCGGCGCTGGCGGTTGCGGTGAAATGACGGATCTCGTCAGCGAACAGCTGGTAGAACGCGCCGCCACTGCCAACGATCTTGCGCCCGACCAGATCCAGCGCCTGAATGCCGTTGGTGCCTTCGTAGATCTGGGTGATGCGCACATCGCGCACCAGTTGTTCCTGGCCCCACTCGCGGATGTAGCCGTGGCCACCAAAAATCTGCTGGCCGTGGACGGTGGTTTCCAGACCCAGGTCGGTCAGGAAAGCTTTCGCTACCGGCGTCAGCAGCGCCACCAGATCTTCCGCGCGCTTGCGGGTGGTCGCGTCTTCACTGAACTTGGCGGTGTCCAGTTGCATCGCCACATACGTGGAGAACGCACGGCCGCCTTCGTTCGAGGCTTTCATGGTCAGCAGCATGCGCCGCACGTCCGGGTGGACGATGATCGGGTCAGCGGCTTTGTCCTTGTTCTGCGCGCCAGTCGGCGAACGGCTCTGCAGACGATCGCGCGCATATTCGACGGCGTTCTGGTAAGAGCGCTCGCCGGTGGCCAGGCCTTGAATACCAACACCCAGACGCTCGTAGTTCATCATGGTGAACATCGCCGCCAGGCCTTTGTTCGGCTCGCCGACCAGATAGCCGACGGCTTCGTCGAAGTTCATCACGCAGGTCGCCGACGCCTGGATGCCCATCTTGTGTTCGATCGAACCGCAGTTGGCCGGGTTACGCGCACCGAGGCTGCCGTCGGCATTGACCATGAACTTCGGCACCAGGAACAGCGAAATGCCTTTTGGACCGGCCGGGGCGTCCGGCAGCTTGGCCAGTACCAGATGAATGATGTTCTCGGTGAGGTCGTGTTCACCGCCAGTGATGAAGATCTTGGTGCCGCTGACCTTGTAGGAACCGTCGGCCTGAGGTTCGGCTTTGGTGCGAATGATCCCCAGATCGGTGCCGGCGTGCGGCTCGGTCAGGCACATGGAGCCGGCCCAGATGCCGGCGTACATGTTCGGCAGGTACGCAGCTTTCAGTTCTTCGCTGGCGTGGGCATTGATCGACAGGCAGGCGCCGGCGGTCAGCATCGGATACAGACCGAACGCCAGGCTGGCGGAGTTGACCATTTCTTCGACCTGCGCCGACACGGCTTTGGGCATGCCCATGCCGCCATAGGCCGGATCGCCACCAACACCGACCCAGCCGCCTTCGGCATAAGTCTGATAGGCCTGTGGAAAACCGGCCGGGGTGGTGACGGCACCGTCCGCCCAATGGCAACCTTCCTCGTCAGCGGCACGACTCAGCGGCGCGATGCTTTTGCTGGTGACCTTGCCGGCCTCTTCGAGAATCGCTTCAACGGTTTCGGCGTCGACGGTCTCGGCCAGCGCCGGCAGCTCGGCCCAGAGTTTGGCGACTTCGAACACTTCATTGAGGACGAAGCGCATATCGCGCAGCGGCGCTTTGTAGTCAGCCATGGCAAACCTCGCAAGATCTAAACAGGTGGTTCGTGGAATGATGTTTTCTGAGCCTGAGTGTACCTCAACAACTTTTGCGACACATAGGGTCAGCCGGTGACTGATTTGTTATTTTTAGTCACCAGAAAAGATCGCCGCGATCTTTCGATCTGCCCTACAAAGCAAATGCCTGCGCCGGCAAATTCATCAAACAATCACTGCCCGCCTCGATCGCTGCCTGATGCGCAGCCGTACGCGGCAACAAGCGCTTGAAGTAGAACTCGCACGTCGCCAGTTTGCCCTTGAGAAAATCAGCCTCACCCTCGTCCGCCTCCAGCTGCGTCTGGGCAACCAACGCCATGCGCAGCCACAGGTAGCCAAGGATGATGTAGCCGCTGTACATCAGATAATCCACCGATGCAGCGCCGACTTCGTCCGGGTTATTCATCGCGGCCATGCCGACCTTCATGGTCAGGTCGCCCCACTGCTGATTGAGCCCGTTGAGTTGCGCGACGAAGCTGCCCAACTGCGCATGGTCGGCGTTCGCTGCGCAGAACTTGTGGACGATTTTGGTAAAGCCCCGCAGCAGCTTGCCCTGACTGCCGAGCACCTTGCGCCCGAGCAGGTCCAGCGCCTGAATGCCATTGGTGCCTTCGTAGATCGGCGCAATCCGGCAATCGCGCACCAGTTGCTCCATGCCCCACTCGCGAATGAAACCGTGGCCGCCGAACACTTGCATGCCGTGGTTGGTCACTTCCAGCCCGGTGTCGGTCATGAAGGCCTTGCAGATCGGCGTGAGGAACGCCAACAGGTCTTCGGCCTCCTGACGCGCCTCGGCATCGCTGCTCAGGTGCGCGACATCGAGCATCTGCGCGGTGAAATAGGTCAGCGCGCGGTTGCCTTCGTTGAAGGCTTTCATGGTCAGCAACATGCGCCGCACATCGGGGTGAACGATGATCGGATCGGCTGGTTTTTCCGGGGCCTTGGCGCCGGTCAGCGCGCGCATCTGCAGGCGGTCATTGGCGTACTTGATCGCACCCTGAAAACTCGCCTCGCCCAGACACAGCCCTTGCATGCCGGTGCCGAGCCGCGCGTGGTTCATCATGGTGAACATGCAGTTGAGGCCCTTGTTCGGCTCGCCGATCAGGTAACCGGTGGCGGCATCGAAGTTCAACACGCAGGTGGCTGAAGCCTTGATGCCCATCTTGTGCTCGATCGAGCCGCAGGAAACGCCATTGCGCTCTCCCGCTTCGCCTGCTGCATCGGGCAGGAACTTGGGCACGATAAACAGGGAAATGCCCTTGGTTCCGGCCGGTGCGTCCGGCAGCTTGGCCAGGACCAGATGGATGATGTTGTCGCTCAGGTCATGCTCGCCGGCGGAAATGAAAATCTTGCTGCCGGTGATCGCGTAGCTGCCGTCGGCCCGGGGCACCGCGCGGGTCTTGATGATGCCCAGATCGGTGCCGCAGTGGGCTTCGGTCAGGCACATGGTGCCGGTCCACTGGCCAGCGGTAAGTTTGCTCAGGTAGGTGTCTTTCTGCTCGGCGGTACCGTGGGCGTGGATCGCCGACATCGCGCCGTGAGTCAGGCCCGGGTACATGCCCCAGGACGTGTTACTGGAACCGACCATCTCGCTGATCACCAGTCCCAGCGAGCTCGGCAGCCCTTGACCACCGTAAGCCGGATCAGCCGCCAAACCGTGCCAGCCGCCCTCGACATATTGTGCGAAGGCCTGCTTGAAGCCTGTAGGCGTTGTTACCACGCCGTTGTCGAAATGGCAGCCCTCTTCATCGCCGCTGCGATTGAGCGGGGCCAGCACGTTCTCGCAGAACTTCGCGCCTTCTTCGAGGATCGCGCTGATCATGTCCGGGCTGGCGTCATGCGCGCCCAGACTGGCGTAGCTGGAGTGGAAGTCGAAGACGTGATCGATCAGAAAGCGCATGTCGCGCAGGGGAGCTTTGTACTCAGGCATGGTGGCTTCTCCGTCAGCAGATTTGTTCAACCTACTGCTGGCTACCACGCGCGACAATCACTGTGCAGGCGCTGAATGCGCCGTCATCACTCAACCCGCAGCAGCGTCCATGCGCACCGCGCCACGGCGGTTCTGCCCGAATGCCATGACGCAGTTACGCCCGGCGCCCTTGGCGCTGTACAACGCCTGGTCGGCGGACTTGAGCACTTCTTCAGGGGTGCGTTGCTCGACACGTTCGGCGACGCCGATACTCACCGTCACCGACACCGCTGAAGCCCCGGAACCGCTACGGCGCTGGCGACCTTGCTGATCATCCTGCGGGCGGTTTTCCTGGTTGCGTAACTGAATGCTGTAGGAGGCGATCGACTCACGGATCACTTCCAGGTGCGGCATGCACTCCTCAAGGGTTTTGCCTGCGAAGACCAAAGCAAATTCCTCACCGCCGTAGCGATACGCCCTACCGCCACCGCTGATTTTCGACAGCTTGCTGGCGACCAGGCGCAGCACCTGATCACCGACATCATGGCCATGGGTGTCGTTGAATTTCTTGAAGTGATCGACGTCGCTCATCGCCAGCACGTAGTTGCGCCCCAGACGCTGCATGCGTTCGTTGAGCGCGCGACGTCCCGGCAGACCGGTGAGCTCGTCGCGGAAGGCCATTTGATAGGCCTCATGTGCAACCGCCGCGGCGATCATCAGCATCACCTGGCTGCACATGATGTTCAGGGTGAACGGCAGAATGAAAGTCTTCGGCAACATCCAGAAGACCCCGAGCAAGCCGACCAGTTGCGCCGCGTGCAACGGACGCGGGTTGCGCCAGTATTGCCAGGCCAGAAGCAAGAAGGCCGAGATGAACACCGGATAGGACAACTGGATCAGGCTCATCCATGCGCCATGCAGCGCCGGCCAGCGGATCTCCGACAGCCACAGCAGTAGCGCCTGTGGGTAACTTTGTTCCAGCCCTAGCGCCACGCTGCCAAATGCCAGCAGCACGGCAAAGCGCGCGACCATGTCTTGGAACAGATGCGTACGTTCCTGCCATGCGGCGAACAGCCCGAACAACAACGGCAGCAGCAGGCAGACCAGATGAAACACCACTGCAGCATCTTCGCGAACCTTGCCGTTGTCGCGGTAGAAATCGGTCTGGGTGTCCAGCAAAAAGTAGGCGATGTACACCGTCAGCATCAGAAACAGTTCGCGCTGACGCCGATACACCGCGCAGTACGCCCCACCGAGGAGCAGAACCAATGTCGGCAGAACGTTGAATAGCGACGTGAAAAACACGCTGAGGTCTTTGACGTACGCAGCCGCCAACCCCGCAAGCAACAACAGCAGTGATGGCAGGAAATGGCTGAAACGTACAGCGGAAGAACGCGGCAAGGGTAAGCTCCGACCCGTCATAGCAAAGAGATGGCATTGTGCCTGCAAAGTGCGGCCAAGCCCATACAATGTGATCCAGATCACACACGGTCTCTATAACGGCCGGAAGCTCTACTATCTGAGCGATCCGCAAACAAAAAAACCGCTGCCCCCTAATGGGAGCAGCGGTTTTCCTCAGACTGCGCTAAGGCTTAGTAGCCCAGCGCGAAGTCTTCTTCTTTCATGTCCATCAGGTTGCCAGCACCCGACAGCATAGTGGCCACGTGCGTACGGGTACGCGGCAGGATGCGCTGGAAGTAGAAGCGCGCGGTTTGCAGCTTGGCGGTGTAGAACGCCTCGTCGCTGGTACCGGCGGCCAGTTTTTCCGCAGCCAGACGTGCCATGTCCGCCCAGAAGTAGGCCAGGCAGGCATAACCGGAGTACATCAGGTAGTCCACGGAGGCCGCGCCGACTTCTTCGCGGTCTTTCATGGCAGCCATACCGACCTTCATGGTCAGCTCGCCCCATTCCTTGTTCAGTGCAGCCAGCGGCGCGACGAATTCCTGGACGGCTTCGTTGCCCTCGTTGGTCTGGCAGAACTTGTGGACGATCTTGGTGAAGCCTTTCAGAGCTTCGCCTTGAGTCATCAGCACTTTACGGCCGAGCAGGTCCAGAGCCTGAATGCCGGTGGTGCCTTCGTACAGCATCGAAATGCGGCTGTCGCGAACGTTCTGCTCCATGCCCCACTCGGCGATGAAGCCGTGGCCGCCGTAGATCTGCACGCCGTGGTTGGCGGCTTCAAAACCGACTTCGGTCATGAACGCTTTGGCGATCGGGGTCATGAATGCCAGCAGTGCGTCGGCCTTCTTCTTCTCTTCTTCATCGACGCCGTACTTGACGATGTCGACCTGCTTCGCAGTGAAGTAGACCATCGCGCGGTTGCCTTCGGCGAACGCCTTCATGGTCAACAGCATGCGGCGCACGTCCGGGTGGACGATGATCGGGTCAGCGGCCTTGTCCGGCGCTTTCGGGCCAGTCAGCGAGCGCATTTGCAGGCGATCACGAGCGTATTTCAGACCGCCCTGGAAGCCGATTTCGGCGTGAGCCAGACCTTGCAGTGCGGTACCGAGGCGAGCGGTGTTCATAAAGGTGAACATGCAGTTCAGGCCTTTGTTCGCCGGGCCGATCAGGTAACCGGTGGCGCCGTCGAAGTTCATCACGCAAGTGGCGTTGCCGTGGATGCCCATCTTGTGTTCCAGCGAACCGCAGCTCACGGCATTGCGCGCGCCAATGGTGCCATCGGCGTTTGGCAGGAACTTTGGAACGATGAACAGCGAGATGCCTTTGGTGCCAGCCGGAGCATCCGGCAGACGCGCCAGTACGATGTGGACGATGTTGTCCGCCATGTCGTGTTCACCGGCCGAGATGAAGATCTTGGTGCCGGAAACTTTGTAGGAACCGTCGGCCTGAGGTTCGGCCTTGGTACGCAGCATGCCCAGATCGGTGCCGCAGTGCGGTTCGGTCAGGCACATGGTGCCGGTCCATTCGCCGGAGACCAGTTTGGTCAGATAGGCTTCCTGCTGCTCAGGGGTGCCGTGCTCGGAGATGGTGTTCATCGCACCGTGCGACAGGCCTGGGTACATGCCCCACGACCAGTTGGCTTCGCCGACCATTTCGCTCACCGCCAAGCCCAGCGACTCAGGCAGACCCTGACCGCCGTGCTCAACGTCGTGGGCCAGGCTTGGCCAGCCGCCTTCGACGAATTGCTTGTACGCCTCTTTGAAGCCAGTCGGGGTTTTCACGCCGGACTCGCTCCAGGTGCAACCTTCGATGTCGCCCACGCGGTTCAGCGGCGCCAGTACCTGCTCACAAAACTTGGCGCCTTCCTCGAGGATGGCGTCAACCATGTCCGGCGTGGCGTCTGCGCACGCTGGCAGGCTCTGATAGTGCGCTTCATAGCCGAGCAGCTCGTCACGAACGAAGCGAATATCACGCAAGGGGGCCTTGTAGTCAGGCATAGCGATAAACCTCTGCTGATGTAACCGGGAATGAACGACCGTGTTGAGTTGTTGTGACGGTCAAACAGTTGTTTGAAACATACGTTTACGCCGAAATCTTGTCAAGCATCGTTCTTTTGCCGTTCGTCATCACGTTCTCCAAATGCCGGAAACGAGAAATCTCCGCGACTTCACGCAAGCCACGGGCGTTGTAAAAAGATTAGTTGAGCAAGAAGGACTTAAACGAAAAACGCCGCGACAAGGCGCGGCGTTTCTGGGTCTACAACAAATTCGATCAGGCGAAGGTATCGATGATCGTCCCGAGCACTTCGTCGGACGCCTTGGCCACCTTCACACCCAGCTCTGCCTGGATCTTGCCCTGCGACTGCTCGACGATATTGCTCGCCAGATCCGATTCTTGTGCGCGATCCACACCGCGCAGGCGATTGACCTGCACTTCGGACGACTGGCTGGTCACCGAACGTTCGATAGTGTTATTGGCGATCTGACTGGCAGCCTGATCGACGCGGTTCTGCCCGGACTGAATCGAGCTCAGCCCCGCATAAAAAGCTGTGTTACCTGAGATTTCCATAGTCGCTCTCATCCTTGCAAAGGATCAATGGTCGCCATTGAAGCAGACGCGCCAGCAAAACACCCGTCAAAAACACTAATGGCACAGTGCCTGTTCATAGTGAAAAACTTAGTCGAGCAGATCCAGTTGCAGATGCTCGGCGACCGCTTCGGCGCTCAACGCTTTGAGTTTCGGCACCCGGCCCAGGCACGGCGCGGGTATGCGTTCGGCGAGCGTCGCTAAGTTTTCCTCCAGCCGAGAGGTTTTCGGATCGATGATATTCGCCACCCAACCCGCCAACTGCAGACCGTCGCGAGCAATCGCCTCGGCGGTCAGCAACGCATGACTGATGCACCCCAGCCTCACGCCCACCACCAGAATCACCGGCAGCTTCAGCGCAATCGCCAAGTCCGAGAGATTGTCCTGATCGGCCAACGGCACCCGCCAGCCGCCCGCGCCTTCGATCAGGGTGAAATCGGCGTTCATCGCCAGAATCCCGCGCATCGGCGCCAGCAGCGATTGCACCGTCAGCGCCACACCTGCTTCGCGCGCCGCCAGATGGGGAGCGATCGCTGGCTCGAACGCCACCGGGTTGACCTGTTGATAAGTCAGCGGCAACGAACATTCGGCCAGCAGCGCCAAGGCATCGGAATTACGCAAGCCTTTGGGCGTGACGTCGCAACCTGATGCCACCGGCTTACCCGCCGCCGTGCTCAAGCCTGCCGAGCGCGCTGCATGGAGCAATCCGGCAGCGACGGTGGTCTTGCCGACATCGGTGTCGGTACCGGTGATGAAATAGGCTGCGCTCATAGAGGTTTCTCCAACACGGCGTACACCACCTGATACGTTGCCGGCAGCCCCGACACCTGACGGAAGCGCTCATACGCGTCGATCAGCCCGAGAATCCGCGCCCGTCCGGTCAAACCGCCCGGCCGCCCGGGATTCAGATTGTGTGCACCCAGCGCCTTCAGCTCGTGAGTCAGGCTGCGCACATCCGGGTAATGCAACACGTGCGGCTGATTCTCCAGCGCCAAAATGCGCATGCCACTGCCGGCACATAACTGTTCATAGCGGGCGAACTCGCGGAAGCGATTGACGTGCACCAACCCGTCGACCTGCTGCCAACTCTCACGCAACTCGAACAACGTTCCTGTACACAGACTAGCAAAGGTAAAAATCCCGCCCGGTTTCAGCACGCGCAAGGCTTCGCTGAGCACCGCCTCGAAGTCGGCGCACCACTGCACCGCGAGGCTGGAGAAAATCAGATCGACGCTCGCATCCTGCAACGGCAGCCGTTCGGCATCGCCAGCAATGAAATGCTCAGCGCCACCCAGCGGCCGTGCGTGATCAAGCATGCCCTCGGCGATGTCCAGCGCGACACCGCTGCCCTGGGTGAAACGCGAGGCCAGCGCCCGGCTGAAATAGCCGGTGCCGCAACCGAGATCGAGCCACCGCGACGGCATGAAACTCCCAGGCAAACGCGCAAGCAGCTGCGTGCCGACGTCACGCTGAAACTCGGCGACGCTATCGTAACTGGCCGCAGCACGGGAAAAAGACGCCGCCACCTGGCGCTTGTCGGGCAAGCCCCCAGGCAGCACAAGGGACAGGTCAGTCATCAGCGCACTCATGAAGAAAAGCCTGGATCGCGCCCGCGACTCCGTGCGGGTCGTCCAGCAGAAAAGCATGGCTGGCCTGTTCGATCAGACCAATTTCGATATCCGGCAACAGCGCGAACAATGCACCGGCCGCTTCCGCCGGGACCAGCGCGTCCTGTCCGCCGAACAGATGAAACTGCGGGCCGCGAAACCCCTGCAACGCCTGGCGTGTGTCCAGTTGCGCAAGGAGCTCCAGACCCGCCATCAGCGCGGCCGGCGCGATGGCTGGCGCGCCACCGAGCAGCAAGCGCGACAAGCCGCGCGGGTCTGGTGAACCTTGCGCACATAGCAGAGCGAAGCGCTTGAGCGTGGTACGCGGATCGGCCTGGCAACCGGCAAGAAACGCATCGAACGTCTCGCCAGGCATCGCGCTCGGCCACTGTTCATGGGCGACAAACGCAGGGTTGCTCGCCAGCGTGAGCAGCCCGCAGCACGCCTCACCGCGTCGTGCCGCCAACTCAGAGGCGAGCATGCCGCCCAGCGACCAGCCACCAAGCCAGACTTCCTGTGGAATGCGCGCATCGAGTTCGTCGAGCCAGTCTTTAAGGTCAGCGGAATCCAGCTCCGGCAGCGGTTCGATCTCGACTTGCAGATGTTCGTCGAGGCCACGCAATGCTGCGGCCAGCGGTTCCAGCGGCGATACGCCGAGGCCCCAGCCGGGCAGCAGGATCAGACGATTACGCATGGCCTGGCTCCAATGACAATCGGGCAAAACAATCTGCCAACCCTTCCAGCAACAGTTGCACCTGCGCCTCGCTGTGGGCGGCGGTCAGCGTTACGCGCAACCGCGCGCTGCCGGCCGGCACGGTTGGCGGGCGAATCGCAGTGACCATCAGCCCGCGCTCGCGCAGCATCTGCGACAACCGCACGGCGCGCCCGGCATCGCCGATCATGATCGGCTGGATCGGCGTGAAGCTGTCCATCAGTTCCAGTCCGATCTGCTCGGCGCCGTGGCGGAACTGGCGAATCAGCGTCTGCAAGTGTTCACGGCGCCAGTGTTCGCTGCGCAACAGCTCGAGGCTTTTCAGCGTCGCGCAGGCCAGCGCCGGTGGTTGGCTGGTGGTGTAGATGTACGGGCGGGCGAACTGGATCAGGCTTTCGATCAACTCTTCGCTGCCGGCGACAAAGGCCCCGGCGGTGCCGAAGGCTTTGCCGAGCGTACCGACCAGCACCGGCACATCGTCCTGATTCAAACCGAAATGCTCGACGCTGCCGCCACCGTTGGCGCCCAGCGGACCGAAGCCATGCGCGTCGTCGACCATCAGCCACGCGCCTCTGGCCTTGGCCTCGCGGGCCAGCGCCGGCAGGTCGGCAATATCACCGTCCATGCTGAACACGCCATCGGTAACCACCAGTGTATTGCCAGTGGCTTTCTCCAGGCGCTTGGCCAGACTCTCGGCGTCGTTGTGCAGATAGCGGTTGAAACGCGCGCCGGACAACAGGCCCGCGTCCAGCAACGAGGCGTGATTGAGCCGGTCTTCCAGCACCGTATCGCCCTGCCCGACCAGCGCCGTGACCGTGCCGAGGTTGGCCATGTAGCCGGTGGTGAACAGCAGCGCACGTGGGCGTCCGGTCAGATCGGCGAGTGCTTCTTCCAGCGCGTGATGCGGGCTGCTGTGGCCGATCACCAGATGCGACGCGCCACCGCCGACACCCCAGCGCTCGGCACCGGCGCGCCAGGCTTCGATCACTTGCGGATGATTGGCCAGGCCCAGATAGTCGTTGTTGCAGAAAGCGAGCAGTGGTTGACCATCGACCACAACTTGCGGGCCTTGCGGCGATTCGAGCAGCGGGCGTTGGCGATAGAGGTTGTCGGCACGGCGGGCAGCAAGGCGTGCGGCGAGATCGAAAGACATGCAGGCCTCGATTTTCAAATGACACAGATCCCTTGTGGGAGCGAGCCTGCTCGCGAATGGGCGTCACATCCAACAGGGATGTTGGCGGCCAAACCGCTTTCGCGAGCAGGCTCGCTCCCACAGGGGTTTTGCATTTCTTCAGGGCAATCCGCGCGGTTTATTACACCGCAGCGTTGTAGAACTGCTCGCTACTCTTCTGCTCCACCAGTGCCTGCTCGATCGCAGCTTGATGAACCTCATCGGAATGCTCCTCGCGGGCCTCCGGCTGGATACCGAGGCGGGCGAACAACTGCATGTCCTTGTCCGCCTGCGGGTTGGCGGTGGTGAGCAATTTGTCGCCGTAGAAAATCGAGTTGGCGCCGGCGAAAAATGCCAGGGCCTGCATCTGCTCGTTCATCGCTTCGCGACCGGCGGACAGGCGCACGTGGGATTGCGGCATGAGGATGCGCGCCACGGCGAGCATGCGGATGAAGTCGAACGGGTCGATGTCTTCGGCGTTTTCCAGCGGCGTGCCGGCGACTTTTACCAGCATGTTGATTGGCACCGACTCCGGGTGCTCCGGCAGGTTGGCCAGCTGGATCAGCAGATTGGCGCGATCGTCCAGCGATTCGCCCATGCCGAGGATGCCGCCGGAGCAGATTTTCATCCCCGACTCACGCACGTAGGCCAGCGTCTGCAGACGCTCGCTGTAAGTGCGGGTGGTGATGATGCTGCCGTAGAACTCCGGCGAGGTGTCGAGGTTGTGGTTGTAGTAATCCAGACCGGCCTTGGCCAGCGCTTCGGTCTGCTCCTGATCGAGACGGCCGAGGGTCATGCAGGTTTCCAGGCCGAGGGCTTTCACCCCTTCAACCATCTTCAACACATACGGCATGTCTTTGGCGGATGGATGTTTCCACGCCGCGCCCATGCAGAATCGCGTCGAACCAATGGCCTTGGCGCGGGCCGCCTCTTCGAGGACCTTCTGCACTTCCATCAGCTTTTCTTTTTCCAGACCGGTGTTGTAGTGCCCGGACTGCGGGCAGTACTTGCAGTCTTCCGGGCAGGCGCCGGTCTTGATCGACAGCAGTGTCGAGACCTGCACGCGGTTGGCGTTGAAATGTGCGCGGTGCACCGTTTGCGCCTGGAACAGCAAGTCGTTGAATGGCTGTACGAAGAGTGCTTTGACTTCGGCCAGAGACCAATCGTGACGCAGGGTGGCAGTGGTGCTCGCGCTCATGGGCAATTCCTTGGTTATGCTTGGCTGGCGCCGGGGAAAATGGAATATCCACAGGCGCTACACGGATGTTCGGCATATTTAAGGAAGAGCGATGCGCTGTCAACCGCAATACCAAGGGCAGGTTTACATCTGTTTAAAAAACGTACAGACCTGTTTGCTGTGCGATGAGCCCGCAGAAGCACAAATGCCAATGTGCGAGGCCTGCGAAACCGAATTGCCCTGGCTCGGCAGCCATTGTCAGAGCTGCGCTTTGCCGCTGGCGGCGGATGGCCTGACTTGCGGCGAGTGCCTGCTAGAGCCTCCGGCCTTCGAGCAGGTCGCCGTGCCCTGGGTTTATGGCTTCCCCGTGGACAGTCTGATTACACGCTTTAAACACAACGCAAAATGGCCGTTTGGTCACCTGCTCGCCGATGTTCTCGGCCAATACCTGCAGCATCGCTTCGCCGAAGACTTGCCGCGACCCGATGTGTTGCTACCGGTGCCGTTGGCGAATAAACGCCTGCGTCGGCGCGGATTCAATCAAGCGGCGATGCTCGCGCGCTGGTTGAGTGTGTCGCTGGATTTGCCCTGTGAAGAACAGGTGCTGCGGCGAGTCATGGACACCGACGCCCAACAGGATCTCGACGCCAAGGCGCGCAAACGCAATTTGCGCAATGCATTTGCGCTGGCGCCTGATGCAGAGGCAAGCGGCCGCCATTTCGCGCTGGTGGATGATGTTCTGACCACGGGCGCGACCGCTCAGGCGCTGGCGCGGTTGTTGATGAATGCAGGTGCAGCGCGGGTTGATGTGTATTGCCTGGCCCGGACGCCGAAGCCCGGTACCTGAAGCGAATACAGATCTCATGTGGGAGCGAGCCTGCTCGCGAATGGGCGTCACATTCAACAAAGCTGTGGTTGGTCAAACCGCTTTCGCGAGCAGGCTCGCTCCCACAGGGGCTCGGCGTCAGGCTTGACTCGCGCGTTGCAAGTGGCCAACGTCCATCTCATCGCCCGAGCCCGAAGCGTTCTGCCATGTCCCTGCCCACCCTGCTGTCCCAGCACATCGTCCGCCGTCCGCAGCGCATTGCCCTGCTGCAACACATCGCCGAGCAGGGTTCGATCACCCGTGCGGCGAAGAGCGCGGGGCTCAGTTACAAGGCGGCATGGGATGCGATCGATGAGTTGAACAACCTGGCGCAGAAACCCTTGGTCGAGCGCGTGGTGGGCGGCAAGGGTGGCGGAGGCGCCAGACTGTCCAGCGAGGGCGAGCGGGTGCTGCGCCTGTATCAGAAATTGCAGGCGTTGCAGGCGCAGGTGCTGGAAGCGGCGGAAGACGCCAGCGATCTCGACCTGCTCGGGCGGCTGATGCTCAGGACCAGCGCGCGCAATCAGCTGCATGGCACGGTGGCAGCGATTCAGGCGCAGGGGCGCAACGATCTGATCCGCCTCGAACTGGCAGAAGGCATTGCTCTGGAGGCACAGATCACCCACGACAGCACCGTGCATCTGGAATTGCAGATCGGTACCGAAGTGATGGCGCTGATCAAGGCTGGCTGGCTTGAGTTGCTCGGCGCCGATCAGTCGGCAACGCCCGGACACAATGTCCTGCGCGGCACCATCGAAGCCATCCTCGATGCCGAGGATGGCCCCAGCGAAGTGCGCATTTCCCTGCCCAACGGCCACACTCTCTGCGCCTTGGCCGAACCGCTGCACTTGCGCAACCAGCAACTCGGCGTGGGGTCTGCGGTGCAGGTGCAATGCGCGCCGTCCAACGTGCTGATCGGCACGCCGCTCTGATTTGTCCCTGCCACAAAAGCGTCATCGACCCGCATTAAGGTGTTGCCCATAACCAAGCAGGGAGCCTGATGTGAGCCTATTAGAAGAAAACCAATCCACTGATCTGGAAAAAATGGTCGGCCTCAGCCGTCGCGGTTTCATCAGCGCCGGTGCCTTGTGCGGCGCGGCGATGTTCCTCGGCGGCAACCTGCTGAGCCGCAGCGTCATGGCCGCCAGCGTCAGCGCCGGCAACAGCCGCCTGCTCGGCTTCGAGAGCATCCCGGCGGCGACCACCGACGCCATCAGCCTGCCCAAGGGCTACAAGTCTTCGGTGCTGATCAGTTGGGGCCAGCCGTTGCACAAGAACGGCCCGGCCTTCGATCCAAGCGGTAACGGCACCGCTGCCGCGCAGGAAGTGCAGTTCGGCGACAACAACGATGGCATGAGCCTGTTCGCCTTCCCGGACGACAAGAACCGCGCGCTGATGGCGATCAACAACGAATACACCAACTATCGCTACCTGTATCCGCATGGCGGCATGCCGCAGTCGGCTGAGGATGTGCGCAAGGCATTGGCCTGCGAAGGCGTGTCGGTGATCGAAGTGCAGCGCAAGAACGGCCAGTGGCAATTCGTCCAAGGCTCGCGCTACAACCGTCGCATCCACGGCAACTCGCCGCTGCGCATCAGCGGTCCGGCCCGCGGCCACGACTTGATGAAAACCGCTGCCGACAAGCACGGCAAAAAAGTTCTCGGCACCTTCCAGAACTGCGCCAACGGCAAGACGCCGTGGGGCACCTACCTGACCTGCGAAGAAAACTTCACCGACTGCTTCGGCAGCAGCAACGCCCAGCAGCAGTTCGATGCCGCGCAAAAGCGCTACGGCGTTGTCGCCAGCAGCAAAGACATCAACTGGCACCCGCACGACCCGCGCTTCGACATGGCCAAGAACCCCAACGAGCTCAACCGTCACGGCTGGGTGGTCGAGATCGACCCATTCGATCCGCAATCGACTCCGGTCAAACGCACCGCGCTGGGCCGCTTCAAACATGAAAACGCCGCGCTGGCCGAGACCGACGATGGTCGCGCTGTGGTGTACATGGGCGACGACGAGCGTGGCGAGTTCATCTACAAATTCGTCAGCCGCGATCGCATCAACCATCGCAATCAGAAAGCCAACCGCGACATCCTCGATCACGGCACTTTGTATGTGGCCAAGTTCGACGCCGGCGACGGCAACCCTGATCACCCGAAAGGCCAGGGCCAGTGGATCGAACTGACCCACGGCAAGAACGGCATCGACGCCAGTAGCGGGTTTGCCGATCAGGCGCAAGTGCTGATCCACGCGCGCCTTGCCGCCAGCGTGGTTGGCGCAACACGCATGGACCGTCCGGAGTGGATCGTCGTCAGCCCCAAGGACGGCCAGGTTTATTGCACCCTGACCAACAACGCCAAGCGCGGTGAAGACGGGCAACCGGTGGGCGGTCCAAACCCGCGCGAGAAGAACGTCTACGGGCAGATTCTGCGCTGGCGTACCGACCGCAACGATCACGCCTCGAAGACGTTTGCCTGGGATCTGTTTGTGGTCGCCGGCAATCCGGGCGTGCATGCCGGGACGCCGAAGGGTGGCTCATCCAACATCACCCCGCAGAACATGTTCAACAGCCCCGACGGTCTGGGTTTCGACAAGGCCGGACGCCTGTGGATTCTCACCGATGGTGACTCGAGCAACGCTGGCGACTTCGCCGGGATGGGCAACAACCAGATGCTCTGCGCCGATCCTGCGACCGGTGAGATTCGCCGTTTCATGGTCGGGCCGGTGGGTTGCGAAGTGACCGGGATCAGCTTCTCGCCGGATCAGAAAACCCTGTTTGTCGGGATTCAGCATCCGGGCGAGAACGGCGGTTCGACCTTTCCCGAGCATCTGCCCAATGGCAAGCCAAGGTCTTCGGTGATGGCGATTACTCGCGAGGATGGTGGAATCGTCGGCGCCTCATAAACCGCTTTCGCGAGCAGGCTCGCTCCCACAGGGAATCGTATTCCAAGGTGGGAGCGAGCCTGCTCGCGAAGAGGCCCGGGCAGACACCAACACCCTTCGCGCCGCCATCTGCGCTACCATGCCGAGCCGGACGCAGCAGCCTGCTGCGCGCAGGAGTCAGCATGGCCCACCCGTTTGAAACCCTCACCCCCGATCTCGTCCTGGATGCCGTTGAAAGCATCGGTTTCCTCAGCGACGCGCGCATTCTGGCGCTCAACAGCTACGAAAACCGTGTGTATCAGGTCGGTATCGAAGACTCCGAGCCGCTGATTGCCAAGTTCTATCGTCCGCAGCGCTGGACCAACGAGGCCATTCTCGAAGAGCACCAGTTCACCTTCGAACTGGCCGACATCGACATCCCGGTGGTAGCGCCGCTGATCCACAACGGCGAAACCCTGCATGAGCACGCCGGTTTTCGCTTCACCCTGTTCCCGCGCCGGGGTGGTCGGGCGCCAGAGCCGGGCAATCTTGATCAACTCTATCGCCTCGGCCAGTTGCTCGGGCGCATGCATGCAGTGGGCGGCACCAAGCCGTTCGAGCACCGCGAAGCCCTCGCCGTGCAGAACTTCGGCCATGCCTCGCTGAACACCCTGCTCGAAGGCAATTTCATTCCCAAGAGCCTGCTGCCGGCTTACGAGTCGGTTGCCCGCGACCTGCTCAAACGCGTCGAAGATGTCTACGCTGCCACGCCGCACCAGAACATCCGCATGCACGGCGACTGCCACCCCGGCAACATGATGTGCCGCGACGAGATGTTCCACATCGTCGACCTCGACGACTGCCGCATGGGCCCGGCGGTGCAAGATATCTGGATGATGCTCGCCGGCGATCGCCAGGAGTGTCTGGGACAGCTATCGGAATTGATGGACGGCTACAACGAATTCCATGATTTCGACCCGCGCGAGCTGGCGCTGATCGAACCGTTGCGCGCCCTGCGCCTGATGCACTACAGCGCTTGGCTGGCGCGGCGCTGGGACGACCCGGCATTCCCGCACAGCTTTCCGTGGTTCGGCACGGAACGGTACTGGGGCGATCAGGTGCTGGCATTGCGTGAACAGTTGTCGGCACTGAATGAAGAACCGCTGAAGCTTTTCTGATACAAACCTGAAACCTGTGGGAGCGAGCCTGCTCGCGAAGGCGTCATTTCAGGCAACATCGATGTTGAATGTCAGACCGCCTTCGCGAGCAGGCTCGCTCCCACAAGATCGTTGTTCACAACTCTATGAACATTGGTCTACGACATTCGCGGACAAATCTCCTTACAATCCCTCCTTTGTCAGCTGCCTGAGCAAGGATTCTGCATGCAAGCCGCCAACCCGCGTCGCGGGTACATTCTGGGCCTGAGCGCCTACATCATCTGGGGCCTGTTCCCGATCTATTTCAAAGCCATTGCCGAAGTCCCGGCCGTCGAGATCATCATCCACCGGGTGCTGTGGTCGGCGCTGTTCGGTGCGTTGCTGCTGATGGTGTGGAAACACCCGGGCTGGCTGCGCGAGTTGCTCGACAATCCCAAGCGCCTGGCGATTCTGGCTCTGAGCGGCACGCTGATCGCGGCCAACTGGCTGACCTACGTGTGGTCAGTGAACAACGGTCGCATGCTCGAGGCGAGTCTGGGTTACTACATCAATCCGCTGGTCAACGTGCTGTTGGGCATGGTGATCCTTGGCGAACGACTGCGGCGCATGCAGTGGATGGCGGTCGGGCTGGCTGCCATCGGCGTGGCGCAGCAGGTGTGGCAGGTCGGCAGTCTGCCGTGGGTGTCGCTGGCGCTGGCGCTGACCTTCGGTTTCTATGGCCTGATCCGCAAGCAGGCGCCGGTCAAGGCGTTGCCGGGACTGGTAGTGGAAACCTGGATGCTGGTGCCGATCGCAATTGCGTGGTTGCTGTTCAATCAGACTGCGACGAGTGTGCAGCCAGCCTTCTGGACCACCTCCGAAGCCTGGTGGTTGGTGGCCGCCGGCCCGGTGACGCTGGTGCCGCTGGTGTGTTTCAACGCCGCCACCCGCCACTTGCCTTACACCACCATCGGCTTTTTGCAATACATCGCGCCGACGCTGGTGTTGCTGCAAGCCGTGCTGCTGTTTGGCGAGCATTTGTCGTCCAGCACGCTGGTCGCGTTCATGTTTATCTGGGCCGGTCTGGCGGTCTACAGCGTCGATGCGTGGATAAGTCTGCGCCGGCGCGCCTGATCAAAAAACGCACAAACCTCCGCAGGCCACGGTTCTCGTGGCCTGCATCGTTCCTTCCCAAGCTTATCCACAGCGTGATCCCCGCCGTTTGTGCGCAAGTCACTGAATGTTGGCGGTTTTTTGATCAACGGGCGCAAAGCCACGGCCGGCGTGGCGTGGCGGTCTGTCTCTACAGGTTATCCACAGGCAGGTGCACGTTAAACCTGAATAACCATGTCTGCGCTTAAACCTCTGTGCGTAACACCAGTTCGACCATCAGATCATCGGCCAGGGTTTCCAGGCGCGCCTGCAGAACGTCGAGCGACAAGGTCAGCGGCACCGCCAGAATCGCCTCGGCGTGAAACAGCGGCTCGCTGCTCATTGGCGCCGGGCGCACTTCCGTCACCAGCCGCTCCAGATTCACACCCTGCTCGCTCAACAGCCGAGTGATATCGCGGACGATACCCGGCCGGTCATTGCCGACCAGCTCCATGGCGATCGGTTTCCAGGTGCAGGACTGCTCCACTCCACTTTCAGCAATCAACACGCGAATGCCATGTGCCGACAACGCTTGCAGGGCATCGACCAGTTCGTCGTAAGCCTCCGCCGGCACGCCCACGCGCAGAATCCCGGCGAACTGCCCGGCCATGCGTGACATGCGGCTTTCCAGCCAGTTGCCGCCGTGCTCGGCAATGCATTGGGCGATGCGCTCGACCTGCCCGGGCTTGTCCGGGGCGAAAACGGTGAGTACGAGATGGTCCATGGCGCAGCCCTCTTGTCATGACTTTTGTTATCGAAGGGCAAGTATAGGCAAGCGGATTGATTCAGCCTGACCCAGTGTTGGCAGATGATGACCTGTGGCGAGGGGATTTATCCCCGTCCGGCTGCGCAGCAGTCGTGAGTCCTGCCAATTGGGTCTGCCAGCCGGACCGCAGGGGGCGGCTTCGCCACCCAACGGGGATAAATCCCCTCGCCACAAATGGTTACACCCGAATTGCTCCCTAGCAGGCCCACAGTAATTATGTGTACAACTTTCGATATTTAACTGGAACAATCCAATGCTTTTTTGAGAACATCCCGTTCCGCGACGTGACCGCAATGCGTCATGAGGTCGCAGAACGACGTAATTAGTCTGATTTTCACAAGCGCAACTCATCATGTAGTATGCCGCAGCGCGCACTACATAACGCTGGATCGATGTCTGCCTAAGGCCCTTCGCAACCCTGAAAGCCCCGTCAGCAAGGCCTCCAAGCCGTTGATTGGTCCTAGCCCAGCCGCCAGCAATGGCATGTACTGGTCCGCAGGTTTGTGGTTTAAATGGCCAGAAGCTTCATTGTTAAATTGACGAGCTGAAAAGCGAAATAGCTGAGCAGAGTGAGGCAAGCAATGACTGAACACGTTCAAGTCGGTGGCCTGCAGGTCGCCAAAGTCCTGTTCGACTTCGTGAACAACGAAGCCATTCCCGGTACCGGCCTCACCGCCGAACAATTCTGGGAAGGTGCCGACAAGGTCATTCACGACCTGGCGCCGAAGAACAAAGCCCTACTCGCCAAACGCGATGACTTCCAGGCGCGCATCGATGCCTGGCATCAGCAGCATGCCGGCCAGGCGCATGACGCCGTGGCCTATAAAGCTTTCCTGCAAGAGATCGGTTATCTGCTGCCAGAAGCGGCTGATTTCCAGGCGACGACGCAAAACGTCGACGATGAAATCGCCCGCACCGCCGGCCCGCAACTGGTCGTGCCGGTGATGAATGCGCGCTTTGCGCTCAACGCCTCGAACGCCCGCTGGGGTTCGCTGTACGACGCTCTCTACGGCACCGACGCGATCAGCGAAGACGGCGGCGCGGAAAAAGGCAAAGGCTACAACAAGGTGCGTGGCGACAAAGTCATCGCTTTCGCCCGTGCTTTCCTCGACGAAGCCGCACCACTGGCCGCCGGCTCCCACGTCGATTCGACCGGCTACAAGATCGCTGACGGCAAACTGGTCGTGACGCTCAAGGGCGGCAGCAACAGCGGCCTGCGCGATGACGCTCAGTTGATCGGTTTCCAGGGCGACGCCAACGCACCGATCGCGGTGCTGCTCAAGCACAACGGCCTGCACTTCGAAATCCAGATCGATGCCAGCACTCCAGTCGGCCAGACCGATGCCGCCGGGGTCAAAGACATTCTCATGGAAGCGGCGCTGACCACGATCATGGACTGCGAAGACTCCGTGGCCGCCGTCGATGCCGACGACAAAGTGGTGATCTACCGCAACTGGCTCGGCCTGATGAAGGGCGACCTCGCGGAATCCGTGTCCAAGGGCGGCCAGACCTTCACCCGCACCATGAACCCGGATCGCACCTACACCGCGCCCAACGGCGGTGAAGTGACCCTGCACGGTCGTTCGCTGTTGTTCGTGCGCAACGTCGGCCATCTGATGACCATCGATGCGATCCTCGACAGCCAAGGCAACGAAGTGCCGGAAGGCATCCTCGACGGTCTGGTGACTTGCCTGGCAGCAATGCACAACCTCAACGGCAACACCTCGCGGCGCAATACCCGCACCGGTTCGGTGTACATCGTCAAACCGAAAATGCACGGCCCGGAAGAAGCGGCGTTCACCAACGAGCTGTTCGGGCGCATCGAAGACGTCCTGCGCCTGCCGCGCAACACCCTGAAAGTCGGGATCATGGACGAGGAGCGCCGCACCACGGTCAACCTCAAGGCTTGCATCAAGGCGGCCAGCGAGCGCGTGGTGTTCATCAACACCGGTTTCCTCGACCGCACTGGCGACGAAATCCACACCTCCATGGAGGCCGGTCCAGTGGTGCGCAAGGCTGACATGAAGGCCGAGAAGTGGATCGGCGCCTACGAGAACTGGAACGTCGATATCGGCCTGAGCACCGGCCTGCAAGGTCGTGCGCAAATCGGTAAAGGCATGTGGGCCATGCCCGACCTGATGGCGGCGATGCTCGAACAGAAAATCGCCCACCCACTGGCCGGCGCCAACACTGCCTGGGTCCCTTCTCCAACCGCCGCTGCGCTGCACGCGCTGCACTACCACAAGGTTGACGTGTTTGCGCGTCAGGCTGAACTGGCCAAACGTGCGCGCGCCTCGGTGGACGACATCCTGACCATTCCACTGGCAGTGAACCCAAGCTGGACGCCAGAGCAGATCAAGAACGAGCTGGACAACAACGCCCAGGGCATTCTCGGTTACGTGGTGCGCTGGATCGACCAGGGTGTCGGCTGTTCGAAAGTGCCGGACATCAACGACGTCGGCTTGATGGAGGACCGTGCGACGCTGCGTATCTCCAGCCAGCACATCGCCAACTGGCTGCGCCACGGTATCGTCAGCCAAGAGCAAGTGATGGAAAGCCTCAAGCGCATGGCGCCGGTGGTTGACCGCCAGAACGCCAACGACCCGCTGTATCGCCCGCTGGCACCGGACTTCGACAGCAACATTGCCTTCCAGGCAGCGGTCGAACTGGTCATTGAAGGCACCAAGCAACCGAACGGCTACACCGAGCCGGTGCTGCACCGTCGTCGTCGTGAGTTCAAGGCCGCGAATGGTCTGTAATTTGCGCTGACGCTGGAAATGAAAAAGGCCCTGATCGAGAGATCAGGGCCTTTTTGTTTTTGAGGTGGATTGGATTGTTGTGGCGGGCTTGAGATCCATCCCCCTCACCCCAGCCCTCTCCCCCAAGGTGGCGAGGGGGAAAGGGAGCCGATCTTTGGGCTTTTCAGAACCGGAGTTCGACTGAGCAGTCTCAGGTCGGTGTACCACGAATATACACCGCGGTCAGTCCCCTCTCCCTCCGGGAGAGGGTTAGGGTGAGGGGCTTCTAGGGCTCGATGCCCAATTCGTGTTTCACCAACTCAAGCAGCTTCCCCGTATCAATCGGCTTGAGCAGAAAATCCACCACGCTCAAGTGCATCGCTTCGATCGCATCTTTCACGTCGGCATCGCCGGAGACGATGATGATCGGCATCGCTGCCCGTACCGATTCACGCACCTGGCGAATCAGCTCGAGGCCATCGACATTGCCCATGCGCAGGTCGGTAATGACCAGGCCGATCGAAGGCTTTTCATCGAGCATTTTCAGCGCGGTTTCACCGCTGGCTGCGGTCATGCAGCGAATGCCGTCCAGCGCGAGAATCTCCGACAACAACTCGCGGGCGTCCTTGTCGTCGTCGACGATCAGGACACGCTGCGGCGGCAGATCAGGTTCGAGCATCACTGCGCTGAGCGCTTCCCGCTCGGCGTCGCTCAAAATATCGTGGTCGGACATGGCGCTCTCTAAATGTTCAAACAATCCCTGGCAAGTCGTCAGACATCACCGGACAGCGCTTCAATGTGCACTTCGTCGGAATTTTTTCCAAGTGGCTAGCGCAAGCTTTTCCGAGCTTTTGCGTAGGTTATTTCCGAAAATTGGCCAATGGTGGCAAAACCTAGACTTACGTCCAATGGGCACCCTGCCCGCGGGGGTCGACCATGGCTGCAACGATCCGACAACAACAATTCGAAAAAGACTGCGGTAATGGTTATGAGCAAAGCGGACGCCTTCACCCAGGCAGGGAAAACCGCGGTGTTGCAGAACATTCAGGGCACCCTGCAATTCCTCCAGCGCTTCCCGCCCTTCAATCAGATGGAACATGCCCACCTCGCCTATCTGGTGGAGCAATGTCAGCTGCGTTTTTTTGCCCAGGGCGAAAGCATCATCAAACCGGCCGACGGCCCGGTGGAACACTTTCATATCGTCAAACAGGGGCGAGTGGTCGGCGAACGCCAGCACATCACCAAGCCCGGCACCGAGACCACCTTCGAAATCACCACCGGCGAATGCTTTCCGCTGGCCGCGCTGCTCGGTGAACGCGCCACACGCACCGAGCACCTGGCGGGCGAAGACACCTTCTGCCTGCAACTGAACAAACTGGCGTTCATCAAACTGTTCGCCCTTTCCAGCGCCTTCCGCGATTTCGCTTTGCGCGGGGTCAGCAGCCTGCTCGATCAGGTCAACCAGCAAGTCCAGCAAAAAGCCGTTGAGACCCTCGGCACCCAATACTCGCTGAACACCCGTCTCGGTGAACTTGCGATGCGTCATCCGGTGACTTGCAGCGCCGAGACGCCGCTACGTGAAGCGGTGAAGCTGATGCACGAGCAACAGGTCGGCAGCATCGTCGCGGTGGATGAGCACAAGGCGCCGCTGGGGATTTTCACCCTGCGCGATTTGCGCCATGTGGTCGCCGAAGGTGTCGGTGATTTCAGCGACGCCATCGAACAGCACATGACTCGATCACCGTTTTATCTGTCGCCGGATCACAGTGCCTTCGATGCGGCGATCGCCATGACCGAGCGGCACATTGCTCACGTCTGTCTGGTCAAGGATCAGCGCTTGTGCGGCGTGGTGTCCGAGCGTGATCTGTTCTCCCTGCAACGGGTCGATCTGGTGCACCTCGCCCGGACCATCCGCAGCGCGCAACGGGTCGAACAACTGGTGACCTTGCGCGGCGAGATCGGCCAACTGGTCGAACGCATGCTCGCCCACGGCGCGTCGTCGACGCAGATCACTCACATCATCACCCTGCTTAACGATCACACGGTGTGTCGGGTGATCGAACTGACCCTCGCCGAAAAGGGCGACCCGGGTGTGCCGTTCAGCTGGCTGTGTTTCGGCAGCGAAGGCCGACGCGAGCAGACGCTGCACACCGATCAAGACAACGGCATCCTGTTCGATGCCCGCGATGCCGCGCACGCGGCGGAGATACGCGGCAAGCTGCTGCCGATTGCCCAGCAGATCAACCAGAGCCTGGCGCAGTGCGGCTTTACCCTGTGCAAGGGCAACATCATGGCCGGCAATCCCGAGCTGTGTCTGTCGCGGGCCGAATGGGCACGGCGCTTTGCCGCATTCATCCGCGAAGCCACGCCGGAGAACCTGCTGGGTTCGAGCATCTATTTCGACCTGCGCGTGGTCTGGGGCGATGAGCAAGGCTGCGAGCAATTGCGCCGGGGCATCCTCGATCAGGTCGGTGACAATCGTCTGTTCCAGCGCATGCTGGCCGAAAATGCCCTGCGCAATCGCCCTCCCGTTGGGCGCTTCCGTGAATTCGTGCTGGCCCGCAAGAACGGCGAGAAGGCCACGCTGGATCTGAAGATCCAGGGCCTGACGCCGTTCGTGGACGGCGCCCGTCTATTGGCGCTGGCCAACGGCATCGACGCCAACAACACCCTCGAACGCTTTCGCCAATTGGTCGATAAAGAGGTCATCGAGCCGCTCGACGGCGCGGCGTATGAAGAGGCCTATCACTTCATTCAACAAACGCGGATGCAGCAGCATCAGTTGCAGACCCGGGAGAACCAGCCGTACTCCAACCGCGTCGATCCCGACAGCCTCAATCATCTCGACCGGCGCATCCTGCGCGAATCCCTGCGCCAGGCGCAGCGCCTGCAAAGCAGCCTGACCTTGCGGTATCAGCTATGAGCCTGTTCTCCTGGCTGCGCCCGGCCAGCCCCGTGGTGTCGGCGGATTTGCAGCAGCGGCTGGCGAAGCTGCCGGCGCTTGCCGAGCTGAGCGAATGCAGCCTGCGCGAGCAGCGCTGGGTGGTGCTGGACCTGGAAACCACCGGCCTGAATATGAGCAAGGATCGGGTTCTGTCGATCGGCGCGGTGGTGATCGAGGACGGCGCGATCGATTTCCGTCAGCAGTTCGAACGCACCTTGCAATGCCGCGAATTGAAGCTCAGCCCCAGCGTGCTGATTCATGGCTTGGGGCCGAATGCGATTGCCGCAGGCAGCGACCCGGCGGAAGCGTTGCTGGAGTTGCTGGAGTTCATCGGCGACAGCCCGGTGCTGGCGTTTCATGCGCCGTTCGATCAGCACATGCTCGGGCGCGCAGTGAAAGAACACTTGGGGCATAAGCTGCAGCATGTGTTTCTGGATGTGGCGGACATCGCGCCGTTTCTGTGTCCGCAGGCGCAGATCCGCGAGGCGGGGCTGGATGAGTGGATCGAGTGGTTCCGGCTCGAAGTGTTCGAGCGGCATAACGCGAGTGCCGATGCGCTGGCCACGGCGGAGTTGGCGTTGATTCTGTTCAGCCGCGCGCGGGCGCAGCAGATTTACAGTCCGTTGCAGCTGCAGCAGCGGTTGAGTCAGTGGAAGCGCAGGCAGCAGGCGCCGTCCTTTTAGCTTTTCGGCACCTCTCCAGCCGCCTTCGCGAGCAGGCTCGCTCCCACAAGGCAACGCGTTGCGTCAGATCACCTGACCAGTGGCCAATTGCTAACCATTCCCACCTCTGCCAGAATCGCGAACTATTCTCGTTAGTTAACATTTCCCAATCGGTGATGTCCGGTGTCGTCAGTGCCCAACCCCCACAATGAGCTCGTCGGTGCGATGTATCGCGACCATCGCGGTTGGCTGCTGGCGTGGTTGCGGCGCAATGTGGCGTGTCCGCAGCGTGCTGAGGACCTGAGCCAGGACACGTTCGTGCGCCTGCTCAACCGCGACGAATTGCTGACGCCGCGCGAACCTCGGGCGTTTCTGGTGGCGATCGCCAAAGGCCTGTTGTTCGACTACTTCCGCCGCGCCGCGCTGGAACAGGCCTACCTCACCGAACTGATGCTGATCCCCGAAGACGAGCAGCCGTCGGTGGAAGAACAGCAAATGATCCTCGACGACCTCAAAGCCATCGATCGCCTGCTCGGCAAGTTGTCGACCAAGGCCCGCGCAGCCTTTCTGTATAACCGCCTCGACGGCCTCAGCCACGCCGAAATCGCAGACAAACTCGGCGTCTCGGTGCCGCGCGTGCGGCAGTATCTGGCCCAAGGCCTGCGCCAGTGCTACATCGCCCTGTACGGTGAGCCGACATGACGGCGGCCAGTTCGCGCCCGGTGCCGGCGCATGTGCTGGACGCGGCGATTGCCTGGCAATTGACCCTCGATTCGAGCACCGCACTGGAGCGCGAGGAATTCGCCAAGTGGCACGCGGCCCATGAAGAACATGCCCGCGCCTGGCGTCAGTTGGGCATGCTCGATCAGCGTTTCAGCGTCGCCAAAGGCCCGGCCCGAAGTGCGTTGCTGCAATCGCGCGAAGGCATTCGCCGGCGCGTGCGCAAACTCGGCAGCGGGCTGGCCAGTGTCGTGGTGATCATCGGTCTGGGGCTGTTTGTCAGCGAGCGCTATCTGCCGCTGGATTACTGGCTCGCCGATCAGCGTACCGCCACCGGCGAACAACGCACCGTGCGCCTGTCCGACGGCACTCTGCTCAACCTCAATACCCACAGCGCGGTCGACGTACGCTTCGATGACGAGCGCCGCTTGATTGTGTTGCAGGAAGGCGAAATTCTCGTCGAGACCGGGCATGGCGACGTGCGGCCGTTTATCGTCGAAACCCGCGAAGGCAGCATGCGCGCGCTGGGCACGCGGTTTCTGGTCAAGCGCGAGGACGATGGCACACGCCTGAGCGTGTTGCAGTCAGCGGTGGCGGCACATTCCCAGGCCAACCCGCAAGAACAGATTCTGCGCGAAGGCCAGCAGGTGTTGCTGCGCAGTGACGGGCTGGACTCGATTGCCGCCCTCGCCCCCGGCGCCGATGCCTGGACGCGCGGCATGCTGGTGGTGGACAACGCGCGACTGGGCGATCTGGTGCATGAGCTCGGGCGCTATCGTCGTGGCCATCTGGGCGTGGCGCCGGAAGTGGCCGATCTGCGCATTACCGGCAGCTTTCCATTGCATGACACCGACAAGGCCCTGAGCGCTTTGCTGCCGACCTTGCCGGTGCAGATCGAGCGGCATACACCGTATTGGGTCACCGTGGCGAAGGCTGATACCAAGCCTGAGTAATGCGCCGGCAGGAAAACCGTCTTCGCGAGCAGGCTCGCTCCCACATTGGAATGCGATCACCTGTGGGAGCGAGCCTGCTCGCGAAGGCGCCATCAGCCGCACAACCATTTCCTGCCAAAAAGAATTTCCACCCAGCCCTATCACTTTTCCAATCTCGTCCGGCACACAGGCAATTGAGAAATATTTCCATTCAGGAGCCGCCGTATGTCCCGTTCGCCAGACACCTTGTTGCGCCCCAGTCTGCTGGCTTTTGCCATCGCTTTCGGCACGCCGCTGATCAGCAGTCCGTTGCTCGCCGCTGAGCAAGCGTCCAGCGTGCGCGCCTACAACCTGCCGGCGGCGCCGCTGTCGACCACCCTGAACCAGATCGCCAGCCAGGGCGGCCTCGCCCTGTCGCTCAATCCTGCGCTGGCCGCCGGCAAAACCTCGGCGCCGGTCAACGGCCAGTACGACGCCGCCGGTGCCCTGCGCGCGGCTTTGCGCGGCACCGGTCTGCAGCTGGAACAGAGCAGCGCCGGCACTTACACCCTGGTGGCCGTGCCGGAAGGCACGCTGGCCCTGCCGGAAACTTCGGTCATCGGCGTGGAAAACTTCGAAAGCGCCTGGGGCCCGGTCGAAGGCTACACCGCGACTCGCACCGCCGCCGGCACCAAGACCGACACCGCCCTGGTCGAAGCACCGCGATCGATTTCGGTGGCGACCCGCCAGCAGATGGACGACCGCAGCGTGCACAGCCTCGACGACGCGGTGCGCTACATGCCGGGCATCACCGCCAGCAGCTACGGCAGCGACACCCGCGCCGACTGGCTGCGCGTGCGCGGTTTCGAACCGACCCAGTTCCTCGATGGCCTGCCGCTGCCCAAAGGCGTGTACGCCAACCCGAAACAGGAAACCTGGAACCTCGACCGCCTCGCCCTGCTCCGCGGTCCGGCCTCGTCGGTGTACGGTCAGACCCCGCCGGGCGGTTTGCTCGACATGGTCAGCCGCCGCCCGAGCGCGGAGGCCAGCAGCGAAATCCAGCTGCAATACGGCAGCGACAACCACCGCCAGATCAACTTCGCCAGCACCGGCAAGATCGATGAGGCCGGGCAGTTTCTCTATGGCCTCAGCGGCGTGGTGCGCGACAGCGGCACCCAGGTCGACCACGTCGACAACAAGCGCTACAACATCGCGCCGAGCCTGACCTGGAACATCGATGACGACACCAAACTCACTCTGCTGAGCCAGTTCACCCGCGACGACACCGGCATCACCAGCCAGTTTCTGCCGATCCAGGGCACGAAGATCAAATCGCCGCTCGGTGATATTTCCCATCACAAGAATCTCGGCGATCCGGATTGGGAATACTACGACCGCACCTACTACGCGCTGGGTTATGCCTTCGAACATCGATTGAACGATGTCTGGCAGTTCAAACAGAACCTGCGCTACACCAAGTCGGACCTGTCGTTCCAGTCGCTGACCCCTGGTTCCTATCCGTTCACCACCGTGGATGCAGAAGGCAACGTCGGCCGCACCAGCACCAGCGTCGACGAAGACATCAGCCAGTTTGCCGTGGACAACAACTTCCAGGCCGACTTCGCCACGGGTGAGATTCGCCACACCTTGCTGCTGGGTCTGGATCACCAGCGCAGCAACACCAACTACACCTCGATCTTTGGCGATGGTCTGCAAACCAACGTCATCAACCCGATCTACGGCCAGCCGATCATACGTCCAGCACGCTCCACCGCGTTTTACGACTACAACCAGAAGACCTACCAGACCGGTCTCTACGTGCAGGACCAAATGGCTCTCGACCAGTGGCGCCTGACCCTCGGCGGCCGTGAAGACTGGGTCCACACCAGCACCCAATTCATCAACCAGAGCGACGCCACCAACACCCAGCGCGACAAGAAATTCAGCGGCAACGCGGCGCTCAGTTACGTCTTCGACAACGGCTTCGTGCCGTACCTGTCCTACGCCGAATCGTTCCAGCCGACCACGGGCGCCGATGCCACCTCGACCGGCTCGCTCAAGCCGACCGAAGGCAAGCAGTGGGAACTGGGCATCAAATACCAGCCTCCGGGCAGCAAGACCCTGCTGACCGCCGCCGTGTATGACCTGACCCAGAAGAACGTCGCGGTGAACACCTTCGTCAATAACGTTTCAGTGACCAGCCAGACCGGCGAAGTGAAGGTCAAAGGCCTTGAGCTCGAAGCGGTGTCGGATGTGACCGACAACCTCAAAGTCATCGCCGCCTACACCCTGGCCAAGTCCGAAGTGCAGAAAGGCGTCGACAAGGGCAACCGCCTGCAACTGATGCCCAACCAACAAGCCTCGCTGTGGACCGACTACACCTGGCACGCCGGCGTGCTCGACGGTTTCGGTATCGGTGCCGGCGTGCGCTACACCGGCAACACCTACGGCGACAAGGCCAACACCTGGCTGGGCAAGGCTGACGCCTACACCGTGTTCGACGCCAGCGTGCATTATGATCTCGGCCGTCTGGACAACAGTCTCAAAGGTGCATCGCTGGCGGTGAACGCGACCAACCTGTTCGACAAGGACTACATTTCCACCTGCGACAGCTTCTACTGCTACTACGGCGACCAGCGCAGTGTCGTCGCCAGCGCCACCTACAAGTGGTAAGCCAGTGAGCTGAACCAGGCCCTGTTCCCAGGCCGTCCGTACCGGACGGCTTTGGTGTTTTTGAAGGTCATGCAATGAAAAGTAAAACCATCCGCCGCTGGTCGTTCATCCACACCTGGACCAGCCTGATCTGCACCGTGTTCCTGCTGATGCTGGCGCTGACCGGTCTGCCGCTGATTTTCAGCCACGAGATTGATCACGCGCTGGGCAACGCCCCGGAACTGCGCGAGATGCCGGCCGACACGCCGCAACTCGATCTGCAGCAACTGGTCGATGCCGCGCAGAAACATCGCCCGGGCGAAGTCATGCAGTACTTCGGTTATGACGACGAAGAGCCGAACGCGGCGTTCGCGATCATGGCCAAGACTGCCGACACCGAGCCGAACTCTTCGCACACTTTCATGCTCGATGCGCGCACCGGTGAAGCGCTGGAAACCCCTTCGGCCAACGGTGGCTTGATGCTGTTCATCCTGCGCCTGCACGTCGACATGTTCGCCGGGCTGCCGGGCAAGCTGCTGCTGGCGTTCATGGGTCTGTTGTTTGTCGTGGCGATCATCTCCGGCACGGTGCTGTACCTGCCATTCATGCGCCGCTTGAAATTTGGCACCGTGCGTCAGGACAAATCCACGCGGCTGCGCTGGCTCGATCTGCACAACCTGATCGGCGTCGTCACTTTGACCTGGTGCCTGGTGGTGGGCGTGACCGGGGTGATCAGCGCCTGCGCCGACCTGCTCATCGCTGCGTGGCGCAACGACGCGTTGACCACGCTGATCGCGCCGTATCGCGATGCGCCGCCGCTGACCCAACTGGCCCCGGCTACGCGGCTGCTCGACATCGCCGAGGAAGTCGCACCGGGGATGAAGCCGGATTTCATCGCCTTCCCCGGCACCCGTTTTTCCAGCGAGCACCATTATTCGGTGTTCATGAAGGGCGGCACGCACCTGACTTCGCACCTGCTGACGCCGGTGCTGATCGACGCCACGACCTTGCAGGTCACCGCCGTGGCCGAACGGCCGTGGTACATGGACGCCATGGGCATGTCGCAGCCGCTGCACTTTGGTGACTACGGCGGCATGCCGATGAAGATTCTCTGGGCGACGCTGGATGTGCTGACGATCATCGTGCTGGCCAGTGGCGTTTATCTTTGGGTAGTGCGGCGCAAGGCGGCCAAGCCTGTATTGGAAGCGGCGGAGGCCTCGGCATGAAGCCGCGTCAGTCGAGTTTCTGGAAAGTTTTCAGCACACCGATCGTGATCGCGCTGCTCAGTGCGGCGGGGCTGTTTGCGGCGTTGCTGGGGGATGGAATCTGGGATGCCTTGAGCTGGGTCGGGCTTGGTGTGCCGGCATTTCTGGCGATAAGAGGTTTTCTGCCGCGAAGCTGAGAATCCCTTGTGGGAGCGAGCCTGCTCGCGAAAGCGCCCAGACATTCAACATCAAAGTCGACTGTCACGACGCCTTCGCGAGCAGGCTCGCTCCCACATGGGTTCTGCGCCGGACTCGAGCAGGCTATGCTGCCCGATCATTGTCCTGATCGAGACCTTGCCCATGTCCGCCCCCAGCATGACCCTGTACCACAACACCCTGTCGCCCTTTGTCCGCAAAGTCATGGTGCTGCTGCACGAAACCGGTCAGCAGGATCGTGTCGCGCTGCAGGATTGTGTGCTCAGCCCGGTCAGCCCGAACCCGGAGCTGATCGCCGACAACCCGTTGAGCAAGATCCCCGCCCTGCGCCTGGCCGATGGCAATGTCATTCATGACAGCCGCGTCATCCTCGAGTACCTCGACCAGCAACATGTCGGCAATCCGCTGATCCCCCGTGAAGGTGCGGCGCGCTGGCGGCGCCTGACCCTGGCGTCGATGGCCGACGGGATCATGGATGCCTCGGTGATGGTGCGTTATGAAACCGTGCTGCGCCCGGTGGAAAAACACTGGGACGAATGGCTCGACGCTCAGCGCGACAAGATCCGCCGCGCCCTCGCTGTGCTTGAGAAGGAAGCGATTGCCGAGCTGACCAGCCATTTCGATGTTGCGGCGATCAGCGTGGCCTGCGCGCTGGGCTATCTGGACCTGCGTTTCCCGGACATGGACTGGCGTGCAGCCAATCCGCAACTGGCCAACTGGTATTTCGAGGTGAGTCAGCGACCGTCCATGGTGGCGACGATGCCCAAGTCCTGATTCTGCGGCGCCTGATCTGCCCCCATCGCTGGCAAGCCAGCTCCCACATTGAATCGGGACAGTCCGCTGACCTGTGTGTCGGCATATATCCTGTGGGAGCTGGCTTGCCAGCGATGGCACCACCTCGGTTCTGGCGGCAGCGCTGCAACAATCAGCGTCAGCAGAACCGCCACTTCCCTGCGCTCAGCCCTCAACCCGCTCATTGCATCGCCTCCACATCAAACTCCAGCGGCCTGGCCGGCTTCAAACCAATCCCGTACCAGTCCAGTTTGCGGGTCAGCACCATGAACACCCCGAGCAGACCGAACAGCATCAGCGAGCCCATCAACAGCGCGTAATCCTCGGCGCTGAGCAATCCGTACAGCAGGCCATACAGCGCCGCCAGCCCGGCCGAAAAACTCAAGCCATGCCGCGCGCTGCGCAGGACGTGGCTGACATAGAAACCGATCAACAACACGCAGCCACTCGCCGACAACAGATACGCCAGCGCAAATCCGATGTGTTCCGACAGCGACAGCAGCAGCAGGTAAAAGAACGCCAGCGCAACACCGACCAGGGCATATTGCACCGGGTGCACCGCCAGGCTTTTCAGCACTTCGAAGAGGAAGAAACCGGCGAATGTCAGGACGATGAACAGCAGCGCATATTTGATCGCCCGATCGCTCTTGAGGTACTGATCCACCGGATCGATGAAGCTGACGCCGAAGCTGCGCCCGTTGAGTGCATCACAGTCGCCAGCGACGCAGCGCTCCATCGCCTCTTGCAGGTTGGTGGAGAAAAACGAGGTCTGCCAGTCGGCGCTGAAACCCTGATCGTTGATCTCGCGCTTGGCCGGCAGGAAGTTGCCGACGAAGCTGGGGTGCGGCCAGTTGGCGGCGAGGCTGACACTGCTGGTCTTGCCCACCGGCACCACGCGCAGCGAGCCGGTGCCCTGCAGACGCAGGTCGAAGCCGAAGGTCAACTGCGTGGCTTTGCTGGCGTCGAGCGCCGGCAGGGTCACGTGTACGCCCTCACCGATCCAGGCCACTTCGCTGCCGGGCACGAAGTCAAGTTGCTGGCCGGCGAGCTCGAGTTTCAGCGCGTTTTCGATGCCGCGAATGTCGCTGATACCAACAGCGAGGAACGGCGCGTCGAATTGATAATCGGCAAAATTTTCCTTGATACCCAGCTGCGCCGGCAGGGAAAAATGCCCGTCGATACGGTTGTCGGCGTGAAACAGCCGCGCCTCGTAAATGCCGCGTTTGCGCAGTTCGGTTTGTACTTGCCCGTCGAGCTCGAAACGCTCCGGCAGAAAGTACAGACGCCCGCGCGCTTCGCTGACTTCTTCGTAGCGCTTGTTGGTTTTCTCGTTGGTTTTCCAGGTGCGCACCACCTTGCGATACGGCACTACCATCACCGGCCCGGTCAGCTGCTGGCTGTAACTGGAACTGCGCGCGATGTCTTCGAGCACACCGTCGCGCAGTTGCTGACGCTCATCGATGATGCCGTCGATCATCAACAACGGGATCAGCAACAGCAGGATCAACAAAGCAATCGCGCCGAGTTTGATGGTCAGATTCTTGTTCATGGGACTCTCCCTGTTTTGGATGGGGGGAGTCTGCTGATGCGCTGTGGTGGCAGTGTGGTGGGAATATGGAGATTGTGTGGAGAATGCATTCCCCTGTGGGAGCGAGCCTGCTCGCGAAGGCCGCGACTGGGTCTCACGGCAAGCGCAATACCACCTCAACCCCGCCCTCGACATTGCCAATGCGCATCACCCCGTCATGCAACTTGACCACCTCTTCAACGAAGTTCAGCCCCAGCCCGGTGCTCTTGCGTCCGCTGTCCGGGCGCGGCAACGAGTAGAAGCGTTCGGTCAGGCGTGGCAAGGCGTAATCGGGAATCGGCGTGGTCTGGTTGAACAGGCGGAACTCGATCTGCTCGCCAACCCGTTCGGCGCTCAAGCGCAACAGCCCCGACGTCGGGGTGAAATCGAGTGCGTTTTCCAGCAGATTGCCCAACGCCTGGCGCAGCAGAAACGGCTCGCCAATCAACAGCAGATCCTCGCCGATCGCTTGCTCGACGCGCAGTTGTTTGCCCTCGATTCGCGCGGCCTGCGCCTGGAACAGTTCTGCGACCAACAGCGCCAGCGGCACTGCCACCCGTTCTTCCAGCCCTTGGCGTTGTTCGACTTGCGCCAGGTTGAGCAGGCGCTCGATCAACTGCTGCATCCGCGCGCTTTCGCTGTCGATGTTGCTGACAAAGCGCAAACGCTGGACGGCCGGCATATCACTTTGCAGCAACTCCGCCGCGCCCCGAATCGCCGCCAGCGGACTTTTCAATTCATGGGTCAGGGTGTGCACGTAGCGCTCGACGTAGGCCTTGCCTTCGAGCTGGGTGCGCATCTGCTCAACCGCTGTGGCCAGTTGCTCCAGTTCGCCGCCGCGATAGTGCGGCACTTCCACGCGCCGGCCTTCGCTCACCGCCTGGGCATAACCGGTCAAACGATGCAGCGCACGACTCAGCCACCATGAGAGCAAGGCGCCGAAGAGCAGACCGAGGCCGATCAGTCCGGCGCCGTAAAACAGCAAGCGCCGCTCGGTGCGATCGACGTAGGGTTGTAGCGAACTGTTGGGCTTGGCCACGGTGACCACGCCGATAATCTTGCCGTTGTCGCGGATCGGCGCGCCGACGTGCATCACTGAAGAGCTCGGATCGTCAGGATCACTGCGGCTGGAGCGCGCGCCGTACTCGCCGCGCAGGGTCAGATAGACGTCGTTCCAGCGCGAATAATCCTGGCCGATCGCGACGCCGCTGGAGTCGAGCACAACGATGCCCTTGGCGTCGGTGACGTAGATGCGGTGGTTGACCTGGTTTTTCGGCAAGCCCCAGATGGTCGCTTTCGGCTGCCGCTCGCCATAGGCGCGGAGCAATTGCGGCCAGCGGTTCTCGCTGAGGGTGCCGGCCTTGAAATCGTCGCGCAGGATTTCTGCCATCAGGTTGGCGGTGTCGACCAGCGTCTCTTCGGTGGACTGACGCACGCCGGGGCGAATTTCTTCCATCACCGTGTTGAGGACGAAATAACCGGTCAGGCCGACAAACAGCACATACACCAGAAAGATCCGCAGCCCCAGCGACATCAGCTGTGCCCCGGGCTATAGCTGTAACCGAGGCCGCGATGGGTCTGGATCGGCTCGGCCTCGGCGCGCACCAGGCGCAACTTGGCGCGCAGGCTTTTGATGTGGCTGTCGATGCTGCGCTCGTAACCGGCATCGGCCGCTACGCCCAGCGCATCGAGCAATTGCTCGCGGCTGAACACTCGCTCAGGTTGTTCGAGCAGGCATTGCAACAAGCGGAATTCATGGCGGGTCAGGCTCAGCGGCTGGCCGCGATAGCTGATCTGCACGCGTTCGGCATCGATGCGAAACAGCGTTGAGCCTGCTTCCAGGGTTGCGCGCGGCGCCATGCGTTTGAGGATGGCTTTGACCCGCGCCGCCACTTCACGCGGGCTGAACGGCTTGACCACGTAATCGTCGGCACCGATCTCCAGACCCACCACGCGGTCGATTTCGGCGTCGCGGGCGCTGAGAAACAGCACCGGCACTTCCGTGAAGCGCCGCAATTGCTTGCAGGTTTCGAAGCCACTGATGTCCGGCAAACCGATATCGAGAATGATCAGGTCGGCCGGGGATTGCCGCTGATGCTCCAACGCCGCCGCGCCGAGGTTCAGCCACGTGGTGCTGAACCCCTCGCCCTGCAAGGCAAAAATCAGTGTGTCGGCAATTGCCGCTTCGTCTTCGACAATCAGGATGTGCGGCATGGCGTCCGAGCCCGTGGCAGTTAGTGCGCGAACGGTGCCCCAAGCCCGGGGTTACGTCAATCAGACCACTTAGCAGTCAGGCTTGTCGGCGGTGTAACGCCGCGCCGGGTTGACCGCCGCGCCGAACTCACGCAAAGCCTTGGCGCCGATCAGCAGCGGATAGTTGAAGTGGCTGCGGTCGGTCAGGTTGACCTCGACGGTGCGCTTGACGTTGCCCAGGCACAGTTCTAGATCGACCACCGGGCGCTTGGCGACATCGCTGCTGTCGCGCTCATCATCGTCCTCGTCGGAACGGCTTTTGATCTTGCTGATGCGCGCGACCTTGTGCTCGAAAACCTTGTTGCTGGCGTCCTTGGTGGCGAGGCGGAAACGTACCCAGTCTTCGCCGTCGCGGGTGAAGGTCTCGATGTCCTTGGCCGACAGCGAGGCGGTCAGCGCACCGGTGTCCATCTTGGCCTTGAGCACTTCGCCACCGATTTCCGGCAGCGCGATGTATTCGTAGCGACCGTACAGCGTCGGCTCGGCGGCCATGACCGGCAGCGCGACGAGGGCAAACAGAGCAAGGAGGGATTTCACGTAAGGGGCTTCCTTGGGAGGTTGGGCAACGGCATTTTAGACCGTCGCGCGGTTGATCGTTCCCACGCTCTGCGTGGGAATGCATCCAGTGACGCTCTGCGTCACAGGGGACGCGGAGCGTCCCGGGCGGCGTTACCACGCAGAGCGTGGGAACGATCAGGTTAACGGGACTGAAGTGAAACATTCGTCAGCGCCGATTTGGCCTGCTGCGCGAAGCTGCTTATCATGGCTCGCCCCTGCCACTTCATAGAGTTGCTTATGCGCCGCCTGCTCACCGGCTGTTTCGTTACCCTGCTGCTGTTGCTCAACACCCTGATCCTGATCGGGCCGTTGATGGTGTTCGCCCTGCTCAAGCTGGTTGCACCCGGGCGCTGGCGTGATTACGCGTCGGGGGCGGTGATGTGGATTGCCGAGACCTGGGCCGAGATCGACAAGCTGATCTTCCAGCTGTGCATCCCGACGCAGTGGGACATTCGCGGCGGCGACGATCTGCGCCGCGACACGTCCTATCTGGTGGTCAGCAACCATCAATCGTGGGTCGACATTCCGGCACTGATCCAGACCCTCAACCGGCGCACGCCGTTCTTCAAGTTCTTTCTGAAGAAAGAGCTGATCTGGGTGCCGTTCCTGGGCTTGGCGTGGTGGGCGCTGGATTACCCGTTCATGAAGCGCTACACCAAAGCCTTTCTGGCGAAGAACCCCGAGCTGGCGGGCAAGGATCTGGAAATCACCAAAGCGGCGTGCGAGCTGTTCAAGCGCCAACCGGTGACGGTGGTGAATTATCTGGAAGGCACGCGCTATACCCTGGCGAAAAGCACCCAGCAGGAATCACCGTTCAACCACTTGCTCAAACCCAAGGCCGGCGGCGTGGCGTTCGTGCTGGCGGCGATGGGCGAACAGCTCGACGCGATGCTCGATGTGACGGTGGTGTATCCGCAGGAAAAAATCCCGGGCTTCTGGGGCCTGATCAGCGGCAACGTGCCGCGAGTGATCATCGACATCAGGACCCGCGAACTTGACCCGGCGCTGTGGCAGGGCGATTACGAGAAAGATCCGGCGTTTCGCCAGCGCGTCCAGAACTGGGTCAACCAGCTCTGGACCGAGAAGGATCAGCGCATCGTCGAGCTGCGCAACGAGCGCGGCTGACTCAAGTGCCGGTGCCGGTGCCGGTGCCCCAGATGCTGCCGAGGCTGCTCAGCAGCGAACCGCCGACACCCTGCTGACCGAGGTATTGCAGGAGCACCGGGGCAAACTGGCCGATCATGCCACTGTCCATGCCCAGCGCGCTGAACGCGTTGTTGAGGTCGTTAGTGTCTTTGACATTGCCCAGCGCATTTTCAAGGCCAGCGGATTTGCCGGACGAACCGAGCAACGCGCCCAGCGCCGCCAGATTGCCGCTGCCACCGGACAGTTTGTCGATACCCGGCACTTCCTTGGCCAGTTGCGAATAGTCGGTGCTGCTCAACTGATTCTTCGCCAGCCCGAGCATCGCACTGGTACCGCCAACGGCCTGCTCCGGCGTGACGTCCAGCGCACTCAGCGCACTCAACAAACCAGCAGTCTCCGAGGTCGGCGCCGCAGCGGCCGCCTTGTCACCACCCTGCATCCCCGCTACCGCACCGGCCACGTCGTTCAGACTGAAACCGGCAAACACCGGCCCGCCGGCCAGGGTCAGGAGCGATGCCAGGACAATACCGCGTGAAATCTTCATTCAGACATCCTCTTGGGGAAAAGCTGCCACCGGACAACGGCGACGAAACTGCCGGTTTGACCGGGGATCTGGCGGCATGTTCCGGTCATTCCAAATCGAGATTCAGGCTATTCCAAAACGATTCTAAAAACTGTCAAACCTGACAGTTACCTGCTGAATTCAAGTTGTTTAGATTTGAATTCGAGACAAGTTTGCCGCGGATCATTCTGAGGGAGGTGCTGCGATGGAGAAGCGATTGTCAGACCGCGACGACTCGATCATCGCGCCAGTGAAGGGACCGTCCAAAGGCGCTGCAAAGGAAGTGATTGCTCAACCCGCAGCAATCATCTTTTGCGTTGATCCGGACGACCCCATCATTGGAAAAATCAAGGCCGGACGAAGGGTCAGTTATGAAGTGATAAAAAGCGATACAGGGCAGCAATACGCAATCAACGTTCGATTGGTTCGCGACAAGAGAACCGTCAATCCCCGGTTCTGATGTGAACCATTATTCAAAGCGAAATAGGAAGCACGACCATGCGCATCACAGGCCAAAGAGAAAACGGTACGGTTAAATGGTTTAACGATGAAAAGGGCTTCGGCTTCATTACTCCTCAGGTTGGAGGCGACGATCTTTTTGTACATTTCAAAGCTATTGAAAGTGATGGCTTTAAATCACTGAAAGAAGGGCAAGCCGTTTCCTTCATAGCTGAGCAAGGGCAGAAAGGCCTCCAGGCAGCACAAGTCCGCCCTGCATGAGCCATAAACCAAACAAAACGGCGACCCTGAGGTCGCCGTTCTGCGTTGCGGTAAACCCTACGCCGCACTGAACAACTTGTGCGGATCAATCACAAACTTCTTCGGCACGCCGGCATCGAACTCGCCGTAACCTTCCGGCGCCTGATCGAGGCTGATCACTTGCACGCCGACCACTTCAGCGATGTTGATGCGGTCCCACATGATCGCCTGCATCAACTGGCGGTTGTACTTCATCACTGGCGTTTGCCCAGTGTGGAAGCTGTGGGATTTGGCCCAGCCCAGGCCGAAGCGGATGCTCAGGCTGCCCATTTTCGCGGCAGCGTCGACGGCGCCCGGATCTTCGGTGACGTAAAGGCCCGGGATACCGATCTTGCCGGCAACGCGCACCACGCCCATCAGTGAGTTGAGCACCGTGGCCGGGGCTTCGGCCTTGACGCCGTCGTGGCCGTGGCCGCGTGCTTCGAAACCGACGCAGTCCACCGCGCAATCGACTTCCGGCTCGCCCAGCAGCGCGGCGATCTGTTCGTGCAGCGGGGTGTCCTTGGACAGGTCGACGACCTCAAAACCCTGGGCCTTGGCGTGGGCCAGGCGGATGGTGTTGACGTCGCCGACAATCACCACCGCCGCACCGAGCAAACGTGCGGAAGCGGCAGCGGCCAGGCCGACCGGACCGGCCCCGGCGATGTACACGGAGCTGCCCGGGCCAACACCGGCAGTAACCGCGCCGTGGTAACCGGTCGGGAGGATGTCGGAGAGGCAGGTCAGGTCGCAGATTTTCTCCATGGCCTTGTCGCGATCCGGCAGTTTCAGCAGGTTGAAGTCGGCGTACGGCACCAGCACGTATTCAGCCTGACCACCGGTCCAGTCGCCCATGTCGACGTAACCGTATGCGCCGCCGGCACGGGCCGGGTTGACGGTCAGGCAGACGCCGGTGTGTTGCTCTTTGCAGGAACGGCAGCGCCCGCAAGCTACGTTGAACGGAACGGAGACCAGATCGCCGATCTTCAGGTTTTCGACGTCAGAGCCCTTTTCGATCACCTCGCCGGTGATTTCGTGACCCAGAACCAGACCGGTCTGCGCCGTGGTGCGGCCGCGCACCATGTGCTGGTCGGAGCCGCAGATGTTGGTGGAAACCACTTTGAGAATGACCCCGTGCTCGATCTTGCGACCGCGCGGGTCCTGCATTTTCGGATAGTCGATTTTCTGTACTTCGACCTTGCCAGCGCCGAGATACACCACACCACGATTGCCAGACATGCTTTCACCTCGCTGTTGTTTTTATGGAACTGCGTTGCCCCGGTTGGGCAGCGCGTTGAGTGCTCGGGTATTGCTTGTTGGTCTTGCGTTGTTTGTTATGGCCCCTTCGCGAGCAGGCTCGCTCCCACATTGGAATGCGTACCCCTGTGGGAGCGAGCCTGCTCGCGAAAGCGATCTAGAGAACGACGGTTCTGTTGGCGTTCAGGAACACCCGTCTTTCGATGTGATACCCAACCGCCCGCGCCAGCGTCAGGCCTTCGATATCGCGCCCCTTGGCAATCAGGTCTTCGGGATAATGACTGTGATCCACCGCCTCGACGCCCTGGGCGATGATCGGCCCCTCATCAAGGTCGTTGTTGATGTAATGCGCCGTCGCGCCCACCAGTTTCACGCCTTTGTTGTAAGCCTGGTGATAAGGTTTGGCGCCCTTGAAGCCCGGCAGCAGGGAGTGATGAATGTTGATTGCCTTGCCGTCGAGCTTGCGGCACAGCTCCGGCGACAGCACCTGCATGTAGCGGGCGAGGATCACCAGTTCGGCACCGGCCTCTTCGATCACCTGCCAGACCTGACGCTCCTGTGCTGGTTTGTCGTTAGGGTCGAGAGGGAAATGGTAGTAGGGAATCTGGTGCCAGTCGGCCAACGGCTTGAGATCCGGATGGTTGGACACCACCGCGGCCACGTCCATCGACAACTGGCCGATGCGCTGGCGATAGAGCAAGTCGTTGAGGCAGTGATCGGCCTTGGACACCATGATCACCACTTTCGGCCGGTAGTTCGGCGCGGTCAGCTCGAAGAGCATGCCGAACGCCTGTCCGCGCTCGGCCAGCCCGGCGCGGAAAGATTGTTCGTCGAAACCATCAGGCTGACGGAACTCCACGCGAATGAAGAAGCGCCCCGAGAGGCGGTCATCGAACGAGTGGTGCTCGGTGACATAACAGCCCTGCTCGAACAGAAAACGCGTGACCGCGTCCACCGTGCCGAGGACGCTGGGGCAGTCGGCGGTCAGAATCCATGTGTCTGGGGCGCGGCTCATGGTGCGGTGACTCCTGTTCGTTGTGCGGGGTGTCAGGTTTTTCCCTCACCCTAGCCCTCTCCCAGAGGGAGAGGGGACTGACCGAGGTGTTCTTTCGAGCTGCGCCGACCTGAAATAGCGCGTCGAACTCAGGCTCGAAAAACACGCAAATCTGCTCCCTTTCCCCCTCTCCCCCTCAGGGGGAGAGGGCTGGGGTGAGGGGGTGGCTTTTGATCTTCAGGCCTGAACGCTCAGCCCGTACTCGGCCGAAGCATCCTGCAACCACAACCACCAGTAATCCGAGAAGCTGCGCCGGATCAGCAGTTCCCAGGTGTCTTCGGCGGTATGACGAATCATCAGCTGCGACTTGGCGAACACCGTGCCCACCGCTTTGCCCACCGGGAAGTTGTTCGGGTGCACGTCATAGCTGGTGGATTTCATCAGCACCTGGCGCACGTTCGGCCCGCTCAGTTCGAGGATCTGCTGGCCGCCGCTGACGTTGACAATGGCAATGTGCAGATCACCCAGCGCTTCACGCAGTTTCTGCTCGGCGGCGAATTCTTCGCCGCTTGGCACGATCAGCAGCCACTCGTCCGGGCCCATCCATTGCAGGCTGGTTTCGCCTTTGACGATCACGCTGAGGGCGCCGGGCAATTCAATGCCCAACGCTTTGTGCACACCGGCCGCGAAGGCTGCATCGTGGCCATCGCCACGGATGGTCAGGTGGCCGAGGAGTTTTTTCTCACGCACGATCACGCCGGCGTTCTTGCGGCCCTTGCCGACCAGGCTGGCGAGGTCGGCATGGTGCAGCGACGACTCGGCACGGGCACCGGTGGTCGGGCGTTGCTGGTAAACATTGGCTGTGGTCATAAAGCACCTTCTGAATTCTGTTGGTTCCTGTGGTAGCTGTGCCGCCGCCTTCGCGAGCAGGCTCGCTCCCACAGGGGAACGCGATCGAATGTGGGAGCGAGCCTGCTCGCGAATAGCCGCCCGCCCACCGCTCCCGAGGTTGTCAGATGTTCTGCCGCTCACCCTTCGGATCGAAGAACACCGAAGACACGATTTCCGCTTCGATCACGCTGCCATCGGCCAGCGGTGCGAACACCCGCTCGCCCATGCGCTTGAGACCGCCCTTGACCACACCCATGGCAAACGAATAACCGAGGGAGTTGTGCGCGTAGCTCGAGGTGACGTGGCCGACCATGGTCATCGGGATCGCCTGCTTGGTGTTGAACACCAGCTGCGCACCTTCCGGCAGCCATTTGGTCGGATCGATCGGCTTGAGGCCCACCAGTTGTTTGCGCTGATCTTTCACGCAATCTTCACGGTTCATGCCGCGCTGGCCGATCCACGAGAACGGTTTGGTGCGACCGACACACCAGCCCATGTTCAGGTCATCCGGGGTCATTGAGCCGTCGGTGTCCTGGCCGACGATGATGAAGCCCTTCTCCGCCCGCAAAACGTGCATGGTTTCGGTGCCGTAAGGCGTCAGGTTGTACTGCTTGCCGGCCTCGACGATTTTCTCCAGCACGCCCATCGCATAATCGGCCTGCACGTTGACTTCGTACGACAGCTCACCGGTGAACGAGATACGGAACACCCGCGCCGGCACATCGCCGACCAGACCTTCTTTCCAGGTCATGAACGGGAACGCTTCGTTGCTCAGATCGATGTCAGTCACGGCGCTGAGCAGCTTGCGGCTGTTCGGCCCGGACAGGGTCATGGTCGCCCAGTGGTCGGTGACCGACGTGAAGTACACCTTCAGCTCCGGCCATTCGGTCTGGTGGTACAGCTCCAGCCACTGAAGTACGCGCGCGGCGCCGCCGGTGGTAGTGGTCATGACGAAATGGTTGTCGGCCAGACACGCGGTCACCCCGTCGTCGAAGACCATGCCGTCTTCCTTGCACATCAGACCATAGCGAGCCTTGCCCACGTCGAGTTTGGTCCAGGCGTTGGTGTACACGCGGTTGAGGAACTCGCGGGCATCCGGGCCTTGGATGTCGATCTTGCCGAGGGTCGAAGCATCGAGCAGGCCAACGCTGTCGCGCACGGCTTTGCATTCGCGTTTCACTGCCGCGTGCAGGTCTTCACCGTTTTTCGGGAAGTACCATGGACGTTTCCACTGACCGACGTCTTCAAACTCGGCGCCGTTCTTCACATGCCAGGCATGCAGCGCGGTGTAGCGCACCGGTTCGAAGATGTGCCCGCAATGCCGACCGGCCACAGCGCCGAAGGTCACCGGCGTGTAGTTCGGACGGAACATGGTGGTGCCCATCTGCGGGATGGTCACGTTCAGCGAACGGGCGGCAATGGCCAGACCGTTGACGTTGCCGAGCTTGCCCTGATCGGTGCCGAAGCCCAGCGCGGTATAGCGTTTGACGTGCTCGACCGACTCGAAACCTTCGCGGGTCGCCAGTTCGATGCCACCGGCGGTGACGTCGTTCTGGAAGTCGACGAATTGCTTCGGTGCACGCGCCGAGTTCTTCTCGTGCGGCACCTGGAACAGCGCCAGGGTCGGCTCTTCGAGACGGCTCAGGGCTTTCGGCAACACGCCTTCGACAGTCTGGAAACCGGCTTCGGCGGCAGCGCGCACGCCACCTTCAAAACCGTCGGCCAGCGAATCGCCGAGCGCGTAGACGCCATTGATGCCACCGACGCATACGCGCTTCTGCGGTGCTTCGCCCGGTACGAAACCGAGAATGTCTTCACGCCACACTGGTTTGCCACCGAGGTGCGAAGCCAGGTGAACCACCGGGCTGTAACCGCCGGAGCTGGCAACCAGATCGCAGTCGAGCCATTCGCCCGGACTGGTCACGGCGTGGGCCTTTACGTCAATCGCGGCGACGCGGGCAGCGGTCACACGCTTGCTGCCACGCACTTCGATGACCGCGCTGCCGGTGAGGATGCGAATGCCTTTGGCGCGCGCTTCTTCGACCAATGCACCGCGCGGATTGCTGCGGGCGTCAGCGATGGCGACGACTTGCAGACTGGCATCGAGCCAATCCAGAGCGACACGATAGGCGTGATCGTTGTTGGTCGACAGCACCAGTTTCTTGCCTGGCGCTACGCCATAACGACGCACGTAAGTCGACACCGCACCGGCGAGCATGTTGCCCGGCACGTCGTTGTTGCCGTAGACCAGCGGACGCTCGTGGGCGCCGGTCGCCAGCACCACGCGCTTGGCGCGGACACGGTGGATGCGCTGCCGCACCTGACCGATCGGCGCGCGGTCACCGAGGTGATCGGTGAGGCGTTCGTGAATGGTCAGGAAGTTGTGATCGTGGTAACCGTTGACCGTGGCACGCGGCAACAGCAGCACGTCCGGGGTGTTCTTCAATTCAGCGATGACACTGGCGACCCATTCCATCGCCGGTTTGCCGTCGAGGCTTTCGCGGGAATCAAGCAGGCTGCCGCCGAACTCTTCCTGCTCATCGGCCAGAATCACTCGGGCACCGCTGCGCGCAGCGGCCAGGGCAGCGGCGAGACCGGCCGGGCCGGCACCGACGATCAGCACGTCGCAGTGCTGGTTCATGTAGTCGTAGGTGTCCGGATCGTTCTCGGTCGGCGAACGGCCGAGGCCGGCAGCCTTGCGGATGTACTTCTCGTAAGTCATCCAGAACGATTGCGGGTACATGAAGGTTTTGTAGTAGAAACCCGGCGGCATCAGCTTGCCGCCGACCTTGCCGAGGATGCCCATCATGTCGTTGTTGACGCTCGGCCAGCCGTTGGTGCTGGTGGCGACCAGGCCCTGATACAACGCCTGTTGCGTGGCGCGCACGTTGGGAATCTGCGTGGCTTCGGTGGCACCGATCTGCAACACCGCGTTCGGCTCTTCGGAACCGGCAGCGAAGATGCCGCGAGGGCGCGAATACTTGAAGCTGCGGCCGATGATATCGACGCCGTTGGCAATCAGTGCGGCGGCCAGCGAGTCGCCTTCATAGCCTTTGTAGGTCTGGCCGTTGAAGGTGAAGCTCAGCACTTTGTTGCGGTCGATCCGTCCACCGTTGGACAGGCGATTGGTCTGGCTCATACCTTCTCTCCCAGCGCCGTCGTGGCTGTTTTCGCAGTGCCAGCCTTGTCGGTGAATTGCGGCTTCTCGCCGATCTTGTAGCTCTCGAGAATCTCGTAGGTCACGGTATCGCGAGTGACGTTGAAGTACTGGCGGCAACCGGCAACGTGGTCCCACAACTCGTGGTGCAGACCGCGCGGGTTATCGCGAAAGAACATGTAGTCGCCCCACTCTTCATCGGTGCAGGCGTTCGGATCCAGCGGGCGCGGAATGTGCGCCTGACCGGATGCGTGGAATTCCTCTTCAGAGCGCAGTTCGCCGCAGTGAGGACAGAAGATATGCAACATGGGGATTTCTCCTGTTAGTGGGCAACCGCAGCAGCGCCGTGTTCATCGATCAACGCACCGTTGTGGAAACGGTCGATGGAGAAAGGTGCAGCCAATGGGTGCATTTCACCCTTGGCCAGACTCGCGGCAAACACGTTGCCCGAGCCGGGTGTAGCCTTGAAGCCACCGGTGCCCCAACCGCAGTTGAAGAACATGTTTGGTACCGGAGTCTTGGAAATGATCGGGCAAGCGTCCGGGGTGGTGTCGACGATGCCGCCCCACTGGCGGTTCATGCGTACGCGGGACAACACCGGGAACATCTCGACGATGGCCTGAATGGTGTGTTCGATTACCGGGTACGAACCACGCTGGCCGTAGCCGTTGTAGCCGTCGATACCGGCGCCGATCACCAGGTCGCCCTTGTCGGACTGGCTGATGTAACCGTGCACGGCGTTGGACATGATCACGCTGTCGATAATCGGTTTGATCGGCTCGGACACCAGCGCTTGCAGCGGGTGGGATTCGATCGGCAGGCGGAAACCGGCAAGCTTGGCCATGTGTCCGGAGTTACCGGCCGTCACCACGCCGACGCGCTTGGCGCCGATGAAACCCTTGTTGGTTTCGACGCCGATGCACACGCCGTTTTCCTTGCGGAAACCGATCACTTCGGTCTGCTGGATCAGGTCCACACCCAAGGCATCGGCGGCACGGGCGAAGCCCCACGCCACGGCATCGTGACGGGCGACGCCGCCGCGACGCTGCACGGTGGCGCCCATGATCGGGTAGCGGGTGTTTTTCGAGCAGTCCAGGTACGGAATCTCGTCCGCAACCTGCTTGGCGTCGAGCAGTTCGCCGTCGACGCCGTTGAGGCGGTTGGCGCTGACGCGACGCTCCGAATCACGGATGTCCTGCAGGGTGTGGCACAGGTTGTAGACGCCACGCTGGGAGAACATCACGTTGTAGTTGAGATCCTGCGACAGGCCTTCCCACAATTTCATCGCGTGTTCGTAGAGGTGCGCCGACTCGTCCCACAGGTAGTTGGAACGCACGATGGTGGTGTTGCGCGCGGTGTTACCGCCGCCCAGCCAGCCTTTCTCGACCACGGCGACATTGGTAATGCCGTGCTCCTTGGCCAGATAGTAGGCCGTCGCCAGGCCGTGCCCGCCGCCGCCGACGATGACCACGTCGTAGACTTTTTTCGGGGTGGGCGTGCGCCACATGCGCTGCCAGTTTTCGTGGTGGCTGAGCGAGTGTTTGAACAGGCCGAAGCCGGAATAGCGTTGCATAGTCATTACTCCAAAACCGACTCAGCGATAAACCGGGAAGTCTGCGCACAGGGCCGAGACCTGCTGGGCGACATTGGCCTCGACATCGGCGTCGCCGAGGTTGTCGAGGATGTCGCAGATCCAGCCGGCGAGGGTTTCGCACTGGCTGACCTTGAAGCCGCGCGTGGTCACCGCCGGGGTGCCGATGCGCAGGCCCGAGGTCACGAACGGCGACTGCGGGTCGTTCGGCACGGCGTTCTTGTTCACCGTGATGTGCGCGCGGCCCAGCGCGGCGTCGGCGTCCTTGCCGGTCAGGCCCTGACGGATCAGGCTGACCAGGAACAGATGGTTGTCGGTGCCGCCGGAGACCACATCGTAGCCACGCTTGATGAACACGCTGGCCATCGCCTGGGCGTTGTCGATCACTTGTTGCTGATAGGCCTTGAAGCCAGGCTCCAGCGCTTCCTTGAAGCACACCGCCTTGCCGGCGATGACGTGCATCAGCGGACCGCCCTGGGCGCCGGGGAAAACGGCGGCGTTGAGCTTTTTCTCGATCTCTTCGTTGGACTTGGCCAGGATCAGCCCGCCACGCGGACCGCGCAGGGTTTTGTGCGTAGTGGTGGTGACCACATCGGCGTACGGCAGCGGGTTCGGATACAGGCCAGCAGCGACCAGACCGGCGACGTGGGCCATGTCGACGAACAGCAGCGCGCCGACCTTGTCGGCGATCTGACGGAAGCGCGGAAAGTCCAGAGTCTTCGAGTAAGCCGAGAAACCGGCAACGATCATTTTCGGTTTGCACTCGACGGCCAGACGCTCGACTTCGTCGTAGTCGATCAGCCCGGTGTCGGTGTTGATGCCGTACTGCACAGCGTTGTAGAGCTTGCCCGAGGACGACACTTTCGCGCCGTGGGTCAGGTGACCGCCGTGGGCCAGGCTCATGCCGAGAATGGTGTCGCCCGGCTGGATCAACGCCAGGTACACGGCGCTGTTGGCCGAGGAGCCGGAGTGCGGCTGGACGTTGGCATAGTCGGCACCGAACAGTTGCTTGGCGCGTTCGATGGCCAGCGCTTCGACCTTGTCCACATGCTCGCAGCCACCGTAGTAGCGCTTGCCCGGATAGCCTTCGGCGTATTTGTTGGTCAGGCCGCTGCCTTGCGCCTGCATGACGCGCTTGCTGGTGTAGTTCTCCGACGCGATCAGCTCGATGTGATCTTCCTGACGTTGCTCCTCGGCATTCATCGCCGCCAGCAGTGCATCGTCGTAACCCTGGATCTGGTCTTGCTTGCTGAACATCGCGTCTCTCCCAGCGGCATCTGTGCGCCATTCGTCTCGGTAAGGCACCGGCAATCGCAGCGGTGCCCTTTGATGCGATGGTATGACCGGCACAGACAGCTCAAATGCCTGCGGACGCCACGCAAAGGTGCGTTTACGACATGGCTGGAAATGACCTCTTCGAAACGCCGCAGATCCCCTGTGGGAGCGAGCCTGCTCGCGAATAGGCCGGCACATCCGACATAGAAGTTGGCTGGCAGACCGCTTTCGTCGGAACGCCGCCCGGAGCCGGCTCGCTCCCACAGGGGTCAGGCGATGATTTGGCGGATGGCGAGCAGCAGTAGGAAATGCGCGGGATACAGCGCATACGCCCAGCGCCGCATCGGTGGAGGCCGGACATGTCGCCCATGTCGCAACAAGAACATTCCGAGCATCGGCGCAAACACACATGTCGCCAGGCCGAGAATGGACACGCTGTTGCCGAAGCGCGCCGATTCGAGCAACACCTGCCATTGGTTCGCCGCCAGACACACCAGCCCCGGCAACAGGCTGAAATACCAGGGTCGGCGGAACACCAGCAGCATCGCCAACGGCAACAATACGCCGAAGAAACCGAACATCAGTCGTTCTGAAAAAACCGCGCCAACCACCAGCGCGGCCAGTGCGAACAACCGTGGCACCGACGCTGAGTCCTGCCAGCCGCGCGCCACCAGCAAGCCCAGCGCCAGCGTCGGCATCACGTTGAACGTGTCAGGGTCGGGGATATAAAAGCGATAAGGGATTTCGCTGATGGCGCTGAACAGCAACAGCCAGCCCAGATAGCGCCATTCCATTTTGCGCGTCCCGTCTCGTGCCAGATTCGCCGCCATCGCCAGGCAAAACCATGGAAACGCCAATCGCCCGGGCACATACAACCAATCGGCGGAGAAGCCGACATATCGCAGGTGATCGAGCAACATGCTCAGTAACGCCAGCCATTTGAGCAGATCCAGGGCGCCGTCGCGTTGGCTCAGGTGCATAATCGGCCCATAAACTGGTAATTTTCCCCACCCGACATCGCATGTGCTCCCCGAAAGATCTTCGGTAAAGTGCGCATCCTCATTGACCACGAGCCTTCACAAGAGTCTCGATTACGGAAGCCGGCCATGACCGACAAGAGCCAACAATTCGCCAGCGACAACTATTCCGGTATCTGCCCGGAAGCCTGGGCTGCCATGGAACAGGCCAACCACGGCCACCAGCGCGCTTACGGCGACGATGAATGGACCGCCCGCGCGGCCGATCATTTCCGCAAACTGTTCGAAACCGACTGCGAAGTGTTCTTCGCCTTCAACGGCACCGCCGCCAACTCGCTGGCCCTGTCGTCGCTGTGCCAGAGTTACCACAGCGTGATCTGCTCGGAAACCGCCCACGTCGAAACCGACGAATGCGGCGCCCCGGAATTTTTCTCCAACGGCTCGAAGCTGCTGATCGCCGGCACTGAAAACGGCAAGATCACCCCGCAATCGATCCGCGAAGTCGCGCTCAAGCGTCAGGACATCCACTACCCGAAACCGCGCGTGGTGACCCTGACTCAAGCCACTGAAGTCGGCAGTGTGTACACCCCGGAAGAAGTCCGCGCCATCAGCGCAACCTGCAAAGAGCTGGGCCTGCACCTGCACATGGACGGCGCGCGGTTCTCCAACGCCTGCGCATTCCTCGGCTGCTCGCCGGCGGACCTGACTTGGAAGGCCGGCGTTGATGTGCTGTGCTTCGGCGGCACCAAGAACGGCATGGCGGTGGGTGAAGCGATCCTGTTCTTCAACCACAAACTGGCCGAAGACTTCGACTACCGCTGCAAGCAGGCCGGGCAACTGGCGTCGAAGATGCGCTTTTTGTCGGCACCGTGGGTCGGCATTCTGGAAAACGACGCCTGGCTCAAATATGCCCGCCACGCCAACCACTGCGCGCAACTGCTGGCAGAACTGGTCAGCGACATCCCCGGCGTCGAACTGATGTTCCCGGTGCAGGCCAACGGTGTGTTCCTGCAACTGTCCGAGCCGGCCATCGCCGCGCTGACTGCAAAGAACTGGCGTTTCTACACTTTCATCGGTAAGGGCGGCGCACGTTTCATGTGCTCCTGGGACACCGAAGAAGAGCGCGTGCGCGAACTGGCGCGCGATATTCGCGAGGTCATGTCGGCCTGATCCCGCCCATGATCATTCCCACGCGCAGCAAAGGAATGTCTCCCGGGACGCTCCGCGTTCCAGCCTCACCATTATCGACAAGGTCAAGACCGCTATGACGCAGAGCGTGGGAACGATCTTTATCTCCACATCTGCCCCACCCTGATCATTCCCACGCTCCGCGTGGGAATGCCTCCAGGGACGCTCCGCGTTCCAGCTTCACCCTTGGCGACAGGCTGAAAACCGCTATGACGCAGAGCGTCAGTGGCTGCATTCCCACGCAGAGCGTGGGAACGATCTTTATCTCCACATCTGCCCCACCCTGATCATTCCCACGCTCCGCGTGGGAATGCCTACAGGGACGCTCCGCGTTCCAGCTTCACCCTTGGCGACAGGCTGAAAACCGCTATGACGCGGAGCGTCAGTGGCTGCATTCCCACGCAGAGCGTGGGAACGATCTTCGGTCGGGAATGACTTTTCCCACTGAAGTTGCAGACGTCTCTTCTAGCACGTTCCCTACTCCGGCCTCACCCTGATCGTTCCCACGCTCTGCGTGGTAATGCATCTCGGGACGCTCCGCGTTCCATCTCATTCGCACAGCAAGATTCAAGGAAGAATCCCATGGGCCGCAGCCGCTATACGATTACCGAAGCCGACAAACCGCATTTCCTGACCTGCACCGTAATGGAGTGGTTGCCGTTATTCATTCGCCCGTACATCGTTGAGCACCTGCTCAACTGCTGGCGATATCAACAGACTCATCATGACTTGAAGCTATACGGCTACGTGATTCTGGAAAACCACCTGCACTTCGTCGCCCAAGCACCCGATCTGAGCAAATGCCTCAGCCAGTTCAAGTCCTTCACCGCGCGACAAATCATCAACGACTTGCAAACCAAAGGCGCCGACAAAACCTTGCAGCGTCTGCGCTTCAGCAAGCGTGCGCACAAACAGGACCGGGTGTATCAACTGTGGCAAGAAGGCGCGCACGCGGAAATGGTCTACAGCGAATCGGTGATGCGCCAGAAACTTGAATACATCCATAACAACCCGGTGAAACGCGGATATGTGGATTTACCGGAGCATTGGCGTTATTCGAGTGCCAGGGACTTCGCGGGAATCGAGGGTATGATCGAGGTTCAGCGCTGGTATTGAAATGGGACGCGGAGCGTCCCGGGCGGCATTCCCACGCGGAGCGTGGGAACGATCAAGGTCATGCCTATTTAAAACTCAATCCGCACATCCCCCTTCGGCACGCTGCAGCACGACAAGATAAACCCTTCAGCCTCGTCGTCCTCGGTAATCCCGCCGTTGTGCTCCATCTCCACTTCGCCGCCCAGTTTCATCACCTTGCACGTCCCGCAAATGCCCATGCCGCAGGCCTTAGGGATCATCAGGCCGAGTTTGGCGGCTGCTGCGTGGACGGTTTCGCCCGGGCCGACGCGAATGCTTTTGCCGGAGGCGGTGAATTCCACCTGGTGCAGATCCGCGGCGTCGATTTCCGGCGCATCGGCGGCTTGTTCGGCCTGTTCCACCGCGTCGGCGCGGGCCTCGGGTGGCGTGGCGCCGAAGGATTCTTCGTGGTAGCGCGACATGTCGTAGCCGGCCGCTTCCAGCAGGCGTTTGACCGCAGTCATGTATGGCGTCGGGCCGCAGCAGAACACTTCGCGTTCGAGGAAGTCCGGAACCATAAGTTCGAGCATCTTGTGGTTCAGGTAACCGCGATAACCGGCCCATGGCTCACCGAGGCCGTGTTTTTCGCAGATCAGGTGCAGGCTGAAGTTGTCGATCCGCGACGCCATGTGCTCGAGTTCGCGGTGGTAAATGATGTCTTTCGGCGACCGCGCGCTGTGCACGAAAGTCATGTCGACGTTGGCGTTGGTGTCGTAGAACCAGCGCGCCATCGACATGCACGGGGTGATGCCGACGCCGCCGCTCAAATACAGAACCTTCGGGCTCGGGAAGTCGATCGCGTTGAACAGCCCGACCGGGCCGTGCACCGCCAGCTCCTGACCTTCATGCAAAGTGTCGTGCAACCAGTTCGAGACCTTGCCGCCCGGCACGCGTTTGATCGTCACCGAAAAGCTGTACGGCACCGACGGCGAGCTGGAAATCGTGTACGAACGCATGATCGGCTGGCCTTCGATTTCCAGCTCCAGGGTGACGAACTGCCCCGGCTTGAAGAAGAACAGGATCGGCTGGTCGGCCATAAAGCAGAAGGTGCGCACATCCCAGGTTTCCTGGATGACTTTGACGCAACGGACAATGTGTCGGCCATTGGCCCAGGTCTGGGTGGTGACCGGATTCAGGAAGCTGTTGGACATGCTGTTCTCCACGGCCGACTGTCGGCCTCTTGTCGGCGATTCTGCGTATAGCGCAGACCGTGCGTTTACCTATCCGCGACATTGACATACTTATCGCGACCAGCCCTTGAACACCGGGGCTTGCGCGTCGGGAACAGATTGCGCCATGTCGCGCATGGATAAGGTTCCCCCCAGCGCCGGCCCCACACTCGCCCCAACACAAGACGACTTCTTTACACCTTGCGTAGCAACCGTTTTGCAGCACACCTGATCAGCCACTTTCGCCGGCCACGCAGAGGGCCATGAGGATTACATCGATGGACGTCACCGCAAAAATCAGCCTGGGCGATCCGCTGGAACCCGCACGCAAGGCCACCGCACAAATGCTCCAGGAGCGCGAGCGCACCTTTTCGTTGCCACAGCCGTTCTACAGCGACGAGCGCCTGTTCGATATCGATATGCAGGAGATCTTCCAGAAGGAATGGTTGATCGCCGGCATGACCTGCGAGATCCCGGCCAAGGGCAACTACCTGACCCTGCAGGTCGGCAAGAACCCGATCATCGTCATTCGTGGCGCCGAGGGGGTGGTGCATGCGTTTCACAACGTCTGCCGCCACCGTGGCTCGCGCCTGTGCACCAGTGAAAAAGGCAAGGTCGCCAAACTGGTCTGCCATTACCACCAGTGGACCTACGAACTGGACGGGCGCCTGCTGTTCGCCGGCACCGAGATGGGCGCCGACTTCGACATGAAGCAATACGGCCTGAAACCGGTGAACGTGAAAACCGCTGGCGGCTACATCTTCATCAGCCTGGCGGAAAACCCGCCGGCCATCGATGACTTCCTGTCGACGCTCAACCATTACATGGAACCGTACGACATGGAGAACACCAAGGTGGCGATCACCACCACCTTGATGGAGAAGGCCAACTGGAAACTGGTGCTGGAAAACAACCGCGAGTGCTACCACTGCAACGCGTCGCACCCGGAACTGTTGAAAACCCTGCTGGAGTGGGACGACGTCACCGACCCGCGCGCCGATCAGGCGTTCAAGGATCACGTTGCTGCGTCCGCCGCAGCCTGGGAAGCGGAAAAGATCCCTTACGCCCACGCCAGTTTCGGCCTGCGCAACCGCATCGTGCGCATGCCGCTGCTCAAGGGCACCGTGTCGATGACCCTCGACGGCAAGCAGGGCTGCGCAAAACTGATGGGCCGGATCAAGAACCCGGACCTGGGCTCGATGCGCATCCTGCACCTGCCGCATTCGTGGAACCACTGCATGGGCGATCACATCATCGTCTTCACCGTGTGGCCGATCAGCGCTCAGGAAACCATGGTCACCACCAAGTGGCTGGTGCACAAGGACGCGGTGGAAGGTGTCGATTACGACGTCGAGCGCATGCGCCAGGTATGGGACGCGACGAACGATCAGGACCGCCGTCTGGCTGAAGAAAACCAGCGCGGGATCAACTCCACGGCTTACCAGCCGGGGCCTTACTCGAAGACCTATGAATTCGGCGTGGTCAACTTCGTCGATTGGTACAGCGAGCGGATGTTGAACAACCTCGGGGCAGAGCCTGCGCCTTACCTCAAAGGTGTACCGGTTCAGGGCTGATCAGGAGCATAAGATCGCAGCCTGCGGCGGCTCCTACAGGTGGAATGCATCCCCTGTGGGAGCGAGCCTGCTCGCGAAGGCGTCCTGACCCACGCTACATCTTTCAGTTGATCAATTTCCGACCAATCACCTCCGCCCCCATACCCACCAAGCCCTCCAGCCTTCCGCAAACAAGTTATCCACATACCCGCCCACAGCGAATGGGGGTAACTGTGGATGAGTCAAAAAATATCTTGCTGATTTGCAAAGAAAAACCGTGACTTATCCATAAGCATGGTTTCTGAAAACGATTGGTTGTTTTTTGATCGAATCGCTGTAGACCTAGTATTTAAAGGCCTCTAGCAGGTAGCAAACACGTTATCCACAGAAGCGCCAACAGAGATCGGGGGTAACTTTGGCTGGCCTGTGGAAAAAACCGTGCGGACGGGGAAAAGTGCTCTTGCGGGACGCTTTCTTTGCTTGGATAGCTCATTTGATCAGGAAATGATCAACCTTCCGTAAGCCTTGTTCCATATGGCCTACAGCTGATAGCGAACATCTTATCCACAGAAGCGCCAACAGAGATTGGGGGCAAGTTCTCGATTTATACCGAGGGAAAAGCCTGACAAATCCGTGAGTTACGCTGATCGTTTTTTGATCTTATGGTTGGAAGGCTTGAATGGCGTGGGGTGCGCGGAAGGGCGAACACGTTATCCACAGCTTCGCCAACAGGGAATGTGGGTAAGCCGCTTCCCCTCACCCCAACCCTCTCCCAGAGGGAGAGGGGGCCGACCGCGTCGACTGGTGAGGTTACATCGACCTGAAACATTGTATTGATCTCAGGCTTGGCCAGACCAAGGCCACCGCCATGTCGCAGGTCGGTGTACTTGGCCAATTCGCCGCGGTAGGTCCCCTCTCCCTCTGGGAGAGGGCTAGGGTGAGGGGCTTTTCAGCGGACAACGCCTTCTTCAATCAGCAACTTCAGAATCGCTTCAGCCCCAGCCTGTGCGGTGACGCCTTTGAGCACCTGCCCCCCGCCGCCACTGGCTTTGGCCGTAGCGGCCTTCATCCGGTCGGCGCCGCTCTTGGCCTTGATCACCTTCAAGCGCTTGGGCCGTGGCTTGGCCGGTTGCAGTGAGGCGACGGCCAACAATTGGTCCTCCACCACTTCAACGTCATCGGCGGCCAATTCGCCCCGTCGTGCCGGGCCATATGCACTTTGCCGAGGCTTCGGTGCGGCGTTATCCACAGTGGCCAGAAACGGCAGTTTGACCTTCAAGCGGCGTCGCTGGCCGCGCGGCAACGCTTGCAGGACCAGCGCCGACCCGTCATTGATCGATTCGACCTGCGCCAGGCCCACCACCAGCGGCCAGCCCAGACCTTCGGCCAGCAGGAACGGCAACATCCCCGAACCTTCCCCGGTTTCTGCCTGACTGCCGGTCAGCACCACTTGCGCTCCGGCATCGCGAAGGTACGCGGTCAGCGCCGGCAAGGCATCGGCGCCAGCGGGTTGTTCCAGCACATGCAGCTGTTCCAGGCCCATGCCCAGATAGGCACGCAGGGCCGGTTCGGCAACATCACCGGCGTGCAGCACTTGCAGGTTATCCCCAGCCAGTTGCAGGCCCAGTTCCACCGCGCGCGCATCCTGATCGGCGCGCCGTGGCCGACCTGAGGTCGGGTGAGCGCCGATCGAGACCAGACTGATAACGTTCGTGTTCATAGGGTTTCCTTAAGCCGCATCGCGCTTGGCTTCGTTGCGGTAAGCCGCGACCGCTTCGATCAACGCTTGCAGAATCTCTGCGCTTTCGCCGATCACTGAAAGATCGGCGCGTTTGATCATGTCGCAACCCGGATCGAGGTTGATTGCCACCACCTTGTCGCAGGCGCCAATGCCTTGCAGGTGCTGGATCGCGCCGGAGATACCCACAGCGACATAGACCCGCGCGGTGACCCAGGTGCCGGACGCGCCGACCTGACGATCGCGCGCCATGAAGCCGTCGTCCACGGCCACCCGCGACGCGCCTTCGGTGGCGCCGAGTGCAGCGGCTGTTTCGTGGAACAGCGCCCAATCCTTCACGCCGTTGCCACCGGAGAAAATGAATTCGGCTTCGGCCATCGGAATCGCGCCCGGGTCCACCGCCACCGCACCGAGATCTTCGATTCGCGACAAGCTGCGCGCGACGCTTGTGGATAACTCCACTGGCAACGCTTCGTGGCGGGTTTCGCTGACCGGTTCTGCGCATTCGGCAGCGGCGAGAATCAACCGCGCCACTGGACGCGCCAGGTCTTGCAATCCGGCCCCGGCGCGGCCGATGCACTCCTGATCCTTGACCTGCCAGACCCGCGTGGCCGGGCGCTCGCCCAGCGCAGCAGCAAAGCGCCGACCGAGTTCGCCGCCACCGCTGCGGCTGTCCGGCAGCAACCAGTGACGCGGGTTGAATTGGTTATCCACAGCGCGCAAGCCCTGCACCCGTTGTTCCGGTGCATAACCGCAGAATTCCTCGCCTTCGAGCACCAGCAAGCGATCAACGCCAGCGGATTCGAAAGCGCTTTCCTTGTGCTCGCCGAACACCACAGCAAGCACCGCACCATCGATGCCGGCCAGTTGGTGAGCGAGGCCGAGCAGATCGCGGTCGTGGCTGCTCAGGCGGCCGCCGACCATATCCGGCACCACACTGATGTAGAACGCCGGGGCCGGCACTTGATGCAGCGGCAATTGCATTTGCACAGCAGCCGAGCGTTTGACCGCCCCGCCCTGCTGCGCGCCGCTGCGGTCGATTCGTTTGATGCCGTTAGGGCCGATAAAACCCAGGCCGTGCAGATTCTTGCGAATGACGCCGTTGGGCCCCATCCAGCTGTGCTGCGCCGGTTGCATCGCCGCGTGCAGCGGGTGCAGGCGGTTGCGCGCAATCCATTCGGCGCGCGGGTCGCGGCGGATAATGTCGCTCATCAGTGCACCTCCGCAGGTTCACGTTTGGCCGGGGTGGCTGGCTTGCTTGGCGCGGCGTCTTCGAGCAGCGCGTCGGCCACCAGTTCGGCGATGTCCTTGATCAGCGGACGCGGTTCGACCACACCTTCGAGCATCGCCGTGCACTGTGGACAACCCACCGCCACCAGTTCGGCGCCGGTCTCGCGGATGTCTTCCATGCGCATGTCGGGGATGCGCTGCTTGCCCGGAATGTCAGTGATCGGCGCGCCGCCACCGCCGCCGCAGCAGCGTGAGCGGAAGCCGGACCGTTGCATCTCTTTGACTTCAATGCCGAGGGCGCGCAGCACTTCACGCGGCGCTTCGTACTCGCCGTTGTAGCGGCCCAGGTAGCACGGATCGTGATAGGTCACGCTGTTGCCTTTGTGCTGACCGAGGTTGAGCGCGCCGGCCTGAATGATCTCGGCCATATAGGTGCTGTGGTGCTGCACCAGATAGTTGCCATCGAAAGCGCCGTACTCGTTTTTCAGCACGTGGAAACTGTGCGGATCGCAGGTGACGATGCGGTTGAAGCTGTATTTGGCCAACGTCTGGATGTTGCGCTTGGCCAGCAACTGGAACGTCGCCTCGTCGCCGAGACGCCGCGCCACATCGCCGCTGTCGCGCTCTTCGAGGCCGAGCACGGCGAAGTCGATGTTGGCCGCTTTCAGCACTTTGACGAACGCGCGCAGGGTGCGCTGGTTGCGCATGTCGAAGGCGCCGTCGCCGACCCAGAACAGCACGTCGGTGGATTTCTTTTCGCTGAGCAGATTGAGATTCAGGTCCGCCGCCCAGTTCATCCGCCCGCCCGGGGCGAAACCGCCAGGGTTGTCGGTTGCAATAAGGTTCTCGAGAACTTCGGCACCCTTGTTCGGCGTCGCGCCTTTTTCCAGGGTCAGATGCCGGCGCATGTCGACGATCGCATCGACGTGCTCGATCATCATCGGGCACTCCTCGACGCAGGCACGGCAGGTGGTGCACGACCACAGGGTTTCGGCGTCGACCAGACCGTTGACGATCGGTTGGTGCGGGTTGCCGCCATGCTCGCCGATCGGTTTGCCTGGATACGGGCTGCCGGCGAACTTCGCGTCAGTGCCGCCGGCGAGGCCGACGACCATGTCCTGAATCAGTTTTTTCGGGTTCAGCGGCTGGCCGGCGGCAAACGCCGGGCAAGCCGCTTCGCACTTGCCGCACTGCACGCAGGCGTCGAAACCGAGCAACTGGTTCCAGGTGAAATCCTTGGGTTTTTCCACGCCCAGTGGCGCATCGGGATTGTTCAGGTCCAACGGCTTCAAACCGGTCGAGCGCCCGCCGCCAAAACGTTCCGGGCGACGGTGCCAGGCCAGGTGCAGCGCACCGGCAAAGGCGTGCTTCATCGGCCCGCCCCAGGTCATGCCGAAGAACAGTTCCGACACGCCCCACAGCACACCAACACCGAGAATGGCGGCGAGCACCCAACCGCCGAAGTTTTCCGGCAGGATCCCGGCCACCGGCAGGGTCACCAGGAAAAACGACGCCGAGAACGCCAGCAGGCTTTTCGGCAGGCGCATCCATGGGCCTTTCGACAGACGCGCAGGCGGATTGAGCCGACGCAGGTACATGAAGATCGCGCCGACGAACATCACCGCCGACATCAGCAGCAAGGCGTAGCCGAGGATGCGGTTATGCAGGCCGAAACCGTGCACCAGAATGGCCAGCACAATCGACGCCACCGCACCGCCCGCCGTGGCGACGTGGGTGTTGGCAATGTATTTGTCCCGCACGACGACGTGGTGCAGGTCGACCATGTAGCGCTTGGGCATGGCCAGCAGACCGCCGAGCAGATCGACCTTCGCCGCCCGCCCCCGGCGCCACATGTTCATCCGCCGCAACGCGCCGAGGACCGCAAGGCCCAGGGCTGCGAACAACAGGATTGGAAGAAGGGTGTTCAACATGGTGAAGCTCCCACCAGACAGCCTGGAGAAACACGGCGTTCGATGATCGTTCCCACGCTCTGCGTGGGAATGCAGCCCGGGACGCTCCGCGTCCCAAAGCGGACGCAGAGCGTCCAGTGAGGCATTCCCACGCAGAGCGTGGGAACGATCGGTTAGCCAGCCTTAAAAGTCTTTACACAGTCTGAGTGCGTCATAGATCGCGGCGTGGGTATTACGCTGCGCCACGCAGTCGCCGATGCGGAACAGCAAGTAGCCGTCGCCCGCTTCGCTCAGCGAAGGTTGCGGCTGGATCGCGAACAGCGCTTCGACGTCGATCTGGCCCTTGTTGCGCGAGCCGTCCTTGAGGGCGTAGTAGATTTCCTCGTCCGGGCGCACGCCGTTTTCGACGACCACCTGATCGACCACCCGTTCCTCTTTCGCGCCGGTGTATTCGTTCTCCAGCACTGCGATCAGCTTGTCGCCCTCGCGGTAGACCTTCTCCAGCATCATGTCGCCGGTCATGATCACTTCTTTCGGGTACATGCTGCGGTAGTAGGTCGGGAACGACGTGCCGCCGATGGCCACGCCCGGTTTGATGTCGTCGGTGACGATCTCGACCTGGCTGCCCTTGTCGGCGAGGAAGTCGGCGACCGACATGCCGGTGAACTCGCAAATGGTGTCGTAGACCAGCACGTTCTTGCCCGGCGCAACCTTGCCGTCGAGCACGTCCCAGCTGCTGACCACCAGCCCTTCGGCCGCGCCCCAGTGTTCGTTCTGCTCAAGGTACGGATGACCGCCGACCGCCAGCACCACGACATCCGGACGCAGGTCCATGATGGTGTCGGCATCCGCCGCTGTGCCCAGGCGCAGATCGACTTTCAGCCGCGCCAGTTCCAGTTGGAACCAGCGAGTGATGCCGGCGATCTGGTCACGTTGCGGTGCTTTCGATGCGGTGGTGATCTGCCCGCCGATGAAGTCTTTTTTCTCGAACAGCGTGACGTCGTGGCCACGCTCGGCAGCCACGCGCGCGGCTTCCATCCCGGCCGGGCCGGCACCCACGATCACCACTTTGCGTTTCGGCCCGGTGGATTTCTCGATGATGTGTGGCACGCCCATGTATTCACGGGAGGTCGCGGCATTCTGGATGCACAGTACGTCCAGGCCCTGATACTGGCGGTCGATGCAATAGTTGGCGCCGACGCACTGCTTGATCTGGTCGATCTGGCCCATCTTGATCTTGGCGATCAGGTGCGGGTCGGCGATGTGCGCGCGGGTCATGCCGACCATGTCGACGTAACCGCCTTCAAGGATGCGCGTGGCCTGGTTCGGGTCCTTGATGTTCTGCGCGTGCAGCACCGGCACCTTGACCACTTCCTTGATCCCGGCAGCCAGGTGCAGGAACGGCTCCGGTGGATAACTCATGTTCGGAATGACGTTGGCCAGGGTATTGTGCGTATCGCAACCCGAGCCGACCACGCCGATGAAATCGAGCATGCCGGTGTCGTCGTAATACTTGGCGATCTGCTTCATGTCCTCGTGGGACAAGCCGTCCGGATGGAACTCGTCACCGCACAGGCGCATGCCCACACAGAAGTCGTCACCGACCTCGGCGCGCACGGCTTTCAGGACTTCGAGACCGAACTTCATCCGCCCTTCGAAGCTGCCGCCCCATTCGTCGGTGCGCTTGTTGACGCGCGGGCTCCAGAACTGGTCGATCATGTGCTGGTGCACGGCGGACAGTTCGACGCCGTCGAGGCCACCGGCCTTGGCCCGGCGCGCAGCTTGGGCGTAGTTGCCGATCACTCGCCAGATCTCTTCCGGCTCGATGGTTTTGCAAGTGGCGCGGTGCACCGGTTCACGGATGCCCGAGGGCGACATCAAGGTCGGCCAGTTGAAACCGTCCCAGCGCGAGCGACGGCCCATGTGGGTAATCTGGATCATGATCTTGGCGCCATGCTTGTGCATGGCGTCGGCCAGATTCTGGAAGTGCGGAATGATCCGGTCGGTCGACAGATTGACCGAACTCCACCATTCCTGCGGGCTGTCGATCGCCACCACGGACGAACCGCCGCAGATCGCCAGGCCGATGCCGCCCTTGGCCTTCTCTTCGTAATACTTGACGTAGCGGTCGGTGGTCATGCCACCGTCAGTCGCGTAGACCTCGGCGTGCGCGGTGCTGAGAACGCGGTTGCGGATGGTCAGTTTGCCGATCTGGATCGGCTGGAACATTGCTTCGAAAGCCATGGCACGGTCCTCGGCTTACAACGGCTTGACGATGAACAAGCCGTCATCGTGGCCCTCTTCGGAGCCTCCGTAGACTTGTTCGGCCACAGTACGGATCTTGCTGCCACGGGCTTCGAGAATCTGGTCCATGGCGCCGGCGAACCAGCCGGTGAACATGTAATCGACCTTGCGCCCGACCTTGCCGTAGACATAGACGAATGCCGAGTGCTCGAGCTTGACGCTGGCGGTGCCTTTGTCGAGGTCGATGTCCTGGATCTTGAACAGACCCCAGCCGCGCTGCGACAGGCGCTTCATGTAGTGCTCGAACACCGCGACGCCCTCCAGGCCGTGGCATTCGGCTTCCTTTTCACACCAGTGCCAGGCGGATTTGTAGCCGGCCTTGTAGAGGATCTCGGCATAGGCTTCAGCGCCGAGCACTTCCTCGATGCCCATGTGGTTGTTGACGAAAAAGTGACGCGGCACATACAGCATTGGCAGGGCGTCGGAGGTCCAGACACCGGTCTCGCTGTCGACTTCGATAGGCAATTGCGGGGCGATCTTGGCCATGGAAACTTAACTCCAGAAAATTTTGTGTGTTGCCCCCGACGCGGATGGCCGGGGGAAAGGATTCAGAAGTGCGGCGGCTTATTCGCCCCAGACATCTTTCAAGACGCTTACCCAGTTCTCGCCCATGATCTTGCGCACCACGCGCTCGGAATGGCCGCGCTTGAGCAGGGTTTCGGTGAGGTTGGGGAATTCGCCGACGGTGCGGATGCCCAGCGGGTTGATGATCTTGCCGAAGCTGGTCAGGCGGCGGGCGTAGCCCTTGTCGTGGGTCAGGTATTCGAAGAAGTCCTGGCCGTGACCCTGAGTGAAATCGGTGCCGATACCGATGGCGTCTTCGCCAACGATGTTCATGGTGTATTCGATCGCTTCGGCGTAATCGTCGATGGTCGAATCGATGCCCTTGGCGAGGAACGGCGCGAACATGGTCACGCCGACGAAACCGCCGTGGTCGGCAATGAACTTCAGCTCTGCATCGGATTTGTTGCGCGGGTGCTCTTTGAGACCCGACGGCAGGCAGTGCGAGTAGCAGACCGGTTTTTTCGATTCGAGAATGACTTCTTCGGAGGTCTTGGAACCGACGTGGGACAGGTCGCACATGACACCGACGCGGTTCATCTCGGCGACGATCTCGCGACCGAAACCCGACAGGCCGCCATCACGCTCGTAGCACCCGGTGCCGACCAGATTCTGGGTGTTGTAGCACATCTGCACGATGCCAACGCCGAGCTGCTTGAACACCTCGACATAGCCGATCTGGTCTTCGAAAGCGTGGGCATTCTGGAAGCCGAAGAGAATGCCGGTCTTGCCCTGCTCCTTGGCGCGACGGATGTCGGCGGTGGTGCGCACCGGCATCACCAGATCGCTGTTCTCACGGATCAGTTTCTGGCTGGCAGCGATGTTGTTCACGGTCGCCTGAAAGCCTTCCCACACCGACACAGTGCAGTTGGCCGCCGTCAGACCGCCCTTGCGCATGTCTTCGAACAGCTCGCGGTTCCATTTGGCAATGATCAGACCGTCGATAACGATGCTGTCGGCGTGTAATTCGGCTGGGCTCATCAGGCGTCCCCTTATTGGCGATTCATGCGCCGAATCGTCTGCCGGCGCTTTGGGGCCAGCATATGCCTCGGTGCCGGGGCGACCGGGTGCAAAAACGACAGGGGAATTGCCGAAAGCGTCAATCCGCGACAAAGGGTCGTCGGCCGCCCTCCTCGGCTGGCTGTTCAAGCCCGCGCGCTTGCGCCAGAATCTGCCGCAGCCTGCACCTACCAACGGATTAGAGCGCCCCCAATGAAATCGATCTTCCTCGCCCTGGCACTGATTGCGACCGGCGCCCACGCCGCCGAAGAATCCGAGAACAACCCGTGCGACGCGGTGGAAAACGACATCCAGACCCTGGAATGCTCCGCCTACAGCCGCAGCACCGCCGAAGACCTGCTCAAAGACAACTACGCCAGCCTCAACGAACGCATGCAGACCGCCTACGGCAAGAACCCGACGCAACTGGCCGACATCACCGCCAAACTGAAAACCGCCCAGCAACAATGGTTGAAGACGCGGGATGCGGATTGCGCGGTGGAAGCGTTCCCGGCAACGGCGGGGAGCAAGGCTTTCACCATTGCGCAGAATGATTGTGTCGCGCGGATGAGTGATGAACGGTCGGAGTTTTTGGAGTCGATCGGGCAGGAATAAACATGCAAAGGATAAATCAATGATTCCTCATGAAGTGGTCAGCCATATGGTTGATGGCGCAACACCGATCCGCGCCTGGCGCGAATATCTCAACCTGACTCAGGAAGAAATGGCCAAGCGCATGGGCATCTCGCAACCGGCGTTTGCCCAGCAGGAAACAGTCGCCAAACCCCGCAAGGCCACCCGCGCGAAAATCGCCGCCGCGTTCGGCATCACAGCCAGTCAGCTTGAGCTGTAGGCTGCCCTCTTTATTCAAAGGAATTCCCATGAACATCTGCGGCATTGAAATCAAAGGCAGCGAAGCGATCATCGCCGTGGCGGCGCTCGACGGTTCGACGTTGAGCCACGTCCCTCTCGCCACAAAAAAAATTGCTCTGGATGACGATGACGAGGCGGCGAACGTGCGGCGGTTCGCGGCGCAGGTGGCGTCGTTTGTGCGGGAAAACTCGGTAGACCGGATCGCGATCAAAAAGCGCAGCAAAAAGGGCGAGTTTGCCGGTGGGCCGACGACGTTCAAGATCGAGGGGGTGTTTCAGTTGCTGGATGGTTGTGAGGTGACGCTGCTGTCGCCGCAGACGATCAATGCCCAGGCCAAGAAGCACAATTTCGAGCTGCCGGGGACGTTGAACAAGTATCAGCATGAGGCTTACAAGGCGGCGTGCTCGGCGTTGGTGAAGAAATAACCCTCTCTCAGACGCCGAAAATTAAATGTGGGAGCGAGCCTGCTCGCGAATGCAATGTGTCAGGCAACATCAGTGTTGGATGACAGACCGCTTTCGCGAGCAGGCTCGCTCCCACATTGTTTTCATGCAGGCCCATTCACGCCTGTGCGGTACGCCGGTCTTCGCGGGGGCAGCGGGCGAAACGCGCGCGATAACTGCGGGTGAAATACGACGGTGATTCAAAGCCGCAGGCGATGCTCACTTCGAGCACGCTCATATCGGTCTGGCGCAGCAATTGCCGGGCCTTCTCAAGCCTTAACCGCAGATAGAAGTTGCTCGGCGTATCGTTCAGATGCAGCCGGAACAAACGCTCCAGTTGCCGCCGGGTCACCTTGATCGACTCCGCCAGTTGCAGCGTGGTCAGCGGCGGTTCGCTGTGCTGTTCCATCTCGCCGATCACCTGCACCAGTTTCTTGTTGTTGATCCCGTAACGCGTGGCGACTTCCATGCGCTGGTGATCCTTGCGCGGGCGGATGCGCCCGAGCACAAACTGCTCGCTGACCTGAATCGCCAGTTGCGGGCCGTGGGCCTGGGCGATCAGGTCGAGCATCAGATCAATCGAGGCCGTACCTCCCGCCGAGGTGATCCGCCGCCGGTCGATCTCAAACAGTTCCTGGGTCACGCTGAGCTGTGGATAAGACTCCTTGAACGCATCGATCGCCTCCCAGTGCAGGGTCAGGCGATGGCCATCGAGCAGGCCCGCTTCGGCGAGGACGAAGCTGCCGGTGTCGATGGCGCCGAGGGTTACGCCGTCCTTGTCCAGCCTGCGCAACCAGTGCTCCAGCGTCGGCGTGATGAACTTCAGCGGTTCGAAGCCGGCCACCACCAGCAAGGTCGCGCCTTTCTTCAGCGGCTCCAGTGCCGCATCGGCGTTGACCGACATGCCGTTGCTCGCCAGTACCGCGCCGCCATCGGCGCTGAGCACATGCCAGCGGTACAACTCGCCGCGAAAGCGGTTGGCCACGCGCAACGGTTCGATCGCGGAAATAAAGCCGATGGCGGAGAACCCCGGCATCAGCAAAAAGTAGAAATCCTGGGGCATGGGCGCACTCGGTTGGCGGGTCGCGTGGCTCGTTGATACGCCGATTATCGGCGGCGTTCAAGCGTGCAGGTCGCTACAGTGCAAATGCCAGTCGCCGCAGTGCGCTTTCACGGGTGCATAGCTGCGTAACTTGGCCTCACCGGCGCGCAGATGCCGGGAACCACAATAATCGAACTGCCGAGGAACCCGACATGAAACGACTGATCAGCAGCTGCGTTCTTGCACTCAGCGGTACCGCTATCTTCAGCACCGGCGTGATGGCGGCCGAACCGGCCTCCTGCAAGAACGTACGCATGGGCGTGGTCAACTGGACTGACGTGATCGCCACCAGTGCCATGACCCAGGTCCTGCTCGACGGCCTCGGCTACAGCACCAAACAGACCAGCGCCTCGCAGCAGATCATCTTTGCCGGGATTCGCGATCAGCGCCTGGACTTGTTCCTCGGCTACTGGAACCCGCTGATGACCCAGACCATCACGCCATTCGTCGAGGCCAATCAGGTGAAAGTGCTTGAAGCGCCGAGCCTGAAAGACGCCCGCGCCACCCTCGCCGTGCCGACCTATCTGGCTGACAAGGGCCTGAAAACCTTCGCTGACATCGCCAAATTCGAGAAGGAATTGGGCGGCAAGATCTACGGCATCGAGCCAGGCTCAGGTGCCAACACGCAGATCAAAGCGATGATCGCCAAAAACCAGTTCGGTCTGGGTAAATTCCAGCTCGTCGAATCGAGCGAGGCCGGCATGCTCGCTGCCGTCGACCGCGCCGTGCGGCGCAAGGAAGCCGTGGTGTTCTTCGGCTGGGCGCCGCACCCGATGAACGTCAACATTCAGATGACCTACCTGACCGGCAGCGAAGACGCCCTCGGCCCGAACGAAGGCATGGCCACGGTGTGGACGGTCACCGCGCCGAAATACGCCGAGCAATGCCCGAACATCGGCCGCCTGCTGGCCAACCTGACCTTCACCGCCGAATCCGAGAGCCGGATGATGCAGCCGCTGCTCGATCACAAGGACGCCTTCGAGTCGGCGAAGCAGTGGCTCAAGGATCACCCCGAAGACAAACAGCGCTGGCTTGAAGGTGTGACGACTTTCGATGGCAAGCCGGCTGCTGAAAATCTGCAACTGACCAGCAAATAACCTCGCGATCAAAAGCCCCCTCACCCTAGCCCTCTCCCAAGGGAGAGGGAATTCAACGACGCTTCGCAGCCCCGCCACGGGCTGCGGACAGACCCATCACGCCTGAAGGAAACGCACCATGAACCACGACGTCATCATCACCTGCGCACTCACCGGTGCTGGCGACACGACCGCCAAGAGCCCACACGTGCCGGTCACCCCGAAACAGATTGCCGCTGCCGCGGTGGAAGCGGCCAAGGCCGGCGCCACCGTCGTGCACTGCCATGTGCGCGACCCGCAGACCGGCAAGTTCAGCCGTGACGTGGCGCTGTACCGCGAAGTGATGGAGCGCATCCGCGAGGCGGACGTCGACATCATCGTCAACCTCACCGCCGGGATGGGTGGCGACCTGGAAATCGGCGCGGGCGAGAACCCGATGGAGTTCGGCCCGAACACGGATCTGGTCGGTCCGCTGACCCGTCTCGCCCATGTTGAAGAACTGCTGCCGGAAATCTGCACCCTCGATTGCGGCACGCTGAACTTCGGCGACGGCGACACCATTTACGTCTCGACCCCGGCGCAACTGCGCGCCGGCGCCAAGCGCATCACCGAGCTGGGTGTGAAGGCCGAGCTGGAGATTTTCGACACCGGGCATCTGTGGTTCGCCAAGCAGATGATCAAGGAAGGCTTGCTCGACAACCCGCTGTTTCAACTGTGCCTGGGCATCCCGTGGGGCGCGCCGGCCGACACCACCACGATGAAAGCTATGGTCGACAACCTGCCCGCCGACGCGGTCTGGGCCGGCTTCGGCATTGGCCGCATGCAGATGCCGATGGCGGCGCAAGCGGTGCTGCTGGGCGGCAACGTGCGGGTCGGGCTGGAGGACAACCTGTGGCTGGACAAAGGCGTGCTGGCGACCAATGGCCAATTGGTTGAACGCGCCACGGAAATCCTCAGCCGCCTCGGTGCCCGCGTGCTGACGCCGGCCGAAGGTCGCAAAAAAATGGGCCTGACCCAGCGCGGCTGAACCTCACCTTATTTCCCTGTGAACATAAATTTTGTGGTGAGGGGATTTATCCCCGATGGGTGGCGAAGCCGCCCCAAAACCTGACAACCCGGGGCATCAGATAGACCGAGAGCACAGGTTTTACGACTGCTTCGCAGCCGATCGGGGATAAATCCCCTCGCCACGAGAACAGAGTTTCCACAGGGATCACCGAACTCTCTCCAGGAAATCGTCATGCGCTTTATCACCGAAATCAAAACCTTCGCCGCTCTCGGCAGCGGTGTCATCGGCAGTGGCTGGGTCGCCCGCGCCCTCGCCCACGGCCTCGACGTGGTGGCTTGGGACCCGGCGCCCGGCGCCGAAGCGGCATTGCGCCAACGCGTAGCCAATGCTTGGGGCGCGCTGGAGAAGAACGGCCTGGCGCCCGGCGCTTCGCAGGACCGTCTGCGTTTTGTCGCAACCATCGAGGAGTGCGTGCGTGACGCCGATTTCATCCAGGAAAGCGCCCCGGAGCGGCTGGAACTGAAACTCGATCTGCACAGCAAGATCAGCGCCGCAGCCAAGCCCGATGCGCTGATCGGCTCCAGCACTTCAGGCCTTTTGCCAAGCGAGTTCTACGAGAGTTCGACGCACCCTGAACGCTGCGTGGTCGGGCATCCGTTCAACCCGGTGTATCTGTTGCCACTGGTGGAAGTGGTCGGCGGCAAAAACACCGCGCCGCAAGCGGTGCAAGCGGCGATGCAAGTCTACGAATCCCTCGGCATGCGCCCGTTGCATGTGCGCAAGGAAGTGCCGGGTTTCATCGCCGATCGCCTGCTCGAAGCGCTGTGGCGCGAGGCGTTGCACCTGGTCAACGACGGTGTGGCGACGACCGGCGAGATCGACGATGCGATTCGCTTTGGCGCCGGTCTGCGCTGGTCGTTCATGGGCACTTTCCTGACTTACACCCTGGCCGGCGGCGATGCCGGCATGCGCCACTTCATGTCGCAATTCGGCCCGGCGCTGCAGTTGCCGTGGACGTATCTGCCAGCACCGGAGCTGACCGACAAGCTGATCGATGATGTGGTCGATGGCACCACCGATCAGCTCGGTCGGCACAGCATTTCGGCGCTGGAACGCTATCGTGATGACTGTTTGCTGGCGGTGCTCGATGCGGTGAAGACCACCAAGGAAAAGCATGGAATGAGTTTCAGCGAGTAATGCGTATGACATGGCACCGCTGCCCTCACCCTAACCCTCCCGAAACGTCGGACCGCCCGTAGGGAGAGGGGACTGACCGAGGTGTTTTTGCAAGCTACGCCGACTTGCACCACTGCGTCGAACTCTGGACTTGAAAAGCTCGAAAATCGGCTCCCTTTCCCCCTCGCCCCCCTGGGGGAGAGGGCTGGGGTGAGGGGGTTGCTCTTGATCTTCACCCATCAACTGCGGAAACCGAAACCATGCCCCACCTCACCACCTACCAAACCACCATCATCCCCGACTGGGTCGACTACAACGGCCACCTGCGCGACGCCTTCTACCTGCTGATCTTCAGCTACGCCACCGATGCGCTGATGGACCGCCTCGGCATGGACAGCAGCAACCGCGAGGCCAGCGGCCATTCGCTATTCACCCTTGAGCTGCACCTCAATTATCTGCACGAAGTGAAGCTCGACACTGAGGTGCAAGTGCGCACGCAAATCATCGGCCACGACAGCAAGCGCCTGCACCTCTATCACAGCCTGCACAAGGTCGGCGATGAGCAAGAGTTGGCCGGCAATGAACAGATGCTTTTGCACGTCGACCTCACCGGCCCGCGCTCGGCGCCGTTCAGCCCCGATACGTTGCATCGCTTGCAGGCCATCGTCGCCGATCAGACCGACCTGCCCGCTCCCGCTTACATCGGCCGCGTGATCGCGCTGCCACCCGCTCGGTAAATCCCCACTGCCAAGGAGCCGTCATGAACACCGCCGTCGCTGTTGCCGATTTTCGTACTTATCCGTTGATCAGCGCGCTCGGTGGCGTGCAGGGTCTGGCGGATCGCGTTGTCATCGAATGGGCTGACGGACGTGTCAGCCCGTTTCACCACGTATGGTTGCGCGACAATTGCCCGTGTGATCAATGTGTCTACAGCGTCACTCGCGAGCAGGTTTTCGAGAGCGTCGATGCCGCCGAGGATTTGCGACCGCTGGCCACGCGCATCGACAGCGATGGTTGCCTGCGTATCGACTGGCAGGACGGTCACCTCAGCCGCTTTGACCCGGGCTGGTTGCGCGCACATGCCTATGACGATGAATCCCGCGCCGAACGCCTGGCCGGCAAACCGCAGCCCCGTTTGTGGCACAGCGATCTGCAGTTGCCGGTGTTCGACTACATCGCGCTGATGAACGACAACGCCGCGCTGCTGCAATGGTTGCTCGCCGTGCGCGACATCGGCCTGACCCAAGTGCGTGGCGTGCCCACCGAGCCGGGCTCGCTGAAGCTCATCGCGCAGCGGATTTCCTTCATCCGCGAAAGCAACTTCGGCGTGCTGTTCAATGTGCAATCCAAAGCCGACGCCGACAGCAACGCCTACACCGCCTTCAACCTGCCATTGCACACGGATCTGCCGACTCGCGAGCTGCAACCGGGGCTGCAATTTCTGCATTGCCTGGTGAATGATGCCGAGGGTGGCGAGAACATTTTCGTCGATGGTTTTGCGATCGCCGACGCCTTGCGTCAGGAGGAGCCGCAGCTGTTTGAGGCCCTGTGCGAAATCCCTGTGGAATTCCGCAACAAGGACCGGCACAGCGACTATCGCTGCCTGGCGCCGATCATCGCTGTGGATGCGCTGGGCCGGGTGGCGGAGATTCGCATGGCCAACTTTCTGCGCGGGGCGTTCGATACGTCGGTGGCGCAGATGCCGCTGCTGTATCGAGCCTATCGGCGCTTTATTGCGATGACCCGCGAGCCGCGGTTTCGGCTGATGCAGCGACTCAAGCCGGGCGAGTTGTGGTGCTTTGACAACCGCCGCACGCTGCATGCGCGCAATGCCTTTGATCCAGCCACCGGGGCGCGACATTTTCAGGGCTGCTATGTCGACCGGGATGAGTTGTTGTCGCGGATTCTGGTGTTGCAACGTTGAACCACGTCATCGTTCTTCGCGAGCAGTCTCGCTCCCACAGGGGTACGCATTGCAAAGTGGGAGCGAGCCTGCTCGCGAAAGCGTCAGCGGGAACAACCAATCTCTGGCTGATTCACAAGCAAAAAAAACTCCGATCAAGCCGTGACAGGATCGGAGCTGAGGAGGGTACTGTTGAGGAGCTGCCAGGCGAGGGTGACCAAACCTTCGTGAAGCGAGCTGGGGCCAGTGTGCCTAGTCGCCAATCCAGTCGGTTAGCCGAAAACGACCTGTTCATAGTCGTCCCGGCCACCGCGACAAAACGCCCTTGCCGCGTCCGGTCGGGGCCACCAGAATCGAGCCAAGACCTCCGTTGCCACAGAAGGATTTGCGTAATGATGTACGCCGATTTGATTGACCAGGAAGATCTGTTGGGCCAGCTCAAGGCCTTGGGTATTCAGGTGCCGAGCGGTACCACCGCCGAGCAGGCCTGTGAGTGCGCGGTGCGAGGACTGGATAATGTTCGCGCATTCGAACTGCGCAAGATGGTCAAGGACATGTACACCAGCGGCGCCAGCATTCAGCCGGCGGTGCGTCAGGCGATCGACAAGCAATTGTTGCCGGCCCTCTCGGATTACCAGCAGTCCCACAGCGCCTGACAGGCCGCCATCGCTGGCAAGCCAGCTCCCACAGTGATCCGGGCCGACACAACATTTGTGTACTACACAGACCCTGTGGGAGCTGGCTTGCCAGCGATGAAGCTGACTCGGTCTACAGCCTTACGCTGGCAAACGTCGACTCATTGCGCGCCTGACTCAGCGCTGACATCGGCCCCGAGAGCGGCGACATCACGATGGCCTGCGGCAGCGGCAGCATCGCTACCTGCTGGGTGGTGTTGGAGCCGACGCGTTCGTCACGCGGCGGGATGCCGAAGTACTCGCGATAGCACTTGGAGAAGTGCGGCGTGGAGACGAACCCACACACCGACGCCACCTCGATGATCGACATCGGCGTCTGTTTGAGCAGTTGCCGGGCGCGGATCAGGCGCAGCTTCAGGTAATAGCGTGACGGCGAGCAGTGCAGGTATTTCTGGAACAACCGCTCCAGTTGTCGACGCGACACCGCGACATACACCGCCAGTTCATCCAGATCGATCGGCTCTTCCAGATTGGCTTCCATCAACGCGACGATTTCCTGCAACTTCGGCTGGTTGGTGCCGAGCATGTGCTTGAGCGGCACACGCTGGTGATCCTGTTCGTTGCGGATGCGCTCGTAGACGAACATTTCCGAGATCGCTGCCGACAGTTCACGACCGTGATCGCGGCTGATCAGGTGCAGCATCATGTCCAGCGGCGCGGTACCGCCGGAACTGGTGAAGCGGTTACGGTCGAGGGTGAACAGCCGTGTGCTCATGGCCACGCGCGGGAAAGCTTCCTGCATCGCCGCCAGACATTCCCAGTGCACGCTGCAATCGAAGCCGTCGAGCAGACCGGCACAGGCCAGCGCCCAACTGCCGGTGCACACCGCGCCCAGGCGCTTGGACTGGCGCGCCTGGCTTTGCAGCCACGAGACGTGTTCACGGGTTACGGTACGTTGAATGCCGATGCCGCCGCAGACGATCACCGTGTCCAGGGGCGGGGCTTTGTGCATTGAGGCGTCGGGAGTGATCTGCAGTCCGTCACTGGCCCAGACCTGGCCGCCATCGACGGTAAGGGTGCTCCAGCGATACAGCTCGCGACCGGACAACTGATTGGCCATGCGCAGCGGCTCAACGGCGGACGCCAGGGAAATCAGCGTGAAATTGTCCAGCAGCAGAAAGCCGATGGATTGAGGCGCACGGTTCTGGGGTTGGGCCCCGGAGTTGAACGACGTCATCGCGGTATCTCCTCACACAAAGCGGGTGGCGGCCTCAGGCGGAGGCTCTTGTTATTGCCCGCGTCTCACAGAGAAAGCAGGCTTTGTTATGACAGAGCAATTGCCGTGCCTGAAATTGGACGGCCATTCAATAACTCCTGAAAACGACCTCGCGACGCGTCTATACGCGACCTCGGAACACGCCATTTCGAAGTGCCATCAGATGCCGCGAGCGCCCTGCCGCGCAGCCCGTGAGCAGATCGGTAGCACTTGTGGGAACTGGCCTGCAGCGGATTTGCACAGAGTGTCACCGCAAGCACGGACGACGGACGGTCGATTAACGACTGATAAGTCACGACTGACAGTGAGGCTTGTCTGATTGCGACGCGCCAAAAGGTGGCGTGGCTCGATCGGGGTGTTCTTTTGTCGAGCAGTTTTGACTGGTCTGGCCCTATCGCTGGCAAGCCAGCTCCCACAGGGATTTGTGGTGTGAACCAAATGGCATCAACACTGAAGAACCTGTGGGAGCTGGCTTGCCAGCGATAAGGGCAACGCCGTTTCAGCATTCAACCGCACTGACCGCCAAGCCACCGCGCGAAGTTTCTTTATATTTGTCATGCATATCGGCGCCGGTATCGCGCATGGTGCGGATCACTCGGTCCAGCGAGATAAAGTGCTGACCGTCGCCGCGCAGGGCCATTTGCGCCGCGTTGATCGCTTTCACTGCCGCGATTGCATTGCGCTCGATGCACGGCACCTGCACCAGGCCACCGACCGGGTCGCAGGTCAGGCCCAGATTGTGCTCCAGGCCGATTTCCGCCGCGTTGCACAATTGCTCGGGCGTGGCGCCGAGAATCTCCGCCAGCCCCGCCGCTGCCATGGCGCAGGCCGAACCGACCTCGCCCTGGCAGCCCACCTCGGCCCCAGAGATCGACGCATTCTTCTTGCACAGAATGCCGACTGCCGCCGCGCCGAGGAAATAGTCGACGACGTTGGCGTCGGTGACCGCTTCGCTGAATTTCATGAAGTAGTGCAGCACCGCCGGGATGATCCCCGCCGCGCCGTTGGTCGGTGCAGTGACCATACGCCCGCCAGCGGCATTCTCTTCATTGACGGCGAGGGCGAACAGGTTGACCCACTCCATGGCGCTCAGGGTCGAGCCGATGACGTTCGGTTTGTTCAGCTCTTGCAGGCTGCGGTGCAACTTCGCCGCCCGCCGCCGCACGTTCAGGCCGCCGGGCAGAATGCCTTCGTGCTTGAGGCCCTGCTCGACGCAATCCTGCATCGCCCGCCACAGTTTCATCAGCCCGGCACGGATCTCTTCTTCGCTGCGCCAGACCTTTTCGTTGGCCATCATCAGTTCGGCGACGCGCAGGTTGTGCGTTTTGCACAACTGCAGCAGCTCGATCGCACTGGAGAAGTCGTAAGGCAATTCGGTGCGATCCAGATCGACCACACCGCTGGCCGCTTGCGCCTCATCAACGACGAAGCCGCCGCCGACCGAATAGTAGGTGTCACGGTGCAACTCACCGAACTCGCCTTCGGCCACCAGCGTCATGGCGTTGGGATGGAATGGCAGGTTTTCGTCGATCAGGCGCATGTCCCGTGCCCAGATAAACGGCACCGACAGACGGCCATCCAATAAAAGCGTATGGGTTTCGCGCAGCGCCTGAATGCGCGGGCCGATCTGCGCCGGGTCGATTGCGTCCGGCCACTCGCCCATCAGGCCCATGATCACCGCGTTGTCGCTGCCGTGGCCGATGCCGGTGGCCGACAGCGATCCAAACAACTGCACCTCGATACGCCGCACCTGCTCCAGCTGATGCTTGCCGCGCAGCGACTCGACGAACAATGCGGCGGCGCGCATCGGTCCGACGGTGTGGGAACTGGAAGGGCCGATGCCGATTTTGAACAGGTCGAAAACGCTGATAGCCATTGCTGCGAAGCTCCTGAGAATACCGGTCCGGGCGGCAAAAGCGCCCGCTGGCGGAGCTGCTACGCTCAAGCTGCGATCCGCCGAATGCCGGCATCATCGGGCTTTTGTCGGCGCGCTCGGCGTCTGACACCGACGCAGTCATGTCCAGCAGCGTCGTTACGTTTTCGCCCCGCAAATACGCCGTTTTTATGCCGTTGAGCAGGTCATCGGGGGCGGAAAAAAGCTGTAAGCGACGTCACCGACACTGGAAGCGACCATCCCTGTACTGGATACGACCCTCCCTGTAGGCGTCAGATTTTCACTGGTACATGATCGGGATGACTCGATTGCAAGGCGCTGCGGTAGAGCTGTCGTCAGAACGCCACCAACCGCAACCCATAAGTGCGGTGGTCCACAGTCGGAACACTGCCAAAAAAAAACACCAAGGAGTCCATCCATGAAAGGTTCCCCGTCGTTGTTGTTGGCCGCCCTGCTGAGTCTGCCGTTACTGGCGCAAGCCGCAGAACCGGCACAGTGCAGCCTCGTTAACTTCTCCGATGTCGGCTGGACCGACATCACCGCCACCACCGCTACCACTTCCGTTGTTCTCAACGCCCTCGGCTACAAGACCAAGACCACCATGATCTCCGTGCCCGTGACCTACAAGTCGCTGGCCGACGGCAAGAACATGGACGTGTTTCTCGGTAACTGGATGCCGACCATGGAGAACGACATCAAGCCGTATCGCGATGCCGGCACCGTCGACACCGTGCGCACCAACCTCAAGGGTGCCAAATACACCCTCGCCGTGCCGCAAGCCCTGTACGACAAAGGCCTGCATGACTTCGCCGACATCGCCAAATTCAAGAAAGAACTCGACGGCAAGATCTACGGCATCGAGCCGGGCAACGACGGCAACCGGCTGATCCAGAGCATGATCGACAAGGACGCCTTCGGCCTGAAGACCGCAGGCTTCAAGATCGTCGAATCCTCCGAGGCCGGCATGCTCTCGCAAGTCGACCGGGCGCAGAAGCGCGACACCGCCGTGGTCTTCCTCGGCTGGGCACCGCACCCGATGAACAAGCGCTTCAAGATTCAATACCTGACCGGCGGCGACGACTTCTTCGGCCCCGATTTCGGCGCAGCCACCGTGGCGACCAACACTCGCAAGGGTTACGCCGAAGAATGCAGCAATGTCGGTCAGCTGTTGAAAAACCTGGAGTTCACCGTCGACATGGAAAGTGAACTGATGGGCAACATCCTCGACGACAAGATGAAGCCTGACGCGGCCGCCAAGGCCTGGCTGAAAAAGAATCCACAGGTGCTCGATACCTGGCTCGCTGGCGTGACCACCATTGACGGTAAACCAGGCCTGGAGGCCGTGAAAGCCAAGCTCGCGCCTTGATTTGAGGGGCACCGCTTATGCCGGGCAGGCGTGCCTGCCCGGGCTGTTAATTTCCTTGCATGCGGACGTTCACTACCATGCTGATTGATCAGAAAATACCTTTAGGCCAGTACATCGCGGGCTTCGTCGAATGGTTGACGCAACACGGCGCCAACACCTTCGACGCAATCGCCGTGACACTGGAAACGATGATCCACGGCGTGACGTTTGCGCTGACCTGGTTCAACCCGCTGGTGCTGATTGGCCTGATTGCCATCATTGCCCATCTGATTCAACGCAAGTGGGGCCTGACCGCGTTCGTGGTCGCCTCGTTCCTGCTGATCCTCAACCTGGGTTACTGGCAGGAAACCATGGAAACCCTCGCCCAGGTGCTGTTCGCCACCCTGGTCTGCGTGTTGATAGGCGTGCCGCTGGGCATCGTCGCCGCGCACAAACCGATGTTCTACACCATGATGCGGCCGGTGCTCGATCTGATGCAGACCGTACCGACCTTCGTTTACCTCATTCCTACCCTGACCCTCTTCGGGCTGGGTGTGGTACCGGGCCTGATCTCCACGGTGGTCTTCGCCATCGCGGCGCCGATCCGCCTGACCTACCTGGGCATCCGTGATGTCCCGCAAGAACTGATGGACGCCGGCAAGGCCTTCGGCTGCTCGCGTCGCCAATTGCTCTCCCGGATCGAACTGCCGCACGCCATGCCGAGCATCGCGGCCGGCATCACCCAGTGCATCATGCTGTCGCTGTCGATGGTGGTGATCGCGGCACTGGTCGGCGCCGACGGACTCGGCAAACCGGTGGTCAACGCACTGAACACTGCTGATATTGCGCTGGGCTTCGAAGCAGGCCTGGCAATCGTACTGCTGGCGATCATGCTCGACCGTATCTGCAAACAACCCGACGCTAAAGTAGGGGGTGACGCATGAGCATAATTCGCTTCGAAGACGTCGACGTAATCTTCTCCAAAGACCCGCGCGAGGCACTCAAGCTGCTTGATCAGGGCATGACCCGCAACGAGATCCTGAAGAAGACCGGTCAGATCGTCGGCGTGGAAAAAGCCACGCTGGACATCAACAAAGGCGAGATATGCGTGCTGATGGGCCTCTCCGGCTCGGGCAAATCGAGCCTGCTGCGCTGCATCAACGGCCTCAACACCGTGAGCCGCGGCAAGCTGTTCGTCGAGCATGAAAACCGTCAGATCGACATCGCGTCCTGCACGCCCGCCGAGCTGAAGATGATGCGCACCAAGCGCATTGCCATGGTGTTCCAGAAGTTCGCCTTGATGCCCTGGCTGACAGTGCGCGAGAACATCAGTTTCGGTCTGGAAATGCAGGGTCGACCGGAGAAGGAACGCAAGAAACTGGTCGATGAGAAACTCGAACTGGTTGGCCTGACCCAATGGCGCAACAAGAAGCCGGACGAACTTTCCGGCGGCATGCAACAGCGCGTCGGCCTCGCCCGTGCGCTGGCCATGGACGCCGATATTCTGCTGATGGACGAACCGTTCTCGGCTCTCGACCCGCTGATCCGCCAGGGTCTGCAGGATGAACTGCTGGAACTGCAACGCAAGCTGAGCAAGACCATCGTGTTTGTCAGCCACGACCTTGATGAAGCCCTCAAACTCGGCAGCCGCATCGCGATCATGAAAGACGGCCGGATCATCCAGTACAGCGTGCCGGAAGAGATCGTCCTCAACCCGGCGGACGACTATGTGCGCACCTTCGTCGCCCACACCAATCCGCTCAACGTGCTCTGCGGCCGCAGCCTGATGCGCACGCTGGACAAGTGCAAACGCATCAACGGCTCGGTGTGCCTCGATCCGGGCGGCGACTCGTGGCTGGACCTGGCCGAAGGCAACACCATCAAAGGCGCACGGCAGAACGGCTCGGTGCTGAACCTGCAGAACTGGGCACCGGGGCAAGCAGTGGAAGGCCTGGAGCGCAAGCCAACGCTGGTGGATTCGAATATCGGCATGCGTGACGCGCTGCAGATCCGTTATCAGACCGGCAACAAGCTGGTGCTGCACGATAACAATCATGTGGTGGGGATTCTGGGGGACAGCGAGTTGTATCACGCGTTGTTGGGCAAGAATCTGGGTTAGCCGCAGGTGGCATAAAAAAGGGATCGCGGTGAGCGATCCCTTTTTGTTGGGTCAGGAAAAAGCCCCTCACCCTAGCCCTCTCCCAGAGGGAGAGGGGACCGACCGAGTTGGACGGTCAAGCTACATCGACCTGAAATTTCGAGTCGAACTCAGGTCTTGAAAAGCCCCCGATCTGCTCCCTTCCCCCTCTCCCTTAGGGAGAGGGCTGGGGTGAGGGAGCTTTTGACTTTAGCTGTAAACCCGCCCAAGCAACTGCCGGTGGCTCTCGAACTGATCCAGCACATCCCGCGTAATCTGCTCCGGGGTGAAGCCCATCAAGTCGTAATCCTGGCTGCCATTGTGCAAATACACCTCAGCACGGTAGTAACGCTGACGCGCTTCGTCCGACTGCGCCGATTCGGTCGGGGTCGCCAGATAACCATCCAGGCTCACTTCGTAAACGAAAGGGTTGCCCTCTTCCATCTCGACCCGCACGCCCATGCAGCGCTTGGCCTTGCCCAGCAGCGTCTGCACTTCAATGCCCTGATTGCGCAATTGCGCCGCCGCATCCTCCAGCGCCGGGGTGACGTGTTTGTCCATGAAGCGCTGCACCACCGATTGGCTCGGCTGCAGATCCAGTTGCGTCAGGCGCTCGCTGAAACCACGGCGTCCGCGCTCGGCCAGTTGCGCTTGCTCCTGCTCGATCTGCACGTCCTGGCGCATCGCCTTGTGCAGGCCGAACATGAAACAGATCAGCACCACCGAGAACGGCAGGCCGGCCAGCACGACCATGGTCTGCATGGCTTCGAAGTTGCCGGCGAACAGCAGGCCGATGGTCACCAGCGTGATCACCACCGACCAGAAGATCCGCAGCCAGTGCGGCGCGTCTTCATCGACGTTGCCGCCCTTGCAGGAAAGATTCGCCATCATCACCGCGCCGGAGTCGGCCGGGGTCAGGAACAGCACGAAGCCGACGAAGATCGACACACCAATCACGACTTTCGACGCCGGGTAATGCTCAAGCAACTGATAGATCGCCATCGACGGCTGTTCCAGCGCCGTCTTGCCCAGCTCCACCGCGCCCTGATTCATCACCAGATCCAGCGCCGAGTTGCCGAAGATCGACAGCCACGCCAAGGTGAAGCCCAGCGGAATCAGCAGCACGCCAGCAACCAGCTCACGCACGCTGCGACCACGGGAAATCCGCGCAATGAACATGCCCACGAATGGCGCCCAGGAAATCCACCAGGCCCAGTAGAACAGCGTCCACAGGCCCAGCCAGCGATCGGACTTGGCGCTGTCGCCTTCGTAGACGTACAGGTCGAAGGTCTTCAGCACCACGCCGTTGAGGTAGTCACCGATGTTCTGCACGAAACCGTTGAGCAGGTGCAAAGTCGGGCCGAACAGCAGAACGAAAATCAGCAGGCCGCTGAACAGCACGATGTTCAGGTTGGACAGACGACGGATGCCGTTTTCCACACCCGACACAGCGGCGATGGTCGCTACTGTGCTCATGACGATGATGACGATCAGCAGGTTGGTGTTGCTGTGCTCCATGCCGAACAGGTTTTCCAGCCCGGACGACACTTGCAGCGAGCCAATCCCCAGGTTGGTCACCAGACCCAGCAGGGTCACGAACATGCCGAAGCCGTCCACCGCGTGACCGGCCGCGCCTTTGACCCAACGCTCGCCGACCAATGGATACAGCGCCGAACGCAGCGCCAGCGGCTGGTTATGCCGATAGGCAAAATACGCCACGGCAAGGCCGACCAAAGCGTAGATCGCCCAGCCGTGCAGGCCCCAGTGCAGGAAGGTCAGTTGCACCGCCTGACGCGCGGCCATGTTGGTGGCCGAGGTGCCTTCCGGCGGATTGAAGTAATGATCCAGCGGCTCGGACGCGCCGAAGTACAGCAGCGAAATGCCGATGCCCGACGAGAACAGCATCCCCGCCCAGGCGCCGTAACTGAAATCCGGGGTGTCGTCCTTGCTGCCCAGTTTGAGTTTGCCGTACGAGGAAAACGCCAGACCGACCACGAACACCAGGTAGGCGGCGATCACTACCATGTAGTACCAGCCGAAGCTGCGCGACAACCAGGCCTGGGCCATCCCCAACATTCTGCCGGCCTCTTGCGGGGCGATGATCAGAATGGCGGTCAACAACAGAATCAGCGCGGTCGAGGTGTAGAACACCCAACCGTTGACCGTCACCTTCTCGGGCGGGGTCTTTATTAGCGAGGCAGAACTCATGGCACAAATGCTCCAGGCAGTGCGAGAGAAGAACACAAGGCATCACGGAACCCGACCAATCGGTTAGTTGGCAGCCGACCGGCGGGTGATATAAAGACACTCCGAAAAAAGCCCGAACCTGCCGAAATGGCGTTGCGTATTCGCTTTCGTGGCCAGAGGCGACGGACGTTCATCCGAAACCTGGCCCCGAGCGTCTTGCCCTTTCAACACGTCCATCGAATCGCGAACCGCGCCATGCCCCGCGCAGGTTTCGAGCCGTTTCAGGTGTCGGTTTTTATCGTCATTACGCGTAGGAATTTTCTGTAGGCAGCGACGAATTGTCGCAGATCTTATTCTTTGTTGATTGAACGTTCAATCAAAACAAAATAGACTGGCCCTCAATCCGATCGGCGTCATTCGCCCCTCGGAAGGCCTAAGGAGATGTGCAAGATGCCCAAGGTCGGTATGCAACCCATCCGCCGCCAACAATTGATCGAAGCCACTTTGCAAGCGGTCGATCAGGTCGGAATGGGGGACGCCAGCATTGCGCTGATCGCCCGTTTGGCCGGTGTCTCGAATGGCATCATCAGTCATTACTTTCAGGACAAGAACGGCCTGATCGCCGCCACGATGCGGTACCTGATGACCGCCCTCAGCGAGAGCGTCACCGCGCGCCGTCAGGCGCTGGCAGATGACAGCCCACGGGCGCATCTGCAGGTGATCATCGAAGGCAACTTCGACGCCAGCCAGGTCAATGGCCCGGCAATGAAAACCTGGCTGGCCTTCTGGGCCACCAGCATGCACCAGCCGTCTTTGCACAGGTTGCAGCGGATCAACGATCACCGTCTGTATTCCAACCTGTGCTGCCAGTTCCGCCGTGTGCTGCCGCTCGAAGATGCGCGCAGCGCCGCCCGGGGTCTGGCAGCGTTGATTGACGGCTTGTGGTTGCGCGGCGCGCTGTCGGGAGACGCTTTCGACACGGCGCAGGCGCAACAGATCGCTTACGAATACATGGATTTCCAATTGGCCAAGAAGGTGAGCTAGAGCACACAGAAAATGCTCGGCCCCTGAACTCCACCGCAGTGTGATCGCGGTGGTCAACGCCAACCACCAATGCACTTGCGAGGACACTATGGCCCGTTTCGAACTGCAAAAACTCTACATCGATGGCGCGTACACCGACGCCGGCAGCGACGCCACCTTCGAAGCCATCAACCCGGCGAACGGTGAAGTCCTCGCACTGGTGCAACGTGCGACCAAAGACGACGTCGAGCGCGCTGTGGTCAGCGCCGAAAAGGGCCAGAAAATCTGGGCCGCGATGACCGCCATGGAGCGTTCGCGCATCCTGCGCCGCGCCGTCGACATCCTGCGCGAGCGCAACGATGAGCTGGCCGCGCTGGAAACCCTGGACACCGGCAAATCCTTCTCCGAAACCAAGTACGTCGACATCGTCACCGGCGCTGACGTGCTGGAATACTACGCAGGCCTGGTGCCCGCCATCGAAGGCGAGCAGATCCCGCTGCGTGACACCTCGTTCGTTTACACCCGTCGCGAACCGCTGGGCGTGGTCGCCGGTATCGGCGCGTGGAACTACCCGATCCAGATCGCCCTGTGGAAATCCGCTCCAGCCCTGGCGGCCGGTAACGCGATGATCTTCAAGCCAAGCGAAGTCACCTCGCTGACCACTCTGAAACTGGCTGAGATCTACACCGAAGCCGGCGTGCCGAACGGCGTGTTCAACGTCCTGACCGGCAGCGGCCGCGAAGTCGGCACCTGGCTGACCGAGCACCCGCGCATCGAGAAAATCTCCTTCACTGGAGGCACCGACACCGGCAAGAAAGTCATGGCCAGCGCCTCGGCTTCGTCGCTCAAGGACGTGACCATGGAACTGGGCGGCAAGTCGCCGCTGATCATCTGCGACGACGCCGATCTCGATCGCGCCGCCGACACGGCGATGATGGCCAACTTCTACAGCTCCGGTCAGGTCTGCACCAACGGCACTCGCGTGTTCGTACCGGCGCACCTGAAAGCCGCTTTTGAAGCCAAGATCGTTGAGCGCGTTGCGCGCATCCGCGTTGGCAACCCGGAAGACGAAAACACCAACTTCGGCCCGCTGGTCAGCTTCCCGCACATGGAAAGCGTGTTGGCTTACATCGCCAAGGGTAAAGAAGAAGGCGCACGCGTGCTGTGCGGCGGCGGTCGACTGACCGACGGCGAATTCGCCAAAGGCGCGTTCGTTGCGCCAACCGTGTTCACCGACTGCACCGACGACATGACCATCGTGCGCGAAGAGATCTTCGGCCCGGTGATGGCGATCCTTTCCTACGAAACCGAAGAAGAAGTGATCCGCCGCGCCAACGACACCGACTTCGGCCTGGCCGCCGGTATCGTTACCAAAGACCTGAACCGCGCGCACCGCGTGATCCATCAACTGGAAGCCGGTATCTGCTGGATCAACGCCTGGGGCGAGTCCGACGCAAAAATGCCGGTCGGCGGCTACAAGCAGTCGGGTGTTGGCCGTGAGAACGGGATCAGCTCGCTGAACAACTTCACCCGCATCAAATCGGTACAGGTCGAGCTGGGCGATTACGTCTCGGTGTTCTGATCAGACTCAGAGTCCGGGTGGGGCCATTGTGGCGAGGGGATTCATCCCCGTCGGGCTGCGAAGCGGCCCCCCTCCAGACACTGCAATTCTCCAGACAGAACCAGTCGCCGACTCTGCGACTGCTGCGCAGCCGAACGGGGATAAATCCCCTCGCCACAGGTGCGCGGTCACAGTTGACCTGACCAACTTCAAAGAGGGTGCATTCAATGTCCCAAGAATTCGATTACATCATCATCGGTGCCGGCTCGGCCGGTAACACCCTGGCGACCCGTCTGACTGAAGACGAAGGCGTCACCGTTCTGTTGCTCGAAGCCGGGGGGCCGGACTACCGCCTCGACTTCCGTACCCAGATGCCCGCTGCGCTGGCCTTCCCGCTGCAGGGTCGTCGTTACAACTGGGCCTACGAAACCGATCCAGAGCCACACATGGACGGGCGCCGGATGGAATGCGGTCGCGGCAAAGGCCTCGGCGGCTCTTCGCTGATCAACGGCATGTGCTACATCCGTGGCAACGCCATGGACTACGACGGCTGGGCGAAACTGCCGGGCCTGGAAGACTGGTCGTACCTCGATTGCCTGCCGTACTTCCGCAAAGCCGAAACCCGTGACATCGGCCCGAACGATTACCACGGTGGCGACGGCCCGGTCAGCGTGACCACGCCGAAAGCCGGCAACAACCCGCTGTTCCACGCCATGGTTGAAGCCGGCGTGCAGGCCGGTTACCCGCGTACCGAAGACCTCAACGGTTACCAGCAGGAAGGCTTCGGCCCGATGGACCGCACCGTGACGCCGAACGGCCGCCGTGCTTCCACCGCCCGTGGCTACCTCGACATCGCCAAGAAGCGTTCGACCCTGACCATCGTCACCCACGCCCTGACCGACAAGATTCTCTTTGAAGGCAAGCGCGCGGTCGGCGTGCGTTACCTGATCGGCGACGCTGAAGAACGTGTTGAAGCCAAGGCGCGCAAGGAAGTCCTGCTGTGCTCCGGCGCCATCGCTTCGCCGCAGATTCTGCAGCGCTCCGGTGTCGGCCCGGCGAAATTGCTGGAAAGTCTCGACATCCCGGTGGTCCACGATCTGCCGGGCGTCGGTGAAAACCTGCAGGATCACCTTGAGCTGTACCTGCAATACGCCTGCACCCAACCGGTTTCGCTGTATCCGTCGCTGCTCTGGTACAACCAGCCGGCGATCGGTGCCGAGTGGCTGTTCAACGGCACCGGCATCGGCGCCAGCAACCAGTTCGAGGCCGGCGGTTTCATTCGTTCGCGTCCGGAATTCGAGTGGCCGAACATCCAGTACCACTTCCTGCCGGTGGCGATTAACTACAACGGCAGCAACGGTGTGAAAGAGCACGGTTTCCAGGCGCACATGGGTTCCATGCGCTCGCCGAGCCGTGGCCGCATCCAGGTCAAATCCAAGGATCCGCGCCAGCACCCGAGCATCCTGTTCAACTACATGGCCACCGAGCAGGACTGGCAGGAATTCCGCGACGGCATCCGCCTGACCCGCGAAATCATGCAGCAGCCGGCCCTCGACGCGTTCCGTGGTCGCGAAATCAGCCCGGGCATCGACGTGCAAACCGATGAGCAGCTCGACAAGTTCATCCGCGAGCACGCTGAAACCGCGTTCCACCCGTCCTGCTCGTGCAAGATGGGCACCGACGAGATGGCCGTGGTCGATGGCGAAGGTCGTGTGCATGGCATGCAGAGCCTGCGCGTGGTCGATGCCTCTATCATGCCGATCATCACCACCGGCAACCTCAACGCGCCGACGATCATGATGGCCGAGAAAATCGCCGACAGGATCCGTGGCCGCAAGCCGCTGCCGCGCAGCAACGCTGCTTATTACGTCGCGAACGGCGCGCCGGTCAAAGGCAAGCCGATGCGGGATATTACCCCTGCGGCTCAGTAAGACGTAATACCGAGGCGCGACCTTCGCGAGCAGGCTCGCTCCCACATTGGAATGCATTTCAACTGTGGGAGCGAGCCTGCTCGCGAAGAGGCCCTCACAGCAACACACAATTCCCCGCTGCACTGTAAATTCCCCTACACCCCCTCTTCACTTGATCCTACCCCCACGCAGGCCTACTCTAGACCTCGCGTAACCGTTTCACCCCTCCCCGCTGTCGCCATGCCGCTACTCCATTACAAGGAGGTTCTCGAATGTTCGATTTCCACCCCCAGCTCAAGCAGCGCTTTGCTGCCTTGCGCACGGGCGCTGAATTTTTTTCCCTGCGGTATGTGCGCGAGTCCGGGCAGTTTCTGTCGGTGCGCAAGAACGTCGCCGAACCGCCGAGCCTGAGCCGCGATGAAGGCGCAATGCTCACCGTGCGCGTGAATGGCGTCGAAGCCTACGCGGCGACCAATGACCTCTCGCAACAAGGCCTGCAAGCCGCCCTCGAGCGCGCCGAGCAACAGGCCCGCCGGCTCAAGCCGCACGCCTTGCTCGATCTGCGCGGGCAGACGCTGTCCAGTGACCGCGCTGATTATTTTTCACCCAACCTCGAACAGCCCTTCCCGTCCCTGAGCGAATGCTTCGATCTGCTCGGTGCGGAGTCCGCCTCGGTGCCCAAGGATGAGCGCCTGGTCAATTGGCAGGTGAGCATCGGCATCACCCATGTCGAGCAGATCTACCTGAGCAGCGCCGGCGCCGAATTGCGCCAGGCCCAGCGCTTCGTCTATCCGAGCCTCGACGTCACCGCCTACGACGGCAACGACAGCCAGACCCGCAGCCTCGGCCGCGAGAACTTCGGCCAACAGGGTGGCGCTGATGTCATCAGCCGCTGCGGCCTGGTCGGTGCCGGTCCGCAAGTCGCCGACCAGGCCCTGCAACTGCTGCTCGCGCCGAACACCCCGCAAGGCCCGCGCGACCTGCTGCTGATGCCCGATCAGATGATGCTGCAGATCCATGAATCCATCGGTCACCCGCTGGAGCTCGACCGCATCCTCGGCGATGAGCGCAATTACGCCGGCACCAGTTTCGTCAAGACCAGCGATTTCGGCAGCCTGCAATACGGCTCCAACCTGCTCAACGTAACCTTCGATCCGGGCATCCCGGAAGAACTCGCCAGCTACGGCCATGACGACGACGGCACTGCGGCGAGCAAACAATTCCTGATTCGCGACGGCCTGTTGCTGCGCCCATTGGGCGGGGCGCTGTCGCAGTATCGCGCCGGCCTCGAAGGCGTTGCCAACAGCCGCGCCTGCGGCTGGAACCGGCCACCGATCGACCGCATGGCCAACCTCAACATCGAGCCGGGCGATCAGACGCTGGAGCAGATGATCGGCGGTATCAAGCACGGCATTCTGATGAGCACCAATCGCTCGTGGTCGATCGACGATGCGCGCAACAAATTCCAGTTCGGCTGCGAATGGGGCCAGCTGATCGAGAACGGTGAACTTAAAGGCGTGGTGAAAAATCCCAACTACCGGGCCATTTCCGCGCACTTCTGGAAGAGCCTGCGCGCCGTCGGCGATGCCAACACCGTCAAGGTGCTGGGCACGCCGAACTGCGGCAAGGGCGAACCGAACCAGGTGATTCGCGTCGGCCACGCTTCGCCGGCCTGCGTATTCAGCAACATTGATGTGTTTGGGGGAGACGCCTGATGAGCATTTCGAAGCGTCAGTCCGACGCCTTCAAGGTCATGGTCAACTGGCTGCGCGACAGCGTGCGCGAGCCGGAACAGTTCACGCTCAGCTACGCCGCCGAAGCCTCGGCGTTCGTGCGCTTCAATCACGCCAAGGTGCGCCAGGCCGGGCAAGTGCAACAGGCCAACGTCGGCCTGAAACTGATCGACGACGGTCGCCACGCCGACCTGCAGATCACCTTGTCCGGGGATCAGGAAGCCGATCTGCAACGCCTCGCCGAAGGCTTGCAACAACTGCGCGAAACCTTGCCGCTGCTGCCGCAGGATCCGTACCTGTTGCTCAATCACAACAGCTGGCAGAGCACGCACGTACAAGCGCATCCGCTGCCGGACACCGAAGATGTCGTCGGGCAAATCTGCGCTGCCGCTGAAGGTCTCGATCTGGTCGGTTTCTATGCTGCCGGCCCAATCAGCCGCGGTTTCGCCAGTTCCGCCGGCGCGTTCGGCTGGCATGAAGCCAACAGTTTCAACTTCGACTTCAGCCTGTTCCATGAAAACGGCGAAGCGGTGAAGGCCAGCTACGCCGGGCATGACTGGAGCGACGAGGGCTTCGCCCGGCGTTTCGCCCAGGCCCGCGAACAGCTGGAGTTTCTCGGCCGACCGTTACGCACTTTGGCACCGGGACAGTACCGCGCCTATCTGGCGCCGGCAGCGCTGGAAGAAATCATGGGCATGCTCAGTTGGGGCGGGTTCTCGGCGCAATCGATCGCCAGCAAGAGCAGTCCGTTGCAGAAACTCTACGTCGGCGATCAGGCGTTCAGTCCGCTGGTGTCGCTGGATGAGAAAGTCAGCGAATCCCTGAGCCCGGCGTTTTCCGCCGAGGGTTATCCGCGCAGCGATCTGCGTCTGATCATCGAAGGCCGGGCCGGTGATCAACTGGTCGGTTCGCGCAGCGCGGCGGAATACGGTCTGGCGGCGAACGGTGCGGGCGGTGGCGAGATGCCCAGTGCATTGAACATGGCCGCCGGTGATCTGTCGCAAGAACAGATCCTCAAGCAGTTGGGCACCGGGCTGTACATCAGCAATCTTTGGTACCTGAACTACTCGGACCAACCGGCGGCGCGCATGACCGGCATGACCCGCTTCGCGACCTTCTGGGTCGAGAACGGCGAGATCCAGGCGCCGGTCAGCACCATGCGTTTCGACGACAGCGCCTACAACCTGCTCGGCTCGCAGCTGGAAGCGTTGACTACCGAGCGTGAATTGCTGCTGTCGGCGAGTACCTACAGTCAGCGCAATACCTCGTCATCGCTGTTGCCGGGGGCGCTGATCAGCCGGTTGACCCTAACGCTGTAAAACAAAGATCCCCGGCACACAGGGGATCACCTGTTGGAATAGAAACTGTGGCGAGGGGATTTATCCCCGATGGACTGCGCAGCAGTCCCGCTTTTTTGGGGCCGCTGCGCGACCCAGCGGGGATAAATCCCCTCGCCACAGGGTTTCATGTTTGAACAAAAATCTGGATTAACCACCCACACGAGGTTCCATGCCCAACCGCCCGCCTCTCGACGCCATCACCGCCCGCTGGTTGCCGTGGGTCGTCGCCATTGCGTTCTTCATGCAGTCCCTCGACGGGACCATCCTCAACACCGCGCTGCCGGCCATGGCCAGCGATCTGGCCGAAGACCCGTTGCGCATGCAGGGTGTGATCATCGCCTACATGCTCACCGTGGCCCTGCTGATCCCGGCCTCCGGCTGGATCGCCGACCGCTTTGGCACCAAGAAAATCTTCTTCGGCGCGATTCTGCTGTTCAGCTTCGGCTCGTTGCTCTGCGCTTTGTCCAGCAGCCTGAGCATGCTCATCGGTGCACGGGTGATTCAGGGCCTCGGCGGTGCGCTGATGCTGCCGGTCGGGCGACTGGTGGTGCTGCGTGCCTACCCGCGCTCGGAACTGGTGCGGATCATGGGTTTCATCACCATTCCCGGCCTGCTCGGCCCGCTGATCGGCCCGACCATGGGCGGCTGGATGGTGGAATACGTGACGTGGCACTGGATCTTCCTGATCAATCTGCCGGTCGGGGTGATCGGCTGTTATGCGGTGTGGAAATTCATTCCCGACCTGCGCGGCACGGAGCGCACGCGCTTCGATAGCCTCGGCTTTCTGCTGTTCGGCGCGGCGATGATCCTCATCACCATTGCCATGGAAGGTCTTGGTGAACTGCACCTGCCGCACCTGCGGGTGATGTTGCTGCTGTTCGCCGGCATGGCCTGTCTGGCGGCGTACTGGCTGCGCGCCGGGCACATCGAAAACCCGTTGTTCGCGCCGTCATTGTTCAAGACCCGCACCTTCGCCGTCGGCATTCTCGGCAACCTGTTCGCGCGACTGGGCAGCGGCGCTTTGCCGTTCCTGGTGCCGTTGCTGCTGCAAGTGGCGTTGGGCTATTCGCCGTCGCAAGCGGGGATGAGCATGTTGCCGCTGGCCGCTGCGGCGATGATCGCCAAGTGGGTCGCGCGGCCGCTGATCGAACGCCTCGGCTATCGCATCGTCCTCACCGGCAACACGCTGGCGCTGGGGATCATGCTGGCGAGCATGGGCCTGGTCAGCGAGCAGACGCCATACTGGCTGCTGCTGTGCCTGCTGGCCGTGCTGGGTGCGATCAACTCGCTGCAATTCACTGCAATGAATACCGTGACGCTGATCGACCTCGACGATGCCAGCGCCAGCAGCGGCAACAGTCTGCTGTCGGTGGTCGCGCAATTGTCGCTGAGCCTCGGCGTGGCTTGCGCCGGTGCGCTGCTCGGCGGCTTCACAGCGAAAGTCGGCAACGATGGCGTGGAAACCGTACTCGGTGCGTTCCAGCTGACCTTCGTCACGGTCGGCGTGATGGCGATGCTGGCGGCGACGATCTTCTCGCAGCTGTCGAAGGAAGACGGGCGCCGCGCCAAGCGCCCGGAAGAGCACATCGAGCACTGATTGTGCTGGAGGACATCTGTGGCTGCTGAAGGACTTCCGTGGCGAGGGGATTTATCCCCGCTGGGTTGCGCAGCAGCCCCAAAAAGGTTGGATGCGGTCAGCCTGATGAATTGAGGTGGCAGGTATTGGGGGTGCTGCGCACCCCATCGGGGATAAATCCCCTCGCCACAGATAAATCCCCCCGCCACAGATAAATCCCCTCGCCACAGGTAATCCCTGCCTCGGGTTCAATCGCTGTTCGTCCAGAACTGTCGAGGAAACCGGCACGGGGCTGCTACACTGCGCGACATTTTGTTTTGCAGGCCAGTCCCGTGACCACCATCGCCACCGCTTTTAATACTCTGCCGCTGTCCGCCGCCATGCTGGCTAACCTCGAATCACTCGGTTATGCCCAGATGACGCCAATCCAGGCGCAGAGCTTGCCGGTGATCCTCAAGGGGATGGACCTGATCGCCCAGGCCAAGACCGGCAGCGGCAAGACCGCCGCGTTCGGCATCGGCCTGCTCAACCCGATCAACCCGCGCTACTTCGGTTGCCAGGCGCTGGTGATCTGCCCGACTCGCGAGCTGGCCGACCAGGTGGCCAAGGAAGTCCGCCGTCTGGCCCGCGCCGAAGACAACATCAAGGTCCTGACCCTGTGCGGCGGCGTGTCGTTCGGCCCGCAGATCGCTTCGCTGGAACACGGCGCGCACATCATCGTCGGCACTCCGGGGCGCATTCAGCAGCACTTGCGCAAGGGTTCGCTGGTGCTCGATGGCCTGAACACGCTGATCCTTGATGAAGCCGACCGCATGCTCGACATGGGTTTCTACGACGCCATCGAAGACATCATCATCAAGACCCCGGAGCGCCGGCAAACTCTGCTGTTCTCCGCGACCTACCCGGTGGGCATCAAGCAACTGGCTTCGAAATTCATGCGCGATCCGCAGACCGTCAAGGCTGAAGCCTTCCACGACGACACGCAGATCGAGCAGCGCTTCTACGAGATTTCTCCGGAAGAGCGCATGGGCGCGGTGACCAAAGTCCTGCACCACTTCCGTCCGGCGTCCTGCGTGGCGTTCTGCTTCACCAAGCAGCAGGTTCAGGAAACCGTCGATCACCTGACCGCCAAAGGTATTTCCGCCGTTGGCCTGCACGGCGATCTGGAACAGCGTGATCGTGATCAGGTACTGGCGATGTTCGCCAACCGCAGCACCTCGGTGCTGGTTGCCACCGACGTCGCCGCCCGTGGTCTGGACATCGATGCGCTGGACATGGTGATCAACGTCGAGCTGGCGCGCGATTCGGAAATCCACATCCACCGCGTCGGCCGTACCGGTCGCGCGGGCGAGAAAGGCATCGCCATCAGCCTGGTCGCGCCGTCCGAAGCTCATCGTGCGCAAGCCATCGAACAACTGCAGAAAGCGCCGCTGAACTGGGATCAGATCGACAACCTCAAGTCCCAGGGCCTGGCGCCGCTGCAACCGCCGATGACCACCCTGTGCATCGGCGCGGGCCGTAAAGACAAAGTGCGCCCTGGCGACATTCTTGGCGCATTGACCGGCGAAGCGGGCATTCCCGGTGCGCAGGTCGGCAAGATCGCGATCTTCGATTTCCAGGCCTACGTCGCCGTTGAACGCACCGTGGCCATGCAGGCCTTGCAGCGCCTGAACGACGGCAAGATCAAGGGCCGCTCGTTGCGCGTACGTATTCTGTAAGCGATCTTCCATCCATAGGAGATCCCCTGTGGGAGCGGGCTTGCCCGCGATGACGGCCTGACAGACAACATCTATGTTGAATGTGCAGGCCTCATCGCGGGCAAGCCCGCTCCCACATGGAGCACAGGTGATTTTGAATTTTGTGTGAGGACACCGTTTTGCGCTCTACCGAAGTCGTGATCATTGGCGCTGGCGCCGCCGGCTTGATGTGTGCCCTGACCGCCGCCGGGCGCGGGCGTCAGGTGTTGCTGCTCGACCACGCGAACAAGGCCGGCAAGAAAATCCTCATGTCCGGGGGTGGCCGCTGCAATTTCACCAACATGTACACCGAACCGAGCAATTTCCTTTCGCAGAACCCGCATTTCTGCAAATCGGCGCTGGCGCGTTACACCCAGTGGGATTTCATCGGCCTGGTCGGCAAACACGGCGTGCCGTACCACGAGAAGAAACTCGGCCAGCTGTTCTGCGATAACAAATCCAGCGACATTCTCGGCATGCTCCTTGATGAGTGCGATCAGGCCGGCGTCGAGCTGCACCTGGACACCTCGATCCAGACCATCGAAAAAACCGACAGCGGTTATCTGCTCGACACCACCCTCGGCCAAGTCCAGTGCCAGTCGCTGGTGATCGCCACCGGCGGGCTATCGATTCCGACCCTGGGCGCCACCGGTTTCGGTTATCAAGTCGCCAAACAGTTCGGCCATGAACTGCTGCCGACCCGCGCCGGTCTGGTGCCGTTCACCATCACCGACCAGCTCAAAGAGTTGTGCACAGAGCTGTCCGGCACCTCGGTGGATTGTCTGGTCAGCTGCAACGAGCAGAGCTTTCGCGAGAACATTCTGTTCACTCACCGTGGCCTCAGCGGCCCGGCGATTCTGCAGATTTCCTCGTTCTGGGAGTCTGGCGATACGGTAGAGATCAACCTGCTGCCGGATCACGACGCGGCGAGCTGGTTGCAACAGCAAGTCGCCGAGCGTCCGAACAGCGAGCTGAAGACTTTGCTTGGCGAGATCTTCACCAAGAAGATGGCCAATCTGCTGGCGGACAACTGGTTTGTCTCCAAACCGATGAAGCAGTACACCCACGCCGAACTGGCGGAGATTGCCGAGAAACTCGGCAGCTGGAAGGTTGTGCCGGCGGGGACTGAAGGCTATCGCACGGCTGAGGTGACCCTGGGCGGCGTCGACACCCGCGAGGTGTCGTCGAAGACCATGGAATCGCTGAAAAGCCCGGGCCTGTACTTCATTGGGGAAGTGCTTGACGTCACCGGGCACTTGGGCGGCTTCAATTTCCAGTGGGCCTGGGCCTCTGGTTACGCTGCTGCGCAGTACGCTTAACTCAAGGCCAAATACAAAACCCTGTGGGAGCGAGCCTGCTCGCGAATGCGGTGTACCAGTCGACATCAATGTTGAATGACACTCCGCTTTCGCGAGCAAGCTCGCTCCCACAGTGGTTTGTGGTGTAAGTAAAAGGAACACTTTTTGCTGTCAGATGTGCTCGACGCCATTGCGTCGGCGTCATTACTGGCTCAATTTAGCGGCATCGCCTCGGAAGGCCTTCGCACTTCATGTCCTCGACCTCGTTTCGTCAGTCTTTGCGGCGCCTGTGGGCGCTGGATAAATTCAGCTACAGCGTGCGGGTATTCATCGCCCTGACCGGCAGCATGGCGCTGTGCTGGTATCAGGATGAAATGGGCCTGCTGATCCCGTTGTTCCTCGGCATCATCGCCAGCGCCCTGGCCGAAACCGACGACAGTTGGCAGGGTCGTCTCAACGCTCTGGCGGTGACGCTGGTGTGTTTCAGCATCGCCGCGCTGTCGGTGGAATTGCTCTTTCCCTACCCGATCATTTTCGCCGTGGCCCTGGCGCTGGCCAGTTTCGGTCTGACCATGCTCGGCGCGCTGGGCGAGCGTTACGGTGCGATCGCCTCGGCGACGCTGATTCTCTCGGTGTACACGATGATCGGCGTCGATCAGCGCGGCGGCGCGGTTACCGATTTCTGGCATGAACCGATGCTGCTGGTCGCTGGCGCGGCGTGGTACGGCCTGCTCTCGGTGCTGTGGCAGGCACTGTTTTCCAATCAACCGGTGCAGCAAAGTCTGGCGCGCCTGTTCCGTGAACTGGGCCTGTACCTGAAGCTGAAATCCTCGCTGTTCGAGCCGATCCGGCAGATGGATGTCGAAGCCCGCCGCCTCGAACTGGCGCAGCAGAATGGCCGCGTGGTCGCCGCACTCAACACGGCCAAGGAAATCATCCTGCACCGGGTCGGCAACGGTCGACCGGGCTCGAAAGTCAGCCGTTATCTGAAGCTGTATTTCCTCGCCCAGGACATCCACGAACGCGCCAGCTCTTCGCATTACCCTTACAACGCGCTGGCCGAGGCGTTCTTCCACAGTGACGTGCTGTTCCGCTGCCAGCGCCTGCTGCGCCAGCAAGGCAAGGCCTGCCGGGCCTTGGCCGAGTCAATCCAGATGCGCCAGCCGTTCATCTACGACGCCAGTTTCGCCGAAGCCCTGAACGACCTGCATGCCTCCCTCGAACACTTGCGCATCCAGAGCAACCCGGCATGGCGCGGCCTGCTGCGCTCGCTGCGCGCCCTGGCGGCCAACCTCGGCACCCTCGACCGCCTGCTCAGCGACGCCAGTAACCCCGATGCTCTGGCGGACGCCACCGACAGCAGCCTGCTCGACCGTTCACCGCGCAATCTCAAGGACGTGTGGATTCGCCTGCGCACGCAACTGACGCCGACCTCGCTGCTGTTCCGCCATGCCCTGCGCCTGCCGCTGGCACTGAGCATCGGCTACGGCATGGTGCACCTGATCCACCCGTCGCAAGGCTACTGGATCATTCTCACCACGCTGTTCGTCTGCCAGCCGAATTACGGCGCCACCCGGCGCAAACTCGGCCAGCGGATCATCGGCACGGCCATTGGCCTGACGGTGGCCTGGGCGCTGTTCGATCTGTTCCCCAACCCGGTAGTGCAATCGTGCTTCGCCATTGCTGCCGGCGTGGTGTTCTTCACCAATCGCACCACTCGCTACACCCTGGCGACGGCGGCGATCACGATCATGGTGCTGTTCTGCTTCAATCAGGTCGGCGACGGCTACGGGCTGTTCCTGCCACGGCTGTTCGATACCTTGCTCGGCAGTTTGATTGCGGGTCTGGCGGTGTTCCTGTTCCTGCCGGACTGGCAGGGCCGGCGCCTGAACAAAGTGCTGGCCAACACCCTGACCTGCAACAGCATCTACCTGCGCCAGATCATGCAGCAATACGCCGCCGGCAAGAGCGACGACCTCGCCTATCGCCTGGCCCGACGCAACGCGCATAACGCCGATGCGGCGCTGTCGACAACACTGGCGAACATGCTTATGGAGCCGGGGCATTTCCGTAAGGAGGCGGATGTCGGCTTCCGCTTCCTGGTGCTGTCGCACACTTTGCTCAGTTACCTGTCCGGGCTCGGTGCGCACCGTGAAACGCAACTGCCGGCGGATGTGCGCGAGCATCTGATCGAAGGCGCCGGGGTGAAACTGGCGACCAGCATCGACGAAATCGCTCAAGGCCTTGCGAGCAAGCAGCCGATTGCAATTCAGAGTGATGAAGAAGAAGCGCTGGCCAATGAGCTGGAACAGATGCCGGATGAAATCGATGAAGGGCAGCGGTTGGTGCAGACGCAGTTGGCGCTGATTTGCCGACAGTTGGGACCGCTTCGGACATTGGCGGCGCATTTGATCAAAGAGGTCTAGCTGCAAGCTACAAGCTACAAGCTACAAGCTACAAGCCAAACGCTACCCGGCTTCTAACTTGCCGCTTGCCGCTTGCCGCTTGTAGCTCCCAACTACATTCCATGCCGCCGCAATAACTTCTCATAAGTCCCGTCAGCCTTCATCGCTGCAATCGCCCGGTCAAACCCGGCGACGATCTGCTCATGCTGCGGATTCTTCAGGCTGACCAGAATATGCAGGCTGTTTTCACTCAACGGTTTGGGTAAAAACTCCACCGAATTGCGCACCTTGGCCGATTCCCGGGCCAGGTAATACTTCGCTACGTACTCATCCTCAAGCGTCAGCTTGACCCGATCCGCCGCGAGCATGCGCACGCCCATGGCGAAGTTGTGCACGGGCACTTTCTGCATCGCCGTGTCGGCATCGAACGGGACGGAATAGGCATAGCCGCGCACCACCGCGATCGGATAGGTGTGCAATTGCTCGAGGCTGTTGTATTCAATGGGTGCGTCTTTGCGCTTGAGGAAGCGGATGCGGTTGATCAGGTACTCACCGGAAAACTGGCCGATCTGCGTGCGCTCGTCGTTGTACCAGGCATTGACCAGCACGTCGTAACGCCCCTCGCCAATCCCCAGCAATGCGCGCGCCCACGGCACTTGCTCGTAACCGCTGGCATAACCGGCGCGAGCCAGTGCGGTGCTGACAATGTCGGTGGCCAGTCCACCGTTGACCAATGCATCGTCGGTAAACGGCGGCCAGTTATCGAACGCCAGCCGCAGCTTCTGCGCCGCAGCATCCTGGCCGAGCACCAGCAGTCCGATCAAAGCAACGGCTTGAAGCAATCGCAGCATGCTTGAACATCCTCAGCGGGCAACCGCCCGACGTGGTTTCACGTCAAAACCCAAGACCCCTTACCGGCAAAACCCAAGCATTGAACATTAGCTCATGGGAGCCAGTGGACAGTGCTCTTGAGCAGATTACACAAAGTCGCAGCCAGCGTGAGAAAGGAATAGTGGCATTTTGACCTTTATCACAGACTGTTGCGCCATACAGACATACGGCGCTGCTGCGCTTAGTATCGGGCGACATGGTCAAGGAATCGGAAAATGACAATCGAGTGGATCTGCAAACATCATCGTGATCTGGGCAAAGAGCAGTTGTACGCCCTGTTGAAGCTGCGCTCTGACGTATTCGTGGTCGAACAGAAATGTGCTTATCCGGACCTCGACGGCCAGGATCTGGAGGGCGATACCCATCACCTGATGGGTTGGGAGGATGATCAGCTGATGGCTTATCTGCGCCTGCTGGACCCGGAATCCCAGGGCGGCGACGTGGTGATTGGCCGCGTGGTGACGGCGCCCGCCGGCCGTGGCAAAGGGTTGGGCCACGCGATGATGGAACAGGCGCTGAAGCAGGCCGAAAAGCACTGGCCGCAGGTGCCGATCTATCTGTCGGCGCAGGCGCATTTGCAGGGGTATTACGGCAAGTACGGGTTTGTCGCAGTCGGCGAGGAATATCTCGAGGATGACATTCCGCACATCGGCATGCGTCGTTCTTGAGGGCCCTTTCGCGAGCAGGCTCGCTCCCACAGGGAATGTATATCCATTGTGGGAGCGAGCCTGCTCGCGAAGGCGTAAGAACCGTCGGCGCAGAAATCAGGGGTATTCCAGCACCGCTTTTATCTGCCGCAAATTGCGCTCGATCCACCCGCGATCAATCGCTCCCCACTCACGAATCCGATAGCGCCCCGCATGATTGCGCGCGCCCTCCTCCTGTTCGAATTCACAGACAATATCCAGATCGGCCAGCGCGGCAATCGTGTCCTGGGCGGTGCGTCGAGGCATGCCGGTGACTTCGGTCAACGCCGGCACACTCGGCGCCAGGCCACTGTCGATCAGATAGGCCACGTACAAACGGCGATAGAAACTGCTTTTGGTCTTGCTGACGTCCATCCACACCTTCCTGATTGGTCAAGCCTGCATATCCCGCCACGTCAGGTACACGCGCAGATCGAACTCGATCTGGTGATACCCCGGCAGCATGTGCTCGCACAGTTTATAGAACGCCTTGTTGTGGTCCGATTCCTTGAAGTGCGCCAGCTCGTGCACGACGATCATCTTCAGAAAATCCGGCGCGGCGTCCTTGAACAGCGCGGCGATGCGGATTTCCTTGTTGGCCTTGAGCTTGCCGCCCTGCACCCGTGACACCGTGCTGTGCAGACCGAGCGCGCGGTGGGTCAGGTCGAGGCGGTTGTCGAACAGCACTTTGTCGATGGCCGGCGCATTGCGCATGTACTGCTGCTTAAGATCCAGCGCGTAGCTGTACAAGGCCTTGTCGCTCTGCACGTCGTGTCGCCCTGAATAGCGCTGATTCAGGTATTCACCCAGGCGCCCTTCGGCAATCAGTTGGCGCACCTGATCCTGCAATTGTGCGGGGTAGGCCTGGAGGTACTTCAACACAGTCATGGACGAGCGACGCGGTTCGAAAAAGGTCCGCCAGTGTAGCGAATTCAACCGGGCAACGCGCTCCAGTCAAACGGTTCAACGAAGCTGACCGCGTCTTCGGCGATCAACGGCCGCGCGACGAGGAAGCCCTGCACGTATTCGCAGCCATGGGCTTGCAGCCACTGATATTGCTCGAGGGTTTCCACCCCTTCGGCAATCACCAGCAGACCGTATTGCTTGCACAGATCGATGACCATGCGCACCAGCGCCGCATCACGTGGCGAGTCCGGCAAGCGCGCGATCAGGTGGCGGTCGAGCTTGAGCGTGTCCAGTTCCAGATCACGCAAATGCGCCAGCGAGCACGGCCCCGAACCAAAATCATCCAGCGCCACGCGCACCCCGAGATGACGCAGCAGCCGCAGTTGCTTGCGGGTTTCGTCCGGGTTTTGCATCAACGCTTCTTCGGTGACCTCGACTTCCAGTTGCCGCGGTTGCAGCGCATGGCGTTCCATGACCTGGCGCAATTCAGTGACCAGATTCGGCAGGCCGAACTGGGTATTGCTCAGGCTTACGCCGAGCACCAGATCTTCAGCGAACAAGGTTTCCCAGGCTTTGCGCTGGCCGGCGCCACGGTGATAGATCCAGCTGCCGAGGCGACTGATCAAGCGCGCCTCTTCCAGCAACGGCAGAAACAACCCCGGCGGCACATCGCCGACACTCGGATGCTGCCAGCGCAGCAACGCTTCGAAACCACGGATCTGTCCGCTGCCGATCGCCACCTGCGGCTGATAGACCAGATTGAAATCGCGATTCTCGATGGCCTCGCGCACGCTGTCTTCAAGCATCAGACGCGAGCGTGCGCGGCCGTTCATTTCATGATCATAGAAGCGATATTGCTGACGGCCGGCACGCTTGGCTTCGTACATGGCAATGTCCGAGGCGCGCAGCAAGCCGTCGAGGTTACGGCCACAGTCGGGATAAGTAGCGATACCGATACTGGCGCCAAGGACGATATCCAGGCCTTCGATCTGCTGACAAACCGATACCCGTTCGATGAGTTTTTCGGCAATCTTCGCCGCTTGCTCAGGGAACTCCAGATCCAGCAGCGCGGTGAATTCATCGCCGCCCATGCGCGCGAGAATATCGAACGGTCGCAGGCACGCCTTCAATTGTTCGGAGACCCAGCGCAACACGCGGTCGCCGGCGTCATGGCCGAGGGAGTCATTGACCCGTTTGAAGCCATCGAGATCGAGGTAGAGCAACACCCAGCTGCTGTCGCTGCGTTCCCCGCGCAACAGCAGGTTTTCCACGGTCTGGTAGAACCCGCGCCGATTGAGCAGCCCGGTCAGCGGATCGGTCACGGCCTGGAACTCCAGTTGCTGGTGCAAGTGACGCACCACCGACATGTCCAGCACCGTCACCACCATCGCGTGCTGCTCCGAGGGCAGCGGCGCGCAGGACAATGCCACCGGCACTTGCTGCCCCGGCGCAGTACGCAACAACGCATCATGCAGGCGCAGGGTTTCGCCACGTTGGTAGCCGGAGTAGAACTCGGAATCGGCCCACAGGGGAATGTGTGGCTTCTGCAGGAAATCGAGAAACTCCTTGCCTTCCAGATCCTTCACCGGCGCGTTGAGCAGTCGCGAAATCGCCGGGTTGGCGAAGCGGATCACGCCGTCCTCGCTCAGCACCAGAATGCCTTCGGCGGCGTTGTCCAGCACCGAGGCATTGAAGGCGCGCGCCACTTCCAGGTCATGACTGAGGCGTTGCAAGGCACGGCGATTGCGCTGGTGCTCGAGCAGCGCCTGGACCTTGGGCTTGAGGATTTGCGGATCGAACGGCTTGAACAGGTAATCCACCGCACCGCTGGCATAGCCCTTGATCACGGCATCCTGAGATTGCTCGTTGGCGGTGAGAAAGATAATCGGCGTGAGGCGCGTGCGCTGGCTGCCGCGCATCAGCCGCGCAACCTCGAAACCATCCATGCCGGGCATCTGCACATCGAGCAGGACCAGATCGATGTCGTATTCGAGCAAAAGGTTCAGTGCCTCGAAACCCGAGGCGGCGGTCATCACGTGCCAATCCTGACGCTGCAATAACGCGCGCATGCTGATCAGGTTTTCGGGGTAATCATCGACGATCAAAAGGACCGAGCTGCCTTCACCTGGCTGGGGTTGCGCGCATTCCATGCTGCTTCTCTTATCGGGACCGGTTGCCGGCAAAACCATAGACGTACTGAGCCTTCACTCTAGACGCGGATGCCGCAAAGCAGAAGCTGTCGTCACGCCATCATTTGGCCAATGTTCCATCGAACCGACTAACGGTCACCGCTACAGCCCCCGAAAACCGGGAAGGATGGCATTTCGACAGGACTTTGACGTCAAGTAATCGCCGGGCGGGCATTAACAAAAATTGCCGCTACGCTTATAAAGACGCCCGAAAACGCGCGGGCTAGAGCTTCTGGCACCGGCGTTCCGGATGAATTGATTGGAAGAACCGTCATGATCGACCTCGCAACCTGGAACCTCAGCGTTCCTGTTGGCAGCCCGCCGTACACCGTCGAAACCTCGAAACTGGTGGATGGCTTCAAGGATCAGTACTTCCATTCCGACACCGGCACCCTGTTCTTCTGGTCCCCGGTGACTGGCTCGAAAACCGAAAACGCCATCTACCCGCGTACCGAACTGCGCGAAACCTACAGCAACGGCACCCTGCGCAACTGGTACTACCCGGACGCCGACAACCTGCTGCGCGCCACTCTCACGGTGAACAAGGTGCCGAGCTCCGGCAAGATCGTCATCGGCCAGATTCATGCGTACGAGAGCCAGCGGCCAATGGTCAAGCTCGAATATCAGTACAAGGAAAAAACCCAGACCGGCAATCTGGTGATAAAAGTGCGCATGCGCCCGGACGACGCCGAAAGCCGCGTCATCACCCTCGCCACCGGGATCAAGCTCGATCGCGAATTCAACTACCTCATTCACTTGAGCCCTGGTGGCGCGCTGGGCGTGAGTGCGGCAGGTTATCAGTGGGATTCACAGATCAGCGCGACGTGGCGTGACAAGCCGTTGTACTTCAAGGCCGGGGTGTACGTGCAGGACAACACCGGGTACACCAGTGAGGGTGGGCAGGTGATGTTTTCGAAGCTGGATATTGATCACAACAAGTGACACGACAGGCAGCGGACCCGGCAAAGCTTGCCGACACAAGCGGCAACAGCAAGAGGCGCGATGTAGTAGTTATGTATGCCGGGTCCGTTCCCGGGAGTCTTTAGGTTAGGGCGAATCGAATAATCGATTCGTGTGCAGCGTCGTCCGTCGCGGCGGGCTGCACGGCAATCAACCTGAAAGGAAATCCGGGTGATGACTCCCCCTCTCGATTCTGCCGAAGACACGCTGCGCCGGTTGGCGCTCTGCGCCACCGCCATCAAACATCTTCTGGATGCGCAGCCAACTCTCGCCACGGTAATGGCCGCTCATTTGCGCAAGGGCCTGGCGGCGCTCGTGCCTGAAAACCCGCCGGACCCTGACGCGGTTTTTCTTAACGAATATGTCTATGACAGGCCCGCGCCCGATGCTCCGGGTGGCGCTGCGCGAGTGCGCCGCCTGACGCGAACGCGCAACCTGACACAGGCCCTTCACGAAGCTATTGTCAGTCAGAAAATACCTACCGCCCTCGAGAAAGAGCCGCCAACCGGCCTGGTCGACAGGGCCGTGGGCTTTTACCCACATGCGTACGATACGGGCCGCGACAACGAGATCACTGCCCTGCAAGTCGCAGCCGTGAATACCCTGATCCGCGACCTGCAAGAAGACAGTTCGTTGCTGTACTGGCGAGCGCTCGATGTTTTCTGGTCTTCGCCCCATGCCACCACTGGCGCCCTGACAGTCCTTGAGGCCGTGAGCCAAAAGCAACGTGTGATGTTCAGGCTCGAAGCGGATCTGAAACTGCATGATGCCCGGCAACAACTTATCCAGGCTGAGCAGGCATTGCAGAAAAAGCCTGGAGACCAGTCGCTGCAAACGACAGCCGACAACATCCGCACGCACCTGCAGGTGATGACCGAAGGCAGGCAACTGATCGAAAACCTCGTACTCCACGAGACCACGCGAACCGCCACGCCCGCGCAGGTGGTCAGCATTACTCTCCACTCCAGTGACGAGCCCGAATGGTCGGCACTGCTGAGCGGCTGCTTCATCATCACCGAGCGATTGCATGGGACTCGTCCGACCGTGCTGTACACCCCGCAATTCGGCGTCGAAGTCTTCGAGCACTTCAACGCCATGGAGAATTTTCTGCGGCGGCGTCTGGTGGCTGATCCGGAAAAAATGTTGCTGCTCGACAACGTTGCGTTCAATAACCGAACCCGGGCCAGCGAAGAAATGAAGCAGGGGCAGCGTTTGCGCTACACCGCGGTTACCGACGACGTATTCAATGCCTTCCTGAAAAAGCGACGGCAGCAGCAGGATGCCGAAGTCGATCATGCGTTAAGCGGTTCTCCTGTCACCTTCGACGCCTTGACCAAGCAGTTGCAGACCGCGTTGACGCTACCCCTCAACGGCAGTCCTGACTTGCTCGCACGGCTGCCCGTAAGCGCCGAGCCGACCAAAGTCACCGCTCTCGCCCACACTTTGCCCGACGCTGAACAGCAGACACGCCTGATTCAGCAGTGGAACGCACTCAATCAGCAAATCGGCGATGTACTTGAAGAGCAGAAACATCCTTGTTTGAAAAACGCGCTTTCCTCCCTGCTCAACGAGACCTTTGCACAGCTGCCTGCCGACATCGAACCAGCGGCGCTCTACGTGACCCGCTATCGCACCGGCGCGGACGGTCTTCGTCAGTTCGAGTCGTCGCGCCCCTTGCTTGAGGCATTACGCGCTTTATTGCTTTGGGAAAACGCCAAGCTGCCAGCCGAGGAGCATGAAGCAGGGCCGCAAGCAGAGGCCGACCCTGTCAGTGAGGGCGTATTCAGTAGCCCCACCGTCTGCGACGAAGCCGAGCAGATCGTGCAAAACGGTTCGCTGACGCAATTGGCTGACGCTCTGCAAGCCCGTATGACCGAGCAAGTCCGCGACTACTGGCAAACGCCGTTAGCGGCAGAGCTGGCGTGCCCACAGGCGCGCCTGATCGACCTGCACCGCCAGGCGCTGAACGTTCAGGCTTGCCTGCGCTCAGCCGATCAGACGTTAAGCCCCCAGGCCAAACTGCTGATCGACCGCGCTCTGGGTTTTCCGACCCTCGCTCGCCGGGAGGCGCATTTCAAGCCTGGCGCGCGCCCCGGTATCTATCGATTGACAGTGAATACCGCCAGCGCCGAAGGCGCACGTCTGGCAGGCAGTTTCATCCTGACCTCGAACGACGGCTCCAGCCCGGTTTTGCCGCATTGGCCCTATGGCCACAAGAGCCTGAGCACGCTGGGCCTGAGTGGCAGCAGCGGCGCCGGACTTGTCGTGCTGTATACGCCGCAGCAAGGCTTTGAAGAGCTGCCGAATCTGCAAGCATTACGTGACATGCTCGTAGCGCGCATCAATGCCGGCGACGAAGTCGGGAAATTATTTGCCAGCGGCTTGCCGCTGGCGGTGCAGCACATGAAAAGTGGCCTGTGGGGCAGTGATCTGCGCTCTACCTTTGCGCCGATAGAGGACGACTTTGTTGCCGACGGCATCCAGACGCTGCTGGACAAACAGCAGTCCGACATCGATACCCTCATGGGTCTGGCCCATGGCGAGTCGGACCGCGAAGGCAACGCCCGCCCGCAGATGCTCGAACTGCTGGATATGGCCGGAGCGTTCATGGCGCGTAACCGCCTCTTGCTGGATCACTGGCAGGCGGACTGGGAAAAGCGCCTCAGTCAGGCCGATCGTACGGCGCTGCAGAATCTGGCCCGGACAGCGGGGGAAAAACAGTTGCAACTCAGCCAGCAATGGAAAGCGCTTGTGCCGACCATCGCCGAATATGCCAAGGCACAGGTATTGCTGAAAATTCGTGCCTTCCTCGCAGAAAAGGGTGCGGATGAACGGGTCCGCGCTGCCTACCCTGAGGGCATTGATCCGGATCAGACCTTGGTGATCCGCACTACCCGAACCCGCGTCGGAGCCGGCATCCAATCAGGATTTGCATCGGTGCATGAAAGCGTCGCGAGCACACGCATGAGTCTGACCAATCTGCTGCTGAAAAATAATCAGCCCTGGCAGAAGAGTCTTTCCTGGAGTGAAGAACATCTGCTGGAGGCCACACTGACCACATCGAAGGGTGTTTGGGTGCGTGACGCCAATGGAAAAGCCGTCACGCTGGACAAACAATGCCTTGAACAATGGGTCAAGGCGCTGAACATCGGTCACCGATATGCGCAGGATGTGCTCGACAAACACCTCGCTCCGCAGGCCGCCACCACCGAAGGCCAAGCCTTGCAAAAAGCCTGGATGGCGACTCAGGCGGCGACACTTGGCTACGCGGCCTTGTTCGCACGGTTGAGCCCGGACGCATACAGCACGGTGTTGCACAGCGACAATAGGCAAAAGACTGCCGCCGCATGGATGTCGGCAGTTCTGTCTTCTCCAGATCCCGAGAAACGCGTCCAGGTCGATGGGCAAGCGGTCATAGCCAACGCTCTGGTGGTCAATCCCACCGGTAATGCCCCCGATGGCCGCGGCGGGCAAAGCGTGAACGGCGTGTTGATTCTGTCCGCAGCCAACACCGACTTGCGAGTGCTGTATACCCCGAGCGCGCCTGATGGCATGGACCTGCGCGAACTCGCCAGCGAAACCGACTTGCCCCGACTGATGCGTGGCGCCGCCTGGCAGACTTGGCTCCAGGCAAGATTACCGCCCAAAACCCGCCTGCTCAATCACCGCCTCGTCGCTTATACAGGCGATGTGTTTGCCGGGCTTTATCGGCAAAACTATCTTCACCTGCTAGCCAGGACCAACGCTGAAAGCGTGACTAATGAAGAATTGCTTGACCAGTCTCGGTTCAACCAGGTGATGTTTGGGATCGAGGTGGTGACCACGGTACTGGGCGCTTTGCCCTGGAGCGGACAGATGGCTTCATCCGCGATGAAATGGCTGGGCGGAGTGGGTCGCAGCACCGTCCATGCCCTGCGTAGCCTGGGACAAAACGTCGCCGGGCTGATTGTCCGTCGCGGGGCGGCAAATCGAACATTGATCGAAGTCGCAACGGCCACCACTCAGCTCACCGGCGTTGCTCGCGCCACAGGTATCGGCATCAAACCGCTGCAGTTGCTGATCAGACCGGCCGAAAGCACAACACTGGCGGACCTGACGGGCTACCAGAAAGCCTTTCTCCAGGAAAACTCCCGTCTGGCAGTCGCGGGCGGTATTCCCGCCGGTTCATCTCTGGCCGAAGGTTCGGGCATCTATCGCACCCCATCCAATATCTTGCTGGTACGCAGCACCGGTGCGAAAGGTGAAGAGCAGGTATTGCGCATTCAGAACTCATTCAATCTCTACGATCCCAATGGGTTGGTTGCCCCCGTGCTGACACCGAGTGGAGCGCTCACCTCTTTTCGGCTACGCAGGATGACCAATCAGCTCTGGACACTCGATACGCTGAATCGGCTACCTGGAGGCGCACCCAAGGCCGATAGCAGGGTCGTCAAGGCGCTCAGGGAATGGGATGCACGAATCACTGCCAATGCTCAGTCCGCAAATCCCTTGCATACTCTCGACCCCGTACCCTTTTTCAACGAGCGCAACATTCCGGCACGGAGCTGGAACAAATTCGTGAAAAAAAACACTGGAGAAATCAATACGCTCGGCTACTCGATGCTCAGGCCCGGACAATACGAGAGGCTGACGGACGAGCTTTTTCAGATATGGCTTTCCATGAATCAACCCACCAGGGAGGCTGCGGAGACGTTCGCCAGTACTCACCGCCTTCACCCGTTGATGTGGAGCAAGTTCGTGACAAAAAAAGGCGAGCTGACCGTCCCAGGTACTATCCGGGCTATAAAGCTGCAAAAAGGTCCCGAGGGTAAATACACGAACATCACGGACCAGCACTTTCGCGACTGGTACCAGCTTTCTCTGCAATCGGAAAACCGGAACCGATACGCCACCGTCAAGTTCGCACTCGATAACGATATCCATGCTCAATCATGGATGAAGTACGTCAACGCCAAAGGCGAATTCAGGATGACGGTTCCAACGGTGGCCGATCGCGTCAACCGGCTGGGGCTGATACAGAATCTGCCGCAAGCGGGGCCATCCGGCTCTGCAACCTGACGAGTGATAGGGTCGAGTTGCTGCGGGCGCACTCGTTACGGGAGTGTGCCCGCTCGCGATGACGGAGGATATTGAGCCTGTTTGCCGACTGACTCACTGCGATCGCCAGCAGGCCCAGTCCGGCAAACTCAGCTGGGCGCCGCAGACTGTGCCACTTCGACGTTATCCAGCACCCGGTTCACCGCCAGCTCCGCCAGCATGATGATCTGCGCAATCGCCAGAATCGTATGGCGCTGCGGGCTCTCGACATGCGCGGCAATGTCACTGGTCATGACGCTCGCCGATGCAAGGGATTCACAGGCGTGGGCCAGCAGGCTCTCGTTGTCCATATCACCGACGATCTGGAACATCGCACTGGGGGTGCGCGGCTTTTGCCCGCTGCCGTTCGGTTTCAGGTAATGATCGAGCGCACGTTCGGCGGCGTCGTGCAGCTTTCTGGAGTCGAGGGATTCGTAGGGGGAGGTTTCGGTTTCAGGCGGATTGGGTGTGGGTTTGATCATCGTGAAACTCCAAGTGATGCATTGAGCTGCCACTGATCGCTGCGACGCGATGGAAGGAGGCAGCTGTACGCGGGGTCGCAGACCGGATCACTTGGAAACCCGGCATACCCGAGGGTATTCCGCGCACAGCCACCATCGACCGAACAACAAAACCGAGGCGTTGTGATTCGGGGCGGCGATTATGCACCAAGAGAGAGAACGGACTGCGACGCCCGGCCGCTGAATTTGCAGTGACCTGTAGAGCCTGTCCACCGCGCTTCCGACGAACAACCGACGCAACATGTCGGAAATCTCCACCTCAGACGCCGCGTCTGTAGGACGAGCTTTTAAACATGCGGGCCGCTGCCTTGGGGAAATGTCGCGTATACGCGACTTTGAGGAGCAAATGTCACGGCAGCGGTACACCGCTTATCATTTATCAGACTTTTCTTTTCTGCCGCCTGATAAAGGATGACGCTTCAAACCTGAACCGACCGAGTCATTCAACGCAACCATGCGCCCGGTGTCCCATTCGCGTTGCATCCCTGCAAACAATTCAACGTCTATCCGTGGTCGGTGAATCAAAAGCGCCTGACTCATTGCCTCGGCTATCCGTTCGACGATCAGTGCTGGCTTATCCACAGCGCAGTGTTTACGACCAAACTCAATCAATTGCTGACGATCCGGATAAGCTTTGGCCTTGTTCATCTTGATGGCGAGAGTACGGTCAACCAGCGATCGCCCGGTCCTGGGGTTGTAGTTCTCGTATACGGTGGTGGTAGTGACATCGTATACCGGCGCCAACTGCACCGTTTCAGTGGCCGCAGGGTGCGTGTAGGTCACTCCGAAGTTTTTCAAATGCGCATCGCCGTTACGCACCATGACTGAAAGACAAACGGATGAAAAAAATCGCTCCAGTTCTCGTATCGGGTCGGCATGCCTGCATACCTGACGGATCACTGCAGCAAGGGTTTCGTAGCTCTGCGAATATTTATAGTTATCGTGGGGATCCTTGTTTAACCCCAGCAGTACCGCCATGTCTTCAAAGCCAAGGCGATCAGACGCCGTCAGATCAAAACGCTCCATGACAAACAGCTCACCGTTATCGGAGAGCCAGAAAGGCGGCGTGTGCAGTCCAGCCAGCCGCGCTGCTTCCAGACAAAGAAACTCGTTTTGAGCCAGGTGCTCATACTCTTCCGCTCCTGATTTGACAATAAGGTCGGAGCTGATCATGGTTTTTCGACTACCAGTCAGTTTGTCCAGATCGGGCACCAGAACCTTGGGCTGAACACCTGAAATGCCCGACTCGAAGTAGGTTTCTACCAGAAAACCGAAAACATGCTGAGAGGTCTCCGCCGACAGGATCTCCCGCAGGCCGACCTGCGCACGAACAGAGCCTGGAGGTTCTATTGGATTCTCATACGTGAGGCGACCGATCTGATTACCGCCAATCACGGACAACAGGCGCATTTCATCCACTTGCATATGCTTGGCCATGCGCCGCTTGATTTGGTCAGCCAGATATCCCTCAGGCACATTCATATCGAAGATGGGCTGCAATATGCTGCTCACCGACGGTGTCGGGTCATAGGGCATGACCAGGGAAACTTCCCTAAGGGGCGACGCTAACTGGTAAGCGAAAGAAAACTGCGAACCTTTGGACAACTCGCCCGAATGGCCCTGAGGCGTCATGACATCCAGTCGTTTCACCTTACTCATCATGCTCCACCAATTCGGCGAGTGATTTGAGATCGATTCGGTTATCGACAATCTCCAACGCCATGCCTAACGCGGCAATAACTCTAAACACCGTATAAAAAGCGACGTTTTCGCCTGCTTCGAGATCGATTATGGTTTTGCGGCTGCAATGAGCCCTATGCGCAAGCAGCGCCTGACTGTAGCCCTTGGCTTTGCGCAATTGGCGAATACGCTGGGCAAACGTTGCTGGATTATCGAGAAGCAAAATGTCACCCATATCGGACTTAAAATAGGTTAACGCTAGTAAAGTCCACTTTGGGTGACATTTCAAGAAAAAGGATGCCGATGTCTCGTCACAACGTTTCCGCCACAAAAAACCCGCCTCTCCAGACTGTGTGAAAACCTAGCAATCTGCGCAGCGCTCAAAGAAAATGCTCCGTATCGAAAGATACGGAGCATTTTTCGTTATGGCCTACATCCAGGGACAGTCCCGCAGCCAGATCAGCCTGTTTCCGGTCTCGCTGGAAGAGTTGATCCCCGAGGATCACCTCGTTCGCGTTATCGATCTTTACGTTGCCAAGCTGGATCTGGCTCGACTGGGCTTTGATAAAGCACTTCCCAAAAGCACCGGCCGTCCCTCTTACGATCCAGCGGATCAGCTCAAACTCTACCTCTACGGCTATTTCCAGCGGATTCGCTCATCACGACGGCTCGAAGCCGAGTGCCAGCGCAACGTCGAAGTGATGTGGCTGATCAATCGACTCAAGCCTGATTTCAAGACCATCGCCGATTTCCGTAAAGACAACAAAGCTGCTTTCATCGCGACGTGCCGGGCCTTCGTGCAGTTTTGCCGCTCAGCGGGGCTGATAACCGGCGAGTTGGTGGCCATTGATGGCAGCAAATTTCAGGCGGTCGCCTCTTCACGGCGTCATATGAATTTGAAGCGGCTCCAACATCAAGAGCAGAAGCTGGAGAAGCGCATCGCCCACTATTTGGCAGAGCTGGACGAGGCAGATAAAACCGAAGCCGGCGAGAAGAGTGACCGCAATGCAATCAAGGCGACTTTGGCGCAACTTAAAGTCAGGCATTCCAATAACTTGACGTGCCAGGCGCTGATGAAATCCATGGAGCTTGAGCAATTCAATACCCACGAAAGCGATGCGCGAATGCTGCGAACGCACAAAGGGCCTCGGGTCGGGTACAACGTGCAGACAGCCGTGGACGCTGAAAACTGCATGATCGTGCATCATGAAGTGACTCAGGACAGCGATGATCGCAAGCAACTTGAACCGATGGCCAAGGCCGCCAAGGAACAACTTTCACAAGATGAACTGACGGTCACCGCGGATGCGGGCTACTCCAATGGCAAGCAGTTCCAGGCATGTGAGGATGAGAACATCACGGCTTATGTGCCTGTGGCGCGATCACTCAACTCCTGCGGCAAGGAGCAGATATTTTTCGATCGAACAGCATTTGCCTACGATGCGTCGCAAGATCGATATCAATGCCCTGCCGGAAAATGGCTGATCTTTAAGCAGATCAGCAACAAAGGCCGGATCTACCAAGCGAAGGTCAGCGACTGCGCAAGCTGCCCGATTAAAGCGAAGTGCACCGACGCCAAACGCCGATACATCTCGCGCCATCTGCACGAACAGGCTTTCGAGCGAATGGAGCAGCGAATGCAGGCACATCCCGAAATGATGGTCAGTCGACGATCCATCGTCGAACATCCCTTCGGCAACCTTAAACAGTGGTTATTTGGTAACGCTCGCTTCTTGCTGCGACAGCTTGAAGGCGCGAGAGCTGAAATGGCCTTGGCGGTGAACGCCTACAACCTGAAAAGAGCAATTAACGTGTTGGGCGTGCGCCAGATGATGGCGCTGATGGGCTGAAACGCCTTTTTTCGTTTGCTGTGAGCACAAAAGCAAACGCCCCGAACAAGTCGGGGCGTTTGCTGGAACCACCATCAGTGCGTTTTCACACAGTCTGTCTCGGCGGGTTTCTTTTCAATCAGCTCAACACTCAGGCTCAGTTGACCTTCGCGTTCAACTCACCCTTCAGATAACGCTGGTACATCGCTTCGAGCGAGATCGGCTTGATCTTCGAAGCATTACCGGCAGTACCAAACGCTTCATAACGCGCAATACACACATCACGCATTGCAGTCACAGTGGCGCCGAAGAATTTACGTGGGTCGAATTCGCTCGGGTTGGTGGCCATCAGGCGACGCATTGCGCCGGTGGACGCCAGACGCAGGTCGGTGTCGATGTTGACCTTGCGCACGCCGTGCTTGATGCCTTCGACGATTTCTTCAACCGGTACGCCGTAGGTTTCTTTGATGTCGCCGCCGTACTGGTTGATGATCGCCAGCCATTCTTGTGGCACGGAGGACGAGCCGTGCATCACCAGGTGGGTGTTCGGAATGCGCTTGTGGATCTCCTTGATGCGGTCGATCGCCAGCACGTCGCCGGTAGGTGGCTTGGTGAATTTGTAGGCGCCGTGGCTGGTGCCGATGGCGATGGCCAGGGCATCGACCTGGGTGCGTTTGACGAAGTCAGCGGCTTCTTCCGGGTCGGTCAGCATCTGGCTGTGATCCAGAACGCCTTCGGCGCCGATGCCGTCTTCTTCACCGGCCATACCGGTTTCCAGCGAACCCAGGCAGCCCAGCTCGCCTTCTACCGAAACGCCGCAGGCGTGCGCCATGGCGACGGTTTGCTGGGTAACGCGGACGTTGTAGTCGTAGTCGGTCGGGGTCTTGCCGTCTTCGCCCAGCGAGCCGTCCATCATCACCGAGCTGAAGCCCAGTTGAATCGAACGCTGGCAGACGTCAGGGCTGGTGCCGTGGTCCTGGTGCATGCACACCGGGATGTGCGGGAATTCTTCGATCGCGGCCAGGATCAGGTGACGCAGGAATGGTGCGCCGGCGTATTTGCGGGCGCCGGCCGAAGCCTGGACGATCACCGGAGAGTCAGTCTTGTCAGCGGCTTCCATGATGGCGCGCATCTGCTCAAGGTTGTTGACGTTGAAAGCTGGAACGCCGTAGCCGAACTCGGCTGCGTGGTCCAGCATCTGGCGCATGCTGATAAGTGCCATTGTGTGTGTCTCTCCCGGTTGAGGGTCGTTGATCGTACCAGCCTGCCGGAGCGGCGGCGGCTATTCAAGTTAATGCAGATCGGGGGTTGAGGCCCGGACTGGTGATTCGGTAAAGCCAATTCCTGATAACTACACAGATCCCCTGTGGGAGCGAGCCTGCTCGCGAAAGCAATCTTGCAGTCGCTGATGCAGTGCCTGTCAGACCGCTTTCGCGAGCAGGCTCGCTCCCACAGTAGAACTGTGGTGTGTCAATTACTGCGCCTTGCAACCACGGCCAATCAGGTCATTGGTGGCGACCCAGTACACCAGGCCTTCGTCACCCTTGACGTGAAACGCCAGCATGCCATCGCTGTACAGCGTGCCCGAGGCGCCCGGCTCTTCTTTCAGGCGATAGACCTGATCACCGCCGCCGAGGCGAACGTCGACTTCCTTCTGGCCGGCATCGACGTAACGCCACAACACCTTGGCCTGACTGTCGCAGGTCCAGGTCGTCCAGTTGTCTGCCGGGGCCGACGACTGAAACAGGTTCAACTGCGCGCAACCACCCAACAATGCCAACGCCGCAACGGCGATCAAGCCTTTCATCCGTGTTCCTCGACTGACGACGCATGCCGCCAGCCCTGAGTTAAAGAATCAGACCCGTCAAGGACAACCATGTTCCTTGGCCGGGGTTTGCGTCTCGTATTTGTCCAGGCCGTCCGGACCCGAGCGTTTGTTCAGCACCGGGTTGGTTTCGGCCTGCCAGTCGGCCTGATAACAGCCCTTCTGCGGTTCGCTCGGTGCTGGCGTGGCGTCAGCCTTCGGGGTGCTCCCGCAGGCCGCCAGCGTACCGGTCAGCAACAACAGCGCTAACGACTTGACCATGTGAACACTCCTTTGCCTGGCCAAACGGGCGGCCTCAGGCCTTGGCCCGGCTTTCCAGGACTTCAACGGCAGGCAGCACCTTGCCTTCGACGAATTCGAGGAACGCGCCACCACCGGTGGAAATGTAGGAGATTTGCTCAGCCACGCCATATTTATCGATCGCCGCCAGGGTGTCGCCACCGCCAGCAATGGAGAATGCCGAGCTTTCGGCAATGGCCTGGGCCAGCACTTTGGTGCCGTTGCCGAACTGATCGAACTCGAACACGCCGACCGGGCCGTTCCACAGAATGGTTTTCGACGACTTCAGCAGCTCGGCGAAGTTGGCCGCGGTTTGCGGGCCGATGTCGAGGATCATGTCGTCAGCGGCGACGTCAGCGATCAGCTTGACAGTCGCTTCAGCGCTTTCGGCAAATTCTTTGGCGACCACGACGTCAACCGGCAACGGCACGCTGACTTTCGCCGCGATTTCACGGGCGGTGTCGAGCAGGTCCGGTTCGTACAGCGATTTGCCTACCGGGTGACCGGCGGCAGCGAGGAAGGTGTTGGCGATGCCGCCGCCGACGATCAGTTGATCGCAGATCTGGCTCAGGCTGTTGAGCACGTCGAGTTTGGTCGAGACCTTGGAGCCGGCGACGATGGCCGCCATTGGCTTGGCCGGTGCGCCCAGGGCTTTGCCCAGTGCGTCCAGTTCAGCGGCCAGCAACGGGCCGGCAGCGGCAACTTTGGCGAACTTCGCTACACCGTGGGTCGAACCTTCGGCGCGGTGAGCAGTACCGAAAGCATCCATCACGAACACGTCGCACAGGTCCGCGTATTGCTGGGCCAGGTCGTCGGCGTTCTTTTTCTCGCCCTTGTTGAAGCGCACGTTTTCGAACAGCACGATGTCGCCGGCCTTGACCTCGACACCGCCGAGGTAATCAGCCACCAGCGGCACTTCGCGCCCGAGCGCTTTGCTCAGGTAGTCGGCGACAGGTTTCAGGCTGTTTTCGGCGGAGAATTCGCCTTCGGTAGGACGGCCCAGGTGCGAGCAGACCATCACTGCCGCGCCTTTTTCCAGGGCCAGCTTGATGGTCGGCAGCGAAGCCAGGATGCGCGCGTCGCTGGTGACAACACCGTCCTTGACGGGGACGTTGAGGTCTTCGCGGATCAATACGCGCTTACCTTGCAGATCGAGGTCGGACATCTTCAACACGGTCATGGGTCGCACTTCCTACGGTTTTTTTGAAGTTGCTGTTTGCAGATAGTGGTCTGCAACGTCCAGCATTCGGTTGGCAAAACCCCACTCGTTGTCGAACCAGGCCAGGATGTTCACCAGTTTGGGGCCGGAAACACGGGTCTGACTGGCATCGACGATGGCCGAATGTGGGTCATGGTTGAAATCACAGCTGGCGTGCGGCAACTCGGTGTAGGCCAAAAGGCCTTTGAGCGGGCCGCTGGTGGCGGCTTCGCGCAGGATCCGGTTGACCTCGTTGGCGTCAGTCGCGGTGGCGGTCTGCATCGTGATGTCGAGGCAGGACACGTTGACTGTCGGCACGCGCACGGCTTTGGCCTGAATTCGCCCGGCAAGTTCCGGCAGCAGGCGCTCGATACCACGCGCCAGACCAGTGGACACCGGGATCACCGACTGGAACGCCGACCGCGTGCGACGCAGGTCTTCGTCGTGATAGGCGTCGATCACCGGTTGATCGTTCATCGCCGAGTGAATCGTGGTGATCGACACGTAATCCAGACCGATCGCCTGATCGAGCAGACGCAGCAGCGGCACGCCGCAGTTTGTCGTGCACGAGGCGTTGGACACCAGCAGCTCGTCGCCGGTCAGGCAGTCTTGGTTGACGCCGTAGACGATGGTGGCGTCGACATCCGCTTCGCTGGCCATCGGCTGCGAGAACAGCACACGCGGCGCGCCGGCATCGAGAAAACGCTGGCCATCGGCACGGGTGTGGTAAGCGCCGGAGCATTCCAGCACCAGATCGACGCCCAGCGACGCCCAATCGATGCCTTCAGGGGTGGCACTGCGCAAGACCTTCACGCAGTCGCCATTGATATGCAGACAATCGCCTTCAACCCGCACTTCGCCGGGAAAACGGCCGTGGGTGGAGTCGAAGCGTGTCAGGTATTCGATGCTGGCCATGTCGGCCAGATCGTTGATCGCGACAATTTCAAACCCGGCCTGCGCGCCGCGCTCGAACAACGCCCGCAAGACGCAACGACCAATGCGGCCGTAGCCGTTGAGTGCAACTTTGTAGGGACGCGGTTGAGGCATGGGGTTCTCGATTACCGTGGTGAATCATGCAGTGCGATGTTGCCTGAACCAATGCTTTCGCGAGCAGGCTCGCTCCCACAGGGAAATGCATTCCAATGTGGGAGCGACGGTGCGACGACTCGACCTGCTCGCGAAGGCGTCAGCCCGGACAACACAACTGTCAGATTTAGTCTTCCAGCAGCTCTTCAGCCTGACCGAGGATGTTTTCCAAGGTAAAGCCGAACTCTTCGAACAATGCCGAAGCCGGCGCCGACTCACCGTAGGTGGTCATGCCGATCACGCGACCTTCCAGACCCACGTACTTGAACCAGAAGTCGGCGTGGGCCGCTTCGATGGCGATACGTGCGCTGACCTGCAACGGCAGAACCGACTGCTTGTACTCCGCATCCTGAGCATCGAACGCGCTGGTGCACGGCATGGAGACCACGCGAACCTTGCGGCCCTGCTCGGTCAGTTTGTCGAAGGCTTGAACCGCCAGACCGACTTCCGAACCGGTGGCGATCAGGATCAGCTCAGGCTCGCCTGCGCAGTCCTTGAGCACATAACCACCACGGCTGATGTTGGCAATCTGGCCAGCATCGCGTTCCTGGTGCTGCAGGTTCTGCCGCGAGAAGATCAGCGCCGATGGGCCGTCCTTGCGCTCCAAGGCGTTTTTCCAGGCCACTGCCGATTCCACGGCGTCGGCTGGACGCCAGGTGTCGAGGTTCGGCGTGCTGCGCAGGCTGGTCAATTGCTCGATCGGCTGGTGCGTCGGGCCGTCTTCGCCCAGACCGATGGAGTCGTGGGTGTAGACGTGGATCACGCGCTTCTTCATCAAAGCCGACATGCGTACGGCGTTGCGTGCGTATTCCATGAACATCAGGAAGGTCGCGCCGTAAGGCACCAGACCGCCGTGCAGGGCGACGCCGTTCATGATCGCGGTCATGCCGAACTCGCGCACGCCGTAGTACATGTAGTTGCCGCTGGCATCTTCAGCGCTGACGCCTTTGCAGCCTTTCCACAGGGTCAGGTTGGAACCGGCGAGGTCAGCCGAACCGCCGAGCATTTCCGGCAACAGCGGGCCGAAAGCGTTGAGGGTGTTCTGGCTGGCTTTGCGGCTGGCGATGGTTTCGCCCTTGGCCGCGACTTCGGCGATGTAGGCCGAGGCTTTTTCCGAGAAGTCGGCCGGCAGCTCGCCGCTCAGACGACGGATCAGCTCGTTGGCTTCAGTCGGGAATGCAGCGGAGTAAGCGGCGAAACGCTGATCCCACTCGGCTTCAACCGCGCGACCAGCTTCTTTGGCATCCCACTCGGCATAGATCTCGGCCGGGATTTCGAACGGGCCGTGGTTCCAGTTCAGCGCCTGACGGGTCAGGGCGATTTCCGCGTCACCCAGTGGGGCGCCATGGCAATCTTCCTTGCCCTGCTTGTTCGGCGAACCGAAACCGATGGTGGTCTTGCAGCAGATCAGCGTCGGTTGAGCGCTCTTGCGTGCGGTTTCGATGGCGGTCTTGATCTCTTCCGGATCGTGGCCGTCGACGTTGCGGATCACCTGCCAGTTGTAGGCTTCGAAACGCTTCGGCGTGTCATCGGTGAACCAGCCTTCGACTTCACCGTCGATGGAAATGCCGTTGTCATCGTAGAAGGCAATCAGCTTGCCCAGGCCCAGCGTGCCGGCCAGGGAGGCGACTTCGTGGGAAATGCCTTCCATCATGCAGCCATCACCGAGGAACACGTAGGTGTGGTGGTCAACGATGTTGTGGCCGGGACGGTTGAACTGCGCGCCCATGACTTTTTCCGCCAAGGCGAAACCGACGGCGTTGGCCAGACCCTGACCCAGCGGGCCGGTGGTGGTTTCGACGCCCGGGGTGTAACCGAATTCCGGGTGGCCTGGAGTGCGGCTGTGCAGTTGACGAAACTGCTTGAGGTCGTCGATCGACAGGTCGTAGCCGGTCAGGTGCAGCAGCGAGTAGATCAACATCGAGCCGTGGCCGTTGGACAGCACGAAGCGGTCACGGTCGGCGAACGACGGGTTGCTCGGGTTGTGCTTGAGGTAGTCGCGCCACAGCACTTCGGCAATATCTGCCATACCCATAGGGGCACCGGGATGGCCGCTGTTGGCTTTTTGCACGGCATCCATGCTGAGGGCACGAATGGCGTTGGCACGCTCACGACGGCTAGGCATCGCTGATCTCCTGGGTGTGAATAGACTGAAACGGAAAAAAGGAGGGCATTTTCCCTCACCCATGCGCCTCGGGGCAATGACAGATAGTCATCGGCAGGCGTTTTTCCAATCGATAGCACAGGTTTCGCTTGGTGAAACCTTTCCGCTATTCGTTTGTAGAGACTGCCGTCCGCCGAGAAGTGCCATTTATCGAGCAATATCAAAACTTTTTGATATTGGCCTTGCGGTGCCTTGCCCCCGTCTCTAGACTGCCAGCCCTATGAACTTACGCGTGCCTTCCATTCGCCATGACGATTGCGACGAGCTGGCGGCCTTGTGCAAGGCCGGCGGCGATCCGCTGCGGCTGAATGTCTTGCGCGCGCTGGCCAACGATTCGTTTGGCGTGCTGGAGCTGGCGCAGATTTTCGGCATCGGCCAATCGGGCATGAGCCACCACCTCAAGGTGCTGGCGCAAGCCGATCTGGTGGCGACACGCCGTGAGGGCAACGCGATTTTTTATCGTCGCGCCCTTCCCCACAGCGGATTGCTCGGCGGCAAGTTGCACGCGGCATTGCTGGAAGAAGTCGACGATCTGGATCTGCCTGATGAAGTGCAAGCACGCATCGAGCAGGTTCACGGCCAGCGTGCCGCCGCCAGCCGGGACTTTTTCGCCCGGGTCGCGGAAAAATTCCGTGCCCAGCAGGATTTGATCGCAGGCCTGCCGCAGTACCGTGACAGCGTGCTGGCCCTGCTCGACAAACTGAACTTCGATGGTGGAGCCACGGCCATTGAAGTCGGCCCCGGCGATGGTGCTTTTCTGCCGGAACTGGCCCGTCGCTTCGGCACCGTAACCGCGCTGGACAACAGCCCGGCGATGCTCGAACTGGCGCGTCAGGTGTGTGAACGTGAACAGCTGGCTAACATCAGCCTGCAATTGGCCGATGCATTGAACGGCACAAGCCTTCAAGCCGATTGCGTAGTGTTGAACATGGTCCTGCACCATTTCGCCGCTCCGGCCGATGCGCTCAGGCACATGGCCGATCTGCTGCAACCGGGCGGTAGCCTGCTCGTGACAGAGTTATGTAGCCACAACCAGAGTTGGGCCAGGGAGGCCTGCGGTGATCTCTGGTTGGGGTTTGAACAGGACGATCTGGCCCGTTGGGCCACCGCTGCGGGACTCGTTCCCGGGGAAAGCCTCTATGTAGGCTTACGTAATGGTTTCCAGATCCAGGTTCGCCACTTTCAGCGACCGGCTGGCGACACTCACCATCGGTAAATTCAGGAAAACATCGAGATGAGCGAATACTCCCTCTTCACCTCCGAGTCCGTGTCTGAAGGACATCCGGACAAAATCGCCGACCAGATTTCCGATGCGGTGCTGGACGCCATTATTGCCCAGGACAAACACGCTCGCGTGGCTGTGGAAACCCTGGTCAAGACCGGCGTGGCCATCGTTGCCGGTGAAGTGACCACCAGCGCCTGGGTCGACCTGGAGCAGATCGTTCGTGACGTGATTTGCGACATCGGCTACACCAGCTCCGAAGTCGGCTTCGACGGCGCGACCTGCGGCGTGATGAACATCATCGGTAAGCAGTCCCCTGACATCAACCAGGGCGTTGACCGCGCCAAGCCTGAAGATCAGGGCGCCGGCGACCAGGGCCTGATGTTCGGCTACGCCAGCAACGAAACCGACGTTTTGATGCCAGCGCCGATCACCTTCTCGCACCAGCTGGTGCAGCGTCAGGCTGAAGCACGCAAGTCGGGCCTGCTGCCTTGGCTGCGTCCGGATGCCAAGTCGCAAGTGACCTGCCGTTACGAAGGCGGCAAGGTTGTCGGCATCGACGCTGTGGTTCTGTCGACCCAGCACAACCCGGAAGTGTCGTACAAAGACCTGCGCGAAGGCGTAATGGAGCTGATCGTCAAGCACGTACTGCCTGCCGAACTGCTGAGCAAGGACACCCAGTTCCACATCAACCCGACCGGCCAGTTCATCATTGGCGGCCCGGTAGGTGACTGCGGTCTGACCGGTCGCAAGATCATCGTCGACAGCTACGGCGGCATGGCCCGTCACGGCGGCGGCGCGTTCTCCGGCAAGGATCCATCGAAGGTTGACCGTTCGGCTGCCTACGCTGGCCGTTACGTGGCCAAGAACATCGTTGCGGCCGGCCTGGCCGAGCGTTGCGAGATCCAGGTTTCCTACGCGATCGGTGTGGCCCAGCCTACGTCGATCTCGCTGAACACCTTCGGCACCGGCAAGATCAGCGATGACAAGATCATCAAACTGGTGCGTGAAGTGTTTGACCTGCGTCCATACGCAATCACCACCATGCTCGACCTGCTGCACCCGATGTACCAGGAAACCGCAGCCTACGGCCACTTCGGTCGTGCGCCGCAGACCAAGACCGTTGGCGAAGACAGCTTCACCACGTTCACCTGGGAAAAAACCGACCGCGCCGACGCCCTGCGTTCTGCCGCTGGCCTGTAACCCCCTGGCTGCATGAAAGCCCCGTACGGTTTGCGCCGTGCGGGGCTTTTTCATGCCTGACAGATTTTTTGAGATCCCTGTGGGAGTGAGCCTGCTCGCGCAGGCGCCCGCCCCGGCAACACCAGTTCCCCTGCCCCGAAACAGTTCGCAAAAAAGCCGCGCAACGTTCTTCAGATCCTCACCTACCCTTCAAGCATCACCCCCGAGCAAGGACGCTCACTATGCTCTTCACACTGCGCCTGTTGCTGGCCTTCCTGCTGGCACTCATCACCCTCGTCAGCCAAGCCAACTGCCCGAACTGGGATCTTTCCCAAGCCCAACGCGAAATCACCGCCCTGCAAAATCGGATCGACCAATGGGACGACGCCTATCACCGCGAAGGCCGTTCATTGATCAGCGACGAACTCTATGACCAGTCCCAGCTGCGGCTGAAAGAATGGCAAGCCTGTTTCAACCAACCCTCATCCCCGCAGCCGTTGCGCACCGCGTCCGGCCCGGTCATCCACCCCATCGCCCACACCGGCCTGGACAAGCTGCACAAAGCCGAAGACGTCGCCCACTGGTTGCGCGATCGCCAGAACGTCTGGGTGCAGCCCAAGGTCGACGGCGTGGCTGTCACCCTGATCTACCGCCAGGGAATATTGCAGCAGGCGATCAGCCGCGGCGACGGTGTCAATGGTCAGGACTGGACCACTTCCGCGCGCAGGATTGCAGCCATTCCGCAACGGTTGAGGCAGCCACGGGATCTGCTGGTGCAAGGCGAACTCTATTGGCGCCTGAACGCCCATGTTCAATCACAGTCCGGCAGCGTCAACGCCCGCGCCACCGTCGCCGGGCTGATGGGGCGCAAATCCCTGGATGCCGAACAGGCCGCCGGGATCGGTCTGTTTGTATGGGACTGGCCGCAAGCTCCTGTGCGGCTGCCGGAAAGATTGTCCGAACTTCAGACATTGGGGTTCGCCACAACCGAGCCCTATACCCAGCCCGTCAGCCGATTCGAAGACGCGCAACAATGGCGCGAGCACTGGTATCGCTCGCCCCTGCCCTTTGCCAGCGACGGCGTGGTCCTGCGTCAGAGCCAACGGCCACCTGCCGAACGCTGGCAGGCCAAGGCACCTTATTGGGCGATCGCCTGGAAATACCCGTTCGCCCAGGCATTGGCCGAGGTGCGCAAGGTCAATTTCAAGATCGGCCGCACCGGGCGGATCACGCCGGTGCTGGAACTGCTGCCGGTCAGACTCGATGACCGCGAAATCAAACGGGTCAGCGTCAGCTCGCTCAAGCGCTGGCAAACCCTCGACATCCGTCCAGGCGATCAGGTGGCAATCAGTCTCGCCGGGCTGACCATTCCGCGCCTGGACAGTGTCGTGCTTCGCACCAGCGAACGGGCGGACATCAGCATTCCCGATGCCGGCGATTACCACGTACTGAGCTGCTGGCAACCGACGCCGGGGTGTGAAAGCCAGTTTCTCGCGCGTCTGACCTGGATCAGTGGCAAGCAGGGCCTGGCCATGCAGCATGTCGGGCGTGGCACCTGGGAGAAACTTTTGGAAACAGGCCGTCTGAAACACCTGCTGGATTGGCTGACCCTCGATGCGTCAGAGCTTGCTAACATTGCCGGCCTCGGCGAGCGCAGCAGCGCACGTCTGATCCAGAGTTTTCACGGCGCGCGGCAACAGCCGTTCGCTCGATGGTTGAAAGCGCTGGGCATGCCGCCGGCCGGACAGGCACAACTGGACGATTCGTGGCAGGCCCTGGCACAACGCGACACTGAACAATGGCAGGCAGAAGCCGGCATCGGCCCGGGACGCGCGGCGCAACTGAGCGCATTCTTTCGCGACCCGCAGGTACTGGCTTTGAGTGAAACCTTGAAAGCCGCCGGAATCGACGGCTTCTGAACCTGCAATCCCCGCCCGGCGGGAACCCAACGGCCGGCCAGACGCTCCAACAGCGCAGTGCCCTCCCACCCCGATTGCCTTTGCACATGGAGCTTTTATGAAATTTCTCGCACCGCTCGCCCTGCTTACTCTTTGCGGCGTCATGGCCGCCCCGGTCATGGCCGAAGAAGACGGCCCGGGCCTGACCGGTTGCGCTGCCAAGAAGCAGGGCATCATCAATCAGATCGAACAGGCCAAGTCGCGCGGCAACATGGAGCAGCAGGCAGGCCTGGAAACCGCACTGCGTGAAGTGAACGAACATTGCACCGACGCCGGGCTGAAAAAAGAACGTGAGAACAAAGTGCTTGAGGCCAAGCATGAGGTGAGCCAGCGTCAGGCGGACCTCGACAAGGCCATGAAGAAGGGCGATCCGGAGAAGATCAACAAGCGCAAGGAAAAACTCGCCGAGTCGCGCAAGGAACTGCAGGAAGCGCTGGACGAGATCGACAAGTAACCAAAGCCCTGTGTAGAGGGGATTTATCCCCGTCCGGCGGCGAAGCCGTCGCACATTCGGCTGGTCGGGTCCGACTGAAAAAACTCGGTTATATGGTTTTGGGGCTGCTTCGCAGCCCATCGGGGATAAATCCCCTCGCCACAAGGCACTCAGCAGCTGCAGGAATCAATGATCGCGAAACTCTTTATGGCAAGCACTGCAGGCATCTTCAACTTTCTGCACTGCCGGCCCAAGATTGCTGGCCTTGTACGGCTGAACCTGACTGGCGACCACCAATTCACCGGTAGCCGCTTCGAGGGCGCGGGCCAGCTCCTGAAAACGCGCCTGTTTCTGCCAGACATCATCTTTGGCGCTGGTGTGATCTTCTTCGCGAACCTGCGGGAAATGCTTCCACGGCTCATGGGCCAACGCATCAAGTCTGACTGCGCCCTCGGCAAATTTCGGCCCGTCGAAGGCAATGCGCCCGCGCAACATGCCGCCGAGGTCTTCGCTGGTCTTGAGCATCTGCTTGAAGATCGCCTTGCGTTGACCCAGCGGCGAATTCGGGTCGACACCGCCGCAGGCGGACAAGGTCAGACAGGCCAGCAATACAACAGCAATTGGTTTCAGAGTCATGATGGCTTCAGGTCGCGGAAATCGGCGGCCAGTATCCTCGGCTCACCGCCAAACACCAATAGCCCTATTAAAAATACGGGTTGGTCGAGCGCATGGAGCACTCGGCCAACCGGCACAGGAATCACTCCATGAACAGCCGCTTCACGGCCTGGCGTCACCCGCTTATCGTCACCCTTCCACTGCTCGCCATCCTCGCCGGTTGCACAGGCGGCGACAGCGCCAAACCAAAAACCCATGCGCTGGCCACTTATTCGAGCGCGACCTGGGAAGCGTTGCCTGCGGTCTCCGACAGCGATCTGGTCGCCGGTTTCGGCTCGTGGCGCAGCGCCTGCACACGACTCAAAGCCGACACAGTCTGGGGGCCGACCTGCGCTGCGGCGGTGAATGTGCCGCAAAGCGCCGCCGAGATTCGTGCATTCCTCAAGCAGAATCTCGACGTCTACGGCCTGCGCGCCGAGAACGACAACCCCAACGGTCTGATCACTGGCTACTACGAACCGGTGTACCCCGGCAGCCTGACGCCGACCGCGACAGCAAACGTGCCGGTGTATGGCGTGCCGGAAGACATGATCATCGTCTCGCTCGACAGCATCTACCCGGAATTGAAAGGCAAGCGCCTGCGCGGCCGCCTCGAAGGCCGCGTGCTCAAGCCTTACGACGACGCGGCGACCATCGAATCCAAAGGCGTGAAAGCGCCAGTGGTCGCCTATCTGACTGATCCGATGAATCTGCAATTTCTACAGATCCAGGGCTCGGGCCGGATTCAGACCGAGGACGGCAAACAGTTGCGCATCGCCTACGCCGATCAGAACGGCCACCCTTACCGACCGATCGGTCGCTGGCTGGTCGAGCAAGGCGAGCTGAAGAAAGAAGACGTGACCATGAGTGCGATCAGCAACTGGGCCAAGGCCAACCCGACGCGCATCCCGGAACTGCTCGCCAGCAACCCGAGCTACGTGTTCTTCACCCGCAACCCGGACAGCAACGAAGGCCCGCGCGGCTCGCTGAACGTGCCGTTGACCGCCGGCTACAGCGCGGCGGTGGATCGCAAGGTCATTCCGTTGGGCAGTCTGTTATGGCTGTCGACCACCAAGCCGGATGGCACCCCACTGGTGCGCCCGGTCGCGGCGCAGGATACCGGCGGCGCGATTGCCGGTGAGGTGCGCGCGGATCTGTTCTGGGGCACGGGTGATGCGGCCGGGCAACTGGCCGGGGACATGAAGCAGCAGGGGCAGATCTGGATGCTCTGGCCCAAAGGGGCGGCGTTGCCGCAAGTGCCGCAGGTGGCGGATACACCGAAGCAAAAGTCTTAGGTTCTTCGTCGTCTGACCCATCGCTTTCGCGAGCAGGCTCGCTCCCACATCTGGAATGCATTTCCATGTGGGAGCGAGCCTGCTCGCGAAGAGGCCGGCAGCAACAGCCGATAATCAGATCGACACAAAGAAAAACGAAGCAATCAGCCCCATCCCGATAAACCACACCACCGAACGCAGTGCAGCCCAGTCAGCCAGGTAGCAAATGATGTACAGCAGGCGACTGGTGATAAACAGCACGGCCAGCACATTGACCGTCACCAGCTGCGCAGTACCGACCAGATGCGCAACGATCACCGCAGCGGCAAACGCAGGCGTTACTTCAAAGCTGTTCAGTTGCGCGGCGTGGGCGCGACGGGCGACGCCATCGACGCTGTCGAGAAAATCCCGTGGATCGTAATTGTCCTTCAAGCGGAAACCGCCGGTGGCCTTCGCCACGATCGTGCACACGTACGGCAGGAAAATCGCGATCAACACACACCACAGAGCCACTGTCATAACGTCGTCCTTTTTTCGATTGGAGAAATTGGCGAGCGGTCAGAACTTCATCACCAGCATGCCGATCAGCACCTGCCCACAGGCTAAGAGCAGCGCCCGGCCGAAAGGTTCTTTCAGGCGGATATAGCATGGCACTTCCAGCGCGCCGTCGATTAGTCAGATTATTGATTCGCCATGTGTCAGCAGCTGTTTATACTGCAACCACCGCGCCGTACTCAGCTGCACACCAAAAAATTCCAATAAAAGCTGCCTGCTCCGCTTTCTTCGAAAACGGTCGCTGGCACCCGTATGCCTGATCAAAGCGTCAAGACTACCGACAGAGACCTTGCGCATGCCCCTCGCTTTGCTTGCACTCGCCGTTGCCGCGTTCGGCATCGGCACCACCGAATTCGTCATCATGGGCCTGCTGCCCGACGTCGCCCGCGATCTGGCGGTGAGCATTCCTCACGCCGGCCTGCTGATCACCGGTTACGCCCTGGGCGTGGTGTTCGGCGCACCGATCCTGGCGATCGGCACCGCCAATATGCCGCGCAAAGCGACACTGCTGGGCATGACGCTGATGTTCATCCTCGGCAACGTGCTCTGCGCGCTCGCGCCGAACTACGCGACGCTGATGGCGGCGCGCGTGGTCACGGCGCTGTGTCATGGCGCGTTTTTCGGCATTGGCTCGGTGGTTGCCGCCGGCCTGGTTGCGCCGAACAAACGCGCGCAAGCCATTGCAATGATGTTCACCGGCCTGACCCTGGCCAACGTGCTCGGCGTGCCATTGGGCACAGCGCTGGGCCAATACGCTGGCTGGCGCTCGACCTTCTGGGCGGTGTCGGTAATCGGCATTGTCGCCGCGCTGGCGCAATGGTTGTGGTTGCCGAAACACATCGCGATGGACAAGGCCAATCTCGCCAGCGAATTCAAAGTGCTGGGCAAGGCCAACGTGCTGCTGGCGCTGGGCATGAGCGTGCTGGCCTCGACCAGCCTGTTCAGCGTGTTCACGTATATCGCACCGATCCTGCAAGACATCACTGGCGTCAGCCCCCACGGCGTGACGGTGATGCTGCTGTTGTTCGGCGTCGGCTTGACAGCGGGCAGCATGCTCGGCGGGCGCCTGGCTGATAGCCGCTTGCTGCCGTCGCTGGTCGGCGTTGCGCTGGCAGTCGTGGTGATTCTCGCGGCGTTCAGCCAGACCAGCCGCGCGGTGATTCCGGCGGCGATTACCCTGGTGCTGTGGGGAATTTTCGCCTTTGCGCTGTGCCCGATTCTGCAGCTGTTGATCATCGATCAGGCGCACGAAGCGCCGAATCTGGGTTCGACGCTGAACCAGAGCGCGTTCAACCTTGGCAATGCCGCAGGCGCCTGGATCGGTGGACTGGTGGTTGCCAGCGGCGCGGATCTGGCGGACCTGCCGTGGACCGGGGCGCTGGTTGGCGTGCTGACGGTGCTGACGGCGCTGTTGTTCATTTACCTGCAACGTCGGCGGGCGAGTGCGGTCAATGTGTCTGGCTGAGACCTCTGCGACTGACTACCTGTGGCGAGGGGATTTATCCCCGTTGGGCTGCGCAGCAGCCCCAAAAACCTTCAATCGGGTTTTGTCAGGAATAATCGATAACCTGGTTTGCGACGGCTTCGCCGCCGAGCGGGGATAAATCCCCTCGCCACAATGAACAGTGGTGTGTCCCATGTCGCTGTTCGCCCATCAAACCCCTGCGTCCAACCTCCGGTCGCGCTCCATTCACCCTTCATCCAAAGGACCCCGGATGCTTGAACTTGTCGCCGCTTTTATCTGCCTCACTACCCTCCTGACCTTCGTCAATTTCCGCTTTATCGGCCTGCCGCCGACCATCGGCGTGATGGTTACCGCCCTGCTGTTCTCATTGCTCCTGCAAGGCCTCAGCGTCCTCGGCTTTCCCGGCCTCGAAGACCGCGTGCAGCAACTGATCGGCCAGATCGATTTCGGCGATCTGCTGATGAACTGGATGCTCTCGTTCCTGCTGTTCGCCGGCGCCCTGCACGTCAACCTCAATGATTTGCGCAGCTACCGCTGGCCGATCGGCCTGCTGGCGACCTTCGGCGTGTTGATCGCCACCGTGGTGATCGGCAGCCTGGCCTTCTACATTTTTGCCCTGTTCGGCTGGCACGTGAGTTTCCTCTACTGCCTGTTGTTCGGCGCGCTGATCTCACCGACCGACCCGATTGCCGTGCTCGGCGTGTTGCGTACCGCCAACGCTTCGAAACCACTGAAAACCACCATCGTCGGCGAATCACTGTTCAACGACGGCACGGCGGTCGTGGTCTTCACCGTGCTGCTGGGCATCGCGCAACTGGGCGAAACCCCGACCGTCAGCGCCACGGCCATGCTCTTCGTCCATGAGGCGATCGGCGGCGTGTTGTTCGGCGGGCTGATCGGTTATCTGGTCTATCGGATGATCAAAAGCGTCGAGCAGCATCAGATCACCGTGATGCTGACCCTGGCCCTGGTGATCGGCGGCTCGGCGATGTCCACCGAGTTGCACGTCTCGGCACCGATCGCGATGGTGGTGGCCGGTCTGATCATCGGCAACCTCGGGCGCAATCTGGCGATGAACGACATGACCCGGCGCTATCTGGACGGTTTCTGGGAATTGCTCGATGACATGCTCAACGCGCTGCTGTTTGCGCTGATCGGCATGGAGCTGTTGCTGCTGCCGTTCAACTGGCTGCACATGGCCGCCGCAGGTCTGCTGGCGGTGGCGATCCTGCTGTCGCGCCTGCTCACCGTGGCGCCAGCGATCCTTTTGCTGCGCCGCTGGCGCTCAGTGCCGGCCGGCACCATCCGCATCCTGACCTGGGGCGGTTTGCGCGGTGGTGTTTCGGTGGCCCTGGCGCTGGCCCTGCCGCTGGGCCCGGAACGCGACCTGCTGCTGAGCATCACCTACATCGTTGTGCTGTCATCGATCCTGCTGCAGGGCCTGACCATCGGCAAACTGGTCAAGCACGCAACGCGCAATGAGCCGGCCTTCGTGCCTGAGCCAGCCCACCACTGATCATTTCTTGATCGCCTGCGGGTCGGGCTTGACAGCCTGATCCGCAGATTCCTTCGGCGCACCGCTTTCACTGCGAATTTGCGCATGGCTGATCAGCGCGAAGATAAAGCTGCCGCCAATGATGTTCCCCGCCAGCGTCGGCCCGGCGAACACCGCCCAGAAATCACTCCACGGCAACTCGCCGGCAAACACCAGATACGACACTTCCGCCGATCCGACGACGATATGGGTGAAGTCGCCCAGCGCCATGAAGTAGGTGATGAGGATGATGATCCACATCTTCGCGCTCTCCATGGACGGGATCATCCAGACCATGGTGGCGATCATCCAGCCGGAGACGATGCCCTTGGCGAACATCTGACTGGCGCTGTGTTCCATGACCTTGCGGCCGATCTCGAGGAAGGCGACGTCGGTCTTGCTGTCGAAAATCGGCAGTTCCAGCATCACGTACGCCACCAGAATCGTCCCGCAGAGGTTGCCGACCAATACCACTGTCCACAGACGGATCAGGCGCAGGAAATTCTTCAGCGTCGGCCTGGTCATCACCGGCAGCACGGCGGTCAGGGTGTTTTCGGTGAACAGTTGCTGGCGCGCGAGGATGACCGCGAGGAAACCGGCGCAGTAGCCGAAACTGGCGATCACCTTGAATTCGTCGCCATCGGGCAGGCGCGAATTGAGCAATCCCATGCCCATCAGCGACAGGCCCATGGTCAACCCTGCCGCCAGCGCCGACCACCACAGCGCGGCAATGCTGCGCTCCAGTTCCTGATCGCCCTGGGTGCGGATGATTTCATGCAGAACGGCCGCGCGGGGCGGCTGGCTCTTCTCGACTTCGTGCTGCTCCTTGGCCGAGAGGTCGGGGGTCTTGTCGCTGGTGGGGGTGGTCATGGCGTGGCAACCGGTGGGGGGCGATGTAGCTACGACCGTTGCGCTTCATGGCTGTTCAGTGGCCAGGCGAATCTCCGCTGAATTGGCAACCGCTTTCGCGAGCAGGCTCGCTCCCACAAGGATCACGCTGTACCTGTGGGAGCGAGCCTGCTCGCGAAGAATGCGCCGCTGAGGTTATTGAACGGCTTCGTCATCCTTGAACTGGTCTTTCACATATTTGATCTCGGTCCGCCCGTGCGGCGCCGGCAGGCCGTCTTCGCCGAGGTTGACGAACACCATTTTCTCGACGGTGAGGATGCTCTTGCGGGTGATCTTGTTGCGCACTTCGCAGGTCAGGGTGATCGAGGTGCGGCCGAATTCGGTGGCGGTGATGCCCAGTTCGATGATGTCGCCCTGGCGCGAGGCGCTGACGAAGTTGATTTCCGAGATGTATTTGGTCACCACACGCTGGTTGCCCAGTTGCACGATGGCGTAGATCGCCGCTTCTTCGTCGATCCAGCGCAGCAGGCTACCGCCGAACAGGGTGCCGTTGGGGTTGAGGTCTTCGGGTTTAACCCATTTGCGGGTGTGGAAATTCATGTTCACTCCTGAGCGCTTGCCGAAAGATGCGCCCATCTTGGCAGACTGCTCAGTCAGGCTCCAGGCAGCTGCGACTATGGTCGCCATTGGCGATCTTCATCTGGCCGACAGAAACCCTTTGGAAGATCAGCCCGGGCGGCTATAATCGCCCCCGTTTCAAAAAACGGTAACGTTCACTGGCTACCGTTTTCCCGCCACCTGTCCGAGGGGCGCTGCAGCAGGTTCGACCTGTCAGGCTCGGATGGGGCGTTGACCGGCCTGCGCCGGACACTAAACGCACAACGGCGCCCATTCGCATACATTACGAATGGAGGCTCTTCATGAGCGCTGTCAACACGCCTGCCGATTTTACCGATTACAAAGTTGCCGACATGTCCCTGGCTGCCTGGGGCCGTCGCGAAACCATCATCGCCGAATCGGAAATGCCTGCCCTGATGGGTCTGCGCCGCAAATACGCTGCCGAGCAGCCGCTCAAGGGCGCGAAAATCCTCGGCTGCATCCACATGACCATTCAGACCGCCGTGCTGATCGAAACCCTGGTTGCCCTGGGTGCCGAAGTACGCTGGTCGTCCTGCAACATTTTCTCTACTCAGGATCAGGCCGCTGCCGCAATCGCTGCTGCCGGTATCCCGGTGTTCGCCTGGAAAGGCGAGACTGAAGAAGAGTACGAGTGGTGCCTGGAGCAGACCATCCTCAAGGATGGCCAGCCATGGGACGCCAACATGATCCTCGACGACGGCGGCGACCTGACCGAGCTGCTGCACAAGAAATACCCGCAAGTGCTGGATCGCGTTCACGGCGTGACCGAAGAAACCACCACTGGCGTACACCGTCTGCTGGACATGCTGGCCAAGGGCGAGCTGAAGATCCCGGCGATCAACGTCAACGACTCGGTAACCAAGTCCAAGAACGACAACAAGTACGGCTGCCGTCACAGCCTGAACGATGCGATCAAGCGCGGCACTGACCACCTGCTGTCCGGCAAGCAAGCGCTGGTCATCGGTTACGGTGACGTGGGCAAGGGCTCGGCCCAGTCGCTGCGTCAGGAAGGCATGATCGTCAAAGTGTCGGAAGTCGACCCGATCTGCGCCATGCAAGCCTGCATGGACGGCTTCGAACTGGTGTCGCCGTTCATCGACGGTATCAACGACGGTTCCGAAGCAAGCATCGACAAAGCGCTGCTGGGCAAGATCGACCTGATCGTGACCACCACCGGTAACGTCAATGTTTGCGACGCGAACATGCTCAAAGCCCTGAAGAAGCGCGCCGTTGTCTGCAACATCGGTCACTTCGACAACGAAATCGACACCGCTTTCATGCGCAAGAACTGGGCATGGGAAGAAGTGAAGCCACAGGTGCACAAGGTTCACCGCACCGGTGCCGGCAGCTTCGACCCACAGAACGACGACTACCTGATCCTGCTGGCCGAAGGCCGTCTGGTGAACCTGGGCAACGCCACCGGTCACCCGAGCCGCATCATGGACGGTTCGTTCGCCAACCAGGTTCTGGCACAGATCTTCCTGTTCGGCCAGAAGTACGCCGACCTGTCGCCAGCGCAGAAAGCCGAGCGTCTGACCGTTGAAGTACTGCCGAAGAAACTCGACGAAGAAGTGGCCCTGGAAATGGTTCGCGGCTTCGGCGGCGTGGTCACCCAACTGACCAAGCAACAGGCTGACTACATCGGCGTCACCGTCGAAGGCCCGTTCAAGCCGCACGCCTACCGCTACTAACAGGCGCTGAATGCTCGCTCTCCCTGTGGGAGCGAGCTTGCTCGCGAAGGCGGTTTATCATTCAACATCCGTGTTGTCTGACCCTGCGCTTTCGCGAGCAGGCTCGCTCCCACAACGGATTGCAGCGCCTCGAAGGTACTTGTTTCCAAGGGTATGACCATGTCCCAAGACCGTCGCTACAGCTTCGAGTTTTTCCCGACCAAGACCGATGCCGGGCAAGAAAAGCTGCTTGCCACTGCCCGTCAGTTGGCCACTTACAACCCTGATTTCTTTTCCTGCACCTACGGCGCTGGCGGTTCGACCCGTGATCGCACGCTCAACACCGTGTTGCAGCTGGAAAGCGAAGTCAAAGTACCTGCCGCTCCGCACCTGTCGTGCGTCGGTGACAGCAAGGACGACCTGCGCGGCCTGCTGAACGAATACAAGGCTGCCGGCATCAAGCGCATCGTTGCCCTGCGTGGCGACCTGCCGTCCGGCATGGGCATGACCAGCGGTGAGCTGCGTCACGCCAATGAACTGGTGGAATTCATTCGTGAAGAAACCGCCGATCATTTCCACATCGAAGTCGCCGCTTACCCGGAGATGCATCCGCAAGCGCGCAACTACGAAGACGATCTCGCCAACTTCGTGCGCAAGGCAAAGGCCGGTGCCGACAGCGCGATCACCCAGTACTTCTTCAACGCCGACAGCTACTTCTACTTCGTCGACCGTTTGCAGGCGCTGGGCGTGGATCTGCCGATCGTGCCGGGGATCATGCCGATCACCAACTACAGCAAACTCGCGCGCTTCTCCGATGCCTGCGGTGCGGAAATTCCGCGCTGGATCCGCAAGCAACTGGAAGCCTACGGCGATGACACGCGAAGCATCCAAAGCTTTGGCGAACAAGTCGTCAGCGAGATGTGCGAACGCCTGCTGCAAGGCGGCGCGCCGGGGCTGCACTTCTACTCGATGAACCAGGCCGAACCTAGCCTGGCGATCTGGAACAACCTGAAGCTGCCGCGCTGAAGGTTTTCCATGCGATAAAAAAGGCCCTAACCGGGCCTTTTCACTGAAAAGCACAAATGGAATATTGTTGTCGATGATCTGCGCGCAAACAAAAATACGCCCTCAACTGGTCTATCTGGTTTTCGGTGCCGAGACCTACCATCAGGAAGCTGTTTTCAGCATCGCCAGTGCTCTGGCGTGGTTGCGCGAGACACCGGATGCCGCGATCGATATCCAGGTCTTCAGCGACAACCCGCAACCCTATGCGCATCTTCCCGTGCGCGTTCGCCCTCTGGACGCCGAAACGCGCCAGAAATGGAGCGAGCCCCACGGTTACCATTTCCGCGTCAAACATGTCGCCTTGCGCTCGGTTCTTGAAGAATACGAAACGGCGCTGTTGATCGACACCGACACGTTCTTCCACTGCTCGCCGCTGAAACTGTTCGAGCGGGTGCAGCCCGGCACGTTGCTGTGCAATGACTACTACGCCTGTTATGGCGACAACAAATCGAGCCTGCTGTACAGCACACTGTCGGCAAAACTTCTGGAAAAAGGCCTGACTGACGATCACATGCGCCTGCTCAACTCCGGCGTGATCGGGTTGCGCCAGCAGGACGCACACGTGCTCGACCGCTCCATCGCTTTGATTGATGAGTTGTTCCCGTCGGCCAAGGGGGCCTACACCCTTGAAGAGTTCTGCCTGTCAGTGGCGGCCTATCGCACGCTGGACGTCAACAAGTGCCCGGATCTGATCCATCACTACTGGAGCCGCAAACATCTGTTCAGAGCCAAGGTTCAGGCCTGGGTCGCCAAGCATGGCGACAACCCGACCGGCCAGGCTGCGCTGGACGACACCCGACGCGTGACGCCGCAGCTGCCTCGCCCACCGCGATTGCAACGAATGTTCTACAAGTTCGTTACGCTGCTGCTGCCGGCACATCTGCGTCAGTTCATTCGCGAAATCCTTTACGGCTGCTATGAACATCCCAACGAGTTCGATCAGGCGTGTGCACCGGTCTGGTGGGACAAGGCGCTGGAAAACCAGCAGCAACGCATCGGCAAGCCGGTTTGCAGGCACTTGCTCAGGGACTGGTTCAGTCGCGGTCTGGTCAAGCAGATCTTGGGTGCGCGCCACGCCAAGGTCCATCAGCACCTGCTGAAAACCGCAAGCAAATAAGGCCATCACGGCCATTGCGCCCGGGGTCTGCGCGAAACATGCATGCCAGAGCTTCTCATCAGGCGTTTCGCGTACTAACCTCAGGCCATGCCCCTTATTGCCCAACTGCTGAGCGTTATTCTTCTGACTTGCCTGAGCGTCGCCGCTCGGGGGGAGAAGTTGCGTATTGTCACCGAGCCGTGGGCGCCGTACGTCTACGAACAGGGTGGCAAAAACCTTGGTCTTGACTACGAAACCACCGCCATCGTGTTCCAGCGTCTGGGCATTGAAGTGGAATGGCAGTTCCTGCCGTGGAAGCGCTGCCTGTCGATGCTCGAGACCGGTCAGGCCGACGGTGCGCTGGACATCTTTCACAGTGCCGAACGCGACGCCACCCTGCTCTACCCCAGCGAACCGCTGTCCGATGTCGAATTCGTGATGTTTTACGCCAATGAGCGACCGCATCCTTTCAACACCCTCGAACAACTCAAAGGCCTGACCATCGGCACCTCGCCGGGTTATCTGTACAGCCCTGACTTCAGCCAGTCGGACCTGTTTGTTCGTGAGCCGGCACCGACCCATGAAGCCAATTTCGGCAAACTGGTGCGCGGGCGGATCGACCTGCTGATTACCGATCGCCGCGTCGGCCAGCATTTGCTCGATGAGCTGAATATTCGCGATCTGATCACGGAAAACCCGGCGGTTATCAGCCGTCAGAGCCAGTTTCTTGCGGTTCGGCGCAATGCCGGTATGGACTTGCTGGTGCAGCGTTTCGGCGCCGAGCTCAAGCGTTTCAAGCGCGAACCGGCCTACGCCGAGCTCAGCGCACGTTACGGTGCTGCGCCCGTTGATAGCGCGTCACTGCGTTCGGCCACGGCCGGCGGCAAAACCGTTGAGCAGCAGGAAAGCAGCGCGCAGTGATTGCTCTGTTATACTCCGGCGTTCCCGCCAGGCTCACGCCCGGACGCCCGGAACCGTAACAGGCCTCTCGACCCGCTACAGCGCAGCTTCCAGCCCGCGCGAGCGCTCCTGACGTGCCTTCGGAACCGCCGCTGGACCGGACGGGATTGCGTCCTCTTAAACGTGATTCGCGCCAGGCAAGACTCCCATTGGGCCAAGCCCTAACTAAAACAGGATTACTCATGTCCTTTGCTTCCCTCGGTCTCTCCGAGGCTTTAGTCCGTGCCATCGAAGATGCGGGCTATACCGAGCCTACTCCGGTGCAACAGCGGGCCATTCCCGCCGTGTTGCAAGGTCGCGACCTGATGGTGGCGGCTCAGACAGGTACCGGTAAAACCGGCGGTTTCGCCCTCCCGATTCTGGAGCGGTTGTTCCCCAACGGTCACCCGGACAAATCCCAGCGTCACGGCCCGCGCCAACCGCGCGTGCTGGTCCTGACCCCGACCCGCGAACTCGCGGCCCAGGTGCACGAGAGCTTCAAGATCTACGCCCGTGACCTGAAATTCGTCAGCGCCTGCATCTTCGGCGGCGTCGGCATGAACCCGCAGGTCCAGGCCATGTCCCGTGGCGTCGACGTACTCGTCGCCTGCCCGGGTCGCTTGCTCGACCTCGCCGGCCAAGGCAGCGTCGATCTGTCCCACGTTGAAATCCTCGTCCTCGACGAAGCCGACCGCATGCTCGACATGGGTTTTGTTCACGACGTAAAGAAAGTCCTCGCGCGTCTGCCGGCCAAGCGTCAGAACCTGCTGTTCTCGGCGACTTTCTCCAAAGACATCACCGATCTTGCCGGCAAACTGCTGCACAACCCGGAACGCATCGAAGTCACGCCGCCGAACACCACGGTCGAGCGCATCGAACAACGCGTATTCCGCCTGCCGGCCAGCCACAAACGTGCACTGCTGGCGCACCTGATCACCGCCGGCGCGTGGGAACAGGTGCTGGTCTTTACCCGCACCAAGCACGGCGCCAACCGTCTCGCTGAATACCTGGACAAACACGGCCTGCCAGCCGTGGCGATCCACGGTAACAAAAGCCAGAACGCCCGCACCAAAGCCCTGGCCGACTTCAAGGCCGGCGAAGTGCGCATTCTGGTAGCGACCGACATCGCCGCCCGTGGTCTGGACATCGATCAGTTGCCACACGTGGTCAACTTCGAACTGCCGAACGTCGATGAAGATTACGTACACCGTATCGGCCGTACCGGCCGCGCCGGTCGTTCCGGCGAGGCGATCTCCCTGGTCGCACCGGACGAAGAGAAGCTGCTGAAAAGCATCGAGCGCATGACCAAGCAGAAGATTGCCGACGGCGATCTGATGGGCTTCGACTCCAGCACCATCGAAGCCGAGAAGCCGGAAACCCGCGAGCGTCCGGACATCCGTAACCCGCGCAATTCTCGTGGCCCACGTGGCGACGGCCCGAATGGCGGCGGCGGTGGCGGCGGTCGCAAGGACAAAGGCAAAGACAAAGGCAAAGGCAAAGAGAAGCCGGCCGGCGACCGTGGCGAGCGCCCTGCCCGTCAGCAGAAACCGCGCGAAGGCACACCAAGCCGCGATCAGCGCCCGAGCCAGCCACCGCGTGCGGCGGCTGACCGTGCCCCGGACGAATTCCTCGACGACGATGTGGATAACTTTGGTAACCGCGTTGACTACGTGCCGAAAGCCGCTCCGGCCGGTGGCCGTGGCCGTCGTCCGGGCGCACCGGCACAAGGTGCAGGCGCTGGCACACCGCGTGGCGGTCAGCCACAGGGTCGTCAGAACGGCCCGCGCAACAGCAACGGTTCGAGCACCGGCACTCCACCGGCCAAACGCAGCGGCCCGCGCAATGGCGCACCGCGTGACGGTCAGGGTCGTCGTGACGAATCCGCTCAGCGCAACCGCCGCCCGGCCCGTGACGATCAGCCACGTACCGAGCAACCAGCCGTGCAGAACCCGCGCAGCAATGGCCCGAAGATCATGCACAAGGAATCGAAAGCCGACCGCTTCCCGACGCCTGAGCAACTCGATCAACTGCCAAGCCGCCCGCGTGGCGAGAAACCAGCACTGCTGACCCGCAATCGCTGAGTGTCAAACCGCCATGAAAAATGCCCCGGCTCGAAAGAGCCGGGGCATTTTTTTACCTCGAATATCTCTGCCACACCGCAATACCTCTGTGGGAGCGAGCCTGCTCGCGAAAGCGTCGGATCAGTTGCATGTCTGTCGAATGACACACCGTTTTCGCGAGCAGGCTCGCTCCCACACGGAATAGCGTGTTGCAGCAATAAAAAAACGCCCCCGGCCTTTCGACCGGGGGCGTTTTCATGTGGCGGCGAAACTTATTTCGCTTTCACACCTTCGAACGAAACATACAGCTCGACCGCGTCAGACTTCGGACCGAGGTCTTTCTGCTTGCCGAAATCGGAGCGCTTGATGGTGGTGGTGCCTTCGAAGCCGGCACGGTAGCCGCCCCATGGATCCTTGCCTTCGCCCAGGAAGGTAGCCTTGACGACAACCGGCTTGGTCACGCCCAGCAGGGTCAGGTCGCCGGTCACGTCAGCGGTGTTGGCACCGGTGGATTTGACGCTGGTGGAGACGAAGGTGGCCTTGGCGAATTTGCTGGCGTTGAGGAAGTCAGCGCTGGCGATGTGCTTGTCGCGCTCGGCGTGGTTGGTGAACACGCTGGCAGTGTTGACGTTGAACTCGATCTTGCTGTCTTCAGGCTTGGCAGCGTCGAAGCTGAACTTGCCGTCGATGTCCTTGAAGGTACCGGTGATGAAGCTGTAGCCCAGGTGGCTGATCTTGAAGTCGACGAAGGCGTGCTGGCCTTCCTTGTCTACTACGTAGTCAGCAGCCATTACGTTGGCGGACAGCACGGCAGAACCGATTGCCAGAGCGGCCAGAGTCTTTTTCAACATGCTTTTTTTTCCTTTGAGTCGAGGTTGAACTTCAGGCTTTGCGACCGAGCATTCGGGTGAGGGTCGCATCACGATCGATAAAGTGGTGCTTCAATGCTGCCAACGCATGGAGACCGGAAAAAATTACCAGTGCCCACGCCAGCCAGAGATGAATCACCCCAGCGGTATCTGCCTGATCCGGTAGTCCGGAGAGCAGTGCAGGAACTTCAAACAGGCCAAACACCGGGATCCCGACACCGTCTGCGGTGGAAATCAGGTAACCGGCAATCATCACAGCGAACAGCGACAGATACAGAAACCCGTGGCCGAACTTGGCGCCGATACGGGTCATGCGGCTGTAGCTTTGCAGCGTTGGCGGCGGCGGGCTGATGAAACGCCACAGCACCCGCAACACCATCACACCGAGCAGCACCAGACCGATGCTCTTGTGCAGGTCCGGCGCGTCTTTGCGCCAGGTGCTGTAGTAATCCAGCCCGACCATCCACAGACCCAACGCAAACAGCCCGAAGACCGCCAGCGCCACGCCCCAGTGCATGAAGATGCTGACCCAACCATAGCGCGAAGAAGAGTTACGTAGCTGCATTGCCCAAATCCTGTGAGAACTGCGAACCAAGACTAGCGAGTTATCTATCGAATTAAAGCGGAAAATTTTGCTTTGAAATATCGAGAAATACGATCAAGAGTCTGCGAGCGGGGAGTTAAGGAAGGATTAAAGGCGATTTCGGCATGGGGCGCTTGTACAAATGACGGGGGCTGCGTTTCAACGTTAAAGGCACACAATTGCGAAGCCGATAACCCTGTACCGCTGATGCGGCTTTTGCACCTGTTCGAATGATGTCTCCATTCTCATTACAAACAGGTGCAACACATGGCTCTTCGATATACCCCCTTTCAAGCAAGCGGTTCTTCCGTGTTGCCGCCCAACCAAACGATGTCCGCCGGCCAATTCCTGCAATCCGAGAACGGTCGATTTCGTCTGATGCTGCAAAGCGATGGAAATCTGGTCCTCAAAGACGGTGAGGGGGTTATCTGGATCGCCGACGCCAATCAACCTTACAGTGCAACTTTGCACCCGAAGAAGATGCGCGAGCCGCTGCAGTTCGTGATCAGCAATAGTGGCTTCCTGTACGACCCTTCCAGGCGGCGACTGTGGATCGCGGAAAGCACGCATACCGGCGATAAATCGCTGTGGTACCACACGTACATGACCGTGCAGGACGACGGCAATCTGGTGATTTACGACCAGCGCACAGGCGATCTGCGCTGGGCGCGCTTTGGTTTTATCCCCGGGCGTATGCGCAAACCCAAGCAGAGGTGGCAGAGGAAGCTGCCGAACGGGACCGAGTTTTTCAAGTGGGAGTTTTACTCACTCCCGAACGTGTAGCGGCTAGTTGTGAAGGACCGCTGGCGGTTGCAGGCACTCGGCACTGTAGGGATCTATCTGGCATTTATGCGCAAGTTCGGAACCATAACCGCCGGGAAAGAACTGCCCGTTGCTACAGCCGGAAAGTGTCATCAGCGCGAGTAAGACCATGAGCGTTTTCATCAAGTGCCTCCAGTTTTTTCCAGCATAGAACTGGCGCTCAGGCAGCGGCTATCACCTCGTTCCGAGCGTGCTGTGGGAAGCATCCGGTACAACGGTAAGCCTCGTGACCGCTGCGCGAAGGACGAAAATGCAGGGCAAAAAAAACGCGACCCGAGGGCCGCGTTTTTTCATGGAGCAGAGCCTTACTGCGCTTTGCTCTCGGTGGTCGCCGCCGGCTTGGCCGCTGGCTTCTTCGCCGGTTCAGCCTTCTTGGCCGCCGGTTTGGCCGCCGGCTTTTTCGTTTCGGTTTTGGCCGCAGGCTTCTTCGCTGCTGGCTTGGCCGCCGCTTTCTTCGCTGGCTCGGCTTTTACCGGGGCCGCTGGTTTCGGTGCTTCCACCGGCGCTGGCGCAGGTGCCGGGATCGGTGCAGGCGCTGGAGCGGCCGGAGCAGGTGCTGGCTCTGGCGCTTTCGCAGGCTCAGGCTTTTTCTCGTCATCCGAACCGCCGAACAGGTTGCTGAAGAAGTTGCCCTTCTTCGCCGCCACCGCACCCGCCGCGCCTGCCGCTGCTGCAGCCGGAACCACTTTGGCTGGCTCGAACGATTTGCCGGCCGCCAGATCTTCAACCTGACTGGCAGCGCGCTGGCCGGTACGCAGTGCGCCTTCCAGGGTGCCCGGGTACAAGGTGTCGGTGTGTTCGCCGGCGAACGCTACGCGTTGCAGCGGACGTTCCCACAGGCGCCAGAACTTGCTGATCTGCCCCGGGCCGTAAGCCAGGTAGGCGCCGCCCATCGACGGGTCGGTGCTGTAGCGACGGATTTCATAACCGGTGAACGAGCCACGGGCCTGTGGATAAAACGCATGCAGACGGATCAGCACCTGATCGACCATCTGCTTGTCGCCGAACGCCTGCATCACACGGGCGTTATCGCCGGACAGATTGATCACCACATTGGCGCCGCCCTTCAGCGCCGGCTCGATCCAGAGCATGCCTAAACCTGCGTTGCTGTAGATCTCGCCGGACATGCGCGATTTGCTTTCCCACACAGGCGTCTTGAACTTCAGCATGATCTGGTCGCGCCAACCGTAGTTGGTGCCCTTGATCGCCGCCAGATGCTGAGCATCCAGCGCCGGGGTCAGGGCGATCTTGTTCAGTGCGCGCAACGGCACCGCCAGCACCACGTAGTCAGCCTGATAGCCGACGCTGCCGACTTTGACGGTCACGCCGTCCTTGTCCTGGATGATCGCCGAGACCGGCGAGTTGGTCTTGATGGTCTTGATCTGTTTGACGAAGGCCTGCGCCAGGACCTGGCTGCCGCCGACCAGACGCGAGGCGCGCAGGTCGCGGTCGGAGACGCCGCGATAGACGCGGTTCTGCTGAGCGAAATACAGCAGCGACAGACGCGAAGGTTCGTCGTAGTGGGTGCGGATGTCCTGGTTGATCAACTGACGCGCGGTGGCCGGCAGGTTCTGCTTGTCGAGCCAGCTCGATACGGTGATCTGGTCCAGTGCATGCAGGGTGGCGGTCGCCGCCGGATTCTGCGGGTCGTCGATCGAGCGCGCCAGATCGTCGAGGGTTTTCTGGTAGCGCTTGAGCGCATCGGCGGTGGCTGGCTGCTTGGTGGCCAGATCAGCGGCGGAGAAATAATCGCCGTCGATCAGATAACCCGGGGTACGCACGAATTCCGGCGCCGGCGTGGTGCCGAGCTTGAAGGTCGACACGTATTTGTTCAGCACCGGCTGGGTCTTGTCGTTGCCGATCCACTCGCTGGTGGCCATGCCCGAGCGGCCGCCCAGGCTCGGTTTGGCTTCCAGCAGGGTGACCTGCCAGCCTTTGTTCTGCAGTTCGTAAGCAGCGGTCAGACCCGACAGGCCGCCGCCGATCACGATTGCGGTTTTATCCTTGGCCAGCGCCGTAACGCTGAACAGCCCCAACATCACCAGCGCACAGGCGCGCAGCCAACCGACAGACATTCAGCGAACTCCGGAAAAACATGTGGGAAAAAGCAGCTTTGCGAGTCAGACGACTCAAAGAACCGCGAAGAATACGTTAGCCATCAAAACGCCGCCAGCGACGTCTATCGGCTCAGACAAAGTAGCTCAATCGACACAATGGGTTGTTCCCGCGCGATGCATTGCATAGGCTTGCGCGATTGTTCGCCCGCGCCTGACGCGAGCCGCCTCGAGGAGACTGTAAATGGGCCTGAATAACCAGTGGATGCAACGCGATCTTGCGGTGTTGTGGCATCCCTGCACCCAGATGAAAGACCACGAACAGCTGCCGCTGATCCCGATCAAGCGCGGCGAAGGCGTCTGGCTCGAAGACTTCGAAGGCAAGCGCTACCTCGACGCGGTCAGCTCCTGGTGGGTCAACGTGTTCGGCCACGCCAACCCGCGCATCAACCAGCGCATCAAGGATCAGGTCGATCAACTCGAACATGTGATCCTTGCCGGTTTCAGCCATCAGCCGGTGATCGAGCTGTCCGAGCGTCTGGTGAAAATGACGCCGGAAGGCCTGAACCGGGTGTTCTATGCCGATAACGGCTCGTCGTGCATCGAAGTCGCGCTGAAGATGAGCTTTCACTACTGGCTCAATCGCGGCCAACCGAACAAGAAGCGCTTCGTCACCCTGACCAACAGCTACCACGGCGAAACCATGGCAGCGATGGCGGTTGGCGATGTGCCGCTGTTCACCGAGACCTACAAAGCCCTGCTGATGGACACCATCAAAGTGCCGAGCCCGGATTGCTATCTGCGCCCGCAAGGCATGAGCTGGGAAGAACACTCGCGCAATATGTTCGCGGCCATGGAACAGACGCTGGCGGAGAATCATCACAGCGTCGCGGCAGTGATCGTCGAGCCGCTGATTCAGGGCGCCGGCGGCATGCGCATGTATCACCCGGTGTACCTCAAGCTGTTGCGCGAGGCCTGCGACCGTTACGGCGTGCACCTGATCCACGATGAAATCGCCGTCGGCTTCGGCCGCACCGGGACGATGTTCGCCTGCGAACAGGCCGGCATCCGCCCGGACTTTCTCTGCCTGTCCAAAGCCCTGACCGGCGGCTATCTGCCGCTGGCGGCGTGCCTGACCACCGAAGAGGTCTACAGCGCGTTCTACGACGACTATCCGACCCTGCGCGCGTTCCTCCATTCGCACAGCTACACCGGCAACCCGCTGGCCTGCGCGGCGGCACTGGCGACGCTGGATATCTTCGAGCAGGACAACGTGATTGAGAACAACAAGGCGTTGGCTCAGCGCATGGCCTCGGCGACCGCGCATCTGGTCGATCACCCGAACGTTTCCGAAGTGCGCCAGACCGGCATGGTCCTGGCCATCGAGATGGTCAAGGATAAAGCCACGAAAGAGGCCTACCCTTGGCAGGAGCGTCGTGGCTTGAAAGTTTTCCAGCATGCGCTGGAGCGTGGTGCGTTGTTGCGCCCGCTGGGCAGCGTGGTGTATTTCCTGCCGCCGTATGTGATCACTCCGGAGCAGATCGACTTCCTGGCCGAAGTGGCCAGTGAAGGTATTGATATCGCTACACGTGACAGCGTCAGCGTGGCGGTGCCGAAAGACTTCCATCCCGGTTTCCGTGACCCAGGCTGATTCGCCTTGCTTGAGATTTGCGGTGGCTGGACTGCCGCTTTCGCGAGCAGGCTCGCTCCCACAGGGGAATGCATTTCAAGTGTGGGAGCGAGCCTGCTCGCGAATGAAGTCGACACCGATCCAACTGATTCATATCTTTCCAGAGACCCGAAATGAGACTGTCCCGCTTCTTTATCGACGCCCCGCTGAGCACTGGCGAACACGAACTGCCGGAGGCCCAGGCGCATTACATCAGCCGCGTGTTGCGCATGGCCGAAGGCGATGCGGTGCAGTTGTTCGACGGTTCCGGCCATGAATTTCGCGGATCCTTGGTGGATGTCGGCAAGAAACGCGTGGTCGTGCAGATCGACGAGCAGTTCGCCGGGCAAATCGAATCGCCGCTGCAGATCCACCTCGGCCAGGGCCTGTCCCGGGGCGAGCGCATGGACTGGGCGATTCAGAAAGCCACTGAACTGGGCGTGACGCAAATCACCCCGATCTTCAGCGAACGCTGCGAAGTGCGGCTCAAGGACGAACGCGCCGACAAGCGCTTGCTGCACTGGCGCCAAGTGGCGATCAGTGCCTGCGAACAGTGCGGGCGTTCACGGGTGCCGGTGATTCATCCGCCAGTGTTGCTGGCGGACTGGCTCAAGCAGACCGAAGCCGAATTGAAACTGGTGCTGCATCCGGTCGCAGAACCGCTGGTCAGCCATGCCAAACCAGCGACGCTGGCGTTCCTGATCGGGCCGGAAGGTGGCCTGACGGACGGCGAAGTCGAGCAGGCCAAAGGCAACGGTTTCCACGCCGCCCGCCTCGGCCCGCGCGTATTGCGCACCGAGACTGCGCCGGTGGTGGCGCTGGCGGTAGCCCAGCAACTTTGGGGTGATTTCTAAACCTTTTTGCCGGACTGATCGTTCCCACGCTCTGCGTGGGAATGCAGCCCGGGACGCTCCGCGTCCCAAACAGCGTGACGCAGAGCGTCACAGGAGGCGTTACCACGCAGAGCGTGGGAACGATCAGTCAGCCGGGCTACAGGACGTAAAACAGAATCGCCACAAAATGCAGCAAGCTCCCGGCAATCACGAACAGATGCCAGATGCCATGGGCATGCCGCAGCCGGTGATCGAGGGCAAAAAAGATAATCCCCACCGTATACAAAACCCCGCCCGACGCCAGCCAGGCAAACCCGGCCGTGCCCAGTGCGGCAATCAGCGGTTTGACCGCGACCAGCACGATCCAGCCCATCACCGCGTAAATCACGATCGACAGAATCCGTGCCTCGGAGCGCGGTTTGATCTCTTGCAGGATGCCGATCAGCGCCAGCCCCCAGACAATCCCGAACAGCGTCCAGCCCCAAGGCCCGCGTAACGTCACCAGGCAGAACGGCGTGTAGCTGCCGGCGATCAGCAGGTAGATCGAGAAATGATCGACCTTCTTCATGATCGCTTTCTTGCGCCCGCGCACGCTGTGGTACACGGTCGAGGCGCTGTAGAGCACCAGCAAGGTGAAGGCGTAGATCGCCACGCTGACGATCTTCCACGGACTGCCGTCGAGGCTGGCAATCACCAGCATCCAAACGCCGCCGATAAACGCGGCGATGGCTCCGACCAGATGGGTCCAGGCGTTGAGTTTTTCCCCGTGATACATGTGTCGCATACCTCGTAGTCACTACCGCAAGCGCGCAAGGCTCGGGCCTTGAGCGTAAAAGCGCAATGTTTCTGTTCAACCTCGCCTGCGCGGCCCGCAGGAATTGGGCACAATCGGCCGATACCAAAAAGAGTCCGCGCCATGCTGATCGACGAAGAATTGACCCTGAAAAAACTCGAGGTGTTCCTCGCCTTCATGCGCACTGGCAACCTCGCCCGCGCCGCCGCCGAACTGCAGACCAGCAATGTCAGCGTGCACCGCGCCATTCACTCTTTGGAAAACGCCCTGCGCTGCCCGCTGTTCAAACACGAAGGGCGCAACCTGACGCCGCTGGAAAGCGCTTATGTGCTGGAGGAACGTGCGCAGAAGCTGATCAACGACGTCGTCGACAGCGTGCGCCTGACCCGCGAAGCAGCCGGGTTCTCCGCCGAGCGCTTCAAGCTCGGCTCGCTGTATTCGCTGACGGTGAAGACCGTGCCGCAACTGATCATGGGCCTGAAGATCCGCCGCAGCGAACTCAACATCGACCTGATCCTCGGCTCGAACATCGACCTGCTCTACAAGCTGAAAAACATGGAAGTCGACGCGATTCTGGTGTCGCTGGACGACAGCATCAACGATCCGGATTGCGAGCAGATTGCGCTGTTTTCCGACGACATCTTCCTCGCCACCCCGGCCGATTCAAAATTCGCTCAGCGCAGTGAAGTCGATCTGGCGGAAGTGCGCGACGAGACTTTCATCACCCTGACCCAGGGCTTCGCCACGCATCAGGACGGCGTGCGGGTGTTCAAGCAAGCGGGATTCGAGCCGAAGGTGGCGATGCAGGTTAATGACATCTTCACTTTGCTGAGCATGGTCAGCTCAGGGGTGGGCTACGCCTTGTTGCCGGGGCGGATTGCGGCGGTGTACGAAAATCGAGTGAAGCTGATTCCGTTGCAGGAGAAGTACCGCTTGCAGCAGCACATTGGCGTGGTGTTTCTAAAGGCCAAGGAGCGCGATCCGAATTTGCTGGCGTTGCTGGCGGAGTGTCGGATGTATGCCAATCGCCAGGCTGGGGTTTAGATCGAGATCAAAAATCAAGAGCTACCCCCTCACCCCAGCCCTCTCCCCCAAGGGGTAGAGGGGGAAAGGGAGCAGATCGGGGGCTTTTCAGAACCTCAGTTCAACTCAGAAATTTCAGGTCGATGTATAACGCCAAAACAACTCGGTCAGTCCCCTCTCCCTCCGGGAGAGGGCTAGGGTGAGGGGCTTTTGGGGGTGACTAGCTAGCCCATCAACCCGCGCATCGCCAGAAACAGCAGCGAAGGCCCCAGCAGACACCCAAGCGCGGTGTAGAACGCCGCCGTCAGGCAACCATATGGCACCAGCTTCGGATCGGTGGCCGCCAGGCCCCCGGCAACGCCGCTGGAGGTGCCCATCAAGCCACCGAAAATCACCGCGCTGCGGGGGTTGTTCAGGCCGATCATCGGTGCCACGAACGGTGTCATCACCATCACCAGAATCGCCTTGATCAGCCCCGCCGCAATCGACAGCGCCATCACCTCGGAACTGGCACCAATCGCCGCCCCCGTTACCGGGCCGACGATGTAGGTCACCGCACCGGCGCCAATGGTGGTCAGGCTCACCGCATCGGTGTAGCCGAACGCCATCGCCACGCCGACGCCGGCGACGAACGAGGTGCCAACGCCGACAAACAGCGCCAGCACACCGACGAGTCCGGCGCGTTTGAGCTCATCGACACTCACCCCAAACGCCGTCGCCACAATCGCGAAATCCCGCAGCATCGCACCGCCGAGCAGGCCGATGCCGGACAGCAGGGGAATATCCACCACGCCTTTTTGCCCACCGGTGAGTGCGCCGCCGATATACGACAGCACCAGCCCGAGCAGAATGGCGATCGCCGAACCGTGCAGGCGGCCCTTGGTGAAGGTGTTGGACATCCAGTAGGACACCCACATGGTCAGGCCGACAATCAAAAAGCCGCTGATCAGACCGTAACCGGTGATCACTTTCATCATTGATTCGTACATGGCGATTACCCCGCAGTCTTGGCAGGAGCAATCGGTGTCTCTTGCTTGTTGCCCATGCGCGTCAGCACCGGCACCAAGGCAAAAGCGATCACTACGGCGAGGGTGCCGGCAAGAATCGCCATCGGCCCGCCCTTCAGCGCACCGTAGACATTCTGCTGCGCGGCCATGGCGACCACGATGGGAATGTAGATCGCGCTCCAGAACTCCACGCCCTGCTCGGTCTTGCCCTTGAGCCAGCCACTCTTGTAGAGATAGCTGCCCAGGCCGATCAACAGCAGCATCGCAATACCGACACCGCCGACGTTGGCCGGCACGCCGATCAGCTTGCCGAGCAATTCACCGACCCAGATACCGACCAGCGTGCAGAAGGCGAGAAACGCCACACCGTAAATAATCATTGTTGTAGTCCTCAAAGTGCATCGTCGAATGTTGTTTTTGTTGTTCGAAGCTTGAGTCGCGGCGGTTTTAGAGTTGGCGGCCACCCTCCTCGCGCAACAGCGCTTGCAGGGTATCGAGGCGGGCACTGTCGAAGGCAGTGACGGTGCCCTGCTCGAACACCCGGCGCGCCAGCCCGGTCAGCACCGCACCGGGCGGCAGTTCGATCTGTAGACGCACGCCGCGCTCGTAGGCGCTTTGCACGGTGCCGCGCCAGTCCACCACGCGGCACATGTTGAAAGCGAGGTCATCGCGCAGCGCGCAGGCTTTGCTCACAGGCCGCGCGCGACTGCCGCTCAGATAAGCGATTTTCGGGTTCTTCAGTTCAACCTTGGCGAAGGCCTCGGCAAGCGCCTGCGCCGGTTTTTCCAGCAACGGGCAATGCGACGGCACGCTCACCGCCAGCCGCTTCGCCACTCCGGCGCCGCGACTGCGCGCCAGTTCGGCCACCGCGTGCATGGCCTTGTCGCAGCCGGCGATGACCACTTGGTTATCGGCGTTGATATTGGCCAGGTACACCGGCGAATCTTCGCTGTGCACTTGCGCCAGCAGCGTTTCGACGGTGGATAACTGCAAGCCGATGATCGCGGTCATGCCGTAGCCCTGTGGATAAGCCTGCTGCATCAGCTCACCGCGCAGGCTGACCAGATGCAGCGCATCGCTGAAACTCAAGGCTCCCGCCACCACTGCTGCCGGATAAGCGCCGATGGACAGGCCGGCGACGTAATCCGCAGTCAGTTCATCCTGCAATAACTGCCGCGAAGCAGCGACACCGGCGATCAGCAGGCACAGCTGAACCGCTCTGGTCGTGCGCAATGCCTCGGCTGAATCAAGCTGCAAAACATCCTCGTCGAGCACATCGCTGGCCTCGACCAGCGTTTCCCGAGGCAAACGCTGGAGCATGCCGGCTTGCTGCGCGCCCTGGCCGGGAAACACCAGCAGGCTGCTCACGCTGCCTGCTCCTGCGGGTTCCACGGATCGATCACCAATGCAGCCTGATGCGCATTTTTCAGCAGCACCCGGGCCGAACCGCTGGCCCATTCACGCAGCGCCACAGCGCCGAACGGCGTCTGCAATTGCATGTCGACCCGGCACACAGCCTGATCGAAAAGCGCCACGAGTTTGCAGGCCTGATTGCGCGTGATCATCTGCGGCGCACGCAGAATCAGATCGAGATCACTGGCCGCGTGCATCGCTGCAAAACCACTGGCCAATTCAAACCCGACACTGCCGCTGACACCCCAGACCCAACCGCAGTCATCGAGTATCGGCCGCAGTTGTTTGAGCGCCTGCATCACCGGCAGATCTCGCTCACACTCAACCTGACAAAGGGCTTCGGGACTGACCCGACAGGCAATGGAATCCAGCGGCATAAACGTCGCCAGCCGCTGCTCGCGCAACACCCCACGAACGCCGACCGCGACCAGACCTTCCTCGCTCAAGGCCCGGCGCACCACCACCGGTTGCCCGGCCGCCAGCGCCGCGATCGCCCACGCCGGCGCATCCGCCGGCAACTGCGCTGGGGTCATGCCCCAGAGCAGATCGTGGGCCAGGGGCAGGTTCACCACTGCGCCCTCAGCAATTCGCGGACTTTGCTGGAGGCGGCACGATTGCTCGCACCAAGGCGCCCTTTCAAATCTGTGCTGGTCACATCGTTGATCGCTTGCTTCAGGCACTCAGTCACGCGCGTCAGATCTTCCTCTGTCGGCTTTTCAATCTGCTGCACCGAGAGGGTTTCCCAGAGCAGGCCAAGGCTGGCGTAGCTGTCGATGTCGTAGGCCATCGGCGGCACGCTCGACGCCAGCGCCTCCAGTTCCTCGACACTGCGCAACGTGACCCGCGCGGCCGAGGCCTTGCCCATCGCGTGCACCATCACGCCCGGGTCGCGCAAAGCAATCAGGCGATTGGCCTGATAACCGTGGGCGAGAAATGCACCCGACATGGCCTTGCCCACCAGCAGCGCAATCACCGGATGCCCGGCCAGACGCGCACGGGCATAACTGTCCGCCGCGCCGGCCAGGGCCTGATGAATGCCGAGGGCTTCTTCGCGGCGGCCATACGCCTGGCTCGGCACATCGACGATGGCAATGATCGGGCGCTTTTTCGCGTTGTCGCGGTCGGCGCTGATCGCGTCATCCACAGCCTTGGCCAGCCCCCAGCCTTCGAGCAGACCGACCTCGCCATTGCGGGCGCGGGGAAAACGATTGTCCGGGTCGGCGACCACGGCGATAAACCTGCCGAGCTCAGCGTCGGCGACTTTCAACGACGGCGGCAAACCTTCGACGACACTGGCGCCAGCGCTGAGCGCATTGAACCAGTGCAAACCGCGCAATGAATAACCGCTCATGAGCGCTCTCCTTGATACAGATCGCGAACCACCGACGGTTCGATTTGCAGGTCAGTGTTCAGCTTGCCGAGGCGTTGCAGGAACCACTCGGCGCGTTGACTGCGCGGTTGGGCCGGCAGGCCTTGCTGGAGCAGTTGGCCGACCTGCTGACGAATCTGCGCCACGTCATCGCCGACATAACGGTCCACCAGTCCGGTGTTGAAACGCTGTTCGCCGCCGGTCAGGCTCCAGATGAAGGGCCGGTCGCGGGAGTCGTATTCCTCGATCCCGGCTTCCTGCTCGATTACCTGCGGGCCGTTCAGACCGAGGCGTGCTTCCTGGGTCACCAGCAAATAACTGCACAGCGCTGCGGCGATCGACATGCCGCCGAAGCAACCGACACTGCCGGCGACCACGCCGACCACCGGTTGGTACTGCTGCAAATCGACAATCGCCGCATGGATATCGGCAATCGCCGCCAGCCCGAGATTGGCCTCCTGCAAGCGCACGCCACCGGTTTCCAGCAGCAACACGGCGCGGGTGGCGATGCCGTTGCGGTTGTCTTCGGCGGCCAGTTCCAGCGCACCGGCAATCTTCGCCCCGCCGACTTCACCGAGGCTGCCGCCCTGAAACGCACCTTCAATCGCCGCGATGACCACCGGCAAACCGTCGAGGCTGCCCTTGGCGATGATCACCCCGTCGTCGGCTTGCGGCACCACGCCTTGGCGCTCAAGCCACGGCGACATGACCCGTTGAAACGGATCGAGCAGTTCGCGAAAGGTCCCGGCGTCGAGCAAGGCTTGCGCCCGCTGCCGCGCGCCGAGTTCGACGAAGCTGTGTTTGTTGAGCAACGCTGCGCTGTCAGTCATGGCCGATCTCCTCGAAACCCTGTTCCAGACGCAAGCGCACCACCCCCGGCGTCGCGCCGAAATCGTGGATATCGATGGCCATCGCCGGCGGCGTGGTGCCGTCGAACATCCGCGCAAACAGGTGCTGCCAGCGCTGCTGCGCGCCGTTGACCGAGGTCTGCACGTTGATCGTCAGCTTGCCGGCCAGACCCGGCTCGATCAGCACTTCCAGATCACCGGAGCCGACACAACCGACCAGCGCACGCCCGCGTGGCGGCTGCCCGGCGGGGAATTCAAACGATAGGTTTTCCATCAAAACGCTCCCTGAGAGATGCCGTCGCGCTCGATACGATCGAGCAGCAATGTGGCGGCGAGCAGGTCGGCGGCGCCACCGGGCGAGGCATTCAATGCGATGAGTTGTTGATCCAGTTCGTGCAGGCGCCGACGACCGCTGAGGCTGGCGCTGCCACCGGCATCGAGCACCGCTTGCGCGCCGGCCTGCATGGCCTGCAGACCGGGCTCGCCGGCGCGGTAGAGCACGCAGGTGTCGGCCAGCTCGGTCATGATCGCCAGCAACGCATCAAGCCGGGCGTTCTGTTCGCCGTGGCCGTTGGCGCGACTTTTGTGCAGTTGCGGCAGGCCGCGTTGCAGCACGGACGGAAAGCCCAGCTGCGCCTCTTCGCGAGCACCGCGTGCGCCGTAACGCTGGGCGACTTGTGCGCCGTGGCTGAGTGGTGTCGGTGCGTAGCGGTCGTCGAGCAGTGCCAGGCGGGCGGCGCACAGGGCGATGGATTCCGGTTGCAGCGCGGCGGCCGTCACCAACAGTCCCAACGCCCAGATCGCGCCGCGATGGGTGTTGACGCCATTGGTGGTGGCGAGCATCGCTTGCTCGCCTTCACGACCGATGCGGCCTATCGCTTCGCGCAACGGCACACCGACTTCACCGATCTCCAGCGCCGCCTCGGCCATTTCCTTGAATGCCGGCCACAATGCCAGCGCCGACGCGTGCATCAGGCCCAGGTGCAGATCGGTGTGCGCGCCGTTGCCGCGACGGTCGACCAGCGCCGGTTTCGGCGACAGATCGGCTTCGTCGATCAGCGCGTCCACCGCCAGATCGGCCAAGCGGTCAGCCAGAGAAAGCGGTTTCGCTTGCAGGTTGAATGCGTGCATTACCAGCTCCTGAATTTGGCGGGCGGGTTGTACAGGCCGCCGGACCACTCGACCAGATCGGCGACGCTTTTCGCCGCGAGCAATTCGCGCGTGGCGTCAGTGCGGCGGATGCCGAGGTCTTCAGGCAGGGCGATCAGGCCCTCGCGGCGCATGCGTTCGGTGTCTTTCGGGTTGTGCCGCAGGCCGATGGCGGTAACCCCGGCGACCGCTGCGATCATCGCCTGGCGCTCTTCCAGCGAGCGCGCCTTGTACAGGTAGGCGATGCCTTCTTCGGTGAGCAGGTGGGTGACGTCGTCGCCGTAGATCATGATCGGCGCCAGCGGCATGCCGCTTTTCTTCGCCACTTCCACCGCGTCGAGGGTTTCGACGAAGGTCGGTTTGCCGCCCTCCTGGAAGGTCTCGACCATTTGCACCACGAGTTTCTTGCCGCGTTCGAGCATCGGTTGCGGCCCATCGGCGTGGCGCATGTCCAGCCACGCCGGAGTGCCGTGACGGCGGCCGCGCGGATCATGACCCATGTTCGGCGCACCACCGAAACCGGCCAGACGGCCTCGGGTGACGGTCGAGGAATGGCCGTCGCCATCGACTTGCAGCGTCGCGCCGATAAACAGATCCACCGCGTATTGCCCGGCGAGTTGGCAGACCATGCGGTTGGAGCGCAGCGAGCCGTCGCGGCCAGTGAAGAACACATCCGGCCGAGCGGCGATGTAGTTTTCCATGCCCAGTTCGGTACCGAAGCAATGCACGCTCTCGACCCAGCCGCTTTCAATCGCCGGGATCAAAGTCGGGTGCGGGTTGAGCGTCCAGTTACGGCAGATCTTGCCCTTCAAGCCGAGGGATTCGCCGTAGGTCGGCAGGATCAGTTCGATGGCGGCAGTGTTGAAACCAATGCCGTGGTTGAGCGACTGCACGTTGTGTTTTTCGTAGATCCCGCGAATCGCCATCATCGCCATCAACACGTGCACAGGCTTGATGTGGCGTGGGTCGCGGGTGAACAGCGGCTCGATGTAGAACGGCTTGTCGGCCACCACGACGAAATCGACCCATGAAGCGGGAATGTCTATGCGGGGCAGTTCGCTGACGTCATCGACCAATTGGTTGACCTGAACGATGACGATGCCATCGCTGAACGCCGCCGGTTCGATCAGTGCGGGAGTGTCTTCGGTGCTCGGGCCGGTGTAGATGTTGCCGGCGCGGTCGGCCATGAAACCGGCCGAAAGCACAACGTTGGGGATCAGGTCCACGACGAGGCGGGCGTAGAGTTCGATGTACGTGTGAATGGCGCCGACTTCGAGCAAGCCATCTTCGAGCAACTGGCTGATGCGCAGGCTCTGGGTGCCGGCGAAGGAGAAATCGAGCTTACGGGCGATGCCGCGTTCGATCAGATCAAGGTGTTCGGAGCGGCCAACGCTGGGCATGATCATGTGCAGATCGTGGAGCTTGGCCGGGTCGGCCTTGGCCAGCGAACGCGAGAGGAAATCCGCCTGCTTCTGGTTGTTGCCCTCCAGCACCACGCGGTCGCCGGGATGGATCAGCGCTTCGAGCGCGGCGACGATTTTGTCGCTGGGCAGCACCGCACCATCGGCCAGCCCGCGCACCTTGTCGAGCCGGCGCTGCTTCTCGTCACGCCGCCGCGTCCAGCGCGAGTCGGGGGAAATTGTTGTTGTCATGCTCACTCCACGGGTTCGCTGTCGTGGAGCCAAGTTAGTCCTGTGTGATGAGGGCATCAATCAAGCTGGGTGGTGAATCATTACGCTGAGCGTAACGTTCAAAAGCTACCCTCACCCTAGCCCTCTCCCGGAGGGAGAGGGAACCGATTGGGGGATGCTTGGGAACGAAGCCGACCTGAAGCAGCCGTGGTGAATCCCGAAACGAAAAATCAACAGCCCCTCACCCTAGCCCTCTCCCGGGGGGAGAAGGAACCGATAGGGGGATGCTTGGGAATGACGCCGACCTGAACCAGCCGTGGTGAATCCAGAAATGAAAAATCAACAGCCCCTCACCCTGGCCCTCTCCCGGAGTGAGAGGGGACTGATTGGGGGATGCTTGGGAATGACGCCGACCTGAACCGGTTGTAGTGAATCCATAATCGACTCGGTCATTCAGGTCGATGTAGGACGCGAGACACCTCGGTCGGCTCCCTCTCCCTCTGGGAGAGGGCTGGGGTGAGGGGCTTTCAGTCGGTTGGCACCATTTTGTCCAGAACGCGGTTCACCGCCATCTCCGCCACCATGACAATCTGCGCGATGCCCTGCAGGGTCTTGCGCTGCGAACCGTTCACGGAAGCGGCGTGGTTGTGCAGCATCACCGTCGCCGAACCAAGGGTTTCACAGGCGTCGGCCAGCAAGGACTCGGTGTCGGCTTCGGGGTTGGCCATGTACAGCGTGTTGGGGGTGTATGGCGGGGCCATGAAGTCAGCGCTGGGCGGGCCGAGGTAATGGTCGAGGGCACGCTCGGCGGCTTCGTGGAATTTCTTTGAGTCGGGGGATTGGTAGGGCGATGCCGGGTCTTGGGTCGGCGGATTGGGCGATGGTTTTTTCATCTTCAGGTTCCGGATAAAGCCGCAACCGCATCTCTGCTAAAAGAAGGGGTGGCAGCTGAACGCAGGTTAGCAGACCGGGGAACCTAAGGAAGCCGGCGCGCCGAAGCGCCCTGCGCACAGCCGCCATCAAGTGCAGACGTGAAGCCTGGCTGACGGTGCTCGTGCAACCTCAGATTTACCACGGGCTGCTAAACCCGATCACTGGGAATCAGTGACCCGATCCAAGTTACGCAGCAAGCCCTGGGCGCACAAGCCGGCGGATTCTGGCGCAGGCGTAGGCAGCGGCGCAAGGATTTGTAGGCTGGTGCGGCGTAACACTGGGTGTCTTTAAACACAGGCGTGGCTTGATGTTGATCGTTCCCACGCTCCGCGTGGGAATGCCTCCACGGACGCTCCGCGTTCGGCTCTTGATGGGACGCGGAGCGTCCCGGGCTGCATTCCTTTGCTGCGCGTGGGAACGATCAAGCGAAAGCCTTGGATCAGCGGGCCAATCCCGCATCCACCAGTAACCGCTCCAGCCCCAACAAATCCGGCACCTTCGCCACCTGCTCGCCCACCTGCACCGCCGCCTGTTCCAGCGCACACAACGGCACATCGACATAACTCAACTGACTGTCGAGCTTGTACGACCGAGGAATCCCCTGCACCAACAGGGCGATGAATCTGAGCTGCGGCAAGCCGCCCAGCGCATTCAGAATGACGATCCGCGCCCGTTCACCGATGACGATTTTCTGCCCACAGGCCGATTCGAAACTGATCAGCGGAATCTGCCGCTCGCGCCACGTTACCCGGCCCAGGTACCACGGCGGCGTGTCGAGATCGAAGGCGCTGGCCTGGTAGTCGATCAGCTCGGCGATGGCGACATTCGGCAGGATCAGGTTGCGATCGGCCAGCGGCAGCAGCAGCCCGGTGAGCTGGCTGGTGCGCGGGTTATGCCGGTGCTCATGCATGTTTCTTGCTCCACTGGGCGATGCTCTCCAGCAACACCGATTCCTGATACGGCTTGCCGAGGTAGTCGTTGACGCCGATGGCCATGGCGCGGTCGCGGTGTTTCTGCCCGGTGCGCGAGGTGATCATGATGATCGGCAAGTGGCGCAGGCGTTCGTCGGCGCGCACCTGGGTCGCGACTTCGAAGCCGTCCATGCGCGGCATTTCGATGTCGAGCAGCATCAGGTCGGGCATGTGCTCTTCGAGCAGCAGCATCGCATCGACACCGTCCTTGGCGGTCAGCACGTTCATGCCGTGACGTTCGAGCAAACGGCTGGTGACCTTGCGCACCGTCACCGAGTCATCGACGACCATGATCAGCAGCGGCTTGTGCGGCTCGCTGTCGATCTCCGTGCGCGCCGGCTCTTGCGCCAGCCGCGCCTGCATCGCCCGGATCGGTGCGAGCAGATCCAGAATCAGCACCACCCGGCCGTCGCCGAGAATCGTCGCCCCCGACACGCCCTGCACCGCCGCGAACTGCGGGCCGAGGCTCTTGACCACGATCTCGCGGGTGCCGGCCATGGCGTCGACCAGCACCGCAACATGGCGGTCGTTGCAATGCACCAGCAGCACCGGCAACGGCAGGCTCTGCCCGAGCAGTTTTGGCCGTGGCGCAGTCTTCAACAGCTCGCCGATATAACACAGCTCATAACGCTGGCCGGCGTATTGATAACTCGGCGGATCCTGACGGAAGTGCCCTTCCAGATCATTCGGCAACACACGCACGATGCCTTCGATGGTGTTCAGCGGGATCGCGTACTGATCCTCAGCGCACTGCACCATCAGCGCGCGGTTGACCGACACGGTGAACGGCAGGCGAATACGGAAATGCACGCCCTGCCCCGGCACCGAATCGATGCTCATGCTGCCGCCCAGCTGACGCACTTCTTCGTGGACCACGTCCATGCCGACGCCACGCCCGGAAATCTGGGTGATCTTTTCCGCCGTGGAGAAACCCGGCTGAAGGATGAACTGCAACACATCGCGGTCGCTGATCTCGGCGTCGGGCGCCAGCAGACCGCGCTTGATCGCCTTGCGCCGCACGGCTTCCAGCGGCACACCGGCGCCGTCATCGCGGATGTCGAAAACCATGTCGCCGCCCTCGCGGGACAGATCGAGGGTGATCTGCCCTTGCGCCGGTTTACCCGCCGCCAATCGCACCTCGGCAGATTCGAGGCCATGGTCGACGGCGTTGCGCAGCATGTGTTCCAGCGGCGCGGCCATGCGCTCCAGCACGTTGCGATCCATCTCGCCATCAGCGTTGCCGACCACAAACGCGACATCCTTGCCCAGCTCTTCGGCGACCTGCCGCACGATGCGCTTCAGACGCGGCACCATGCGTTCGAACGGCACCATGCGCGTACGCATCAGGCCTTCCTGCAACTCGGTGTTGATCCGCCCCTGTTGCTGCAACAGGTTCTCCGCATCGTGGTTGCGGCGGTCGAGGGTTTCCTTCAGGTCGAGCAGGTCCGAGGCGGATTCGAACAGTGCCCGCGACAGTTGCTGGAGCTGCGAATGGCGGTCCATTTCCAGCGGATCGAAGTCTTCATAACCGAGGCGTTCGCCATCGACTTGCTGGCGGCTGAGAATGCGCCCCTGGGTTTCGGTGTCGAGGCGGCGCAACTGATCGCGCATGCGCTCGATGGTGGTTTCCATCTCGTTGAGAGCTATCTGCGCATCGTTGACTTGCTGCTCGATCCGTCCGCGAAAGATCGAGGTTTCCCCGGCCAGATTGACCAGTTCATCAAGCAGCTCGGACGAGACCTTGACCATGTCCGCGCCAGCATCGGCGGCCGGTGGCGCTGCCTCAGGCTTGATCACCGGTGCTGGCGCCGAGGGCGCTTCAACCTGCACCGGGTGACTGAAATTCTGGATCGCGCTGATCAGCCGATCGGCCGGTGGGCACGGTTGCCCGGCGCGCACACCATCGAGCATTTGCGCCAGTCGGTCATGGCCACGCTGCACCAGCGCGAACAGTTCGGCGGACGGTTGCAGCGCACCGGTGGAAAGGCTTTCGTAGAGAAATTCCAGCTCATGGGCGAGGTCGCCGATCGGGCCGATTTCGACCATCCGCGCGCCGCCCTTGAGGGTGTGCAGATCGCGCAGCAGGGTTTCGATTTCCTGACGGTTGCCCGGCTCGGCCTGCCAGCGCAACAGCGCGGCGCCGGAGCTTTCGATGATGTCGAAACCTTCTTCGAGGAAGATCTCCAGCAACTCCGGATCATGCCCGGCGTTGTCGTGTTCGACCGCTGCGGGGGCAGATTCGCTGGCGGCCTGGCCCTGACGCAACTGACGGATCGCGTCGATCAAATCCTGCGCCGGAGTCAGCGCTTGATGCGCTTGCAGTTGCTCCAGCATCAGCGCCAAACGCTCATGACTGTGCTGCAACAAACCTTCGAGCGCGGCGCTGTGGTTGTAGCGTCGATCGACCAGCCCTTCGTAGAGGTTTTCCAGTTCCTGGGCAAGGTCACCGACGGCCTCGACCTCGGCCATGCGCGCGCCGCCCTTCAGCGTGTGCAAGTCGCGCTGCAATGACGACAGCGGCGCGGCGTTGTCCGGGTCCTTGAGCCAGCGCTGCAAGGCTTGCCCGGCGCTGTCGAGAATGTCCACCGCCTCTTCGAGGAAGATTTCGACGATCTCGTCGTCAGGCTCGAGGGCGGCAACCGATTGCTGCAATTGGGCGGTGGCGCTGCCCAGTTCGCGAATATCGAGGGTGCGACTGCCGTCGCTGCGGATCAGGCCCATCGCCGCGGGGTCGAGGCCTTCGTCGAGCAGATCCTGCAAGGCGCGAATCCGCTCCGGTTGCGCAGTGATTTCCTGGCCGGCAGCGAGTTCGTCGAGCATGTTGATCAGCGCTTCGTGGGCCAGTTGCGCTTCGTGGAAAAACCGCTCACTGACCGCCAGGCTGCTTTCTTCCACCGCGCCATACAGGTCGAGCAAGGCTTCGCAGAGGCCATCGACCGCCTGCAGATCGGCCAGATGCGCGCCTTCGCCCAGAGTGGTCAGCTCATCGAGCAAGGCGCTGAGTTCCTGGCGCTCGCCGGGGTGCTGCTGCCAGCGCTGCAAGAGGTTTTCGGCGTCGAGGAGGATGTCCATGCCCTGGGCGAGGAAGTTGTTGATCAGCTGCGGATCGCGCTTGAGGCGCAGGCCGCTGTCAGCGCCATCGGAACTGGCTTGCAGGCGCTCGGCGAGCAGCGCCTCGGTGCGCTTGATCAGCGACTGCGCACCGACAATCGGCGCCAGCGGATCGTGTTTGAGCTGGCGCAGGCCGACGCGGAACAAGCCCTCGGCTTCGAGCAGCAATTCGACCTCGTCCAGATCCAGCGGCAACTGATGCGCCTTGAACTCGCGGGCCAGTTGATCCAGCGAAGCCGCCAGTTCGGCCATCGGCAATACGCCGGCCATCGAGGCACTGCCCTTGAGCGTGTGCAGCGCCCGTTGCAGCTCGTCGCTGGCCGGCAACGGCACCTGTTCGGCGGCCTGATCGAGGAAACGGTTGAGGCTGGCGAGGTGGGTTTCGGCTTCTTTGCGGAAGATTTCCAGCAGCAGCGGATCGAGCGCGGCGACGTCGTCGGTGTCTTCGGCAGCCAGCGGCTCATCGCCTTTGGCCAACGCGTGGGCGCGGGCGGCGAGTTGGTCGACATCGTTGCGCTGGCGCTGACGCTGGGTGGCGAATTCGTTGATCAGCTCGGGCAGCAGCAACAGCGTGTCGCCGAGCAATTGGCGCAGCACTGCGCCGGGCTCGACGCTTTGTTCGAGCACGCGGTTGAGCAGGTTTTCCACCGCCCAGGCCAGTTCGCCGAGGACCAAGGCACGGACCATGCGCCCGCTGCCCTTCAAGGTGTGAAAGGCCCGGCGCAGTTCGGTCAGCGCGGCGCGGTCCTGGGGATTGGCGGTCCAGCGCGGCAGGTATTCGTGGAGGACCGCGAGGACTTCGTCGGTCTCCTCCAGGAACACTTCGCGCAGTTCATCGTCGACCGGTTCTTCATCCGCTGGCGGCGGCATCAGGCTGTCGGGGCTGTTGCGCGCCGGCGGGTTGAGCGCCGACAGCGGGCTGGCGAGCACTTCGGCCAGCGACTGCACGACGTCAGGGTCGTCGAGGGTTTGCAGATCCTGCATGAGCTGCGCTTCGCTGGGGCTGAGCACCTCATCGAGCACCGGCACCTGCGCTTCGCCGGGCTGCTCGTTGGCAAAGAAGCCGAGGCTGGCAAGGCTGTTCTGCGCGACATCGAGCAGATGCTCGGCGGGCGCCTGCGGATCATCGCTCAGGCGTTCGAGGTAATACTCGAGGCCGCTGATCACGTCGGCCAGATGATCAAGTTGTTCCCAGCCCGGTTCGTGGGCATCGAGCATCAAATGCTCGCGAATGAAACCGTTGCAGGCCTCGACCAGACTCGCTGCGCGGGCCAGCGGAATCATCGCCAGCGCGCCGCGTACTTGCGTCAGCAGCTCGGGCAGCGATTGCAGATGCTGGCGGTCCCAATCGGCGTCGATGTAGTCGACGATCATGTCCTTGGCCTGTTGCAGGCAGATGCGCGCTTCCTTGATCACGATCTGATGGATCTGCGTCAGGTCGGTGGTCGGCAGACGCGCGTCTTCGGCGCTTTGCGTCTCCACCGTGCCGACCATGCCGGCCAGCGTCGCTTCGACGTAGAGCAAGGCCCCGGCGACGTCCATGAGAATCGCGTCGTTCGGTTCGCGCTGGCCCTGAGCGAGGCTGAGCACCACCGCCAGTTGGTCGATGATGACCTTGCGCGGCTGGCCGAAACCCAGCACCGCGAGGGTGTCGGCGATCTGCCGCAGCGGCGCGAGCAGGCTGTCCAGGTCCGAGGCGTGCTGGCGGTCGCTGCGCACGAACAGATCGAGGCGCTCCTTGACCCGCACCAGCTCTTCGCACAGCGCCGCCAGCACCGAGCGCATGGCATCGCGGTCGGGGCCGGCGAGGCGCGCGCGTTCTTCATCGACCATCGCGCTGTCGGGCAACGCGTCGTCCAGGGAGTAGCGATCTTTCATGGTCAGCATCTGCCCGGTGGGATGTTCGGCTTTGGCAATATAGAACAACAGGCTTTTCAGCAGCTCGGCCGGCGCCGGCTGGTTGAGCCCGACGATGCCCTGCTCGAGCAGGCGCTTGAGCTCTTGGTCGGCGTCCTTGAACAGGCTGCGCAGCGCCGGACTGTTGGCGATGACGCCCTCGCGCATGCCCTCGACCAATGCCGAGGCGATTTGCCACAAAGGGCTCAACGGCGCGTCGCCGCTCAGCGCTTCGAGACGGCTGAAGACTTTGGCCAGATAGCCAAGGTGCGTCTGGTCGTCCTGTTCGCGCAGCAGACCGACCAGAGCCATTTGCAGCATCTGCCGCAGTTTGCGCAGCACGTTCGGCAGATCGGGCGGTTCCAATGCCGCGAGTGCCTCGTCGCCGAGCGGCGCCAGCTCGGGCAGTGGCGGGCTGAACAGGCTGGTTTCCGCCAGCAGGCTTTCACCGCGAGCGCTGCGTAGATCGTTGATCAGCGGCAACACCACCAGCGGCAGGTCGCGGCGGGCGCTCTGCACGCGGTCGAGGTAAAGCGGCAGTTGCCCCAGGGCTTGCAGCATCAGGTGCAGGGCTTCGTCGCGGTGCGGTACACGATCATGTTGCAGGGCTTCGACCAAGTGCTCCATTTCTTCGGCCAGTAACGCTGCGCCGTAGAACTCGACCATCTGCAGGCTGCCGTGGACCTGATGAATGTACGCCAGGCACTCGTCCAGCCCGGGGAAGGCCTGCGGATCGTCGAGCACGGCTTCGATCGCCTGATGCGCCAGCTTCAGCGTTTCGGCAATTTCGCCCTTGACCCATTCCAGGGCCACGTAGTCGTGCCGATCACCCATAACCACTCCACTCACGCTTTATCTGTCGCCGCCGGCAAGGTGAAACCGGACACCGAACGGCGCAACTGACTGGCCATTTTCGCCAGGTTGCCGATGCTCTCGGCGGTGGCCGTGGACCCCGACGAAGTCTGCGAGGTGATCTGCTGGATCACGTTCATCGTCAGCGAGATCTGCCCGGCCGAAGAGGTCTGCTGCTGCGCTGCGTTGGAAATGCTCTGGATCAGCGCGGCGAGGGTCTTGGACACGCCTTCGATTTCTTCCAGGGCGACACCGGCATCCTGCGCCAGTCGCGCGCCGCGCACCACTTCGGTGGTGGTCTGCTCCATGGAAATCACCGCTTCGTTGGTGTCGGCCTGAATCGCCCGCACCAGGGTTTCGATCTGTCGGGTCGCGGCGGACGACCGCTCGGCCAGCCGTTGCACTTCGTCGGCAACCACAGCAAACCCGCGCCCGGCGTCGCCGGCCATCGACGCTTGAATCGCCGCGTTGAGGGCAAGAATGTTGGTCTGGTCGGCGATGTCATCGATCAGGCTGACGATATCGCCGATTTCCTGGGACGACTCGCCGAGGCGCTTGATGCGCTTGGCAGTGTCCTGAATCTGTTCGCGAATGTTGTCCATGCCGTGGATGGTGTTGTGCACCACTTCGTTACCCTTGTTGGCGATTTCCACGGAACGCTCGGCCACCGCCGACGATTCGGCAGCGTTGGCCGAGACCTGATCGATGGACTCGGCCATGTCGCTGATCGCTGTCGAGGCTTCGGAAATCTGCTGCGCCTGTTGCTCAGACGCTTGGGCCAGATGCATGGCGGTGGCCTGGGTTTCCTGCACCGCAGCGGCAACCTGGCCGGCGGTGAGGTTGATGGTGGCGACCAGATCGCGCAATTGGTCGACGGAATAGTTGATCGAGTCGGCGATGGTGCCGGTGAAGTCTTCGGTCACCGAAGCGGTTACGGTGAGGTCGCCATCGGCGAGGTCTTCGATTTCGTCGAGCAGGCGCATGATCGCGTTCTGGTTGCGCTCGTTCTTCTCGGCAGTTTCGCGCAACTGGCGATTGGTTTCGCGGACCATGACCAGACCGATGAGGATGATCGAGGCCAGCGCCAGCAAGCCCAGCACATAGCCGCCAATGGTGTCGGTGTTGCGCCCGCCGGCCAGTTGCTCGAATCCGGTGGCCAAGTGCGAGGCTTCGTCGAGCAGGGTTTGCGACAGGGTGAAGATGTTGCTCGCCGATTCCCGCACCTTGAACAGCTCTGGCGAGGTTTCGAGGATTTCGTCCACCGAGCCGGAGACGAACTGGAACAGCTCGGAGATTTCGCTCAAACGGGCGCGGGCGTCGCGGTCTTCGACCTGGCTGATTTTCAGCGCCGGGTTGCCCTGCAACATGCCGTTGAGCACCAGACCGAAACGCGCGGCATCGCGGCCAAAGGCGTCGGCGGCCTGCTGCGAGTTTTCGTCACCGGCGAGCACGGTGTTGACTGCGCCAAGAATGCGTTCAGCCAGTAGCGACTGCCGCTGCGCCATCGCCACCTGCGCCGCCGGAGCGCCGCGCTGGAGGAGGATTTCCACGACTTTTTCGTATTCGATCTGCAACTGCGGCACGGTTTCGGCGAGTGTCGCGGCGACCTGATGCAGCGACAGCACGGTCTGTTCGCTGGTGAGGATCGCGTCGGTGTTTTTCAGCAGGCGTTCCCAGTCCATCTGCACCGCGCGCATTTCCGGGCGCACGGCGACGGGTGCCGGTGGCAGGCCGGTGTTCGGGTCACCTTTCTTCAGGTAACCCCAGCGCTGGGCGAAATCGTTGCGCGCATCACTGAGCAACTTGAACGCCGCCGCTTTGCCCGCCGCCGCTTCGGTGGCGTTCTTGGCGATGCGTTGCGAGAGCACGCGCAGCTCACCGGCGTGGCCGATGTACTGCTTGTCGTAGTTCGCCTGGGTGTTGAGGTACGCGAAGTTGGCGAACAGCAGCATGATGAACACGATCAGTGCGATAAACAGCACGATGATCTGCGCGCGACTACGCGATGCTTCTGCCGACTTGCCTGTTTTTGCTGTTGTCATCGGTCCTCGCCTTAACCCACACCTTTGAGGCCTGCTGCAATCCCTGTGGGAGGCAACCTCATGATGAAGAAATTTTGTGGCGAGGGGATTTATCCCCGATGGGTCGCGCAGCGGCCCCAAAAACCTGAGTCGTATCGGCTACATCTCAAATACAGGTCTTGGGTCGGCTTCGCCAACCATCGGGGATAAATCCCCTCGCCACAGGTCTGTCTGACCCACAATTTTCCTGATCACATAGCCCATTCCACCCAATGGGTTCTGTGTTGTTCCTGCTATAGAGCCACACCCATAAACACCGGAGACCTGGCCAGGGCAAACAGGCTGAACACCCGCCAGTTCTGTTCGCGGCGGAAATAGCCTTTGACGAATTCGGCCTTGGAGCCCTGGCGCTTGCTGATCGACAGCGGCTCGAAACTGCCCTGTTCGAAATGCTGCAAACCGATCACCTCGTCGACCATCACTCCGGCGAACACGTCTTCATGTTCCACCACCAATACCCGCCGCTGTTTGCGCAGCGGCGACAACTCATGGCCGAAGAAGCCGCACAGGTCCATGATCGGCAGCAGCCGCCCGCGCAGGTTAGCCACACCCTTGACCCACGGCTTGACCCCGGGCAACTGGGTGAAGCGCGGTTCATGCAAAACTTCGCTGACTTCGCCCATCGGCGCCACATACCAATGCTCGCCGAGGCGAAAGCCGATGCCGCTCCAGCGATCCGGGCGCGCCGCTTGCGACGGCAGGTCGGCTGCCAGCAGGCGGCAGCGCTGGTCGATCTGCCAGAGCAGTTCGAACGCGGTCAGCGATTCGTTCATGATCGCGCGATCAGCCGTTGAGTACGTTGTTCAGGGTCTTGATCAGGGTGTCTTCGTCGACCGGTTTGGTCAGGTAATCCTTGGCGCCCTGGCGGGTGCCCCAGACCTTGTCGGTCTCCTGATCCTTGGTGGTGATGATGATCACCGGGATGTGCGCCGTGTCGGCATCCTTGGTCAACTGACGGGTCGCCTGAAAACCGTTGAGGCCGGGCATGACGATGTCCATCAGCACCGCGTCGGGTTTTTCCTGACGGGCCAGGGCCACGCCGTCGGCGCCGTTCTCGGCCTTGAGCACTTCATGGCCGTGCTTTTCGAGCATGCCGGTGAGTTTGTACATTTCAGTCGGCGAATCATCGACGATCAGGATACGTGCCATGGTCTTCCCCATTTTTCTGGTCGACTGCCGGCCCGCTGGCCGAGCGTCACTGTGCGTGTCTTACTGCGGCAAAACGGCGGCGAAGCCCGGAACATGGGCCTGAATCGCGTTGAGCAGTTCTTCTTTGCTGAACGGCTTGGTCAGAAATTGATCAGAGCCGACGATCCGCCCCTTGGCCTTGTCGAACAACCCGTCCCTGGATGAAAGCATGATCACTGGCGTCGCCTTGAAGGCGCTGTTGTTCTTGATCAGGGCGCAGGTCTGATAACCGTCCAGACGCGGCATCATGATGTCGACAAAGATGATCCCGGGATGGTGGTCGGCAATCTTCGCCAGCGCATCGAAACCGTCGATGGCGGTGATCACTTCGCAACCGACATTCTTCAACAATGTTTCGGCGGTGCGGCGAATCGTTTTCGAGTCGTCGATCACCATGACCTTCAAGGCGCTGGACTGCTGTTCCATAAGAGGGTTCTACCGTCGCCTTTGCGAATCAAATTGTCCGTTTTGCTGTGAATAATGGCCTGAAACCCTTGAAACCCATGGGGCGGCGCGATCTGCCAGCCTTTTTAGCACAGTCTCCAGATGCAATCTATCGACGGGTTTTTCCTTGACCCGAAACCCGCCCGGCGCCACTCTGGCGGCACTTTTTCAATACCGATCCGGTAGCCAAATTTCGAGGAAAACCCAATGAGCGTTCGCGTCGGGATTGTCATGGACCCTATCGCCAGCATCTCCTATAAAAAGGATAGCTCGCTGGCCATGCTGCTGGCCGCGCAGAAGCGTGGCTGGGAACTGTTCTACATGGAACAGAAAGACCTGTATCAGGCCGAAGGCCAGGCGCGGGCGCGGATGAGTCCGCTGAAAGTTTTCGCCAACCCGGACAAATGGTTCGAACTGGACGCCGAGCAGGACAAACTGCTGAGCGATCTGGACGTGATCCTGATGCGCAAGGATCCGCCGTTCGACATGGAATTCGTCTATTCCACTTATCTGCTGGAACAGGCCGAAGCCGCTGGCGTGCTGGTGGTGAACAAGCCGCAGAGCCTGCGCGACTGCAATGAAAAGCTGTTCGCTACGCTGTTTCCGCAGTGCACGCCGCCGACCATCGTCAGCCGCCGCCCGGACGTATTGCGTCAGTTCGCCGACCATCACGGTGACGTGATCCTCAAGCCGCTGGACGGCATGGGCGGTTCGTCGATCTTCCGCCACACCGCCGGACACCCGAACCTTTCGGTGATCCTCGAAACCCTGACCCTGCACGGCAAGCAGCAGATCATGATTCAGGGCTACCTGCCGGCGATCGTCGATGGCGACAAGCGCATCCTGATGATCGATGGCGAGCCGGTGGATTACTGCCTGGCGCGGATCCCGGCCATGGGCGAAACCCGTGGCAACCTCGCCGCCGGTGGCCGTGGCGAAGCGCGTCCGCTGACCGAGAAGGATCGCTGGATCGCCGCCCAGGTCGGCCCGACCCTGCGCGAGAAAGGCCTGCTGTTCGTCGGCCTCGACGTGATCGGCGAGCACCTGACCGAAATCAACGTCACCAGCCCGACCTGCATCCGTGAAATCGACAATGCGTTCGGCACTGATATCGGCGGGATGCTGATGGATGCCATTGAGAAGAAGCTGCAAGCTGCAAGCTCCAAGCCGCAAGCTTGAAGCCGAGCGACAAGCTTCTGACTTGCAGCTTGCAGCTCGAAACTTGCAACTGCCCCTATGCAGCTTGTCGCTTGAAGCTCGTCGCTTGCAGCTAAAAACCAACATTGCGTTATCATGCCGGGCCCATGAAAACGCGATGTTGGTTTTTCTGTCATGACCCTCCCGTCCGATCTGCCCGCTGAACTCGCCCATCGTGGCGTGCGCCCGGCCGATCGCCTCGGTTTTACCCTGTTTCTCGCGGCGCTGATTCACCTGGCGCTGCTGCTCGGCGTCGGTTTCACCATGGTCGAGCCGCAGCAGATCAGCAAAACCCTGGAAATCACCCTGGCCACCTTCAAGGCCGAGAAGAAGCCGGAAAAGGCAGATTTTCTCGCTCAGGAAAATCAGGAAGGCAGCGGCACGCTGGACAAGAAAGCCCTGCCCAAGACCACCGAAGTCGCGCCGTTCCAGGACAATCAGGTCAAAAAGGTCACCCCGCCGCCCGCCGCCAAGCCAGTGGTGCAGGAAGCCGCACCGAAAGCAGCGGTGACCACCGTCGCGCCGAAACCGAAAAAGGCGCCGACCAAGAAAGAAGAAAGCAAAACCGAAGTCAAACCGACCGTCGACGCGCCGGCGTTCGACAGCTCGCAGTTGTCCAGCGACATCGCCAGCCTCGAGGCGGAGCTGGCCAAGGAACAACAGCTGTACGCCAAGCGCCCGCGCATCCACCGCTTGAGCGCGGCCTCGACCATGCGCGACAAGGGCGCCTGGTACAAGGACGACTGGCGCAAGAAGGTCGAGCGCATCGGCAACCTCAACTACCCCGAAGAAGCACGGCGCAAGCAGATCTACGGCAATTTGCGCCTGATGGTCTCGATCAACCGCGACGGCTCGCTGTATGAAGTGCTGGTGCTCGAATCCTCCGGCCAGCCGCTGCTCGATCAGGCGGCGCAGCGCATCGTCCGCCTGGCCGCGCCGTTTGCACCGTTTACCGGCGATCTGTCGGACATCGACCGCCTGGAAATCATCCGCACCTGGAAATTTGCCCGGGGCGACAAGCTCTCCAGCAACTGAATATTTATGTGGCGAGCGGATTTATCTGTGGCGAGGGGATTTATCCCCGCTCGGCTGCGCAGCAGCCGCAAAACCATTCCATACGGAGTGTCAGGCAGAACCCATCAAGCGATTCAGGGGCGCTTCGCGCCCCAACGGGGATAAATCCCCTCGCCACAGATAAATCCCTTCACCACAGATAAATCCCCTCGCCACAGATAAATCCCTTCACCACAGATAAATCCCCTAACCACAGATAAGTCCCCTAACCACAGATAAATCCCTTCACCACAGATAAATTCCCTGAGCACAGATAAATCCCCTAACCACAGATAAACTCCCTCACCACAGCAAATCCCCTCGCCACAAAAGCTCTGTTCCAATAATGGATCTGTGTTGTTGTCAGCATCTCCAGCTTGTCAGTTCGCCCCTCGAACGCCACACTAGCGCTCATGAAAAACGTCAGCCCCAGCTACCTCAAGCATCACTTCCTGATCGCCATGCCACACATGGCCGACCCGAACTTTGCCCACACCTTGACCTACATCGTCGAGCACACGGCCAATGGCGCGATGGGGCTGGTGGTCAACAGGCCGCAAGACTTGAATCTGGCCGACATCCTCGAACAGCTGCGCCCGGACATCGAGCCGCCGGCGCGTTGCCAGGATGTGCCGATCTTCATCGGCGGGCCGGTGCAGACCGATCGCGGTTTCGTCCTGCACCCGGCGGGCCAGACCTTCCAGGCCACAGCGCAGCTGGACGGCGACCTCGCCCTGTCGACGTCGCAGGACGTGCTGTTCGCCATCGCTGACGGCGTCGGCCCCGCGCAGAGCCTGATTACCCTGGGTTACGCCGGTTGGGAAGCCGGGCAACTGGAAGCCGAACTGGCCGACAACGCCTGGCTGACCTGCCCGTTCAACGCCGACATCCTCTTCAACACTCGCAGCGAATTGCGCCTGGAAGCGGCAGCGCGGCACTTGGGCATCGACCTCAATCTGCTCACCAGCCAGGCAGGTCACGCCTGATGGCCCTGCGCCTGATTCTCGGCTTCGACTACGGCACCAAACAGATCGGCGTCGCGGTCGGCCAGGTCATCACCGGCCAGGCCCGCGAGCTGTGCACCCTGAAAGCGCAGAACGGCGTGCCGAACTGGGATCAGGTCGAAGCGCTGATAAAAGAATGGAAACCCGACGCCGTAGTGGTCGGCCTGCCGTTGAACATGGACGGCACGCCCAGTGAGATGTGCGTACGCGCGGAGAAATTCGCCCGCCGCCTCAACGGCCGCTACAACCTGCCCTTCTATACCCACGACGAACGCCTGACCACTTTCGAAGCCAAGGGCGAGCGACTGGTGCGTGGCGGGCAGAAAGGCAGTTACCGCGACAACCCGGTGGACGCCATCGCCGCTGCCCTGCTGCTGCAGGGCTGGCTCGATGAAAACACTGCATTGTTTGAATCCTGACAAGCGCTTCGGCGCTTTTCTTTTGGTTATAAACCGAGCTTCGTCCGGCAGGACGCAGCGCGGAATCACGAAGGAGCAACCATGAGCCTGCCCAATCCCGCCGATCTGATCAGCCAGATGGCGACCCGCCTCAAGGCGCACCTTGCCCAGCGTGACATCAGCGAACCGCGTTACATCGGCATCCGCACCGGCGGCATCTGGGTCGCGCAAGCGCTGCTCAAGGAGCTGGCCAGCGATGCGCCACTGGGCACGCTGGATGTGTCCTTCTACCGCGACGACTTCAGCCAGAACGGCCTGCACCCGCAAGTGCGCCCGTCCGCCCTGCCCTTCGAGATCGAAGGCCAGCATCTGGTGCTGATCGACGACGTGCTGATGAGCGGTCGGACCATCCGCGCCGCCATGAATGAACTGTTCGATTATGGCCGTCCGGCCAGCGTCACCCTGGTCTGCCTGCTGGACCTGGACGCCGGCGAGTTGCCGATCCGCCCGAACGTGGTCGGCGCCACCCTGACCCTCGCCGGCAACCAGCGGGTCAAGTTGTCCGGCCCCGAGCCGCTGACGCTCGAACTGCAAGACGTCACCCTTTAATCCGCCCTATTGAGAGTCCCCCTCGCGATGACGCCTCTAGATACCAAGCGCCCGCTGCAGCTCAATGATCAGGGCCAGCTGCGCCACTTCCTCTCGCTCGACGGTTTGCGCCGCGAGTTGCTGACGGAAATTCTCGACACTGCCGACTCGTTCCTTGAAGTCGGCGCCCGGGCGGTGAAGAAAGTCCCGTTGCTGCGCGGCAAGACCGTGTGCAATGTGTTCTTCGAGAACTCCACGCGCACCCGCACCACTTTCGAACTGGCGGCCCAGCGCCTGTCGGCGGACGTGATCACCCTGAACGTGTCGACATCGTCGGCGAGCAAGGGCGAAACGCTGCTCGATACCCTGCGCAATCTTGAAGCGATGGCCGCCGACATGTTCGTCGTGCGCCACGGCGACTCGGGCGCGGCGCACTTCATCGCCGAGCATGTCTGCCCGCAGGTGGCGATCATCAACGGCGGCGACGGCCGGCATGCGCACCCGACCCAGGGCATGCTCGACATGCTCACCATCCGTCGGCACAAGGGCGGTTTCGAAAACCTCTCGGTGGCGATCGTCGGCGACATCCTCCATTCGCGGGTGGCGCGCTCGAACATGCTCGCGCTGAAGACCCTCGGCTGCCCGGACATCCGCGTGATCGCGCCGAAAACCCTGCTGCCGATCGGCATCGAGCAATACGGCGTCAAGGTCTACACCGACATGGCCGAAGGCCTGAAAGATGTCGACGTGGTAATCATGCTGCGTCTGCAACGTGAGCGCATGACCGGCGGCCTGCTGCCCAGCGAAGGCGAGTTCTACCGCCTGTTCGGCCTGACCACCGCGCGTCTGGCCGGGGCCAAACCCGATTGCATAGTCATGCACCCGGGGCCGATCAACCGTGGCGTGGAGATCGAGTCGGCGGTGGCCGACGGCCCACACTCGGTGATCCTCAATCAAGTGACCTACGGCATCGCGATTCGTATGGCCGTGCTGTCCATGGCCATGAGCGGGCAGACTGCGCAACGTCAATTCGAGCAGGAGAACGCCCAGTGAAGCTCAGCATTCTCGGCGCACGCGTCATCGATCCCAGCAGCGGCCTGGATCAAATCACCGACATCCACGTTGAAGCCTGCAAGATCGTCGCCCTCGGCGCCGCACCGGCCGGTTTCAGCGCAGTAGAAACCATCGATGCTCAAGGCCTGGTCGCCGCGCCTGGCCTGGTCGACCTCAACGTAGCCCTGCGCGAGCCGGGCTACAGCCGCAAAGGCTCGATCGTCAGCGAAACCCGCGCCGCCGCCGCCGGTGGCGTGACCAGCCTGTGCTGCCCGCCGAAGACCAGACCGGTGCTCGACACCTCCGCCGTGGCTGAGCTGATCCTCGACCGTGCCCGCGAGGCCGGCAACACCAAAGTGTTCCCGATTGGCGCGCTGAGCAAAGGTCTGGACGGTGAGCAACTGGCCGAACTGGTCGCGCTGCGCGACGCCGGTTGCGTGGCGTTCGGCAACGGTCTGGAGAGCTTCCGCAACAGCCGCACCCTGTGCCGGGCGCTGGAATACGCGGCGACTTTCGACCTGACGGTGATCTTCAACTCGCAGGATCACGATCTGGCCGAGGGCGGTCTCGCCCACGAAGGCGCGGTCGCCAGTTTCCTTGGCCTGCCGGGCATCCCGGAAACCGCCGAAACCGTGGCTTTGGCTCGCGATCTGCTGCTGGTCGAGCAGACCGGCGTGCGTGCGCATTTCAGCCAGCTGACCAGTGCGCGCGGTGTGGCGCTGATTGCTCAGGCGCAGGCCCGTGGCTTGAAGGTAACAGCGGATGTTGCGTTGTATCAGCTGATCCTGACTGACGAAGCGCTGATCGACTTCAACAGCCTTTATCACGTGCAACCGCCGCTGCGCACCCACGCCGACCGCGATGGTCTGCGTGAAGCGGTGAAATCCGGGGTGGTCTCGGCCATTTCCAGCCATCACCAGCCCCACGAGCGCGACGCCAAACTGGCACCGTTCGGCGCCACCGAGCCGGGCATCAGCAGTGTTGAGTTGCTGCTGCCGCTGGCGATGACGCTGGTCGAGGATGGTTTGCTCGACTTGCCGACGCTGCTGGCACGTCTGAGCGCAGGCCCGGCCGAAGCCCTCCGCCTGCCGGCGGGCAAACTGGCGGTAGGTGGTGCGGCGGATATCGTGCTGTTCGATCCGAAGGCATCGACGGTGGCCGGTGAACACTGGCTGTCGAAGGGCGAGAACTGCCCGTTCATCGGCCACAGTCTGCCGGGCGTGGTGCGCTATACGCTGGTGGATGGGCGGATTACTCACCAGGCATGACTTGCTGCTGAGGGAGATTGTGGCGAGGGGATTTATCCCCGTTCGGCTGTGTAGCAGTCGCGAAGCCATTGCACGCGGTGGAGCAAATCCACCGCGTTCTCGGATTCAGGACCGCTTCGCGGCCCAACGGGGATAATCCCCTCGCCACTACTTACTGGTTACTGGAAGGCGCCGCGATTCTGCGCGTTGCGCACCGACACCTGATCGTTCAGGGTCCAGAAGTCATACAGCACACCAATAAAGAACAACCCGCCGGTCAGCAGATACAGCAGGCCGCTGATCCATTTGCCCTGATACATCCGGTGCACGCCGAACACACCGAGGAAAGTCAGCAGAATCCACGCGACGTTGTACTCGATCGGCCCGGCAGCAAAGCGCAAATCCGCTTCGCGATCCATCGCCGGGATCAGAAACAGGTCGATCAGCCAGCCAATCCCCAGCAAACCGAAGGTGAAGAACCAGATCGTCCCGGTTACCGGTTTGCCGTAGTAAAAGCGGTGCGCGCCAGTGAATCCGAAAATCCACAGCAGGTAGCCGATGACTTTGCTGTGAGTGTCTTTTTCTTTCACGCGGGGTAGCTGATAGCTGTTCATTAAGACCTCATTGCACTCGATAGATAAATATTCTTCATTTCTTTGTGACTTTTTTACAGGTGGCCGACGTATGGCAAATGTTACCGTTGCTAGCGCGAAACCCTTGTAGAACCTGACTTCTGTCGGACAATTGCGTACTTTTTGAGCGTTTTTGGTTCCGTAGCCGGCGGAATGAATCGATGAACGGCCTCGGAACGGCAAAAAAAGCTGTTATAAAGTTGCGCGCTATCACTTATGAGCCACGCCTAATGCGACCATTTTTCAAGACATGGCTGACTATTTGCCTATTAATGCCACTGGCCGCCCACGCCACCAATCGTGAGCAACGTCTTCCCAACGTCAACGGCTTCACCCCTAAATCCCATGCTTCGGCTCCTTCGAGCAAAAGCAGCAAGAGCACCACGCTGAGCAGCAAGAGCCGCAGCAAGCTGGTGCCACCGATGGCGAGCAAGGAAAGCAGCAATGTGCTGAGCCGTGCGGTAAACGTCCTCGGTACACCTTATCGTTGGGGCGGCAGCAGCCCAAGTAAAGGCTTCGATTGCAGCGGTCTGGTGAAATATGCGTTCAACGACGCTACGTTCGACCTGCCACGCACCTCCAATGCCATGGCCAGCGGTCACGGCGAGAAAGTCGAGCGCAAGGATCTGAAACCGGGCGATCTGATTTTCTTCAACATCAAGAGCCGTCGGGTCAATCACGTTGCCATCTACCTGGGCAACGACCGCTTCATCCACGCCCCGCGCCGGGGCAAAGCGGTGAGCATCGACACGCTGAACAAGCCGTACTGGGAAAAGCATTACGTCGTCGCCAAGCGCGTATTGCCGAAAGAACAACAGCAACTGCGCGTAGTCCAGCGCTGAGCTGACTGATCCGGAAATCTGCTCAAGCAGTACCGCCACCTTCGCGAGCAGGCTCGCTCCCACAGAAGAATGCATTCCAGCTGAAGGAATGCGGTTTGATGTGGGAGCGAGCCTGCTCGCGAAGGGGCCGGCAGCCACACCAGCGACCCTCAAAAATTATCCGGCGTACGCGCCTTCTCCCGCGCATGCTCGCGGCTGATCAAGCCCTTGGTTACCAGATCCTTCAGGCACATATCGAGTGTCTGCATGCCCAACGACCCACCGGTCTGAATCGCTGAATACATCTGCGCCACCTTGTCCTCGCGAATGAGATTACGGATCGCTGACGTCCCGAGCATGATTTCATGCGCCGCTACCCGCCCGCCGCCGATCTTCTTGATCAACGTCTGCGACACCACAGCCAGCAACGACTCCGACAGCATCGAACGGACCATCGACTTCTCGTCGCCGGGGAACACATCCACCACGCGGTCGATGGTCTTCGCCGCCGAGGTCGTGTGCAGCGTGCCGAACACCAGATGCCCGGTCTCGGCGGCGGTCAGAGCGAGGCGAATGGTTTCCAGATCACGCATCTCGCCAACCAGAATCACGTCCGGATCTTCACGCAGGGCAGAGCGCAGTGCGGTGGCGAAGCTGCGGGTATCGCGATGGACTTCGCGTTGATTGATCAGGCATTTGCGCGATTCGTGGACGAACTCGATGGGATCTTCAATAGTGAGGATGTGGTGATGGCGATGGGTGTTGAGGTAATCGATCATCGCCGCCAGCGTGGTCGATTTGCCGGAGCCGGTCGGCCCGGTGACCAGCACCAGCCCGCGCGGCGCATCGGTGATCTTGCGGAAAACATCGCCCATGGCGAGGTCTTCCATGCTCAGCACTTTCGACGGAATGGTGCGAAACACCGCGCCGGCACCACGATTCTGGTTAAAGGCGTTGACGCGAAAGCGCGCCACGCCAGGTACATCGAAGGAAAAATCCGTTTCCAGATTTTTCTCGAATTCGATGCGCTGGGTGTCGTTCATGAGGTCGTAGATCAGATCGTGCACTTGCTTGTGGTCCAGCGCCGGCAGATTGATCCGTCGCACGTCGCCATCGACGCGAATCATCGGCGGCAGGCCGGCCGACAGGTGCAGGTCGGAAGCGCCCTGTTTGGCGCTGAAGGCCAGCAGTTCAGTGATATCCATAGCGTCCCTCAATTCCAGTAGAATGCCGCGAACCTACAGACCGCTGGCGCCTCTTGATGTCCACGATAGCAGACAACATCCTTCAGGTTAGTTCGCGCATCCAGGCAGCGGCCAAAGCCGCGCACCGCGACGAAAACAGCATCCATTTGCTCGCCGTGAGCAAGACCAAACCCGCCCAGGCCCTGCGCGAAGCCTACGCCGCCGGCCTGCGCGACTTCGGCGAGAACTACTTGCAGGAAGCCTTGGGCAAACAGCTGGAGCTGGCCGACCTGCCATTGATCTGGCACTTCATCGGCCCCATTCAATCGAACAAGACTCGCGCGATTGCCGAGCATTTCGACTGGGTGCACTCCGTGGATCGTCTGAAAATTGCCCAACGCCTGTCCGAACAACGCCCGGCCGAACTGCCGCCACTGAACATCTGCATTCAGGTCAATGTCAGCGGCGAGGCGAGCAAATCCGGTTGCACCCCGGCCGATCTGCCAGCGCTGGCCGAGGCCATCAGCGCGTTGCCACGCTTGAAACTGCGCGGACTGATGGCGATTCCCGAGCCGACCGAGGAGCGCGCTGAACAGGACGCTGCCTTCGCCGCCGTACAGGCATTGCAGGCGAGCCTCGCTCTGCCGCTCGACACACTGTCCATGGGCATGAGCCACGACCTTGAGTCGGCCATCGCCCAAGGCGCCACCTGGGTGCGGATCGGTACCGCGCTGTTTGGCGCCAGAGATTATTCCCAGTCTTGAACGTTTCCAGATAAGGACCACACATGAGCAACACACGTATTGCGTTTATCGGTGCGGGCAACATGGCGGCCAGTCTGATTGGCGGCTTGCGCGCCAAAGGTCTGGAAGCGGCGCAGATCCGCGCCAGCGATCCGGGCGAAGACACCCGCGCCAAGGTCAGCGCCGAACACGGCATCGAAACCTTCGCTGACAACGCCCAGGCCATCGACGGCGTCGATGTCATCGTGCTGGCGGTCAAGCCACAGGCGATGAAAGCCGTGTGCGAGGCGATTCGCCCAAGCCTGAAACCGAATCAACTGGTGGTGTCGATCGCCGCCGGCATTACCTGCGCGAGCATGACCGCGTGGCTCGGCGAACAGCCAATCGTGCGCTGCATGCCGAACACCCCGGCGCTGCTGCGTCAGGGTGTCAGCGGTTTGTACGCGACCAGCGAAGTAACCGCCGAGCAGCGTCAGCAAGCCGAAGAGCTGCTGTCCGCCGTCGGCATCGCCCTGTGGCTGGAAGAAGAACAGCAACTGGACGCGGTCACCGCAGTGTCCGGCTCCGGCCCGGCGTACTTCTTCCTGCTGATCGAAGCCATGACCGCCGCCGGCGTCAAACTTGGCCTGCCAAAAGAGATCGCTGAGCAACTGACCGTGCAGACTGCTCTGGGCGCCGCGCACATGGCGGTGTCCAGCGATGTCGACGCCGCCGAATTGCGTCGCCGCGTGACCTCGCCAAACGGCACCACGGAAGCTGCGATCAAATCATTCCAGGCTGGCGGCTTCGAAGCGCTGGTTGAAACCGCACTCGGCGCCGCCGCGCACCGCTCGGCCGAAATGGCCGAACAACTGGGCAAATAAAGGAGCCTTACATGATCGGATTGAACACCGCAGCGGTTTACGTGCTGCAAACCCTCGGCAGCCTGTACCTGCTGATCGTGCTGCTGCGCTTCGTCCTGCAACTGGTGCGGGCGAACTTCTACAACCCGCTGTGCCAGTTCGTGGTCAAGGCCACTCAGCCGCTGCTCAAGCCTTTGCGCCGGATCATCCCGAGCCTGTTCGGCCTCGACATGTCGTCGCTGGTGCTGGCGATTCTGGTGCAACTGCTGCTGATGGCGCTGACCCTGCTGCTGACCTACGGCACCACCGGCAACCCGCTGCAACTGGTGATCTGGTCGCTGATCGGCGTCACCGCGCTGTTCCTGAAGATCTTCTTCTTCGCCCTGATCATCAGCGTGATCCTGTCGTGGGTTGCACCGGGTAGCCACAATCCGGGCGCCGAATTGGTCAACCAGATCTGTGAGCCGGCGCTGGCACCGTTCCGCCGCTTCCTGCCGAACCTCGGCGGCCTGGACCTGTCGCCGATCTTCGCCTTCCTTGCGCTGAAATTGATCGACATGCTGGTGATCAACAATCTGGCGGCGATGACGATGATGCCGGAGATTCTGCGTTTGCTGATGTGAGGTGAGAGGGATTGGCGCTCGGCTTGATATGGCGTCGTCTGCGCCCCTCACCCCAGCCCTCTCCCAAGGGAGAGGGAGCCGATTTGTGTTGAGCTCAAGATTGGAGTTCGACTCGCAATTATCAGGTCGGCGCAGTTCGACAGAACACCTTGGTCAGTCCCCTCTCCCTCTGGGAGAGGGTTAGGGTGAGGGCTGCTTGCCGCTAACCCCCCCGGTCTTTAGACTTACGCCTCATTTCAACGAGAGCAGGGTCGATGCCAACTGCCTTTCCCGCCGATTCTGTTGGTCTGGTAACGCCGCAAACCGCGCATTTCAGCGAACCGCTGGCGCTGGCCTGTGGCCGTTCGCTGGCCGCTTATGACCTGATTTATGAAACCTACGGCACGCTGAACGCCCAGGCGAGCAACGCCGTGCTGATCTGCCACGCGCTGTCCGGTCATCATCACGCCGCTGGTTATCACAGCGTCGACGACCGCAAGCCCGGTTGGTGGGACAGTTGCATCGGCCCCGGCAAGCCGATCGACACCAACAAGTTCTTCGTCGTCAGCCTGAACAACCTCGGCGGCTGCAACGGCTCCACCGGCCCGAGCAGCGTCAACCCGGAAACCGGCAAGCCGTTCGGCGCCGATTTCCCGGTGCTCACCGTGGAAGACTGGGTGCACAGCCAGGCGCGTCTGGCTGACCTGCTCGGCATCGGCCAGTGGGCAGCGGTGATCGGCGGCAGCCTCGGCGGCATGCAGGCCCTGCAATGGACCATCACCTACCCGGATCGCGTGCGGCATTGCCTGGCGATCGCCTCGGCGCCTAAATTGTCGGCGCAGAACATCGCCTTCAACGAAGTCGCACGCCAAGCGATCCTCACCGATCCGGAATTCCACGGCGGTTCGTTCCAGGAAGCCGGCGTGATCCCCAAGCGCGGGCTGATGCTGGCGCGCATGGTCGGGCACATCACCTATCTGTCCGACGACTCCATGGGTGAGAAATTCGGCCGTGGCCTGAAGAGCGAAAAGCTCAACTACGACTTCCACAGTGTCGAGTTCCAGGTCGAAAGCTACCTGCGTTATCAGGGAGAAGAGTTCTCCGGGCGCTTCGATGCCAACACTTATCTGTTGATGACCAAAGCGCTGGATTACTTCGATCCGGCGGCGAACTTCGACGATGACTTGGCGAAAACCTTCGAAAACGCCACAGCCAAATTCTGCGTGATGTCGTTCACCACCGACTGGCGCTTCTCCCCGGCACGCTCGCGCGAGCTGGTGGATGCGCTAATGGCCGCGCGCAAGGACGTCAGTTATCTGGAAATCGATGCGCCGCAAGGCCACGACGCCTTCCTGATTCCGATCCCGCGTTATTTGCAGGCGTTCGGCAATTACATGAACCGCATTTCGTTGTGAGAAAGCCATGAGAGCTGATCTGGAAATCATCCAGGAATGGATCCCCGCCGGCAGCCGCGTCCTCGACCTGGGTTGCGGTGACGGCGAGCTGCTGACCTGGCTGCGCGATAACAAGAACGTCACCGGTTATGGCCTGGAAAACGACGCCGACAACATCGCCGAGTGCGTGGCCAAGGGCATCAACGTCATCGAGCAGGATCTGGACAAAGGCCTGGGCAATTTTGCCAGCAACAGTTTCGACATTGTCGTCATGACCCAGGCCCTGCAAGCGGTGCATTACCCGGACAAGATCCTCGACGAAATGCTCCGGGTCGGCCGTCAGTGCATCATCACCTTCCCCAACTTCGGCCACTGGCGCTGCCGCTGGTATCTGGCGAGCAAGGGCCGCATGCCGGTCTCGGAATTCCTGCCCTACACCTGGTACAACACGCCGAACATCCACTTCTGCACATTCGAGGATTTCGAAGAACTGTGCCGCGAACGTGATGCGAAGGTCATTGATCGGCTTGCCGTGGATCAACAGCACCGGCACGGGTGGGCCAGTAAGCTATGGCCTAATCTGTTAGGTGAAATCGGTATCTACCGCGTCAGCAGTCCGCAGTTGGCGGATCACCGAGTCGCGGTCTGAGCCTGGGCATTTGAAGGAGCACGAACATGAGTCGTCTAGCGTTGCTGTTACTCACCGCCTGCCTGAGCGCCAGCGCCATGGCGGCGGACGTCATCAAAGGTGAACGCAAGGAAACCTTCGGCGACATCACGGTGCACTACAACACTTTCAACTCGACGTTCCTGCAACCGGACATCGCCAAGGCTGCCGAGCTGATCCGCAGCAAGAATCAGGGCGTGATCAACGTCTCGGTGGTCAAGGACGGCAAACCGGTGATCGCCAGCGTCACCGGCACGATCAAGGACCTGACCAGCAACAGCGTGGCGCTGAAATTCCGCCAGGTCACCGAACAGGGCGCGATCTACTACATCGCCCAGTATCCGGTGCCGCAGCAGGAAACCCGCACCTTTGAAATCAAGGTGCAGAACGGCGACAAGATCAACACCATCAATTTCAACCAAGAACTCTTTCCCGGCGAATGATGAACATCAAGCAGCTCGTACTGGCCAGCCATAACGCCGGCAAACTCAAAGAACTCCAGGCCATGCTCGGCGACTCGGTGCAACTGCGCTCGATTGGCGAATGGAGCAAGGTCGAGCCGGAAGAAACCGGCCTGTCGTTCGTCGAGAACGCGATCCTCAAGGCCCGCAATGCCGCGCGCATTTCCGGGCTGCCGGCACTGGCCGACGACTCCGGACTGGCAGTGGATTTCCTTGGTGGTGCGCCGGGCATCTACTCGGCGCGTTACGCCGACGGCCAGGGCGATGCGGCGAACAACGCCAAACTGATCGATGCGCTGAAGGACGTGCCGCAAGCCGAGCGCGGCGCGCAGTTCGTCTGCGTGCTGGCACTGGTGCGCCACGCCGATGATCCGCTGCCGATCCTCTGCGAAGGCCTGTGGCACGGGCGCATCCTCAACGCAGCCAGCGGCGCACACGGTTTCGGTTACGACCCGCTGTTCTGGGTGCCGGAGCGCGATTGCTCCAGCGCCGAGCTGAGCCCGGCCGACAAGAACCAGATCAGCCACCGCGCCCGTGCAATGGATCTGCTGCGCCAGCGTCTGGGCTTGAAATGACCACTGATTCTTGCGCGTCGTCGCTGATCATCGGCGGCGCCGCGTCCTCGCCTCGGGCACCGCTGCCAACCCTGCCGCCCCTGGCGCTGTACATCCACATTCCGTGGTGTGTACGCAAATGCCCGTATTGCGATTTCAACTCGCACACCGCCAGCCCGGTGCTGCCGGAGCAGGAATACGTCGACGCGCTGCTGGCCGATCTCGACCAGGATCTGCATGCGGTGTATGGCCGTGAGCTGACCTCGATTTTCTTTGGTGGCGGGACGCCAAGCCTGTTCAGCGCCGAAGCCCTCGGGCGGTTGTTGAAGGGTGTCGAGCAGCGCATCCCGTTCGCCGCCGAAATCGAAATTACCCTTGAGGCCAATCCAGGCACCTTCGAGCAAGAGAAGTTTGTTGCCTATCGCAAGCTGGGGATCAATCGGCTGTCGATCGGCATCCAGAGCTTTCAGCAAGAAAAGCTGGAGGCCCTCGGCCGCATTCACAACGGTGACGAAGCCGTGCGTGCGGCGGGCATGGCGCGGCAGGCCGGGTTCGATAACTTCAACCTGGACTTGATTCACGGTTTGCCCGATCAGTCGCTGGACGATGCCTTGAGCGATCTGCGCCAGGCCATTGCGCTGAAGCCGACGCACATTTCCTGGTATCAACTGACGCTGGAGCCCAATACGGTGTTCTGGAACCAGCCGCCAGTGCTGCCGGAAGACGACACCCTGTGGGACATTCAGGAAGCTGGGCAGGCGCTGCTGGCCGAGCACGGTTACGCGCAATACGAAGTCTCGGCGTACGCCCAGGCCGGGCGACCGGCGCGGCACAACCTCAATTACTGGAGTTTCGGCGACTTCATCGGCATCGGCGCCGGCGCCCATGGCAAGCTGAGTCACCCGGACGGGCGCATCGTGCGCACATGGAAAACCCGCCTGCCGAAGGACTATCTGAATCCCGCAAAGAGCTTTCAGGCTGGCGAGAAATCGCTGAGCAATGACGAGATGCCCTTCGAGTTCCTGATGAACGCCCTGCGCCTGACTGCCGGGGTCGAATCGCGCCTGTATCCGGAGCGCACCGGCCTGTCGCTGGACACCCTCGCCGAAGGCCGCCGCGAAGCCGAACAAAGCGGCCTGTTGCAGGTCGAACCGTCACGCCTGGCGGCGACCGAACGCGGCCAGCTGTTTCTCAACGATTTGCTGCAACAATTTCTGAACTGACTTGAGCTCAAAGGGAAAACGCATGGATTTGATACTCGACCTGCTGGCCACCGTCTCCCGCTGGAGCCGCAGCAATCTCTCGGAAATCGCTTTGGCGCTGGTCGGTTGCCTGCTGGTGCTGTTCGGCGCTGACTTCAAAGGCTGGGTCGAGCAACGCCTGGGCAGCATCGCCGGCGCCCTGCGCGTGCCGCTGATGGCCCTGCTCTGCCTGATCGGCAGCGGCGCCGCGCTGATCTACGCCACGCCGTGGGTGATCAAAGGCCTGAGCCAGTTCAACAACTACAGCCTGGCGCCGGTGCTGCTGGTGGTGTTGGTGCTGATCGGCGTCGTAGCCGACCGCCGCTGACCCCGCAAACACCCCAAAACGAAATGTGTGAGCGAGCCTGCTCGCGAAGGCGTCATGACATCCAACATCATCGTTGATTGTCAGACCGCTTTCGCGAGCAGGCTCGCTCCCACAGTTGATTGCAATGAAAGGGAAGTTCATGAGTAAAAAACTACTGGATGAGACGAGCAAATTTCTCAGCTTCGTGTTGCGTCACCAGCCTCAAGCGATTGGTCTTACGCTGGATTCGGATGGCTGGGCAAATATCGACGCACTGATCAGCGGCGCGGCGCGTGATGGCAGACATTTAAGTCGTGAGCTGATTGAAAACGTCGTGACCAGCAGTGACAAGAAGCGTTTTACGATTTCCGCTGATGGCCACTGTATACGCGCTGTTCAAGGCCACTCGACGAAAAGCGTTGATCTGCAATTCGAGCAGAAACAGCCACCGCAAACGCTCTACCACGGAACAGCGACGCGTTTTCTCGACTCGATCCACGAACAAGGCTTGATTCCAGGACAACGCCATCAGGTGCATCTGTCCGATGAGATCGCCACCGCGTCGGCCGTGGGTCAACGCTACGGAACGCCAGTCGTTCTGAAGGTTGCCGCGAAGCAGATGGAAGAACAGGGCTTCAAGTTCTATCAGGCCGAAAATGGCGTCTGGTTGACAGAGCAGGTGCCCGCTCGATTTCTTGCCCCCCTGTAATCTCCTCATACACAAAACAATTGTGGGAGCGAGCCTGCTCGCGAAGGCGTCATGACATCCAACATCATCGTTGATAGTCAGACCGCTTTCGCGAGCAGGCTCGCTCCCACAGTTTTTATTGCGTGATGCTTAAGCGATCTTTTCGAACTTCAGATCCCACACGCCATGGCCAAGGCGTTCGCCACGGCGTTCGAACTTGGTGATCGGGCGTTCGGCCGGGCGCGGGACGCATTTGCCGTCTTCGGCGAGGTTGCGGTAGCCCGGGGCGACGTTCATCACTTCCAGCATGTACTCGGCGTAAGGCTCCCAGTCGGTGGCCATGTGCAGAATGCCACCGACCTTCAACTTGCTGCGCACCAGTTCAGCGAACGAGGCCTGGACGATGCGGCGCTTGTGGTGGCGGCTTTTGTGCCACGGATCCGGGAAAAACAGCATCAGGCGATCGAGGCTGTTGTCGGCGATGCAGCGGTTGAGCACTTCGATCGCGTCGCAATCGTAGACCCGCAGGTTGGTCAGCCCTTGGGTCAACACGCCATTGAGCAGCGCGCCAACACCCGGACGGTGCACTTCAACACCGATGAAATCCTGCTCTGGAGCAGCAGCGGCCATTTCCAGCAGCGAGTGGCCCATGCCGAAACCGATTTCCAGCGAGCGCGGCGCCGAGCGGCCGAACACCTGGTCGTAATCGACCGGCGCATCGGCCAGCGGCAGCACATACAGCGGCGCGCCCTGGTCCAGGCCGCGTTGCTGGCCTTCGGTCATGCGCCCGGCGCGCATCACGAAACTCTTGATGCGGCGGTGTTGGCGCTCGTCGCCTTCGTCCGGCTGGACAGGCGTGTCGTTCGATTCAGTCATCAATGGCTCTTACTTGATCAGACCATCCAGCGGCGAAGAGGCGCTGGCATAGAGTTTTTTCGGCATGCGGCCGGCGAGGTACGCCAGGCGACCGGCGACGATGGCGTGCTGCATGGCTTGCGCCATCATCACCGGTTGCTGGGCGTGGGCGATGGCCGAGTTCATCAGTACGGCGTCGCAACCCAGCTCCATCGCGATGGTCGCGTCGGAAGCGGTACCGACACCGGCATCCACCAGCACCGGGATCTTGGCTTCTTCGAGGATGATCTGCAGGTTGTACGGATTGCAGATGCCCAGACCGGAGCCGATCAGACCGGCCAGCGGCATCACGGCGATGCAACCGATTTCCGCCAGTTGCCGGGCGATGATCGGGTCATCGCTGGTGTAGACCATCACGTCGAAGCCTTCCTTGACCAGGGTTTCGGCGGCCTTGAGGGTTTCGATCACGTTGGGGAACAGGGTCTTCTGATCGGCCAGCACTTCCAGCTTCACCAGGTTGTGGCCGTCGAGCAGCTCACGCGCCAGGCGGCAGGTGCGCACGGCTTCGATGGCGTCGTAGCAACCGGCAGTGTTCGGCAGGAAGGTGTAGCGCTCCGGCGACAGCACCTCAAGCAGGTTCGGCTCGCCTTCGATCTGGCCCAGGTTGGTGCGGCGTACGGCGAAGGTGACGATTTCGGCACCCGAGGCTTCGATGGCCTGGCGGGTTTCTTCCATGTCACGGTACTTGCCGGTACCGACCAGCAAACGCGACTGGTAAGTACGACCGGCCAGCACAAAAGGCTTGTCGCTACGAACGATGCTCATGGGGAATCCTCTTTAAGGGTGAGGGTCTTGCAGAATTCTGTGCCCTTGCGGGCCGGGACAATCAGCCGCCGCCGATGGCGTGGACCACTTCGACGTTGTCGCCGTCGTTCAACGTGGTGTCGGCATGCTGGCTGCGCGGGACGATGTCCAGATTGAGCTCTACGGCCACACGGCGCCCGCTCAGCTCCAGACGGGTGATCAGGCCCGCAACGGTTTCACCGTCGGGCAATTCAAAGGACTCGCCGTTCAACTGAATGCGCATGCACAACGCCGCCATCATTTTTAGGGGCTGGCATTCTAGCCCGATCAATCAGGCTGACCCAAGCCATTCGTCTTGAAACACGTCCGTGTAGGAGCTGCCGAAGGCTGCGATCTTTTGATCTTGAAAAACAAAATCAAAAGATCGCAGCCTTCGGCAGCTCCTACAGGAGGGAGCGTCAGATTCAGGATAGGCGCCAGGCGGCGAGGCCGAGGCAAACCCAACCGATGAGAAACGCGAGGCCACCAAACGGCGTGATGATGCCGAGTTTGCTGATGCCGGTCATGGTCAGCAGATACAGGCTGCCGGAGAACAATACAATGCCGACGGTGAAGGACACGCCGGCCCAAGTGACCAGCCGCCCTTGAGTCTGCGTGGCCAGCAGCGCAACGCCGAACAGCGCGAGTGTGTGCACCAATTGGTAGGTGACGCCGGTGTGGAAAATCGTCAGGTATTCCGGCGTCAGACGGTTTTTCAGGCCGTGGGCGGCGAACGCACCGAGCGCAACACCGGTGAATCCGAAAAAAGCGGCCATCATCAAAAAGCCACGCAGCATGGGGAACTCCAGTCAGACGCCATCGGCAGGGTCTGTATAATGGCCCGCTCCACGGGTTCGGCCAAGCCATCTCTATGCTGCGTTCAATTTTCCGTCGTCTCATGAAGGCTCTACTCTGGTTCGCCGGCGGCAGTGTCTTGCTGGTGCTGGTGTTTCGCTTCGTGCCACCGCCAGGCACGGCGCTGATGGTCGAGCGCAAGGTCGAATCCTGGGTCGACGGCGAGCCGATTGACCTGCAGCGCACCTGGAAACCGTGGGGCGAAATCTCCGATGACCTGAAAGTGGCGGTAATTGCTGGCGAAGACCAGAAATTCCCCGAGCACTGGGGTTTCGATCTGCGCGCAATACAGGCCGCTCTGGCCCACAACGAACTGGGCGGTTCGATTCGCGGCGCCAGCACCTTGAGCCAGCAGGTGTCGAAAAACCTCTTTCTCTGGTCGGGCCGCAGCTATCTGCGCAAAGGCTTGGAAGCGTGGTTTACCGCGCTGATCGAGGTGTTCTGGCCCAAGCAGCGGATTCTTGAGGTGTACCTGAACAGCGTCGAATGGGATGACGGCGTATTTGGCGCTGAAGCGGCGGCCCGCCACCACTTTGGCGTGAGCGCGAAGTCATTGTCGCGCCAGCAGGCGAGTTATCTGGCGGCGGTACTGCCCAATCCACGGGTGTGGAGCGCGAGTCATCCGACCGGTTATGTATCGCGACGGGCCGGGTGGATTCGGCAGCAGATGAGTCAGTTGGGCGGGGACAGTTATTTGCTCGGGCTAAATGATTCGCGACGGGCGCCTTGGGCTGAATAACACCCAAATACCAATGTGGGAGCGAGCTTGCTCGCGAATGCGGTGGATCATTCAGCATTGGCGGTGACTGACACTCCGCTTTCGCGAGCAAGCTCGCTCCCACATGGGTTTTGCGTGAAGCCAGAAATAAAAACGCCCCGATCATCGCTGATCGGGGCGTTTTTTATTGCTGATGCGCCGGTTACGCGGCGATCGACAACTTGAGCTTGTTCATCGCGCTCTTTTCGAGCTGACGGATTCGCTCGGCCGACACGTTGTACTTCTGCGCCAGGTCGTGCAGCGTGGCTTTCTCTTCCGCCAGCCAGCGCTGGTAGAGGATGTCACGGCTGCGCTCGTCCAGCACTTCCAGTGCTTCGTGCAGGTTGGTGTTGGAGTTGTCGCTCCAGTCGGCATCTTCCAGTTGACGCGCCGGGTCGTACCGGTGGTCTTCCAGGTAGTTGGCCGGCGACTGGAAAGCACTGTCGTCGTCGGCTTCGGCAGCCGGGTCGAAGGCCATGTCATGGCCGGTCAGGCGGCTTTCCATCTCGCGGACTTCACGTGGTTCGACGCCAAGGCTTTCCGCCACACGGTGGACTTCCTCGTTGTTCAGCCACGCCAGACGCTTCTTCTGGCTGCGCAGGTTAAAGAACAGCTTGCGCTGGGCCTTGGTGGTCGCGACTTTCACAATGCGCCAGTTGCGCAGGATGAACTCGTGAATTTCCGCCTTGATCCAGTGCACGGCGAACGACACCAGACGCACGCCCATTTCCGGGTTGAAGCGCTTGACGGCCTTCATCAGGCCGACGTTGCCTTCCTGGATCAGGTCAGCCTGAGCCAGACCGTAGCCGGAATAGCTACGGGCAATGTGTACGACAAAACGCAGGTGGGCGAGCACCATCTGCCGAGCCGCCCCCAAATCCTGCTCATAGTAGAGACTCTCGGCCAGTTCACGCTCCTGCTCCGGCGTCAGCAATGGAATGCTGTTGACGGTGTGCACATAGGCTTCCAGGTTCGCACCCGGAACCAGCGCATACGCAGGTTGCAAAGAATTGGTCATACGAAAAAACCTCCCACTCACATACTCGTGCCTCTCGGCACTGCGAAAAATTGACCGGGAACTCAGGTACAAGTTCCCATAAAAACCGCAAGGTCAATCACGCGCAAAAAAGATTCTACTTCGGCGCCAGCTCCCTGAGATGACGTGCGACTGCAATCCATGCACCGATATAACCCAACAGCACCGCGCCAAGCAAGAGCGACAGACCGTCGGCCACTGGCACGCCGGCCAGGGCGAAATCACTGCCGTACAAGCCGGCCAGTCCGACCACCGCATCGTTCAGCCAGTTCAGGCCGAACGCCAATACGCCCCAGGACAACAGCCCTGCACCGAAGCCATACAACGCGCCCATATAAAGGAAAGGGCGGCGCACATAACTGTCAGTGCCGCCGACGAGTTTAATCACTTCTATCTCGGTGCGGCGGTTTTCAATATGAAGACGAATGGTATTGCCTATCACCAAAAGTAATGCAGACACCAACAACACCGTCAGACCGAAGACAAAGCGGTCGCCAAGCTTGAGGATGGCGGCCAGACGCTCGACCCAGACTAGATCAAGTTGCGCCTGTTGTACCTTCGGCAGCTCGGAAAGTTTTTGTCTTAATGCTTCGAGTGTCGGCTTGTCGACTTCGTTCGGTGTCACCAGCACCACACCCGGCAAAGGGTTCTCGGGCAGCTCACGCAGGGCTTCACCCAGGCCGGACTGCTGCTGGAACTCTTCCAGCGCCTGATCGCGGCCGACATATTCGGCATCAGCGACGCCAGGCATGCCTTTGATCTGCTCACGCAGCGCTTCACCCTGCTCCGGGCTGGCGTCGAGTTGCAGGTACAGAGAAATCTGCGCCGCGCGCTGCCAGGAACCGCCAAGACGCTCAACATTGTTCAGCAACAGCGACAACCCCATCGGCAGACTTAACGCCACCGCCATCACCATGCAGGTGAAGAAGCTGCCGATCGGCTGTTTGCCGAGGCGGCGCAGGCTGTCGAGCAGGCTGGCGCGATGGCTTTCGATCCAGGCGCGAAACAGCGTGGCGAAGTCCGGGCCGTCGTCATCGTCGTGCTTTTTCTTTTTCTGCGGTTGCGGATCGGCGGCCTTCGGGGCCACGCGCTCGGAAACCTTGGGACTGCGTGTCGCACTCATACCCCGGCCTCCCCGTCGCCGATCAGGCGGCCGCGTTGCAGGGTCAGCATGCGATGACGCATGCGCGCGATCAGTGCCAGATCGTGACTGGCGATCAGCACGCTGGTGCCTAAACGGTTGATGTCTTCGAACACGCCCATGATCTCCGCCGCCAAACGCGGGTCGAGGTTACCGGTCGGTTCGTCCGCCAGCAGCAAGGCCGGCCGATGGACGATGGCGCGGGCAATGCCGACGCGCTGTTGCTGACCGGTGGACAGGTCGCCCGGGTACAGATCGGATTTGTCCGACAGCGCCACGCGCTCCAGCGCCGAATCGACGCGCTTGGCGATCTCGACCTTGGACAGGCCGAGGATCTGCAGCGGCAAGGCGACGTTGTTGAACACCGTGCGATCAAACAGCAACTGATGATTCTGGAACACTACGCCGATCTGTCGGCGCAGGAACGGAATCTGCGCGTTGCTGATGGTGCTCAGGTCTTGCCCGGCAAGCAGCAGCTTGCCGCTGGTCGGCCGTTCCATCGCCAGCAACAGGCGCAACAGCGTGGATTTACCGGCACCGGAGTGGCCGGTGACAAACAAGAACTCGCCACGACGGACTCGAAAGCTCAGCTCATGCAAGCCGACGTGACCGTTCGGGTAGCGTTTACCGACCTGTTCGAAACGAATCATGAACGCTCCCGCTCGGCAAACAATGCCTGGACAAAGGGTTCGGCTTCAAAGGTGCGCAAATCGTCGATGCCTTCACCGACGCCGATGTAGCGGATCGGCAGGCCGAACTGCTTGGCCAGGGCGAAAATCACCCCGCCCTTGGCGGTGCCGTCGAGTTTGGTCAGGGCCAGGCCGGTCAGTTCGACGGTCTGGTTGAATTGCTTGGCCTGGTTGATCGCGTTCTGCCCGGTGCCAGCGTCGAGCACCAGCAGCACTTCGTGCGGCGCATCGGCGTCGAGCTTGCCAATCACCCGGCGAACCTTTTTCAGCTCTTCCATCAGGTTGTCTTTGGTGTGCAGGCGACCGGCGGTGTCAGCAATCAGCACATCGATGCCACGGGCCTTGGCCGCTTGCACCGCGTCGAAGATCACCGAAGCGGAATCGGCGCCGGTGTGTTGGGCGATCACCGGAATCTTGTTGCGCTCGCCCCAGACCTGCAATTGCTCCACGGCCGCGGCGCGGAAGGTGTCGCCGGCCGCCAGCATGACCTTCTTACCCTCCAATTGCAGCTTCTTCGCCAGCTTGCCGATGGTGGTGGTCTTGCCAGCGCCGTTGACGCCAACCACCAGAATCACGAACGGCTTGTTCTGCGAGGCGATTTTCAGCGGCTGTTCAACCGGCTTGAGCATCGCGGCCAATTCGGCCTGCAAGGATTTGTACAAAGCGTCGGCGTCGGCCAGCTCCTTGCGTGCGACCTTCTGGGTCAGGCGCTGGATGATCTGCGTGGTGGCTTCGACGCCGACGTCGGCGGTGAGCAGACGGGTTTCGAGGTCGTCGAGCAGGTCATCGTCGATGGTCTTGCGCCCGAGGAACAGGCTGGCCATGCCCTCGCCGATGCTGGCGCTGGTCTTCGACAGACCTTGCTTGAGGCGGGCGAAGAAACCGGCTTTGGTTTCTTCGGTGCGCGGGGTTTCGACGGGCGTTTCTAGAGGGACTTCGACCGGCACGATCGGAGCGATAACCGGCGCAGCGGCAAGTGGTGCGGGCTCCGACGGCGGAACAACCGGGGCGGCGGGTTCAGAAATGATCGGCGCTGGCTCGACAACTGGCTCAGGCGCAGGCTGCGCAGCCACTTCGGCAATTGGCGCAGGAATCACTGGCGTCACATGCGGAGCTGCTTCTTCAACCAGCGCGACCGGCTCTTCTGCCACCGGCAAGGTCAGCCACGGCTCGGCGGCGGGCGTCAGCGGCAACTCGGCAGCGGCCGGCGTTTCGGGCTCGGCCTCAACCTCCGGTTGCAGCACCGGTTCGGCGATCGGCAGCACAATCGGCGCCGGCTCTTCTTCTATTACAGGTGCTGGCGCGGGGGCCGGCTCAGGAATCGCGGGCGGCTGTTCGACGACGGGTTCCTGCGGTTTCTTCCGCAGCCATCCGAACAGGCTTTTCTTCTCGCCAGCCGCAGCTGGGCTCTTCTTGTCGTCGTTGGAACCAAACATGGAGGACGGCTATCTCACGGTAGCGACGCGCCAACAGGGCGCCCCGGCAAATAAATATTCGATGCAGAACAGACTGTGTTTCACCCAGCTTGTTCACGCGCAACATTTTGTCGAGGCACCGAAGGCACCTCAAGGATCGTTTTTACGATGATCTAAACCGGCAAAGATCGGCGAAAACGCGGAGTTTAGTGGGAAAAACACAGCATTGCGCCGCTAACCTAATCAGCCTTATCACACCCTCAGGCCTGATAGACGTGGTCGCCGGTAAAACGGATCAGTATCCTAGCACCCTCTCGCCCGCCGACGCTAAGACCAAGCGGGCAGCCCAACAGGTTGAAAAACGAATGAATGCTCTTGCCCGCCGCGCTGCTGGCCTGCTGCTCAGCGCAGTCTGCCTGCCCCTTTCGGCCCTGGCGGCCGACCCGCAACCGACCCATGAATTCACCCTCGACAACGGCCTCAAGGTCGTCGTGCGCGAAGACCATCGCGCACCGGTGGTCGTTTCGCAGATCTGGTACAAGGTCGGCTCCAGCTACGAGACTCCGGGCCAGACCGGTCTGTCCCACGCGCTCGAGCACATGATGTTCAAGGGCAGCGAAAAGGTCGGCCCCGGCGAAGCTTCGCTGATCCTGCGCGACCTCGGCGCCGAAGAAAACGCCTTTACCAGCGACGACTTCACGGCTTATTACCAGGTGCTGGCCCGTGATCGTCTCGGCGTGGCCTTCGAGCTGGAAGCCGACCGCATGGCCAACCTGCGCCTGCCGGCCGACGAGTTCGCCAAGGAAATCGAAGTCATCAAGGAAGAGCGCCGCCTGCGCACCGATGACAAGCCGATGTCCAAGGCCTACGAGCGTTACAAGGCCATGGCCTACCCGGCCAGCGGTTATCACACGCCGACGATCGGCTGGATGGCCGACCTCGACCGTATGAAAGTCGAGGAGCTGCGTCACTGGTACCAATCCTGGTACGCGCCGAACAATGCCACGCTGGTGGTGGTCGGTGACGTCACTCCGGACGAAGTGAAAACCCTCGCCCAGCGCTATTTCGGCCCGGTCGCCAAACGCGACGTGCCACCGGCGAAAAAACCGCTGGAACTGGCCGAGCCCGGCGAACGCCAGATCACCCTGCGCGTGCAGACCCAACTGCCGAGCCTGATGCTTGGCTTCAACGTGCCGAGCATCGCTACCGCTGAAGACAAACGCTCAGTCAACGCCCTGCGCCTGATTTCGGCGCTGCTCGACGGCGGCTACAGCGGGCGCATCCCGGCGCAACTGGAACGCGGCGAAGAACTGGTCTCCGGCGGCTCGTCGGACTATGACGCCTACACCCGTGGCGACAGCCTGTTTACCCTGTCGGCCACGCCGAATACGCAGAAGAAAAAGACCATCGCCCAGGCCGAAGCCGGCTTGTGGAAACTGCTTGAGCAACTGAAAACCACCGCGCCGTCTGCCGAAGAGCTGGAACGCGTCCGCGCTCAAGTCATCGCCGGCCTGGTCTACGAGCGTGACTCGATCACCAGCCAGGCCACCGCGATCGGTCAACTGGAAACGGTCGGCCTGTCGTGGAAGCTGATGGACACCGAACTGGCCGACCTGGAAAGCGTGACTCCGCAAGACATCCAGAACGCCGCGAAAAAGTATTTCACCCGCGAACGTCTCAGCGTCGCCCACGTCCTGCCAATGGAGACGACTCATGAGTGAGCGCAAAACCCCACGCCTGATGCTGCTTGGCCTGATTGCTGTCGCGGTGATCGGCTCGGCAGCGGTTTATTTGTCGCCAAGCGCTGACAGCAAGGCCAGCGAAGCACTGGATAACGCCAAGTCCAGCCAGAAACTGCAATCGCTGGCCGAACTCGACGGCAAGGCTCCGGCCAGCCGCAAGCTTGACGTGCAGACCTGGAACACCGCTGAAGGCGCCAAAGTGCTGTTCGTCGAAGCGCATGAGCTGCCGATGTTCGACATGCGCCTGATCTTCGCCGCTGGCAGCAGCCAGGACGGCAACGTGCCCGGCCTCGCGGTGCTCACCAACGCGATGCTCAACGAAGGCATCGCCGGCAAAGACGTCGGCGCCATCGCCCAGGGTTTTGAAGGCCTCGGCGCCGACTTCGGCAACGGTGCATTCAAGGACATGGCGCTGGCCTCGCTGCGCAGCCTGAGCGCCGCCGAGCAGCGTGAACCGGCGCTGAAGCTGTTTGCCGAAGTGGTTGGCAAACCGAGCTTCCCCGCCGACTCCTTCGCGCGCATCAAGAACCAGCTGCTCGCCGGTTTCGAATACCAGAAACAGAACCCCGGCAAGCTTGCCAGCCTGGAGCTGATGAAGCGTCTGTACGGCGATCACCCGTACGCGCATTCCAGCGATGGCAATGCCCAAAGCGTGCCGAAGATCACCGTCGCGCAATTACGCGAGTTCCATGCCAAGGCCTACGCCGCCGGCAATGCGGTGATTGCGCTGGTTGGTGATTTGTCGCGAGCCGAAGCCGAGGCGATTGCCAATCAGGTTTCCTCGTCCCTGCCGAAAGGCCCGGCGCTGGCGAAGATCGCCGCGCCGCAGGAACCGCAAGCCAGCGTCAACCACATCGAGTTTCCGTCGAAACAGACCAACCTGATGCTCGCGCAACTGGGCATCGATCGCGACGATCCGGATTACGCCGCGCTGTCGCTGGGCAATCAGATCCTCGGCGGCGGTGGTTTCGGTACGCGCCTGATGAGCGAAGTGCGCGAGAAGCGTGGCCTGACCTACGGGGTTTACTCGGCGTTCAGCCCGATGCAGGCCCGTGGCCCGTTCATGATCAATCTGCAGACCCGCGCCGAGATGAGCGAAGGCACCCTGAAACTGGTGCAGGACGTGCTCGCCGACTACCTGAAAAGCGGGCCGACACAAAAAGAACTCGACGACGCCAAGCGCGAACTGGCCGGCAGCTTCCCGCTGTCCACCGCGAGCAACGCCGACATCGTTGGCCAACTCGGCGCGATGGGCTTCTATAATCTGCCGCTGAGCTATCTCGACGATTTCATGCGTCAGTCGCAGAGCCTGACCGTTGAGCAAGTGCGCGATGCGCTGAACAAACACCTGAGCACGGAGAAAATGGTCATCGTCACCGCTGGCCCGACCGTGCCGCAAAAGCCGTTACCGGCCCCATCTGATAAACCTGCCGAGCAACCGCTCGGGGTTCCGGAGCATTAATGGCCACTCGAGCACCGAAAAAACCCGTGCAAAACGTGCACAACGGCGTGAACCAGCTGCGCATCATTGGCGGCCAGTGGCGCAGCCGCAAGCTGAGCTTTCCCGACGCACCGGGCCTGCGCCCGACCCCGGATCGCGTGCGTGAAACCCTGTTCAACTGGCTCGCGCCGTATGTCGAAGGGGCGAAAGTGCTCGACCCGTTCGCCGGCAGCGGCGCGCTGTTTCTCGAAGCGCTGTCCCGTGGCGCGGCCACGGCCCAGGCGCTGGACGCCAGCAACGTTGCGGTTTCCAGCCTGAAAGAGCACCTCGGCACCCTGCGCTGCAGCAACGGCCAGGTGCAAACCGCCGATGCGCTGCGCTACCTGGAAACCCAGACCGCGACGCCGTTCGACCTGGTGTTCCTCGACCCGCCGTTCAACCAGAACCTGTTGCCAGCGGTTTGTACCTTGCTGGAAGAGCGCCAATGGCTGGCGGCCGATTCGTGGATCTACACTGAAAGCGAAACAGCGCCATCGACGCTGGGCCTGCCGGGCAACTGGCGCCTGCATCGTGAACAGAAATCCGGTCGGGTTTTTTACGCGCTGTGGCAGCGCACGGCGGACATCGCCGGCTGACAAGGTCGCAAGCAACCTGCGGCGAGGTGGCAAGCTTCCTCGCCATAAGCCCATCGAGAATCATCGTGCCCCCTTCGCCAGAACGCTTCATCCCCGCCTTCGGCCTCGGCAATCCGCATCTGCAAACCCTGTGGGGGCCGCTGTGGCGCAAGACCGTGCACATCGAGCGCGAACGCGAACGCCTGTGGCTCGAGGACGGCGACTTCCTCGACCTCGACTGGCACGGCCCGCACAGCGCCGAGGCGCCGTTGGTACTGGTGCTGCACGGTTTGACCGGCTCTTCCAATTCGCCCTATGTGGCGGGCATTCAAAAGGCCTTGGCCGAGCAGGGCTGGGCCAGCGTCGCGCTGAACTGGCGCGGTTGTTCCGGCGAGCCGAATCTGTTGCCGCGCAGCTACCACTCCGGCGCCAGCGAAGACCTTGCCGAAGCCATCCAGCACCTGCGCGCCAAACGACCGTTGGCGCCGTTGTACGCGGTCGGCTATTCGCTGGGAGGTAATGTGCTGCTCAAGCATCTGGGTGAAACCGGCAGCAACAGCGGTGTGCTCGGCGCGGTGGCGGTGTCGGTACCGTTCCGTCTCGATCAATGTGCCGATCGTATCGGCCAAGGATTTTCGCGGGTGTATCAGGCGCACTTCATGCGAGAGATGGTCGCCTACATCAGGAACAAGCAGCGTCAGTTCCAGCGTGACGGGCGCGAAGACGGCCTAGCGAAACTGGCCGCGCTCGGCTCGCTGGAAAACATGCGTACGTTTTGGGATTTCGACGGCCGGGTTACGGCGCCGCTGCATGGCTTCAATGATGCCGAGGATTATTACCGCCGCGCCTCGAGCCGCTATTACCTCGGCGAGATCCGCACGCCGACGCTGATTATTCAGGCGGCGGACGATCCGTTTGTATTTCCCCACAGCCTGCCGCAAGCCGACGAGTTGTCAGCCTGCACCCGGTTCGAATTGCAGGCGCGTGGCGGTCATGTCGGTTTTGTCGACGGCTCGGTGCGCCGGCCCGGGTATTACCTGGAGCGGCGCATCCCACAATGGCTGGCCGCACTCGGTCAATGAGCGCCGCATAACCCTTGCAGGAGTGAGCCTGCTCGCGATCGCGGTGTGTCAGTCTGGAAACTCAATGCCTGACAGGACGCCTTCGCGAGCAGGCTCGCTCCCACAGGGATTTGTTTCGGCATCAAAATGTATGGCACAACCTGGTTCATTGTGGGAGCGAGCCTGCTCGCGAAAGCGGTGAGTCAGTTGGCTTTTAACTCACAGACATACCGCTATCGCGAGCAGGCTCACTCCTACAGGAGATCGCTGTGTTTATTCGCCGGTGGCAATGCCGCGCGATGGCTCGTTGATCCATTCGCTCCACGATCCGGCATACAGCGCACCCAGCGGGTAGCCGGCTAGGCACAGTGCAAACAGGTTGTGACACGCCGTCACTCCGGAGCCGCAGTAGGCGACCAGTTCCGACGGTGAGCGATCACCCAGTTTCGCGACAAAGCGCTGCTTGAGCTGCTCGGCCGGCAAAAACCGTCCATCACTGCCGAGGTTGTCGGTGAACGCCGCGCACTGCGCGCCGGGAATGTGTCCGGCGACCGGATCGATCGGTTCCATTTCGCCCTTGAAGCGCGGCAAGGCGCGGGCGTCGAGCAGGGTCAGGGTTGGCTGGCCGAGGCGCTGCTGCAATTGTTCGGCGCTGAGCAACAGGCTCATGTCCGGCTGACCGCTGAAGTTACCCGGCGTCACGCTCGGCGGGTCCAGGCTCAGCGGCAGGCCGGCGGCGTGCCAAGCTTTGAGCCCGCCATCGAGAATGAATACGCCGTCGCGCTTGCCCAGCCATGCCAGCAACCACCACGCCCGCGCCGCGTATGCACCCGGGCCGTCGTCATACAGAACCACATCGCTGTCGTTGCTGATGCCCCAGGCTTGCAGGCGTTCGATCAGCGCCGCCGGCTCGGGCAACGGATGACGCCCGGTCACGCCCTTCTCGACTTTGCCGCTTAGATCCCGTTCCAGATCGGCGAAACTCGCCCCGGCAATGTGCCCTTCGGCGTAGCTGCGCTGGCCGTAATCCGGATCTTCGAGGGCAAAACGACAATCGACAATCACCAGCCCCGGCTGCTCTTTGCGAGCGTCCAGTGCTTGTGGGCTGATCAACTGCGCAATTGACATAACGGGCTCCTGTGGAATTCGGCTGAACGGTTTATTTCACGTCTTCAAGGGCCTGCGCCAGCGGCACGTAGAACTCGTCGAACAGTGCGTTGACTTCATCCCGCGCCTGATCGGTAACAAACCCTGCTTCCAGCACCAGCACCTGATACACGCCACGCTTCACGGCCTGTTCGCTGAGGTGGTTGGAGTTTTCCCGCGTGGTGCACAGAAAACGCACCCACGAGGTCAGGATGATCCACGCGTTGAGGGTCAGCGACTCGATCTGCACGCGATCCATTTTCAGGATGCCGGCGGCGACAAAACCTTCGTAGATTGCGGCCCCCTGGATCACGCAGCGCTGGGAGAAACGCCGATAACGCGCGGCCAGTTCCGCATCGCTGTCGAGCAGATGCTCGAGGTCGCGGTGCAGAAAGCGGTAGCGCCACATGGCCGAAAGCAGTTCCTTGAGATAGAAACGCTTGTCCTCGACGGTCGCCGGGCGGCCCTGAGGCGGACGCAGAAAGCTGTCCACCAGGGCTTCGTACTCACTGAACAACACGGCGATGATCGCCTGCTTGTTGGGGAAGTGGTAGTACAGGTTGCCCGGAGAAATCTCCATGTGCGCGGCGATGTGGTTGGTGCTGACGCTGCGCTCGCCCTGCTGATTGAACAGCTCCAGGCTGTTCTGAACGATGCGCTCGCTGGTTTTTATTCGTGGGGCCATGGCTTGAGCTTTAATTCAGAGTGCGTAGACGGCGCATCTTACGACCTAACCGGAAATGGATAAAACACTGACGTGCGCGGAAGTCGTTTGACTTTCTAGAGCTTAGACTCTAAAAAGTGCCCACTACAATAAAATCCGGAGCCCGCGATGACTGCCGACATTGCCTACCTGCAAACGCTGCAACAGCCTCTTGAAACCCTTGATCGGCAGTTCCAGGCACAACGGGCCGCGTACGCCGCCAACCCGATGCCACCGGCCGCGCAACGTCAGCAATGGCTCAAGGCTTTGCGCGATCTGCTCAGCGCTGAGCGGCAGGCATTGATCGACGCGATCAGCGCCGATTTCAGTCACCGCAGCGCCGACGAAACCCTGCTCGCCGAGCTGATGCCGAGCCTGCACGGCATTCACTACGCCAGCCGTCACCTGAAAAACTGGATGAAGCCCTCGCGGCGCAAGGTTGGCATGGCGTTCCAGCCTGCTTCGGCAAAGGTGGTTTACCAGCCGCTGGGCGTGGTCGGTGTGATCGTGCCGTGGAACTACCCGCTGTATCTGGCCGTAGGGCCGATGGTCGGCGCCCTGGCGGCGGGCAATCGGGTGATGCTCAAGCTCAGCGAATCGACCCCGGCGACCGGGCTGTTGCTCAAAGACCTGCTCGCGCGGATCTTTCCCGAAGACCTGGTTTGCGTGGTGCTGGGTGAGGCGGACGTCGGCGTGGCGTTCTCGCGCCTGCCTTTCGATCATCTGCTGTTCACCGGCTCCACCAGCGTCGGCAAGCACGTTATGCGTGCGGCGGCGGAAAACCTCACGCCAGTCACCTTGGAACTGGGTGGCAAGTCACCGGCCATCGTCTCCACAGACGTACCGCTCAAGGACGCCGCCGAACGCATCGCCTTCGGCAAGACCCTCAACGCCGGGCAGACCTGCGTCGCGCCTGACTATGTGCTGGTGCCGGAAGACCGCGTCGGCGCTTTCGTCGAGGCCTATCGTCAGGCTGTGAAAGGCTTCTACCCGACCCTGGCCGACAACGCCGACTACACCGCAATCATCAACGAACGCCAACTGGCCCGGCTGAACGGATACGTCAGCGACGCGACCAGCAAGGGCGCGCTGCTGATCCCGCTGTTCGAACAAGGCCAGGGCCGACGCATGCCGCACAGCGTGCTGCTCAATGTCAGCGATGAAATGACCGTGATGCAGGACGAAATCTTCGGCCCGTTGCTGCCAATCGTGCCTTACCGCGATCTGGAGCAGGCATTCGCTTACATCAATCAGCGGCCTCGTCCTCTGGCTCTTTACTACTTTGGCTACGACAAACGCGAACAGCATCGCGTACTGCACGAGACCCATTCCGGCGGCGTATGCCTGAACGACACTTTGTTGCATGTCGCTCAGGACGACATGCCCTTCGGTGGCATCGGTCCCTCGGGCATGGGCCATTACCACGGCCACGAAGGTTTCCTGACGTTCAGCAAGGCCAAGGGTGTGCTGATCAAACAGCGCTTCAACGCGGCCCGGCTGATCTACCCGCCCTACGGCACATCGATTCAGAAACTGATTCAGAAACTGTTCATCCGCTAAACGTTCGTCGACGCCGGGTAATAACAACAATGCACCCAAGCCTGACCGAAACACCCGCCCTGTCGCGCCGTGGCCTGCTGAAATTCAGCCTCGGCGCCAGCGCGTTTCTCGCCACCGCAGGCCTTGGCGCCAGCCTCACTGGCTGCTCGTCGAGCGTCAGCGCCAACGGCTTTGTGGTTTTGCGCGACGGCGATCTGCTGTTCCTGCGCGCGCTGATCCCGGTGATGCTCGACGGCGCCGTTGCCGTCGGGGAAATACCCGCAGCGGTCGACGGCACGCTGAAGTCGCTGGACTACAGCCTTGATCACGTGTCGCCGGAAATGCTCAAGCTCACTCGGCAACTGTTCGATGTGCTCGGCATGGCCGTGACCCGTGGCCCGCTCACCGGCATCTGGGGCAGTTGGGAAAACGCCGGCCCTGAAGCGATGCGACATTTCCTCGAACGCTGGGAGAACAGTTCATTGAGCTTGCTGCGCATGGGCCATAGCTCGTTGCAGCAGATGGTGATGATGGCCTGGTACACCCGCGCCGAATCCTGGGCTCACTGCGGTTATCCCGGGCCGCCAAAGGTCTGAAACCGGGGGCGCGGCCTTCGCGAACAGGCTCGCTCCCATATTTGAAATGCATGTCCCTGTGGGAGCGAGCCTGCTCGCGAAGGGGCCAGCCGCCACACACCCGCATCCAGAATAATAAGAGAACCTGACCGATGCCCGTACCCGATCCCTTCCGCGAAGGCCTCGCCCGAGGCTGGAAAACCTACAACGGCGCGCAACTGAGCGACGACCTCACCCTCGAAGCCGACGTGGCGATCATCGGCAGTGGCGCCGGCGGCGGCACCACGGCGGAGATCCTCAGCGCGGCGGGCTACAAAGTCCTGCTGATCGAAGAAGGCCCGCTGAAGACCAGTTCGGATTTCAAACTGCTCGAAGACGAGGCCTACAGCAGCCTCTATCAGGAAGGCATCGGGCGCATGAGCAAGGACGGCGCGATCACGATCCTGCAGGGCCGCGCGGTCGGCGGCACGACGCTGATCAACTGGACCTCGAGCTTCCGCACACCCGAGCCGACCCTCGAACACTGGGCCAGCGAGCACAACGTCAAAGGCCATAGTCCGGCAGAGATGGCGCCGTGGTTCGAAAAAATGGAGCAGCGCCTCGGCGTCGCGCCGTGGATGGTGCCGCCCAATGCCAACAACGATGTGATCCGCAAAGGCTGCGAGCAACTCGGCTACAGCTGGCACGTGATCCCACGCAACGTTCGCGGTTGCTGGAATCTCGGCTATTGCGGCATGGGCTGCCCGAGCAACGCCAAGCAATCGATGATGGTCACGACCATCCCGGCGACGCTTGAAAAGGGCGGCGAGCTGCTGTATCTCGCGCGGGTGGAGAAACTGCTGATCAGTGGCGACAAGGTTACCGGGCTGCATTGCGTGGCGATGGACCAACGCTGCGTCGAGCCGACCGGGCGCAGCATCACCGTCAAGGCGCGACATTACGTGCTGGCCGGCGGCGGCATCAACAGCCCGGCGCTGTTGCTGCGCTCCGACGCACCGGATCCGCATGAGCGCGTGGGCAAGCGCACCTTTCTACATCCGGTGAACATGTCCGCCGCGCGTTTCGCCGAGGTGGTCAATCCGTTCTACGGCGCGCCGCAGTCGATTTATTCCGACCATTTTCAATGGAAGGACGGCACCACCGGGCCGATGGCGTTCAAACTTGAAGTGCCACCGCTGCACCCGGCGCTGGCCGCCACACTGCTCGGCGGTTTCGGCCAAGAGAACGCGCAACACATGGCCGACCTGCCGCACACCCACGCAATGCTGGCGCTGCTGCGCGATGGCTTCCACCCGGACAGCAGCGGTGGCTCGGTGGAGCTGCGCGGTGATGGCTCGCCAGTGCTCGACTATCAGGTTTCGCAGTACGCCTGGGACGGTTTGCGCCGGGCCTTTCACGTCATGGCTGAAATTCAGTTCGCCGGCGGCGCGCAATCGGTGATGCCGATGCACGCCGACGGCCGCTATGTGAAGACACTGGCCGAGGCGCGCTCAATGATCGATGGACTGAGCCTGGAGCTGTACCGCACGCGACTCGGTAGCGCCCATGTGATGGGTGGTTGTGAGATGGGTGAAGATCCGCAAAGCGCGGTCGCTGACAGCCTCGGTCGCCATCATCAACTGCGCAATCTGTCGATTCACGACGGCTCGCTGTTCCCCACCAGCATCGGCGCCAACCCGCAGCTGTCGGTGTATGGCCTGACCGCGCAATTGGCGACAGCCTTGGCTGATCGGCTGAAAAATCCATGAAAAAGCAGAATATTCCTATCGTCTATAGTGCTTTCTTACCCAACAGGCGACTTGGCCGACCGGGAAGGCTGCGATACCATCCGACTCCCCAACGGACTCCCGCCAGGACGACGCGATGAACCGAGTGTTGTACCCAGGTACCTTCGACCCTATTACCAAGGGCCATGGCGATCTGGTCGAACGCGCCTCGCGCCTGTTCGATCACGTGATCATCGCGGTCGCCGCCAGCCCGAAAAAGAACCCGCTGTTCCCGCTGGAACAACGGGTCGAACTGGCTCGCGAGGTCACCAAACACCTGCCGAACGTGGAAGTGGTCGGTTTCTCGACGCTGCTCGCGCATTTCGCCAAAGAGCAGAACGCCAATGTGTTCTTGCGTGGTCTGCGCGCGGTGTCGGACTTCGAATACGAATTCCAGCTGGCCAACATGAACCGCCAACTGGCGCCGGATGTGGAGAGCCTGTTTCTCACGCCGTCGGAGCGTTATTCGTTCATTTCCTCGACGCTGGTGCGGGAGATTGCCGCGCTGGGCGGCGATATCAGCAAGTTCGTCCACCCGGCCGTGGCCGACGCGCTGACCCTGCGCTTCAAGAAATAGGAACTGCCGCAGGCTGCGATCCTTTCGTTTTTGGATCGCAGCCAAAGAGTGCCCTTGATCGCCCCCGCGTGCACTGCGAGCGCCAATGCGGCACAATTGCGCGCATTGATTTATAGCGCCCGGGCCTGCCGCCCCGGCTGGAGTTAGCATGTCCCTGATCATCACCGACGATTGCATCAACTGCGACGTCTGCGAACCCGAGTGCCCGAACGCCGCCATTTCCCAAGGTGAAGAGATCTACGTGATCGACCCGAACCTGTGCACCCAGTGCGTCGGCCACTACGACGAACCGCAGTGCCAGCAGGTCTGCCCGGTGGATTGCATTCCATTGGACGAAGCCCATCCGGAGACTGAAGAACAGTTGATGGAGAAGTACCGCAAGATCACCGGCAAGGCCTGATCACTTCAGCGCCTGTACCGCCCTCTTCGCGAGCAGGCTCGCTCCCACATTTGCAATGCATTCCCCTGTGGGAGCGAGCCTGCTCGCGAATGGGCCATCAGCCACACCACTGAAACCCGATCAGCTCACTCGCGCTGCTCAAACCCCTCCCCTGTACACCCCAGACACCGCACAAACGCCGCTTTCGCCGGGTCAACCACCAGCGCCTGACCGGCATCGCCAACACCGCCGCCCAGTGCGGTAAACGGCAACGACACCACAAACGCTCCCGCACCGATCACCGTGGCCACCACCAGCAAAGGTCGGGCAATCAGCAGGTCGCCAAGCATGGCGTAGGCCGGGGGATTCTGGATGGTGTAACGCGGATCACCGCTGCCGGTTTCCGAGGCCTGAACGGCCAGGCTGGAACACAACAGCAGCGTGACGAAGAAGACTTGCAGGACTTTCATGGCACGATCCTTCGGGCTGCGCAGTAAGACTTCTCACCATAGACCGAAGGATTTTTTCAGGTCTGGCAGCGCGGGCAAAACACGCTGGCGCGCTGGCCCAGCTTCACTTCGCGCAGGCCGGTGCCGCAGACCTTGCAATGCTGACCTCCGCGGCCGTAGACAAACAGTTCCTGCTGGAAATAGCCCGGCTGACCGTCTCCGCCAATGAAATCGCGCAACGTCGTACCGCCACGCTCGATGGCGGCGGCGAGGATGCGTTTGATCTCGATCGCCAGTTTCAAGTAACGCCCGCGAGAAATGCCTCCGGCTTCGCGGCGCGGGTCGATGCCGGCGGCGAACAGCGCTTCGGTCGCGTAGATATTGCCGACCCCGACCACCACTGCGTTGTCCATGATGAACGGCTTGACCGCCATCGAGCGCCCGCGTGACAGTTGGAACAGGCGCTCGCCATCGAACAGATCGGTCAGCGGCTCCGGCCCGAGGCGAATCAGCAACTCGTGATTGAGCGGGTCGTTGCTCCACAGCATCGCGCCGAAGCGTCGCGGATCGGTGTAGCGCAGGGCCAGTCCCGATTCCAGTTCGATATCGACGTGCTCGTGCTTCAACGCCGGCAACCCGGCCTCCACCAGACGCAGATTGCCCGACATGCCCAAATGGCTGATCAGCGTGCCGATCTCGGCGTTGATCAACAGGTATTTGGCGCGCCGCTCGACCAGCACGATGCGCTGCCCGGACAGGCGCACATCGAGGTCTTCGGGGA